>PLXC01000032.1 GCA_003151275.1 Candidatus Melainabacteria bacterium
CGACACGCCCTTGCCTACTCGGCAACCTCGTATTGCACGAAATACGAAAAGCTGTTGACATAATTGCCCCGAATGTACGATAATCTTACCGGGGGTAAGAAATGGCTACCATCACAAAACAAAACTGCATTGATGCTGTAAAGCAAGTTGTCGTCGACATTTTGACCGATTTTGGGTTGCCATGTTCGAACATTGGTCCTTCAACGGTACCGCATAAGATCGAGCAGTTTGACAGCGACATCGGAATTTTTGGCACTGTCGCAGTCATGGGCGCTACAGGAATCAACATTCCTCTCGATGAGAACATTTTCTGCGATAAAAAGGGAGACAAGATGCGCTCAATTGAAGGAGCGGCCGAACGTTTGATGGAATTGCAGGCAGAACAATTGAGATCTAAAAGGAGTCCAAATGGAGAAGTCGGAGTCGCTTCGTGAGCTGATCGCCACTCGCATACGAGAGGCAAGAAAGATGGCCGGACTAAGTCAAGGTCAGGTTGCCTCGCTTATGAAAATGCAACGTCCATCAATAAGCGAAATTGAAGCAGGAAATCGCAAAGTATCCGCCGAAGAACTGGCGCAGTTTGCCACGCTGTTCTCTGTAAGCGCAGCTTGGTTAATGGGAGAAGGAGAAGAGATAGTTGATTTGAAAGATACACAGCTTCAATTAGCAGCAAGAGAAATTCAAAAGCTTAAAGGACAAGACCTGGAGAAGCTTTTGCGTCTATTGGCTGCAATTCCTAAAGATGAACCCCAATGACCAAGCTAACCGTTGTGCAAACAAAAGCTGACTTGGCACGTTTGGCGTTAGGTGCTGCTCTCAAAGTCCGACAAAACGCCAACATTCCGCTGAATGAACCGCTCTCTATCTATGACCTTTGCTCTGCAATGGGCATAGAAGTGCAATTTGTGAACATCAGTATGGAAGGCAATTACATACCAGGTCAAAAACCACGATTCCTAATATCGGCTCTCAGACCAGCGGTTCGTAGGGCGTTCACATGCGCGCACGAGTTAGGACACCATGTCTTCGGGCATGGCTTCATGCTCGATGAACTGGTCGAACATCGTGAATCACAGAATAAGCCGCCAGAAGAATTCATTGCTGATTGCTTCGCATCCTCTCTTCTGATGCCGGCACAAGGAATTAGAAAAGCATTAGCACAAAGAAATTGGAAAGCCGTAGAACTCACGCCGGAGCAGATTTATACCATCGCATGTGATTTCGGCGTCGGCTATGAAACTCTGGTAACTCACTTGTCTGCTGGAATGAAGTTAATCGATTTTGGTCAGTCTCAAGAGCTTAAAAAGAGCAAATTACCTACAATACGGCAGTCTTTCGTAGGAAGGCTCGAAATTCCGCGCCGACTAATTGTCACCGATCAACAGTCTCTGTCTTCGATCATTGAATGTGAAGTAGGTGACCATGTACTGGTTGACGCCGCAGTTTCTCCGCAAAACGACAGTTTGCACACACTGCCTCCAATCGATGGAAAGCAGCTGTTCGTAGCTGCCCGTCGGGGCGTCACTTCTTTGCGGACCGCCGACGGCAAAACCTTCCAGCAAGTTCGAATCATGGCACATCAATTCGTCGGTTTAAATCGCTATCTTTACCTGCCAGACCCGGACGAGGACAATGAACTGTAATGGCGTTTCCAGTCACCATCCAAGAAAATAACGTTTCGATTGCTTATTTGAAAGTGTTACATGCAATTCTCGATGCGCGAGGACACGAAGTTGCACCACTAGTAGTATCAATTGGGGGCTTTGGCGATGACTACTCTATCCCAGAAAATCCGGCAATTAGAGCCGAAGTAGATGCCTTTGTAATCGCCCACAAACAACAAGGTGGCTGCCATACGGTAGCAAACACAATTTTTCCTATTCGGATGTACGAGAGGGTTAAATATGACAGGGCGCGCCTCTTTTCTGACTACAAGCTCATCTTTCCGCGCATCCAAGCCGCCGAGAAAAGCCTGAACAATCGAGGTTTGTATTTTGATCGCATGATTCAGAATAATGGTGGTGGCGAAGCCGACAACCAGCTTGATTACATAATCCACAGGCACAACACGAGAGCCGAAACTGGAGTACTCCGACGAAGTGCGCTGCAAGTCAGCATTTTTCGCCCAGTCGACGACCATCAACCCACACCCTACTTGGGTTTTCCATGTCTGCAGCATCTGAGCGTTGTCCCAAATAAAAAAACCGGATCACTCTGCTTGAACGCTTTTTATGCGCAGCAAGATGTTGTGCGAAAAGCCTACGGCAACTACCTGGGGCTCTGTAGACTGGCTGCTTTCCTCGGTCGAGAGATGTCGTTAAAGGTTGATACAGTGACGTGCTTTATCGGTACAGAAAAAATCGAAGCAAAAGTAACTATGCCAGAATTACGCGGTCTTGCCGTCAAGCTTGATTCTCTTACTTCAACTACTGCCAATGGCTGAAGCGACAGCAATTTTGTTAATGTGGCTGATGCTGACGAACCATTTTTTTATGCCTATGCTTTCTGCCAGCTCTCTGGTACGTCCAGACAACTCCACAAATGGGGCCCCAATCTCATTGTGTACAACTACGATGTCGGTAAAAATGGCGCCGTTTGAATGTCCTGTTCCCAGCGCTTTCAGTACCGCTTCCTTGACGGCGAACCAGGCTGCAAGCCGCTCGTTGGTTTTGTATGACGCTTCTTCAATTTCGCTTCGAACAAAACATCGTTCTAAAAACGCCTCGCCACCTTTTTCGATTAACTTCGCAAATCGTTCAACGTCTACAATATCAATACCGTGGGCTGCTATGCACATAAGGCCTCTCGCGTCTAAAGTCAATGGACCCACGAGTTTATCTCAAAATAAGAGGAAACCGGCTTTATGAATAGCGATAATCAGCAACTTGCAATCCTCGGAGCGGGACCAAAAGCTTGCGCTATATGGGCAAAACACCGCGTTCTCAAAGATGAAAAAATATCGATTGCACCGCTTTCAATAATTGAAAAAGATCATGTCGGAGCAAACTGGAGCGGAGCCCGTGGCTATACCGACGGACTC
Source organism: Candidatus Melainabacteria bacterium (assembly GCA_003151275.1). The sequence goes on from PLXC01000032.1 coordinate 3,041, forward strand.
CAATTGCTTGTATCCCCATCTGAACAAGATCTCGGTTTCCCTTATTCACATGAGGTCTTTGGTGCCGATTTAAGCACCCGTTTAAGTGAGCGCATGTTCAAATATTCCTGGCAAAATTATCTGTTGTCTGTTGGGGGATATCCGGAATGGGTGGCAAAAGACAGACCCAGAGCCCCACACTATCAGTTTCGAGATTACCTTGATTGGGTTGCAAGAGCTTCAGAACTTACGACCGTAAAAAAAGAAATCACCCAAATATCGATCAATAACCAGCAGCAATGGGTGCTTTCAGATACTCAAAATGAAGTTTCATCATCTGGACTGGTAATAACCGGGAATGGCAAACCGAGATTACTCACAGACCAGCCCACACAGCATGACCGGATATTTGATGGAGAGTCGTTTTGGGCGAACAGACAAAAATTTTCCAATCTTAATTTCGCGCGAATAGCGGTAATCGGTGCCGGCGAAACCGCTGCAGCGATCGCCTGCTGCATTCTCGATCACATTGGCGGGAACGCTGTTATAGAGTTGATTTGCAAGCAGTACGCCTACTTTACCAGAGCGGAAGTTGCTAAAGATTTAGTCTATTTCTCAAATCCCGTCAGTTGGCAAACCTTGAGAGAAGGGCGTCGATTCAGCATAATGCGTCGCGCCGACAGGGGCGTAGTCTCTTCTTCGATAAAAGCACGTTTAGAAGAAAGCGACCTAGTCGAGTACACTACGTCTGAAGCTGAATCAGTAGAGATTTCAACGAATGACGAGCTGCTTTTGTCACTGAAATACGATGGACAAGTCGAAAAGGTGCCGTATCAATATATTGTTGTTGCCACCGGATTTGATGCTATGTGGTTTTTAGATCTTTTTGACGATTCAGCCAGATTGAGTCTAATTCGACATCTACTTACTCAGTTGACCACCGAGCAGAGCAAGGTTCTTGAGACCATCCTAAGCGAGAGCATTACTCCAGAGGCATGGAATAGTCAGCTTCACCGTCCACAAGCACGGCGTTTTCTTGAGCGCTCCATTGAACGACTTATTGACACTGATTTGTCGTTGCGCAATTTTCGGCCAAAATTACACTTACCAATGATGTCTGGGCTAAGCCAAGGCCCTGGTTTTCCAAATCTCAACTGTCTGGGTTTGATGTCGGACAGAATACTAAAATCCTATTTACTTTGACACTCGAAAATCTTACAAACTCACTTTTGGTGACTGTTTGAAATGCTTTGGATATTTGTTTTACTCCCTCTTCGGGCGCCGGAGTTATATAGAAATCTGGTTCTCGTTGGGCTGGTGAATCCGTGAAAATAAGCCATTCTATAGCAACTTCCTGCAACCTTTAGTAATCTCTTAGTCCAGGCAAGCCTTCTACCTGGAGTATCTTCGATGACTTTGCAAACTCACCCCCAAGCGTCGAAGATGCATCAAGCTGTCACTATCCGGGTAAAACGCACGTTACCGGAGCCAACAGTTGTCTTTCGCTCGTATTGGCAGTTTGCGTGCGAGCGTCAGAATATTTTCTTCAAACGATTGAATAACACACTCGGTCCATGGACGGACGATCCGGTGCTCCGTGTGTATAAGTTCACCAATGCATACAGAGCTTCTGATCGAGTTAGTCAGTTTCTTCTGCACAACGTTATCTATGATGGCTCACAATCTCCCGAAGATCTCTTTTTTCGCACCATGTTATTCAAGCTGTTCAACAAGATTGAAACATGGGAGCTTTTGAGCCGGGAGCTTGAAGAAATTACCTGGGATAAATACACCTTCAAAAGATTCAACCCAATTTTGTCCAAGGCTATGGATGGTGGCACCACTATCTATTCTTCGGCGTACATCATGCCATCAGGCAGTTCGAGCTTTGGCTCATCGCGCAAGCATGAGAATCATCTGCACTTGATCGAGTTGATGATGAAAGACCGACTGTATCAACAACTGCAAAACGCTAAAACAATGGAAGCCGCATACCATCTGATTCTGCAGTATCCAACTATTGGATCGTTCCTTGCCTATCAATATCTGATTGACTTGAATTATAGCAATTTGACTAGCTTTGACGAAATGGATTTTGTAGTCCCTGGTCCCGGCGCCAAAGATGGCATCGCAAAATGTTTTAAATCTCGCGGCGACTGGACTGAAAGCGACATCATTCGCATGATGGCCGAGACCCAAGACGAACAGTTCGCTAAACTTGACCTCAAATTCAACGACCTGTTCGGTCGCAAGCTTCAGCTAATAGATTGTCAGAATCTGTTTTGCGAAGTCGATAAGTATTCTCGGGTGGCTCATCCTGAAATCGCCGGACTGTCGGGGCGCACACGTATCAAACAAACCCATAAACCGCTTTATAAACCTATCCAGTACACGTATCCGCCCAAGTGGGGCTTCGACCCGGCACTATTTCAAAAATAAACCCGATAACCCGTCAGATATCTTTCTGCGCTTGCTGTGGTAAGATAATCTTACCATTAGTAAGATGATCGTACCTAGGAGGGCGGGATGGATTTTGACGAATATCAAAGACAAGCTTATGACACCGAGCAGGACTACATGGCAAGCGAAGACAAAGAGAAATTGGTTGTGCCACTCCTCGGACTAGCTGGTGAAGCGGGTGAACTTCTCGCCGAATTCAAAAAGAAGATGCGAGATGGTGGAGATCATCTCAACTTCGACAATAAGGTAAAAGAGGAACTAGGCGATTTGCTTTGGTATATAGCCAACATCGCCACAAAATTCAATCTGAAGCTGAGCGACATTGCCTCACACAATCTCTCCAAGACCCACGACAGGTGGGGAAAGAGTCCCGACGATCCAAGTGCCCCAAACTTTGACTCCAAGTTCTCAGAAGAAGAGCAGATTCCACGAAAATTTTCGGTGCAAATATTTGACTGCATTTATAAAGGCGAGCAGGAAACTATGAGCTTCTGCAACGGTGTCCCGATGGGAGATCGTCTCACTGATAATGTGACCGATGATGATGGCTACCGCTTCCATGATGCATTTCATTTAGCCTATGCAGCGGTGCTCGGCTGGTCACCCGTAACTCGCTACACACTTGGTGTAAAGAGAAAGTCTGACAAGGACTTTGACCAGAACCAGGATGGAGGTCGAGCGATTGCGATAGAGGAAGGAATTTCTGCTCTAGTTTATTCGTACGCCGAGAACCACCACTACTTTATGGAGTCTAAGTCTATAGACTACGCCGTTCTGCGCACCATAAAAGACTTAACTGCCAAGTATGAGGTGAAGGTTCTTAGTTCGAGCGATTGGCAAAGAGCAATTATGCTAGGGTTTGAAATTTGGCGCCCGTTAAATGAACACAAGAGCGGATTGATTCACATTGATCTCGACAATAGCACAATGCAGTTTGAGCGCCCGCTGAAAGCTGATGAGATAAGTGCGCTGGTGGCATCTTATCCAGAGGCATTGAAAAAGAGGAAAGCGGACCTGGACGAAAGAAGAACACGGCTTATAGCCAAGCGAAAAACAAAAGTTTGAATGGCGATGCAAAACTTATGCCGTGTTGCCTATGCCTGATAATAGGAGCAATTTAGCGACTATTGTAATGCCACCATCCCTGATACTAGGCGGAAAAACATTAACGGCCTATCTGAAAACTAAACAGCGACATCGTTGTGGCGAGCGTTTGTTTTTAAAAGTTGAAATCCTTTCTTGGGTTCAATAATGGCTATATCACAAGTTTCACTGACGGTATTATCGTTAGGCAGCAACAAGTGAAGATTTTTGCTTGTAAGCCAAATAAAATATAAGGCTGCTTTCTCCGCGTCGTCACGCGTAACATGTTGCGCTACCAGTTCGTTCCTGAGAATCTTGAGAACGTATTGATTATCACGCCACGAATCCAAGGCTGGATTTGAGCCTTTTTGCAATTCGAGTAACACTTCTGGTCGTCCAAAATAATCCGTTACGTCCGACTGATTCTCACTCACAGAGTATTTCACATCGGCCTTTTGCTGATAGTGGTCTACGACAAAGGTTACCATCTGATAGATTTTTGCCAATGAATTGTAGTGAACTACCCGGGACTTAAAGATAGGAAGTCCTATAGGAAAATTTTTCCCGCTTTCACTCTCGAAGAAATCGGTGCAGCTCCTTTTAAACGAGCGGCCAACTCTTTCCAATTTAGGCCGAATGTCCCCGTTTGCGCCCTCCTTTTTGATCGCCGCACTAAGCAACTCACTGGCAGAAAAATCCACAAAATCTTGTCCAACGACCGGCGTTACACTTAGGGTTGTGCCAATGCTCACTACCACTGAAAATTTTCCGGCGGGATGTATCTTGGTGCAGTCATCTTGAAACGAGCCTGTGGACAATTGCGTCGACCGCTTGTCGGCTGCGATTAACAACCCGTTGTTGCAGTACTGAATTATTACTCCTAGAGTCATTGATTAACCTTCAGCGTGCACATTAGTATTTTAGCCTCTGCAGGGCTTCTCGTGTATCTTCTGGATCTACTGCTAGATATGTTTGCAGCTGTGAAAGACTAGAATGTCCTGAGATTTCCTGCACCGTCCGCAGTGGCACTCCGGCGCGGCTCAAACTTGTAAGCATTGTGCGTCTCATCGAGTGCGTTGATGCACCTTCTAAACGCAACATATCAAACGCAGCCTTTAGTACATTATGCCCTTGCGCTCTTTCCAGATGCCCAGACTCAGAATCCGGAGAGGGAAATAACCATTTAGATTGCGATTGTGGTATCGCCTGTAGTGCTTGTTGAAGCCGATCTTGCTCTTCTGCATATTCTTTTAGATGATCACGCAGACGAAAGTGAATGGGAATGTCACTGTATACGGTGTCTTTTTTCTTTAGTCGTTTAACTTTAAGCGTATTTCGAATACCACCGTAGTCGGTGAAGACCTGGTCGCGAGAGAGTCGGATAATTTCGCCGATGCGCAGACCGGTATAAATTCCGATGGCAAAAAGCAAGCGATCGCGAGGCGTTTCCAAGACCTTGAAGACGTTTTGTATATCTTTTGAAGATAAGATGCGAGCTTGGCCTGGAATTAGACGATTCTTTCTAGAGCGGCTGTTTTGTCTAGTATAAGGGGGCGACTTTATTTGCGCAACTGGAGATACTGAATATGGTGGCGTCCTCAGTTCCTCTTGATTAGACAAAATGCCCATTTTGTCTAATGCCACTTTTCCAACCGACTCGCAATTCGCCTGCACAAAACAGCTGTCAAGATTCCAAAAGCACTCTTGAAATCTGCGGCAGTCTCTACGCGCTTTTAAGCCCCGTTTTTGTTAGCCTACTCATGAACGCTCACGTCTTTCATTTTTAGCGCTTACAAACGGATTTGATTGGCTTCGCCCAAAGAGAACTGGCAGTCTGATAGTCTTATTTCCCCCTGAACGCTCACATCGATGGTAAATACGGCCATGACAATTTTCTCCGGACAATTCAACGAACTGCCCTGGTTACAAGAAAAAACTCTGCGCGCGCTCCAGTCGGCAGTTAGTATTGTCGACATTGCCAATGAACCTGACACCACTGCTTGGTATAAGCGCAAGCTTTTGAGCCATGCCGAGTCAATAATCGCCAGACTTGCACCGGTCGTAGCACTCTTATATGCTGCTGAATCGACCGCCGCCGACAGTGAAGAATGGCAAGCAATGCTGGAAGGCGGTAGCTTTGCCCTGGCGGCTTGGTGCAGAAAATTTAAAATCGCCGATCCACATGATCTGGGTAAAGGATCTCTGAGACATCTGCGTGCCGTCGAAGAAGATGAGGAAAAGGCACAGGAGTCCGATCCTGAGCAAGTTGAATACAGTCCTGAGCAATCAGCTGACTTAAAACTGCAGATTTATAGCTCTATGAGCCAGCGGCTCGTACATGAAGCGCTCACTCCTGATGCGCAGAAACTTTTACTTTGGATGATGAGCAGGCTATGGATTAGCCACCCGCCAGACGTGGTCAGCGTATCCAAAAGATTTTTACCCACAGATATTGGGCTTACGCCTGAACAAACGAGCACCGCATATGGTGAACTGTACCAAAACGGACTGATTGAAAAAATACGAAGTGCTAGTACAGGTGATGTGACAGACCGATTAAATTTGCGCCTAGTCGTGACCGGCTTGAACGATAGCAAGCATGCGTCAGAACAAGAACCAGAAACATTTGGCTATCCGGGTGCTCGCATCAATGGCCAAGTTACATCGGGACAAGGCACGTTCGTCGAACTTCCGGACATTTTCTCTGAGATGTTAGCGCGCTGGTTTAAAGAAAGTCCTGAGCTGACTGAACTTCGTGATTTTCTTCAAACTCGCATCGGTGATGACAAAATCTATGTTGAGCACCTCGAACCTAAAGAGCGCGAGTTAGGACAAGCGCTACTGGTTTACTTTCGGTATCCACTTGATGCAGACTTACCGGCTCTGGAAAGCGACATAACTCACTTGACCAAACAGTGGTTCCAAGAGCGACTTGTACAGGCACAAAAAGGCCTTTAACTATGCTGCACCACCGAACAGGCTGCCACTCAGCTAGCAGAGAAACGATAACCCGAAATCACTTGCCGAGACTTGTTATGCCAGTCTAGATCGCGATCACTTTGCCGGCCGTCATCATCTGCCAGGTGCCACCACGTTTTCCGAAGCTAGCTTCTATTGCCCAACCAGGCTGAACTACATCAGTTACACCTTTTGGCACAGGCACTGGTCCAAACTCTTCATATCCAGATGGACCTGAAGCGATACAAGTAATGAACCACAACTTGCCTGCTCTTACACGAGAAACCATGTACAGGGGCTCTGCGTCGTGCCAATCTTCTAAACGTCCAACATTGTTGTTCTTGTGCGCTAGTACATTGCGGAGATTTGTCTGGGCAAACGCCGCTGCCAGTATTGTCTTAGTGTCCGGCACTTCATAGTCGAGCAGTTGCTTGACTGACAACAGTTCACGTTCGACACACCAGCCGATAAAATCGGAGACAATTCGTGTCCATTGCTTTTTTGCTTCGGGTGGTGCATTGACTTTGTACTCCAGAAAGAAATGCTTGAATCCCTTGAGCCAGGGCGCTATTGACGACATCTCATACACATCCCAAGCTAAAATCTCGTCTTTCTTCACTCGTGTTGATATGGTCGGCAGCACTGATTGAGAGCGCAAAAGAACACTACCGAAAGTATTGATGTATTCACGGAGAACGGTCATGGCAAACTGATATTCTTCGCTTGTTCCCAGCTTGTAATTGGACCGGTTTGAATATTTATTCATCGCCGATCTTACTGACATTGGCTTGGTGCCAATCTTTGACGTGCTGGCTATTGGAAGTTCCGTTGCAGTTCTCACCACATATTTCTCCGCAAGATTTGTAGAATTGATCATCCCTGCAAAGCACACCTGCATCAAGAGCATCACTTTATATCGACACGCTATGGATGCTCTCGAAATCGCGTCGGCACCAGCATTTCCCGTTCTAAGACAGGCACTGCATCTGGTGGGTGTCACTCTATAAATTTCTATTAGACAAACTGTCCCTTTTGTCTAACGGGCATTTTTCGAAAATTCCAATAACGCCGGCAGCGAACAGCTGTCAAGAATGCGAATCTACTCTTGATATCCATGCCCCGCTAGAAGCCGTTTTAAGCGACGTTTTTAAGTATTCGCTTATGATTGATCATCTGCCAATTTTGGCACTGCTTATGGTGCCATCTTTTACGAAGGTAGGTGATTATTGCTCAGCAGCTTGAACCGAGGCTAATATCTCGTGACAGCCGAATAGTCCCAATACCAATCGATTTAGCAATGACACGCAGACCAAATACCGATCCCAATCTGCCTGCGTTAAGTCTTTAAAAACTACATTCCCGTGTGCGTGGTTATTACGCATCTCGGACCATGCGTCCAATTCTTTTTTAGTGACCGTCATTCCGACTAATTCAAATGCTCTTTTAATCAGCCTTTGGGCTGAAAGCTCATAACTTCCGGTCACTACATTTTTTAGGCGCGTTGCAACAGTGACCTTTATCAATCTGTCCGATTCGGACTCAGTTTCATTTTCATTTAGCGGTGCTATCACGTTTTCATCGATGAAACTGCACAGTCTGTCCTTCAATTCTTGATAGTAAACCCCACTTTTTTCGGTATCATTAACGGTGGCACTGGCGATGCCTTCGATCGCGACCCCCAATGTCAATTGTCTAATTGGGAAATCGAATGAAGTAAAATCCCAACACTGTCCGAGAAAGTATCCGACTGCGCAATCACCATGAGCGAGATAATATCGGAATATTTTTTCTGCGATTTCCTTAACTGAATCTTTTGAAAGCTTCCATGTGTCAATCGGTTTATAGAATTCAGCTTCTCTGGACTTATGAATGAAGAGTTCCGAATGCACCTGAGACCCATTCATGATCGAAAGACATCGCCATTCAATCCGTCTCCCTGCCATAGTGCTCAGAGTGTAGAGAAAAGCTCCCGCAATTAGACCGTGATTCCAGCCACAACTATTGTCCTTGAGCCGGATTTGAACAAACTTTCTGCTTTCGGAGAAGTCCGTTAGTTTTATGGTTAGCTCAGTTAAATCAAGCTCAAGTTCATTCAACCGTGACGTTTCACCAGCGCCGAAAGTTGTGAAAATTCCATCTGGAACATCTGTTAGATACCCCTCTATAATCCAATTCTGATCCGCCTCGGCTGGACTGGATAAGGTAATGGAGTTCAGTTCTGACACCAATTTGGATTGAGGTTCCTTCAGTCTAATCGAGGGCCTGAAGTTTAGCAGTCTGGCTCTTACAGATACGTTTCCTGCAATAGACCCTTCTATACTTAAATGATCATCTTGTGTCATCACGACGCCAGTTGGTTTAAAAAACGAGCGAAACATTGAGGAGACTTCGGGTTGACCAGTAACTTGAAGAGTCAATTTGCCGCTTTGTTCTGACAGGAGATTTCCCACTGCCTCCGTCAAAACTGGTTGTCCATTCTGCGTTGCCAAAACAGGATAAATCGATTCTCGAAGTTGAGAGTCTAAAAACGAATCAACCAATCGTGCATGCGTCAAATTCATTCCTGGTTGTCATTCCTGTGGACGAGGCTTGTGACCCTCGGATGATGCGCGTACCGCTCTGTCGTTCCATTCGGCCGAAACATAAATGTTATAAGACCGGGTTAAGACACGCACAAGTTATTGATCAATCTGTGTAATCAAGTAACCAAGTAACCAAGTAATTCATTTACCGAAAAACCATTTTGAGAGCTGCGACCATTTTTTTGGTGGTTCAACGGGTGCTACTGGTTCTTCATGCAGCTGGGCTAAAGTTTGTTGAGCCTTGTCTTCTAACAAAAGAAGTTTCTCTTCAAACATACTTTTTTCGGCTTCGAGATATCCATTGCGATAGGTAGCACCAGTCAATTCGTGAGCTAAGCGTTCAATTTTGGAGTCCTTTTCCCTTAGTAATGCATCCTTTTCGTCGAGCTTTCGACGCATCCACACTAGTGTTTGCTCGTCTGATTGATCAGTGTGATCACGGTCGCCAAATATTTGGTCGTCTTCATCACTTGCGTGATCATCAATTTCACCATCGAATTCAAAAACGTCGCCCGAATTTGTCTCCTCCGGCATTAAATCAGGAGTAACCCAAACTTCGAGCTTCGCATTAATAGATCGCCCGAGTCGTCTCGATTTGAGCTTCCTGGCCTTTATGTATCTGCGTAAGGTACCCATTGAAAGCCCGCTCTTGTTCGAAGCATCTTGCAATGACATCCACTCGCCATTTTGCACGGTGGCCTTATCTGACTCAACTAGTGCATCCTTATTAAACAGATGTTCGACATTCAAATTTGATTGATCATTCATATGACTTTCCTTCCAGACTGCGGGCTATAGCATTATAGGGAAAATTGATTGATCATGCACTATCTGATTAGTCAGCCACTAAGGATGGTTCTATATCTTTTTGATTATCGTACACGTATCGCTTGCGAATATCTTTCTTCGGATGAGCGGAGTGACTACTCAGTCCACTCATCAGCTATTGCTCACCTGACCTTCTGATCGATTATTGATTAACCTGATTAATCGGATTGATCAGACACGAAAGTCACAGTCGACTGATACCAAATTAAGTATCATGGTGCGTCGCCTGGTTGCCAAATAGTGCTGGTGATTGACACCTTTGATTAATCTGTTTAACCTGTTCAATCAAATGCATATCGATCTGAGACTTGTGATTGATCTGTATAACCAGCTGATGTATATTCAGAGTATTCAAAAGCTAAAGATGCACACGAGATGACCGAAAAAGAGCTTGATCAATCTGCGTACTTGCCTTACGATCCCCACGATCTATGAATACGCATCACTGTCAGTGGTGCCTCGAATGTAGACCAACCGAACAGCTAGCTACACTCCACCAGTTGCTTGGTTGCTTACCCAGAGACTAATCTCCTAGAAAGAGAGCCCACAATTAGCCCTCCAGAATATATCGCCGAAGTATTGTCGATGGTGACGATTTCGAACGAGCAGAGTCCGGCTAAAGAATTCCTCAATCTGTTTACTTTACGAGTAGACAGCTTAATCAAGCATACGAGTACGGGACTGTGGCGGACTCTCAGTAAGTACCATGACCTTAGCGACGAACAAATTTTAGACTCTATTTCGGACACGCCTAGCAACATCAGAGCCTGCAAATTTGCGACTAAAACACGTTTCGCTGTCATATCTATCCCTGAAAACTCCCCCTATACGACCCTGGATAAGTTTCACCGCTTAGTCAACGTCTTGTCGGCAACTGGATTGCGTCCGAAAACATATTTAGCTGCTGGTTCGCGCGACATTCACTTGTATCTATTCTTCTCTGAAGAAAACGACAGCCTTCTTGTGTCCGAAAAACTAAAAGAGCTTTTGACACTGAAGGGATTCGATTTGTCATCAGACATGTTATGCGTCTACCCGGATCAAGAAAACGCCCTTCCATTGCCGCTACAGTGTGGTTTCGAATGGCTTAACAACGATTTGTGCTCAATAATAAAACGAAATCAAATACCAACGAATTCTGCTTTGGACCTCTTTCTGTCGGATCTGAAGAAAAACGCCAGCTCCACAGCCGGGCTCTTCCAAGTCGTCAATTTACTAAAACTTGATCTTGCTCGACCTGAGTTTTGGGGATTAACTACTCATGTAATCAACATCCCGAAAGCGAAATCGATGCAACATTTTGATGTAGCTGAAGAACATAAGCCACTTCCAGTGATTATTGCCGATGCTCCAGTGATTAATCAGGATGATCACCCACGCACAATTTGCATTGAAGAAATCAAAAAAGTTGGATCAAACAGATGCGAACACATTGATCAAGCAACCGTGCGTGATCAACGTAATCAACCAACTGACGGTATCAAACAAGCCTCGTCGGTCAATTTGAAGTTGGCAACATCCTTACCCGCAACCCACGTTGCACGTAAACGCCATTCTGTTGTGTTGCTCATGAACATCCGGATTAGACGTACAAGGAACTCAGGACGCCCACCGCCAAGCTTATACGTTTATCCGTATCACTTAAATTCTCGCGAGCGTCAAACAAATGCATGACTTGGGAGCCTATCGGACTGTATTTGAGCAGATGGGTTATGAAGAAGAAGACGGAACTACCCTTCTTATGCGACTCCAATTGATCAAACAAATCAAAGAAGTAATCGAAACCAAGAAGTGGAGTCAAAGGGAAGCTGCACGAAGATTACGTGTTGCACAGCCGCGCATTGCAGAAATTGTGGGGCTCAGGGTCGATAAATTCTCGGTAGAACTTCTAACCAAGTATCTTCAACGACTCGGTAAAAAGGTGAGCCTAGTCATCAAATGAAAAATTTTTTGAGTAAAAAGCGATGCAATCAGCTTGCCGCATTTTTGAGGGGGTGATTTCAACATACTGACATGAAAAACATCGCTTGTTAGGCGATGTCTCTAGTGATCTTTAAGGACCGGATATGCAGTTGTAATTCCAGGTGTTTGGCGACTTCCTGAATGTGCAACAAGCATAAGTCACCGATCCGATTAGGTCAACTCGTCTAAAATTAGAAAGAGAGCACCCTACGACCGGATTACTGTCGCTGGCCAACAAAACTGTTGGACTGGCTAGATTCTCACGTGAAAATTTCTTTCCGCGATCGGCATTTAATGCGATTGCTCAGTTTCTATCGCTATTTCATCGATACGCATATATCTATAAGCAATATGGTGAATCTGGATGGGCGTCGGCGAATGAACAATGGAAATTGAATGATTCCGAAATCCTAAAAGCTATTGCATGTGTTCATCCGAGAGTTTTCATCGGCACCCGCGCAGGCAAGGCTAGTAAATATGCCGTCTTAGATATTGACGCCGGCAGTAAGTACCACAACAAAGAAGGTCTTCGAAGAATAACTGAACTACTCGACAAAGCAGGGATCACAGAGACTAACTTATACCGCTCATCCGATTCGGGTGGTTGGCACCTATATATATTCTTTGATGCACCAATAAGCTCTCGTGATTTGCGCGATCAACTTGTTCAGTTATTCAGCCTGCACGACTTTGAACTCGGAAAGGGCACACTCGAGATATTTCCTCACCTGGGCAATCGATCACTGGGCCAGGGATTGCGACTGCCGTTGCAGCCCGGTTGGGCATGGCTAAACGCAGATACATTGACTGTACGAGACGAAAGATGGGAGATGAGCCCACACGAAGCTCTTCTTGCGTTCATGCGTGATATCGAATCGACATCTAATACTACGCATCAATTTCATCAACTCAAAGCATACGTAGCGAAAGTAGCTGCCACCAGGCAAACTATCGTCGCCAGAACAGCAAATAGTACGCGGCTGGCAGAAGTAATTCCTATACGTAATTACGTAAGAACTGGTGAATCAGATAGCGCCATAAGCGCCGTGAAATCAGCTTTTCAGAAGATGCCTCCGGGCATACTAGCTGACACTTGGGTCAAAGGCCGTCACTACTACAGCTTTGGTTTGACCGGACCGTCACAACGAGCAGATGCCGTCTATAGCTTGTCTCACTATCTCTTTTATGGCGACCCGGAACGACTGATTTCACCACTCGGCTACGGATATGAAACCGAGCGCAAATGGGTAATTGAAGAAATACTGAAAACAAAGCACCATGGTTTCAGCAAAGATATATCGGCTGATCGACCCGAAGCGCTCAAGCACATCGAACGAGCCACGCAATGGATGCCACCAGCGAAGCGCAATCAAGAAGCAAAACGATATGAAGGCAATATTCCTTTGTCGTGGGTGCGAAACAACAAAAACAGAGAGACGACAGCGCGAAAAAAAATAGCCACGGCGGTGGCAGAATTTACTGATACTGGTCATCGCTTCAGCATGCGTGAGCTCCGGCTTAAAACCCGATGCAGCAGCGACACGTTATACAAACACGCAGACCTGTGGCGCATGAACCAGACGATAGCTGTCGAACCTGATCACTTTGCAGGCGATCCAGACGAATATAACGCTGGGATAGGGGCTGCTTCCACTCAAAGCAAGCCCCTGTTCCCTGTTTCTCAAAAAGAGATGCCCGCGGGGCGCTTGGCAGCTCGTAGGATCGCCTATGAGCTCGGTAGACGATCTGCTGTGGCTGTCCGTAAGTCCGAACAATTAAAAGACGCCCTGGAGGGTTTTGAAGACTTGTGGAAGGAGCGCGTTGTTGAAAGCTTGCCTGAGAAGATCTCCAATTGTGCTATCAGTGATCTAAAGAAGCTAAGTGCTGTATATAGTGCCCTGATATTGCAGAGTCCTGACTATGAAAGTGAAAGGTGGCTGGCTGAGATTTTGGCTGAAATAAAAGATGAGCTTAAGGGAAGACACGGTCCCCCTCTAGTCGATGATGCTTAGAAGTGCTAATATATTTAGTATCAGCAGTGGTACCAAAGATCCAAGCTGTTCGCTATTTATATACCTAAAAAAAAGAGTTGCTGAAATGCGTAAGCGGTGCAGAGAGCTTGTTGCGGGCTGAGAATTTCGGATACTATCCCACCGTTAACAAGTGTAAGTGCTTGATAACGGTAATTGTGTTGAAATGTCAGTTTCAGAAGTCGACTGCAAAAAATTTCATAAGTCTTGTTCACGGGCTCAAAAAAGAACAGCTGAAACTTTTGTGAGTTTGCACGATAAATGCGACACTTTTTTGCAAGATAATTGGACGTCTAATGAGGTGAGGAAATGACGACCATGGAAGACTTCCGCCGGATGGCCGCAGCCATTGACCAGCGCGTCGGACAGCTTGCGGTTAAGGGAATAACAGGGGGCGAGTTGCTCAATCACATGGCTGGCCACTTGCCGAACCTGCAAAGGATTTGGGTTGGCGCAAATGATCGCCAACTGTCCATTCTGTGCCAGAACTACCCTGGTTTCTATGAGTACGCAAGCCTTATGGAAGTAGCATCCGAAGCACAACGAGCGAATCCCAGGCAGTCCCGCTACAAGGATTTGCCGGAGTTGGATGAACCACTCAAAGGCAAACTGTCCGAGCTTCTAACTGATGCAGCAGCGTTGGAGCAGCGTTATCAAGCCTTGATTGGTCCAGGTACCCGCAAGGGTGACGCCCATATCGATGAACTGAGTAAGATGCATCGGAAGTGGTTGTCGAATCGGGAACGATTCATTGAGTCTTTGAAAAAAGCAGACTTGCCCAAGAGCGTCAACGAATTCGTCGTGCCTACCCTTGGCCAAATGGCTGATCGCATTTCCAACCTCAAAAAGCGCGTTTCCGCTGAATGATCACAGTTTGCGGCTTGTCGTCCGAAGCGTCCCAGCCATTCCTTTTGGTAAAGTCGCCCAGCAGATCGATCATCTGGTGAACAGCACTTCTGAACAAAAAGCCGGATGGTGAAGAGGACTTCTGTGAATTGACGATTTAAATGTCC
>PLXC01000152.1 GCA_003151275.1 Candidatus Melainabacteria bacterium
CAAAAAACCAGATTTTATCTTTTCCGCCCTTCTGACCATCTCAACTCTTGCTTAATCTCACTGATGACATTTTGTTCTACAGAAGCTAGTTTCTAATCGCTTGCTTGGCCAGTGATCCTTTGCCATTTAGCGGCTGATTCTTTTGCCGCAAAAAGATCTAACTCTTTCATTTTTTCTTCTTTTGCAGATTTATCCAACACCTTTTTTTCTGCTAGATGGCGCGTCATGTCTATTGCGTACGAAGTCACCAATCTGGCGTAGTGTCTCGCTTCGGCGCTCTCCCTAAATGCAGCACTTATCACTTGCCCCACCGCATTTAGTGACGCCTCAATCGTTATGTTCATGTCCTGCAACTGCTCTTTTATTTCTGCACTTAGCTCTGTTGGCTGTGCTTGAGCACCTTCTGCGTTCAATAGTTTCTCTCTGACAATGTCAGAGATGGTTTTATTTTGCTCTTGGGCTTGCCTTTTGTAGCTCTCCACAATCTCTTGTGGCAATCTTACTGTTACTGTGCCGTATGCTGCCATCTACTTCCTACCTTTCGCCTCGGGCGAACAGATCTTCTCCTCGATCGCGATCGTCATCTTCTCGATCGTCAGGCTTCATGTCTTCCATTACCTGCCTGTCGTTTTCAAACGACTTCCACGAATCATCGCTGCCCAGAGCTGGTTCCTTAACCGGCTCCAGCTCTATTTCTGGTTCTAACTGTCGCTCTGTTTCTGATTTGCCAAAAATCAGCGTGTCCAGCTCTGTCTCTTTGTCTCTTCCCTCAACTGCCGGGAAAAGGTCGTCTACTCTATCTTTGTCTCCAACCTCTGACTCTTTTAAAACTGTGTCGATAAGATCTCTATCTTCCCGTTCGTCTCTTGTCAGTCCGTCGGCTAGCCGATCTATGTCTACTGAAGAAGTGTCGCGTTGCCTGCCACCGCGATTCTCTTTAGCGAAATTGTTCAACCATTCTAGTTCTCGCTCGGCTTCCTGCGCTAACTCTGGGTCTTCCTTCGCTAAATCTTTCCAGCGCTCTCGTGCTTCCCTAGTCGTGTGATCCGTGTGGAAATCTTCTAACCGCCCAGCTGACTCTCGTTGAAACTGTTGGTATGACTTCGGCCGTCCATAGCTTTGCTCTCGATCGAAAATCTTGTGCAAGTCCTTATCAAACTGTTCCCACTCGCGCGTGTCGCGCTCGGCGTCTCGCCCTGTTCGCTTATAATCTTTGTCATCGCCGCCATACATCAGGCGCTCGTACTCTTTGTCACCTGTGCCACGTCTGTATTCCAGGTCAATTTCTCGCACCTTGTCTTTTAACAAGTTTTCCAGCTCTCTGTCCAAGTACCGCTCCAGCTGGTGCTCTCGCTCTAAGTAATTGTTGCCCCATTGCCTCAGGTTCTTCGAGTCACTGAGGTCTAGCCATACTCGCCCGCCCTCCAGGTCTTTGCCCATGATCACAAGATGTATGTGCGGGTGCTCTGTGTTTCGATGTCCGATGCCGTACCAGTCTAATGGTCGCCCTTTCTCTCGCTCTAACAGATCCATCATCTCCCGCGTGTAGTCCTTCAGGTCTGCGCTTTGCACTCCTGGCGATAACATGATCTTGTGCATCAATACGCCGTTTCGTTCTTGCTCTAATAGCCTTTCTTTTATGTCCAGTCCTAGCACTTGCTCTTTGTCACGGTTGAAAAACTCCCGTGGACCCTTGCCTCGGTCCGCTCCTTCTCTGTACTGGATGTAATTTATGTGAGCTCGCGCTCTGCCGATTCCCTTGCTGCCCTTTATAAAGCTGTGCTTCACCACTGCCTTTAGCATCTCTACTTACCTGATGACACTCTCAATTCTTCTTCGTCTTTATTTAGCTTCTCTCTCATCCGGCGCACTCCGGCCACATAGCATTCTTTGAAAAGCTCGCGCCTGATCTCTTTGTCCGACCGTATCCAAAACAAGTGGTCAAGCTTGTAGACACCAATTCCTAGTTTGACCAGGAGCCCGGCTATCCGGTCTTCCATTTTCTTCAGTCGCTTGTCTAATACGCTGTCTTCAGGCTCTTTCCGTTGCTTCTCGTTGTTGGCGACATAAAACTGGATCGCCCTCCTTACCATCTCAGAGCGCGTCTTGCCTTCCGATCGGCAGATCTGATCGAACTCGATGAAGTCCTGAGGCGCAAGCCTCGTCTCTAAACGCGGTGTCCGTCTCGCTGTCTTTTTCTTTTCCATTTTCTGCCCAACTTTTACTTCTCCCTCTATCATTACACAATATGAATTTCAAGGGTTGTATGGGCTAAATGGGCATGCTCAAATTGAGCATGCCCATATCGTACACGCTAACCTGGCTTGCTTTTTGTCTTATACGCCCAGCGTATTTCATCCTGCCTTACGTTGCTTCGCACGGCACGCGAGCGGCGTCGCTTCCAACCCTCTCTGGATCGGAAACATATGTATCAGGTTGCCGCTTTGCCTTCGCGCATTTACGCTTACATCAAAATATATCAACTGCGTAAACGCTAACTCTGCCAGGCTAAGCCGCGGTTCACTTCGTTCACCGGAGGCACCATAGATGGTGCTAATTAGACTACAGCAAATTGCAAACTCAGTACTAGAGCCCGTGTACAAAAGGTGGGGCGCGAGCGCCTTTCTTACATGAAATCCCAAAATGCTTATTTACCCAACGTCTATGCCTACTATCAACCTGTAAATTACTCGAAAAACAGACAATTGAATTCTTGCTATTGCTAGCTAATAGACCTTTTACGCCAACTGCTCCAGGCAATAAGTTGACAGGGAGATCAACACCAGTCTCGCTGATCAACCCCATCAGGCTGGAAATTATCCCACATCCCAAGAGCCCAATTTGACCATCTGAAAGTTGACGAGGAAATATCGTAGAGCTATAACCCCGTCTGCCAGGCATTATCTCAAAGTAGCCTTGCCTAATGCAGCTAAGTTCTAAGCCCCCCGCAGCGTTTGCCGTTCTGCCTAAATACCAGCGAACTAGGGACCCGGTGTCAATTGGAGTGAGCGGTAAATGGGGGGGACCCAGCGGAGGCTTTGCGCAGCTGGGGGGGTCACCGTTTAAGGAGCGAACGGAAATTGACACTGGGAGTTCGCTGGTAGGCTCATCGCCAGGCAGAAGAAAGGGGGGCGTTAAAACAATAGGTGCTAACTCCAAGCGTTCTTGTTCTTCGCTCTTCTCAAGATCCCCTGAGTCTCCAAGATTTACAGAGCTGAAATTTTCTCTTTTTGCTTCACTTGAACCAGGAAGAAGAACCAACGCCCCCCGCCCCCCCGAGTTATATTCGCCTGATCCTATTGCCAAGAGTCGCCACAGGTCCCCGTGCTTTTTCAGTGTGTTTGGCGAACACCCGGTTAGCTTCTCCAATGTCGATCGACTAATTTGCCGGCCTTCAGTGACGCAGTCAGAAACTGCTTGCTGGATTTTATTTCGGGCCGTCTCTCTGCTTCTCTCATTTGCCTTCTGGAATTCTTCAACTGTGAATATCCGTCCTGTCTTACGATAGATAGCCAGGAAGCGTTTTAAGAGGCGTCCTGTTAGTCGGTATGGTTCGTACTCCTGCTCTTGCAGATCTCCGCGCCACAGCACCGCCCTCTTTATTTGCTCACGGATTATTTCCCATTTGTTTTGATTGATATGTCTGCAGTAGCCGTTGTGTTTTTTCTCTAGCCACTCCTCGATCAACCTTGCTCTGTATTCATCGTTGAAAGTTCCAGGGATAGCCGTGACGCCTTGATCAGGGTCGCCGTACCAGAGGTAATGACCGACAAACATGACTGCGTCATGTCGCTGCCCTTTAGCTAGAAGCCCATGCTGCCACAGTTCTCGCCCTCGCTCCCAATTCTCTTGGATCTTGCCGCCTGCAAATAGCCCCTCCAACCCGCTTATGTTCAGCCGTTCTTGCTGCGCCTGGGCAACTCCGCCGGCACTCACACTAATCATCTCTAACTCAGTATCGATCAGCCTCTTGCTTGTTAGCCAATCTCGGGCATTTTTCCTTAGATCGTTCAAAAATAGTTCTAGCGCTTGCTCTGTGCTTATTTCTTCTCGCCGCAATTTGATAGCGCCCTGATCATCTAGCCAGGCAAAGCCAGTTTGCAAAGGCAACCTCAGCGCCTGACCACTCGGAAATACCTCCAACTGCCCGCACCTAATGTCATAGCCTTTTGTCTTCAGCCAGTCTTTTAGCGTCTTTTCAACATCTTTGCTGTTCATCCAATCAACGAACGGTATATACAAATGCCATCCAGTAGATTCACTGCTTTGATAAAGGGTGGCTGCCAACCTGATCTCAACCAGGACTTTTTGCAGCTGCTCGAGTTCCTGAATGTTGTGATACTTACTGTTCTTGTCTATGTCCAGGACCGCAAAGCGTGTTTGCTCAGCCCAGCGCAGCCCCCAGAGGTTCGTCTCTTTATCAGCTATGGCACCATAGATAGTTTTGTCTTCAATCGGCCAGTGCTTGCTTACCGTCGTCCAACTCTGGCAGCCAGGCGGGCGCAATATCCCCTGGATACGATTCGGATATAGCGACAAGAATTCTTGCCGCTGATCTTGATTAATTTGGCCGCTTACTGCGGCTTGTTGAAATGCTAAAGCCCCGGTCACTGCCTGCCTTATGCACGTAAAAAGACGTGCTTGACGGTGCCGGATTTATGCCCTATTCTGATTGCATCGAGCCCGGTCAAGCTCTCTATAATCTGAACGGAAAATCCGGTCTATATAACTCCTGAAAGCATCGCCTCTGGCGGTGTTTTTGTTTTTGGCGGTCTATTCCTTTGCCCCAAATACGGTGGCAGGCACAAATATTCAGTGTTAAATGTTACGCCTGATCGTTTTTTCGATCAAGGCGCGCCAACAACCCCCGTAAGGCATACGGGGCTTATATCTTGTCGATATAGACGCCTTTACAGGTGGTGCCCTTTGGTTACATAATGCTCAGGGTAATTGTGAACTGGAGTGAAAATGGGCGATCCGTTGCCAGAAGTCAAAATTGATTCGGTTTCAATTGAGGGGCTTGAGGATGTGTTTATACAGGACAGTCCAACTGATTCTAGTCCCGAGTTTCCCAAGGTCCAGGACCAAACCGAGGACAGGACCAGTTCGGTCCAGGAAAGTCCTCAGTCTCTAGTTCATCCTATTTCTGTAGAAGAAGCAGCAAAGCTCTTAAAAATTTCAACAAACGCCGTTTGTAAGCGCCTAAGAAAAGGCAGTTTGGTTGGAAAAAAAACCCAAGGAAAATTCAAAGATGAATGGCTAGTGGAAGGAGCCGGTCTTATTGAAATTCTCAATGTGGAGGTGTTCAGCTCAGGAGAGGACAGTCCACAGAAAATTCCAGCCGTGGAGAGCAAAGTCCAGGACCAAACCGAGGGCAGCACCAGTTCAGTCCAGGAAAGTCCTCATCAGGCAACTTTCCTTCTTGTTGAGCTGGTAGAAAAACAAGCTGCCAAACTAGAAGCAGCAGCGGGTCAAATAGGATACCTGCAAGCACAATTGGCATCGCAAAAAGAATCGTTAGAAGCCAAAGAGATGCAGATTAAATTGTTGACTGACAAGCAGCATATGACTGGCTGGTGGGCTCATTTTTGCTCCTGGTTCAAAGCATGAGAAAAAAGAAGTATCCAGAAATTGATTCTCAGATAGATAACTTATTTGAGATCATGGTTGCACGTGCTCCCAGGCGTCCCAGTGCGCCGGTGCCGGTAGTACCAAACTACGAGCGTGTGATTCTGCAATTTGGCAAGTTGCGAAAACGCTGGAAACGGTGCGAGCCGATTCCTTGCGACACTCAGACGTTTGCGTCAGTTCTAAAAGAGCACGGTGTCTACATTTTTGCAGTTGAAAAAGGCTACATCGAGTGCCAGGCAGCGCAAGGCAGAATTGCTAAGGCTTTGGGCAGCTGATTGGTTATTGGTTAATTGATTCGCACGGATCAATCCGCCAGTTGAAGCAAGCGCAATTAAAGTGCGAAAAAGCTCTGAAAATTTGAAATTTGGAATGATGTGCTAGCATCGGTGATGGTCGGAGGGTGTGGTTAACGGCACCGAATACTCTGAAATTGCGACGCCCGAAGAGCAAGTATTGGATTGAGGGGCGGTGGGCATGTTTGTCTGCCGCTCCTTTTATTCTCAGCTGGCGAGCATAAAGGCACCGTATACGGTGCCTTTATGGGCAATTTTTTTTGCTGGCTTACCTAGCTAAGTCCTGTCAATGTGATACGCAGAAATACGTATTGATTGGGCGCACCTTTGATCTATAGTTGAAGTATGCTGTCGTGGAGGTTCAATGGCAATGTCTAAAAACACAATTATCACTTCGGCAGTGTTAGCATTGCTGCTGTCATACTCACTTGAGCCGGTTAAATCGTTTCCACCCCCTGAGTCGAATCGAAACGGCGTTCTGAGTAAACCGACAAATACAGCCTCGAAAAGCCTAAGTAGCAATGATGCATTAAGAACTTGTTCGATATCGGAAATCCAACTAAATCCCACAATCCGCGGGGGAGGATTCGATACTGTCTGCACCGGACGGCTTTCAGATGTTCAATTAGAGCGTGCCAGTAAATGGCTCAGACGGCTCCGGTACTTGAGACGTCCTAACGAATTTAAAAGTGTTGCTATAGTTGAACTTTTGCCTAATGGTTCGGTATTACTGAATCCGCGCCATGCGTTCGGTGGACCGGGGGGAGACACTTTGATGAGTCCGGAGGAAGGCTCGCCTATTGATTTGAGGCGACTTTGGCCGGCTGCTACAAAGGTCATGAATTCAGAAGATCCAGATCGAATATGGCGGCTTGATTATGGGCCGATACCTCTGCTGTCTGATATAAGTTACGCCCAAGCAGAACGCTTGTGGGGTAGCGATTCGGAGAGTAAATCCGTAAAAACAAATAGCCGAACATATAGGCTGAAAACGTTCAACAATGATAAAGATCCTGATTTTTTCTTGGATTTGGTTTTTGAGAACGATCGAATTCAAAAATATCGTATAAGAAGCACGGACCTGCCTGATACGAATTGGCATGCTTCTGCTCAGACAAAGGAGGATGGATCTAAGATCCATCCTCCCCAAAACTTCTCGTACTTGAAGGTTAGTTCTCGTACTTGAAGCTTATTGAACCGGTGGTGGCGGGCTAGCTGTGTTGTTCAGCATGTATTGCTTTTCCATCGGCAGAAACTCCAGGGCTTGCTCTAGTTCAGGAACTGCAGTGAAAGCTCCAGTTCGCAATTTTTCCACATGTTCAAACATCAGCCCGAACATTTCGCCACTCGATATGACCGCCCCAAATTTTTGCGAGAGGATGGTGTGGTTTGGAATGCCCATATTTGCAGTGCATGTGCTTAGCAAAAACACCTGATTGCAAGGTTGTGAGTCAATAAAGGCAGTGTCACTGCTCGCTAGTCCAGTCCATCCGCTCTGCGAAGAATGGAAGACGCCTAGTGGGCCCCAAATCCAGTCGAGGTGATGCCCCATTTCATGAACTATGGCTGCTTGCTGGATAGTGGGACTACCAGAATCAGTCGTTGCTAATTGCAAAGTCCCCGCAGCGTCGATTCTGACATATGTGAATGCGGCGGAAACACGCGTCGGACTAATGTTACTGATGCCGTATTGATGCTGGAAGGGTTGCTGCTGAGCAGCTCCAAAGAAGGTCCAGAACGAAAAGATCTCATCAAAAGCGTAGATCTCGATGCTTGGGTTGTTGGGCGTCAATGTGCTACGCAGTTCGTTCTGCAGTGCTACTTCGAGTCTATTTGCAGCAGTTGCAAGCGCAAGACCAGCCAGAAGAATAGAACTATTACTTGTATGTTTAGGGTGCTTCGCACTCACTCCTGGCGTCGTTCAAGGGAACAAAGAAATCAAACCAGCTAGAAGCGGAAGTGAATTTGGCCTGGATTAAAGGTCGAAAAAACGCAGAAAATTCCAGAGGGCTGCGAAATTTAAACTGATGTGGTAGCATCGGTGGTGTGGTCGGAGGGTGTGATTAACGACACCAAATGCTCCGAAATCGAGACGCCCGAAGAAGTAATTATTGGATGAAGGGGCGGTGGGCATGTTTTGTCTGGTCCCTTTTATCTGAGCTCGCGAGCACAAAGGCACCACATACGGTGCCTTTGTGGGCAAATTTTTTTTAGGACGCGTCAAAAAAGAGCTGAGGGGCTTGTCAGGCTTCCAGCGTTAGTTAGCAGCACTGGTCAATGTTCGTGACTATTAAGAGCTGACCAAATGCAGACTTTCGTGTTGCGCAACAGCTTCGAAAATGGGCTATCTTAATAGAGGACTATTCTAATTAATGTGGACACTAACATGAGACATTACTCTAAATATATTATGGTTTTTATGTTCATTCTGAGCATGTATTGCTGTCCATGCAAGGGAATGCCTACGAATGCGGTAGCTAGCAAAGCGACCAAAATCGAAACGACCAAGGAAGACCTTCATTACACTACCGGTGAACGTGAACTGAAAAAGGCTGATCATTTTGCGGCTATTCATCAACCTGATAAAGCAATGGAATATTATATGTTGTGCATAGAGCAGTTCAAGCAGACATGGGAAGGCCGCAAGAAGTTTAGTTTTGAGCGGTTGTTGGATAAACCATTAAAAATTGCTCCTATTGCCAGACAAAGAACTCAAAACCGAGAAGATGTTTTGAAACTGGCTACGCAAATGGAATTCTTGTCCAAATTATATAATGTCCAAATACAAGAACCCAAAAATGCAGCGAATGCTTTGAAATTGGCCTTGTCTTTTGTGGATAGTGTAAAACCTTCAGATTTGAAGGCCGTTACCCGCATATCAATGGAATTAGCACAACTATATGTCAACGGAAAAAAGTTCGATGATGCTTCTCCCATTCTTGAGCGGATCTTGCCAATTTTACGAAATAAAGAACCCAAGGGTGATTCTTTAGTCCTTGCGCTTGGTTTATACGAAGAAGTATTGAGGCACCAGGGCAAATTCTCACAAAGTGAGCGAATTGGACTGGAAAGAGCGTCCTTGTCAATTGAACAAGGGCAGAAATATCACAATCACCAAGTAGAAATGATGAAAGGTGGAGAAGGCGAGAAATTCTAAAGTACTAGTGGGCGATCTGTAAAGATCGCCCACTAGCCATTCTATCTAATGCTCAAGCAACAGAGTATTAGATCAGATATGTGGTCCGGCGTTTATTGTCACACCACCCGAAAGCAAAACATTCGCAGAGCTAGCTCCGCCAGGATTGAGAATGATTTCGCTCCCCGACAGGGCTGTGAGACTGTTTCCTCCACTACCGGTATTGATGCTTGTCGTGGGCATGCCATATCGTACATTCCCAGATTGCGTGATTCCGGCAATGGTGGTGCCGGCCGCAGCAAGGTTCAAATTAGGATCAGAACCTAAGAAGATAAGAACATTAGTGTCCCCCTCAACGGTTGCGCCACTACCAATGGTGATTGACGAGCTGCCGATACTTGGTACCTGTAGTGTGACGGCTCCGCTTGTAGAATTGACTACTGCGCTGGATGTCACAGAAAGCTGTTTAGCAACTTTGACGAGAATGTCTTGTGTGGCAACTATGCTTTTCAATGCAATTACACTGTTTGGATCAGTAAGCGTTACGCTGAAAGCGCCACTAACGTTACCGCTAAGGACTGCCGGAGCACTAGGTGAACCGGGAATAGACATAGAGGTCTGACTTGCAGTAAATCCACCGCCTGATACCTGAGCATTGACCGTGAGTGCCTGTACAGAGCCGGTGCCGTTTAATTGCAAAGCTCCAACAGTTGCCTTCATGGTTAGGTTACGAGCAACGATAAGCGAACCGTTATTAGAAATTACCGTGCCTGTGTCCAGTTCTAAATCGGTCGGCGAAGTTATGCTACCAGGTGCTCCAAGTGCCCTTACAATAGCTGACGAGGCGATTACAATTCCTGGCGCCGAGGGCGTTGTGGATTGTATCGAAACCAATCCAGAGGAAGGCGCTACGAAATCTTGAGAGCCGTTGAATGTGATCGTGCCAGCAGTTAAAAGCACGTTTCCTTGCGATTGGTTCGAACCAATTGTTGATCCGAGTGGAGAGAATGTCACTCCACCAGCCTGTGGTGCGACAATTTGCAAAAGTCCTGGTAGAGAAGTGATGGGATTTATGCCAGACTGGATTAAACCCAGGTTTGTTACTACTAATGTTCCAGCCGTGCTTGCACCGACTGTAACATTTCCTCCAGAAATTGTACCGGCATTGTCGAGTTCTGGAGTAGTAAGGTTGGTGGCTCCGCCTGCTGTAATAGAGCTGTTTTTGAAAAGTTGAATCGACGAACCTATGGAGGGAAGGGTAATAGTGATATTGTTCTCCATCGGACTACCAGCTTGAGTCGCGGAGATGACATCGACTCCTACAGTGGCGTTAGCTGTAGCAGTAATGGTTACATTTTTCCCAGCTGTTTTAGCGATACTGTTGAAACCACCGTTCAGTTTTATAACAACAGCATCTGCACCTGGCAAGTGTGCATTTGCCACAAACAGTCCTTCAGGTGAGGATGGGGTATTGGGTTGCAAATTTGCAACTGCACAACAAACTCCAGTTGAACCAAGTGTTTGGATCATCCCAGATGCTGTAAACATCAAATCGGCGTCTGCCGTATTTGTTACTTGAATTGTGCCACCCAATCCATTAGGGCCGCTTGCTGAGATGTTTCCAGCGTTCAAAATTGAGGTTGCTGCGTATGACAATGATATGGTGCCACCATCACCAGCAGAAGTACCGCTGTCTGCTTGTAAGGTAGACTGACTCAAGTCCATTGAGGCACTACCCGTCACTGTCAAAGAGCCACCACTGCCCGTTAGCCCCCCATTTGCTTTCAAAGTGCTGTTCTTCGCACTGATTGAGCCCAGGTTCGTGAAGGTAAGTTGGCCGCCCTTGCCACTACCAGCAGTATCACCAGATGCTGAAAAAGTCGCGTTGTCGAGAGTCATCGTGTTGAAACTAAACATCGCGGCCGTAATGCTGCCCGCAATGCCGGTTCCATGACCATCAGCCTTCACGGTCGGCGTACCTGAGACGGTAAATCCTCCAAGTCCGTGAAAGTTCATTGTGCCGCCGTGCCCATTCCCGCCGGAACCAGTCCCAGCCGAGACAGAGAGGTCGTTGGCTAATGTGAGAGAAAGGGAGCCTATGTCCACCGAGCCCCCGTTGCCCGTTCCGGTAGTGCCGCTAGCCGAAAGCGAGAGTCCTCCGGCGGCCGTGCCTAGGTTTACACTGCCGCTGGTGCCAAAGATTGTGATGCTGCCACCGTCTTTGGTGCCTTTGCCATCAACATTGATTGTCGCTCCTGATACTCCAGAAGTGACCGAGAAAGCGCCATTAGCGAAAAGCGTGACGGTCCCTCCTTTGCCGTCGGTGCCTGGAACTGTCGCACTGACGGCGTTTGCGGTGTCGATTGTGATGCTGCCTGTTGGAAACGTCTGTACGTCGAGGGTACCAGCATCGCCCGTCGTCGAGCCTCCATTTGATGAAAGCTGAATGTCTCCGTTGTTCGTGCCGAATTTTAGGTTTGCTGTACCTGGATGCAAGGTTATCAGCGCGCCGTTTCCTGTTCCAGCCGACGGACCATTGGCCGTGATTACAACCTTGGTTGAAGCCCCTATGGTCGCTGCATTCGCGTTGAAGTTTACAGGGCCAGCATTTCCACCAGAAGACGGTCCATTGGTATTGACCGTAAACGTGGGAGGAGTGTTGATCCTGATGCCGCCGCCCGTCGTACCGAACTGTTGGAGATCCACAAAGCCACCAGTGCCACCTGACGTGCCGCTGGCATCGATTGTAACCAAGCCGGTGTTGTTGAAGATCAACCCATCAGGACCTGTCCCTGTGGCGAAATAGTCGAATTGGACTGAGTGGTTGGTCTTACCTTTTGATTCTAGGTCGATCGTCGTGTTGCTGAAGGTGACCGGATAACCAGAGATCTGGACCTGAGCGCTGTTGCCGTTGGCTGTCATGGTAAGAGCGCCGCCGGTAACCGCAACGGGCACATTGGTCGAGAATGTGTTGCTTGCAGTCACTATCCAGCTTAAGCTAACAAGATTGCCGTTGCTTGCAACAGTCAATGCTCCTGGCGGCACCAAAGAAGAGGTGGCGAAAAAACCTGATACGCCGTCACCATCTGACTTGATCGCCAATGAAGTGCCAGTGATGTTCAAGTTTTTAGTCGACAACCCGACGAAGTGGTTGATACCTGCCGTTCCGGCTGCTTGGCTCGCACTGATTACTGCCGTTCCGGCAGTTTTAACGGTGTCGGCCATAATCACAAGACTGCCCGAATGGTGACCTGAGACACCATCCGTTTTTAGGGTTCCTGCTGTCAGTTCAAAAGTACCCATCTGGGCATTGAAAAAGAGCAGCCCGCCGTCGGCACTGGCGCTGCCGGTAACAATCTTGCTGCCGTTAGTGATGGTGATGCCACCGGTCGAAGCTGCGGTGCCGTTTGTGATAAACGTGCCATTGTGGGTGGTGAGCACACCGTTGATGCCATTGGCGCTGGATGCACCAATTTTGAACAGTGTGTTACCACCGCCTTTGTTGGCGTCGATTTCGACACCACCAGCACCGCCTCCGGCATTAGTCGTAATTGCGACCGTCTTGATATTGCCGTTAGCTTGCAACAATATGTTGCCAGCTGTGCCGCCCAAGGCTGACTGCAAAACGCCGTTGACGGTGATAGTGCTGCCAGACGAGGTCATACCAACATGACCACTTCCAGCAATAGTCGATGTTGTAATCGCTCCTGGAGCGGTCAACATAATGGTGCGGTTGTTGCCGGTTGTGATAGTGCCGTTTGCCGTTAGAGTACTGCCTGCATTCAGGGTAACCTCGGTAAAGGCTTGGACTGTCGATGAAGCAGTGATTGCCCCGCCGGCTGTGATGGTCAGGCTGCCCGTGGTCACATTGATCGCCGAGGGAAGGCTGCAAGCACCTGGTTCATTGACTACGACATCCCCGGTAGGCGGGGGACTCATAGCCACAAAACTGGCGCAACTTGTGTACGTGTTTGCCTTTGCGACTCCGGTAATGCCTAACGTCATTAACGCAGCTAAGGCAAAGCCAGAGAGAAGATTTCGCTTCTTCATGGATTTCTCCTGTGATTTCGTTTCATTTGGTTTCCTTGGTTTGGTGGTCTGTCTTCTTCTTCGCCCAACGCAAGGTTCCATTCGCCACGCGGCTGCGTTGGTGAATTGGAAATTGCGTAATAAGGAAAGCGAGGTTTTAGTGCGGAGGTAGTTCAGAGATGGGTAGAAGAAGACACCGCACCCTACAGATGAAAATGTTGATGAATCCAGGACTTCTAGAGTTTTGCCTGCGAGCTATTGGTGTTGCAAGTAAGGTATCAATCGTGTCAGGTCTTGCCGCACAACCAAAACCAGAAATCTGTATAAAAGCTGAAGACTCCGATTGTAAGCCCATCTTAACCATCGCATAGCTACGCAATAGGATCAGTGTAAACAACGTGTCGTGGTATGTCTTTTGTAAAGTTAGCATGAGCGCCTCCAATACGAACATTTTGTGAATGCTCGCGTGAGATTGCGTCTATCGCGCTATGCCTAAGTCTCCAAAATAAAATTGTTGCCTGCAATACATTCTCCGTGACGGAGTTAAAACACTGATCTGAGCGTCTTTGAATAAGGAGAACCGGCGGGAGGTTCCGCCGGCATAATTCGCTGACGCGAATTAACGCGCTTGCGCGTTCAATCAGTCTTAGAATAATGATTATGTTTCGTTTTCGTTTGGTCGAGTCTGGAAATTGAGTCTGGAATGGGATTTCTAGCTTCTTTGATCTTGCAGGAATTTTATCAGTTTCTCAATAAGCAATTTTGGGGTAGTACTACATACGGTGATCTCGCTCTTTTAACGATTTATCGGACTGGTCCTTAAGTCTCCAGATAAGCCTAAACAGACAGCTTAAGATTCATGAATTGCTCTTTCATTGCCGCGTATCGCCCTAGCTGTGCCAGAGAACAATCACTCACAGCAGTTGGCGCTAATCAAAATGGCAAAAATGTTTATTGACCCTATCGCCCAACCAGCATATCTTGAGCCTACTTCTCAAGAGGGACATACATGCCAGCAGCGCGGTTGCAAAACGCCCAAACATGGAAACAGGTGAGTACGAATGTGCCGCATGATATGTACCGGGTACTGCGTAGCCGAGTCACGAAAGAGCTCACGATGTCTCACTTACTCAGAGAGCTGATCACAGAATCCGAACTGATGAAAGCTGGCAAGCTGCCCAGACCGAGTTGGTCAGTTGAGTTGACGGAGCATATAGTCGCTCTTCGGGCAGAAATTGCTGCCGAGAAAAAAGTGCGAGAGGATGCTGAAAAAGCGGTGTTTGAGCTAAGAGAAGAAATTGCTGAATTGAGAAAAGGTGCCGAGACAACGATCACTCTGCTACGACAAGAATCGGAACAAGCGCCGCTCACGGCTCTTTTTGATCCCGCCCAGGCGAAGAAGCAGACTCAACCCAGAAAAGAAAAACCGACATACTGGCCAATCTTTAGCAAGCTCACAGAGATTTTTAGTGCTGTTCGCGATTAAGCCCAATGTGTATCAGTCGTTCACAGTAGGGCGGCGGGTGGGTAGCCTCAGCGCCTAGGCAAGGCGCGCATACCTCGGTTTTGTCCTTTGCTCTTTCTTTCGTTGTCCAAACAGGATTTCCCTAGAGCGACGCAGGAGCGAGCGCGCCTGCGCCCTGAACATATATGTAATGGCTGCTCCCGTTTTTGCCTTGCACTACATGCGATATCAGAAAAAACACTCGACTCGTCTCCACCCGCATAATCGCATTTGGGTGTAATGTGATTATAGGCGGCTCTATGAGAAACACGAGGAGGTTTCAGTGGACAAAGATAATCATGCTCAACTTTTATTTGCAGTCGCGTTCGTCTTGCGTCAGCGCCGCGAAGCCTTGCTCATAACTCAATCTGAGCTAGCAAGACTATGTGGACTACACCGATCCTACATTGCAGGCGTGGAGCGCGGCGCACGTAATATCGCAATTCAGAATGTCAGCCGCCTGGCGTCTGCTCTCGATATGGCAGCTTCAAAGGTGCTCTCTTTAGCTGAGAAGAAGCTCGCTCGTGAAGGTCCATTCAAACTCAAAAGGAAAAAGTCAAAGTAACTCCTGTCCTAAAAACATAAAAAAAGAAATCCCCAGATCTGTTCCTCCAGAGCGACGCCAGGAGCGGGCGTAGAGCGCCTTTCATCTGGTTCCAAAGTTTGGCTGTACTGTTTGGCGGGAAGGAATGGAGCCATAAAAAAACCGAGGCAGAGCTGGCCTCGGTTCTTATTGATTTCTATTCGAAATCTTGTGAATATTCAAACATCAAGTCCCGGTGTGCTTCGTAGCACTTCCGACAATCTCCGAGTTTTCGAAGTTCATCGTTGTTGTGTGGACATGGGTACTCTGGGTTGTAGGTACCGCTCATCATCATCTCGATTTCGAAGTTAGTCATTAGGTAGACCTCAATATCCGGCATCTCCGCCGGCTTCTTTAGGGCTACCGCCCAAGTTTTTGCAGTCAAGACTGGCGTCTCGCCACCCGCAGGGCTCGGTCTTTACTTCAAAAACTTTGGTGGTAGCCTTAAAAGAGCCGGTGGAGAGGACGACGAGATCCAGTGTAGAGCGGCAAAGCCGATCGTAACGGTGTCACCGGACATAAAAAGATGCGCCTGCGGCTCACGCACCGAGATCTAGGCTGGATGCGACAAGGAAAAGATAAAATCTGGTTTTTTG
>PLXC01000120.1 GCA_003151275.1 Candidatus Melainabacteria bacterium
TCTGATCCACGGCGCCACCAAACACCAGCAGGGGTGATTTAGCATTAGCAAGCGCATCCGCCACTGCTGCAAGAATGTCTTCGCCTGCGGACAGTCGACGCTCGATCTTTCTTTTTGCAGGATGCCGTGAGCATTCTTTATCCATGTCGTCCATAGGAAGAGAAAGATAGACGGGTCCGGCAGGAGCTTGCACAGCTGTTGCGTATGCTCTCATGAAAGCAGCCGGTACGTCTTCTGCACGAGCGGGCTCATAGCTCCACTTGACCCATGGTGCAGCCTGTAGAAGAGGGTTTTTGTTAGTCAACAATGGTTCCAATAGAAGCATTTCGCGTGTTTGCTGTCCGGCTGTGATAATCATAGGAGTGCGGTTGTACCAGGCAGTCTCTATACTCCCCATCGCGTTACCACTTCCGGCTGCAGTGTGCAGATTGACGTGAACTACTTTACCAGATGCCTGCGCGTATGCGTCTGCCAGGGCTACTGCGACAGATTCATGAAGCGAGAGAATGTACCTGAAATCTTTCGGGAAATCCTTGAGCATCGGCTCTTCCGTCGAGCCAATATTTCCAAATATTGTTGTCATCTGTAAATCCCGCATCAGGTCAAAGAGAACTTCTCTCACGTTCGGCATATATTTTTCCTCTGTTTACTCGACTTCCTCGGTGGACACACAGGTTTTCAGGCTCTCCATGACGAAGAGTCCTTTGAAGTTCTCTTCGCTAAGCGGCGGAGGCTTGCGAATTGATCCACTTTAGGCAGCGCATAATTACGAGACCTTTGGCGTGAATTGAGAAAGGTCATAAATACCCAGTTCGCGTTCTATCTGCCCGACGCGCGTAACTTGTCCTTCAAAGCCTTCTTTGCCGAAAAGCTGGTGTTCGCGTGCCTCAAATTGTTCTCCCAACTCTTTATATTCGTTGGCTGGAACGAGTACCTGGAAGGCTGGATACAAGACCGTGTCTTCTCTGGCTTCGTGCGGCCTATACATACGACTGAATGCGCGCAAGTATGTAATGAGGGATGCATGATCTTTTTTCGTCAATGCACTGCCGATTGCTTCTGTTACCTGGCGTCCCGCCTGGTGCTGGCTGCGCAGGACAGCGACAAGTTCGGTAAGCTTTTTGGCTTTTTCAAAACGTGGGAAAAGGTGCTCTTCTTCGAGTTTCTCATGGTATGCCTCGACGAAGTTCTTAATTATTCCGCGCGCGTCTGTAAGTACTTTTAGATCAACGTTTTGTTTGTTTTGCAATGCGTCCGCGCAATGGTCGTAGATGAGCAGAACCCGGTTTAATAGCCCGTGTTCTCGCATAAGATCTTCTACGGGGCTGATGTTCTCTTCTTTTCGTTCAGCGGCAAAGGTTGGCGGGGTGAACTGGTGGAGGCAAGTGGCAGTCGCTATCAGACCAGTTTTGCTCAAGAAGCTACGTCGATCAGTTTTGTCTACCATATTACTCCTTGCCGGTCTCCCGGCGCTTTCTTCCATTACTACTCACACCTGTTACACTTGGGCTCACACAATGTGTTCCTGTGAGCAATGTGATCAATGTACTGCCTAGGCTGGTTATTGTGTCTCTCGGGCTGGATGCTACGGTCGATGGCCTGGCACCGTCCTTGGCTTTGGAAAGAATGAGGGCGACGTTCACATGGGTGTGGACGTGTGGGGATGGCTCTGTTGGTCGCGACGTATTTGTCTGGAAGAGGATTTGTCAATGAAGAGAAGAACGGAACAGGTGCTCTTAGCATCGGCGTTCGTCGCCTGTATATCGACCAACGGCGCTTTCGCCCAACAGTATCCACCAGGAACACACGTTCAGGTTAGTCCCACCTCAAATGATTGGGTTGGTGCGACAATCGTCAAATATGATGCAGTGAATCATTCGTACATTGTCCATTTCGATGTACCGTATCACTATACTCCCGAATGCCGGGTCGCTCTGGATAACGTGCGTCCAGGCGGTGCTGCTCCGCCTCGACAGGCTCCGGGCAACCCGGCGCCAGGTGGAGTCGAGATGCCCAATGATGCCGGCCCGAATTTGCCGATCGGTTCTCATGTCCAGGTCAGCCCGTCAGGCACGGGCTGGGTGGGCGGCACAATCGCTCAAGCTGTTAACGGTGGCTACATTATAAAATTCGATAGCCCTTACTTTGGACAGCCCGAGCTGAGAGTTCCTTCTGATCGGATAGCGGCTCCTGGCGCTGCTCCACCGGTATTGCCCGGCAATGTCCCGCCCGGCAATCCTAACATCAATCCGTTCAATCCCAACGGTGCTCCGCAGAAAGCTGGTCCGGGCTTACCGCCTGCTCAGGGATTGGCTGGGTCCTTTCAAGAAAGTATACGGCAGCAAAATAACGCAGCCACGGAAGACGCGACCAAGACTGTCACTTTCCAGAGTTGGTCTATGACAGGGCCAGGACCTCAAACACTAAAATTGGGGGCGAGCCTTCTTGATCCAGGCAAGACAATCCCAAATGCTTATCTAATCACAACTAAGTTTGTGGTAGACACTTATTACTCCGGCAGCGGTGCTCACAACCTGGTTACGATTCAAGGTACGTATCTTGGTTACATGGAGAATGGGCAGGTGGTGACGTCGGCAATGCCTGGCGGCAGCATTTCCCCCTCCGTGTATGTGCCGGGCAAATAGTTTCGAGCATTGTGTTGGTATCGCATTTGGTTCATGCTTTCCTTAGATTGGAGCATTCATGAATCAAACACCTGGCAATACAACGGCAGCACGAGAGCGTTACTGGACCCGGATCATAAGGAGTACTTTTTGTGTTTATGTGGCTAATACGTGAACAACATTTGTTTCAACCAGGCCCTAGACCAGCCGTGCATCTGCGTGTTGTGCGACAATCACTCTGAGTAATGAAAATGGAACCATTGTTATTGGCAATGTCGATTCATGAAGACAAATCCGACAACTTCGGTTGGATCAGAGCTTGCGTAAATGATGAGCCTGTTACAACAGAAGCACAGCTCAACCACCACACCGGAGAAAAAGAATGACAGGGGTAATAGTTTTTGCAGCGTTGACAGCTCTATTCTTTGTTGGATTTGGAGTTTGGCTGTGGTTCAAGGGTGCGGAATGGATTCAAAAACACCCTGAATATAAGACATGGCAAAATGAGAATACAGTGAGACCAACGGCCATGGTCATGTTCGGTTTGGGAATTGTCTTTCCGGCGTTTATATACATCACACAAAGCGATCAAATCTTGAAATGCTTGTACGAAGATAATAGAAACTGCGATGCTGAAGGAAAGATTGAGGATACGTTCCAAGTAGAACATCCAAACGTTCAACACGGACTGAGCGTGTACCCCGACACCAAATCGACCTGCAAGATTACAGTGGAAATACTGGACCCTCTACAAAAAATGGTTATGACAAAACCATTAGAGTTTCATGACCAAAAAGGTCCCGGAATAACATTCACACCGGATCAAGCAGGCGCCTACCACTTGAAGCTAACGGGAAGCAAGGGAGTTGGTGCTATTCATGTTTACATCAGAGACCCTAAGAAAACCGACGGGCATCGCATGCCAGGTTACTAGAATGCTGATTTGATTTCTATCTTTGAACGCGGCAACACGAAACGCACCATGCTTTAGAGGCTCTGCCAGGATAAATTGATGTCGACCTTGCACGTTCAAATTGTCACCCCAAGTTCTGCGGCGAAGTGCTCGACAATAGCTTTTGTCTTTTGGCAGGGCAAGGCAGCAAAGTTAATCATGAACTCGTTATGTTCAGGCTCTTGAGCATAGTATGGCTCGGTTGAGACAAGTGGCAGCGATGCTGCCCGCCCTGCGTCGAGGATGCGCTCGTTCTGCCATTGTGAATCGAAGCGGACGACAACATGCATGCCTGCGCCCTCAGCTACAACGCTAACACCATGCTTCATCGTCTGCTTAAGTTCGAACAGCAAGGATTGACGCCTTTCCCGAAACGTTTTCCAAAGTTTGTGCAAATGCTTTTCCAAATGACGTTTTTCCAGAAGCTTGGTTAGAACATAATGCTCGATTGTAGGAAATTGTCGATCACTAAGATACTTAGAATTGCTGAAGAGACTAACTAGTCTTTCCGGCAAAACGAGAACAGCAGTTGAGCAAAGTGGGAACAACACATGCCAGAAGTTGTATAAATAAATGACGGCACCACTCCTGTCCATTGAAAAAAGCGTGGGCAGTGACGGTAAGCAATAGCGAAATTCAGAATCCCAGGAATCTTCTATAATGGCTGTCCGGTTCTCTTTGCACCATTCGATTAGCGTCTCTCTTCGTGGTTGCAAAAGTACCGCGCCCGTCGGATCTTGGCACGATGGGGTGACGTACAGCCAATCGGGCCGACCTTCGATCGCTCGAAGCGATTCAATCATGATGCCTTGATCGTCGACCGGTACGGTTAAAACCCTGGCTCCACGAATGTCGAACAGTTCGCGCGCTAATGGGTATCCCGGATTTTCACAAACAACAAGTTGATCTGGCAAGACCAAGAGTTCGGCTAGATTCGCCAGCGCTGCTTGGGCACCTGAGTACAAAACAATCTGATCAGGATGGCAAACTATCCCCTGAGTTCGCCGCAAAAACTGCGCTATCGCCAGTCTCAGTGGCGGATAGCCAAAAGTCTCGCTCCGGCATGTCATGGTTGAATCAATGCCAATCTGGCAATAGTAGGAAAGGATTTTTTGCCACACGCTCGTTGGTAGGAGGTCAGGCGGCACAGCACCGTTGTTGAGTTCGGTGGCATCTCCAGAAGTTACCGTGTGCAAGTCCTTCACTGTTAACCTTTGAGCTATTTCCGAAAACCGGTCGGACCAGGAAAAGTCAGACTCTTCTTGTCGTCTGACGGATGAAGTCTCTTTTGAAGCGGCAACTCTTTCAGCCACTACAGTGCGGGAACCCTTCTCTGCTACAAGATAACCCTGAGCAACTAGCAAATCGAAGGCACGAGTGACCGTTGTTCGATGAATACCAAGAAAAAGGCTGATTTCGCGCGTCGATGGCAGTCTGTCTCCCGCCACCAGCACGCCCGAGTCCACTGCCAGGCTTATCGCTGCCACCAGTGCTGAGGCCGTCACTTTGCTGTTCTTCAGAACGCTGAGAAACGCTAACTCCATCTAAGACAGCCTAATGTCTGACATTGGCAAAGGGATTGCCACAAAATAAAGTCGAGTGTGTCAGAATCATCAATCGGCATGCGCATCTTCGCTTGTATACTGCAACCTGATGCCTTCAAGTATACCTTGATGTCATTTTCAGAAGCCGAGACACGCAGAAAAGGAAGAGGGGAAAAGGGCGAGATCATTGGCGTGGTACCACCTCCGGTGGCACTAAGATTTTGATTCCGAAGTTTAGTCTTCTGATCCTATGAGCTGATTTCAAGCGGGCCGCGTAGCGAGGTGGTATGTGGGGAAGCTCAGAATTGATCCTGGCGGAAAGTCTCACCAGATTATGTGAAGTTAGGTGCCGCTAATAAAACCGCATCCGCCACCAGCATAAGGACGCTGCTATGGGAAAATCTTCT
The DNA here is from genome assembly GCA_003151275.1 of Candidatus Melainabacteria bacterium. Next base: position 5,528 of record PLXC01000120.1, read on the forward strand.
GACTTCACTTAATCCGGTACTGCACATATTTTATGCGCAGCTTCACATAAGTTCGAATCGTTGCCGTCCCCTATGGCGGCCGAGCAATTATCGCGTCAAAAAATGCGCCTCTCATCACGACAAATTTTGGAAAATTTATCGCGCAAAAATACAATTGCCCCTTCAGCGCTTCAATTTTGATAAGATCACTTTCTCTATTGCATGGTGTGTCGAGTGTCGTATCGATTTCTCGGGAAACATTCTGGAGTTCTTTGTGTCAGCGCGTTGATGTTATGCGCCCATCCTCAACTTGGTTTCTCTCAGAACGAGACGCCTTCCGCACCGACTCTGGGTACGACGCCTGCGCGTCTGACAGACGGCGTGCCGACAGTTCGAGTGAAGACATTGCCGAATGGAAACTGGATAGATCAAAACGGCGCCATGCATGGTCCTAGCAGGCGAGATAACATCCAGCCGCCAGAGCGTTTGACAGACGGCGTGCCGACAGTTCGAGTGAAAACATTGCCAAATGGAAACTGGATAGATCAAAACGGTGCCATGCGTGGTCCTAGCAGGCGAGACAGCATGAAGATAAACTCAAGTTCGTCCCCTCCTATTGCAGTTACCACGAGTTCAGCCAGTATGGTGCCAAATCAATCTTTGAGTGGTCCGTGGGCCCGCCCTGAATCCACTCTCACACTAGCGGTTGGAAAACGGATAACGGGTACCGAAAAGGGTAGTCAGCCCCCCGCCAGCAAATGGACAACTACTTATGACTTCGCCCTTACAAGCATCACGACGGCAGAGGGACCATTTACCGGGACGTACCAGGATCAAGATAAGACCATTCCGTACTCCGGCAAAGCAAAAATCCACTTCACTGGCGGAGATCAGCTAGAGCTGACGGTAAATATAAAGAAGGCCGATCCTCAATGGAAGCCCGGTGTAGCACCGTATACAAGTGCGGTATCAGCCGGTGCGGTACTGCACGCAACTTTCAAAAGAGCCGGCAAGTAACCTTCATTGCACCGTTGTCTCACGCAGGCTTTACCGGGCTCATGTGGTAACCACCCCAGACTCAACGGCAACTCCAGGGCCTTCTGGAGAAACGTCTTTGCCGCTCGAAGGAAGGCTAAAATAGAACGTGCTGCCTTTGCCTTCTTCGCTTTCTGCACGAATGTCACCACCATGCAATTCGACTAATGCCTTGCAGATGGACAGACCAAGACCGGTGCCATGTTGCTGTTTGGCATCTTGGGAGCTGACCTGCTTGAATCTATCGAAGATCGATTTCGTGAGGTGAGCTGGAATACCTCGCCCTTGATCGGCGACTGTGATCTCCACATACTCCGGCAGCTGTCGGGCTGCAACAACTACCTTTGCTCCTGTCGGTGAGAATTTTAGAGCATTGGAAAGCAAATTGACCAGGATCTGCACCAGTCTGTCACCATCTGCATAAACCATGACATTAGTCGCCAATGCTTCGATCTTGATACTTTTTTCATTGGCTGTTGTCACCACTGTTTGAATTGACTGCTCAAAGATTGATGAGAGCGAAACTTGTGATTTGTTGAGCTGGAGCATGCCGGCGTCAAGCTTTTCAACATCGAGTAGATCATTGATCAAGGTGAGCATGCGTGACGCGCTACGATCAGCAATAGCGACGAGCTTTTTTCCTTTGTCGTCAAAATTACCGAGCATGTCATCTTGCATCATTTCAAGAACGGCTTGAATCGAGGTCAAAGGGCTTCTCAAATCATGGCTGACCATCTGCACCACTTCCTTTTGCAAGCGTTCAGCTTGCTTACGCTCGGAAATATCGGCCTCGGCTGTATCAAATTTGCCCAATGACCAGGCGATGACACCACCAATCGAAACCAATCCGATAACTGCCGTAGCGATGTTGATTATCAATTCATCAGCTAAATGTATTTGCTCACCGATGTGTACAAGAGACATTCTGAGTGGAGCGAGCGAGCACAACATTACTGCTAACGAGCACAGTCGCCGCGAAACTTTTCCAGCACTAGTATCGAGCATGAAGATACTGGTGAAGCCTTCCTGCGGGTTTGAGAGGATTAAGGCAAAGCAGAAGAGAACGAATGTTAGCGACGTGATTGGGGAGAACTTGATGCACCCGAAATAGGCGCACAGATGTTCCATGCCGCAGAAATAACAAAGGAATATCATCAGGTTGGGCAGACCAACTAAGAGAGCGACTGTCTGCGTTGCTTTGATGCCAATCTTTTCTTTGAAGCAAAACAAAAGCAACGCAACAGTAATAAAGACGAAGTTCAGAGAAACATCTGGCATCATTGGGCCAGGGAATGTCAGCGGCGTTGAATCGCTTGTTCGGTATAGCGGATATATGAGGCTCCAATCCTTTTCACAGACGTGTTCAAGATATGTGGCACCGCCGGCAATGCCAATGAAAATGGCTATGATTATGCCAAGCCATTTACGCCAGGTTTGAATTTTTCCGACGGAGAAACAAAACAGTGACACTGAGCTGAGGAAGAATAGAATAGCAGCGCCTGACGGCATGGCACGCTCGTTGGCGATCGGCCGCTTGATCCATTCGATACCAAAAGCCCAACCGATGGTTTCAATGACACCAAGAGCAGCAACCAAACATAAAAGCCCGATCGAAACTTTCTTGCAGTCGTCCACAAACCGCCTGTTGACACGCAACTCGGGTAGACTTAGCTGTATGGTTGGAGTGCGGCGCTTGGGTTCTTCCATTTTGCTATTATTTTCGCAAAGCTAGTTCAATAAGGTTCTTCTTGTGTTTTAGTCCCGCTAGTTATTTGGTGATGGATTCGTTCTCGTGCACATACAGCGATTGCTGGCACTGGTCTACGAAGTCTGGTACTAGCTTGATCAATTTTCATACTTACGGTTAGAACTTCCTTTATTGAGTTTAGCAAAGTCTATTCCTCGCAGTGTACATGGTAACAGTTCGAACTTATTAAAAAGCCAATGTACGGTCGCATAGCATTACTAAGTCACTTCTTCCAGTCAAGCCGATCCCAGATGGTAATAAGCTAAGCTTGTAATCAATCGACTAGCGGTCTGGAGAGTCTTTGCGACTGTACTCACACAAGAGCGACGAACACCAAGAATGGTGGCCAAGTCAAGATTTGCCTTACTGCTGTTTTTTTCAATTGCGCTTTAATTAGGCAGCGGTTCTCTTCAGCGGGTCTTGAAGCTCGGACCCATCTGCTTCTCGGTAGCCAGCGGATCCGTTCATAACATCTTTCGTAGAGTTACCTACAGTTGATACCACTTGGCGGTCAATAGTTTGCGAGCTGTTCACTAACATCTGAGGGCCGTTGGCGCTGTCAGTTTTAGTTTTCAGATCTGCTTGCTGCTCAACGAAAGCTTGATATTCCGCTGGTGTGCGGAACTGAGTTTGCACGGTGTTTGCATTGTCACCCAAGCCGCTTGTGGAAGCTGCTCTCTGAAGATCTAGTTTGTTTTGTGCGGATTGTATGGCACCAGCAAGATTGGCTTGGGCAAACGATCCTTCTGGATTAGTAAGAAGATTTCCGCTTATGTCGCCGTATGCTGATTGAGCCGAGGCCAAATCACCTTCGCTGGCGATGGTTGTGTTCATCACACGTCCAGCCACTTCATGTCCACGTTGAATTGCAGCCTGGTTGGTCGCAGATGAGTCGTGCCCTGCTACAGAGAAACCAGCTAATCCCCATGCTGCTGCCTGTCCAGGACTCATGTGCTTGCCGGCACCAGCTGCGGAAGCCATCAGGTGCGGATCGCCCAGCAGGAGTTGCGCGGCCTGCTGATGAAGATTGTCGCCCTTGTTGGTATTGTCGAGCCGCATAGAGGGATCCAAGTGATGATCGTTTCCAACGTTATTTCGATTATTAGTGTTATCGAATGCCATAAATCACTCACCTTCAATTGGGTAGCTGTCATAAATCGCTGGGGGACAGTTTCAATGTAGTGGTCATGTTTGGCAAATCGAGTTCGCCAAGTTGGCATGTAGTTGGCACGCACATTAAATTGAACTTTTTCGCTAGCCAACGTGCCAGGAGAAAAATGGGAATGACAAAATGACGGGTCAACTGGGGTGACTATGGCAAAAAGCTATGTTCGTGCGCTAGATCATCCTTACATTATCGGCCTACTTTTCGGCTTGGTCGGTGGCATTCTGTTATGGCATGTGGTTGATGTATTGACCGCAGTCCACAATCACACCTCGTATCCGTATCAACCCTTAAGTTCTGGGGCTGGTTCCATATGCATAATGGCCTTATCCGTCGGTTTGACGCTTCTGTTAGGCGGTTCAAGAGCAGCCAATTAATGCTCAACAATGGGCCCGCACCTAAGTTAAATCGGAGTTTATGGTGCATATTCTATTGGTCTTTAATTCTGATTGCAGCGATCAGCTTCGATGAATGGCTGAAGTCGGAGCTGGTCGCTGGCGGTGTGCAGTACGAGAATACGCAGTTGAGAGGCTCGCGGTCGAGAGAAGCTTCAACACGTATTAACGCTGTCGACCAGGCAGTTCTTACGGGCGACGTTAGTGGATGCTTGCTGACTGTCTATGTGAGTACCAACGACAGCGTGCAGGGCACGTCCATTGGGTCGCACTCCTGGGGTCAAGAAGGAAACAACATGCACTTTTCGTGCGCCCTGACTCCAGGCGTCAAGAACTACCTCCACATCCTGGTGCAGCCTCCTGCTAACTCGCGAGTCTTCTTCGGTTATTTTACGGTGAGCGGCGGCGCTAAGTTCGCCAGCACTGGTTCAACTATCCTTGACTCAAGACCGGAATCCTGGCAAGTTAGCTTGAACGGCTGGGGAACTGGATATCGAACGCCTGCCGTAGCCCCAAATAGTAAAACATATACATCTCAGGACCCAACCCTCGATCAAGAGGATCCAAATGCTCAAACGCTGATGGACCCTGTAGCCGGCGTGGGTGGACAGCAAAACGTGTATTTCTCCACTGTGATAAATCCCGGCGACAAAGGCTCTGTCAATCCGCCGAGCCAATGAACATAGAGACTCAGCCCCCGTTTAGTGACTTTAAAAAATGTCCCGCGCTCAGTGAACCTCAAAAACTTTCTCATGGTGGAGGAGTCCAAAACATGGTTGAGGGGTATTAAATGCTAGGTATTAAATGCTAGATACCTCGCTTATCGTATGCTCTGTGGTGAAATATGAGTACTATCAAGTCGGTGCAATTTGACCCTTCCATCATCTGGGGATGGACTAAAGACGCCGAAGATGCCGATGGCATCGCTTGGATCGACGAGCTAACAGATTCTAACTATCTATTGCTCCAACAGTTTTTTGATCACGATTGTGGATTGCCCATAGACGACCTGCAAGCTCTGAGAATTTCCTGTCGTGGGTTTGCCAACGAACGCGGTGGTGGACTTATATCTTGTGAATTGGCGGAGAAAAGTGGGATTCCAATAATCAGAGTGCTTGAGAAAATTCCGCTTCAACCTCACGGCATGGCTTATGAGGGCACGCTTTACGTGGCCGGCAAAATCAGTACGATCATTTTTCGAATCGTCTGTATGGAACGCGGTGTGACCGGATTGCGCGACAATACTGTGCTATCCACTTGTTTCAGTCAGGGTCTGATCGACGTCGAAATGAAAGGATGGGCTAAAGATCCATACGATCCAAGTGGCAACTATCCAGCCATGCCCAACTTGTCCGAGGATGAGAAGTATGACCTACAATTTCCTGATCATCCATTATCGCGATGCAGAGCGCTCCTTCGTAAGTTGGAAGCATCTTTGCAGTTCGATGATGCTTTTGTAGCTGAGGGAAATATGGGTCAGAGTACGAACGTCGCTCAAGCAGCATCGATGCAAATGCCTGCACCGATCCAGCAGCCAATGCAGGCACCGGCGCCGGTCCAGAAAGCACGAGCACAGCAAATGCCTGGACCGCCCCGGTCGAATCAGCCCGTCTCGGTGCAGCCAATGAAAACACCACCAGTCGCGCCGGCGGTGAGAAATGATGACATAAGCGCTTTGATTGAGGCGGCTCATGGTGGGGATTCTCAGGCGCAACTGGCATTGGGCAGAGCGTATTGCGATGGCAAGGGAGTGACAGCTAGTAGCGAAGATGGGATCTTCTGGTTACGCAAATCAGCAAAGGCAGGTTGCGCAGATGCCCAGCACGAGCTAGGAGTGCATTACGACGACGGTAGGATCGTCGATTTTGATATTGCCGAGTCGGAGCGTTGGCACCGCATGGCCGCCGAACAAGGTCATGTAATTTCGCAAGTGCACTTGGGTTGCATTCTCGGAAACCAGGACCGTGACGAAGAGGCGGCGCAATGGTTTTTTCGAGCGGCGGAAGAAGGACCTGCGCAGGGCAGCTCGTTAGGATTGAGCAACTACGGGCGGTGCCTTCTGCGTGGACTTGGCGTGCAGCAAAATTTCGCTGAGGCAGTTAAATATCTAACAGCGGCGGTGACGCTCAATCCTGAGAACGAGATTGCACTGTACCTGTTAGCCTGCTGCTATGAACGAGGGGAAGGAGTTGCGCAAGACTATAAACAGGCGTTTAGCTTGTTTCAAAGAGCGGCAACACTAAATTACGGCAGCGCTCAGTACGAGTTGGCAAAGTGTTATTTGGATGCAAAAGGCGTAAACAATGATCGCAACGCCGCGTTGGAATGGCTCGATAAGGCTATGCGAAAGGGAAGCAAAGAAGCAACGCGACTGCTAAACCAGTTAAGAGAAGAAGCCTCGGCCCAATAACACTATCCGTGCATCACGTTAAATTGACACTTGCGTTGCGCTAGCGATGTTTCTGGTTAAGCAATCGCGAAAGGCTCGGAACCGGCATTCGAATATGGCTAGCGCGGCGTCGCGATCTGCATAACTTTGTTGTCTCTAATGTGCACTCAATTCAATTGCTTGATATCAACTTCTTCTGATAGCGTGATGGCATCTCTTTACCTTTTTCCTAAAAACCTCACAACAACACTAATACGACCAACCCCATCTCGGAAATTTCACAAGGCTGCGTCTTGCGAGTTGTTCGAGATTCCTCCAAACATGTTCACGCAAATTGCATTAGCGATGAGACAATCTCAACATTGCCCCTCGCTATGGTGCTTGAAGCTATGAACGAAGGACTTGTCATGAAGATAGCCAAAGCAACCCGCCTCTATGAGGACTGGGTCAAAAGCTTTATTACCATCGTTTCAGCCGACCTGGATGCCAAGCACAAGGTGATGTCTGACGATGAGTTTGCGTTTTTGCGCGCCACGTTTTACCGATGGGCGCAAATTTTTCCCGAACTGTGCCCTGAGCTTGTCGACGCACCGGTTGTGCTTTCCACAGGCGATTTGCACGTCGAACAGTACAGCACATGGCGAGATATCGAAGCGAGGCTGATTCTCGGCATCGCTGATTTCGACGAGGCCTACCGGCTGCCCTACACCTTCGACCTTGTTCGCCTTGCCACAAGCGCCTGCAAAGCCATCGAAAAGGGCGATTTGAAGATCACGAAGACGGCGGCGTGCGCGGCAATCCTCAAGGGATACATGGACAGTATCGCATGTGGTGGCAAGCCGATTGTTCTAGAAGAAGAAAATCCTGAACTGAGAGAAATGGCTATCGCCAGATTAGCGGTTCCAAGCCACTTCTGGCGAAAACTGGAAACACAGCTGAAGCCGGTGAAAACTTTGCCTGCAGATGCGACAAAGGCGATTGACACCATGCTGCCAAGCCCGCCTCCCGCTCTCCGTTCGTTCAGGCGTCGAGCCGGCGTAGGCAGTCTTGGACGTCCGCGATTCGTCGTTGTTGGCAGCTATCAGGGGGCTCGCATTGCCCGCGAAGCAAAAGCTATAGTGCCTTCTGCATGCGCGTGGGTGAACGGTGACAAGAAACCTGTTTCGCTTTTGCAGACTGTTCTTGACACGGCGGTTCGCTGTGGCGATCCTTATTTGAAGACACACGGCAATTGGGTTGTTCGTCGGCTCTCGCCGTCTTGTTCCAAGATGGAATTAAGCGCGCTGCCCAAACTTCGTGATGAGGAGCGCCTGTTGTATGCTATGGGCTTCGAGGCTGCCAATATCCATCTGGGCACCAAGGGAGCTGCCGCAGCAATCAAGCGTGACCTCAACAAGCGCCCTGATGCCTGGCTGCGCAAAGCAGTGGACATCATGAGCAACGCGGTGCGAAAAGATTTCAAGGACTGGAGACAGTCTCAAAATCTGACGGTCGCCTGATTCATAGGGTTCCGAGCACCCGAGAAAGTTGATTGGGAGGATGCCGGTTGGTCAAAGACCGGCATCCTTTCCATTTTTCCAATCTTTTTCGCGAACATCACGCGCATCACCAAAATCAGAGCTCACTCTACGATTTAGCTTTCAGCTTTCCATTTTTGGGGAAATATCAACTATACAATATAGCACAAAAGGGTCAGGTCAGCAGACAGGGTGACCAGATCGTGTCCCACCAGCATTCGAGTTACAACAGCAATGGAAGTCCGACTGCCTTTTCCAGATCCGACCAGGCAATCTGGTAAGCAACAACAGCATCAAAATAATTGGATAAAGTTTGCTGATACTGCAATTGAGCAACAAGAGTCGTCGAGAGATCAGTCGCACCAAGTTGGTAACCGCGCCGAGCCAATCGGGCCACCTCAGCGGCAGTTGGCAAAAGCTCTTTTTGGAATTCAAAAATGTTATCTCTTGCCACGATAACCTCATTGTATGCGGTGACCACATCAGCGCCAACCTGCGCATGCAGCAAAGCGTACTTTCGTTCCGCTCTTCGCAAGTTTGCAGTGGCCTGATGAACCTCACCTTGATACTGATAGAAAATAGGATTTTCAGCTGTGACACTAAAAAATAGTCCTGTCCCGGCCCAATTTCCGACCGGTGCTAACCCGGCCGGTTGTTGCTTGGCGAACGTAGAAAATGTACCTCCTATGCCAACGAAAACATCTGGCACTTTTTTAGTTTTAGCCAAAGCAAGCGCTTTTTTATTCACATATATTTGTTGCTGCGCAGCCTTTAGATCTGGACGTGATGCAAAGGCCACGGTTAGTAACTGCGCCAAGATAGGCAAGGCACGTCTTGGCGAAGGAACTATCTCTGACTTTTCGGCCGACAATTTAAAAATGCCATTGTCGTTCACGTCAATTATCTCGACGTGTTCGGGCCGTTCACCAGTAATTAATGCCAATGCTGCCGATGCTTGTTGCAAGCGTCCTTGGGCTTGATTTCGCAACGTGTCAAATTGCAACACGTTCAAATTAGCTTGCAAGGCTTCCGCTTTTGGAGCCTTGCCGGCTTCGAAACGTTTGCTCGCTATGTCAGCTAACTTTAGCCCAACTTGTCTTTCTGATTCGACCACGGCTTCGTAAGCCTCAGCTGCAGCCAACTCGGCGTAGGCGCGGCGAACTCGGTTATGAACGTCGAAACGAAGTGCATCCAATTGCAATTCCGCAAGCCCATAATTTGCCCGAGCCAAAGCTATCTTTTTTGTTCTCTTACCAGCGGTTTGAAATTGTTGGATAATCCCGTATTGCTGAGTCTGTCCAGTAAACAAGAAATTGAATGAGTTTCCGAAACCTGTTTGTACAAGCATCTGAGGATTTGGATTAGCTCCTGCTGCTTTGACCGCTCCCTTTGCGATCGGTAAATTCCATTTGGCTGAGACGACTTCTTTGTTACGAAGATCTGCCCGCTCGAAGGACTCAGCCAAGGAGACTGTTCGAGCTGGACGTGGGCTGGTCAGCACTCCATCTGGATTTCTATTCGGTAAACCGCCCGCCGTTATCTCTGCAACCGCATTTGGTGCGACCAAAATCGAACTGAAGAATGATACCGTGGCAATGGAAATAGTGAATTGAATTCTCATATTTTATCCATCAGTTTTGAGCGGCACGCCCACAGCCTTCTCGAGATCGGCCCAGGCGTTCTGATAGGCTACGACCGCATCGAAATACGCCGCCCGGGTTTGTTGATATTGCTGTTGTGCGAGCATTGCAGTCGCCAACCCATTCTTACCGAGTTCATATCCCCGTCGAGTCAACTGAGCAACCTTGGACGCGGAAGGTAGAAGCTGATCGTTGTACTTTCGGACATTGTTGTTAGCGACTACTAAAGCTTCATAGGAAGCCAGAATTGAGGAAGCGACTTGAGTGCGCAACTGTTCATTTTGCTTTTCCTGTAATGCCAGAGTTGCCTCGGCCTGCTTGACCTGTCCTTGGTAGCGGTAGAAGAGTGGCTGTTCCTGAGCATAGGTGAAAAGGTATCCCGGTTGTTGTGGCACTCTGTTGGCTGGCTCAGCGACGCCAGAGCCGGTTGGATCGAAAAAACGTAACTGAAATGGCTTGTACGTGCTAAACAGATAGTCAAATCCAACAGTTGGATTCGGAACACGCTGACTTTTAGCCAGGGTCACAGCCTTCTTGTCCACATAACTTTGCTGAACAGCAGCTTGCAGATCCTTGCGCTCTCGCCATGCAGTCGGCAACAACTCCTGCAATGCAACTACTGGTCGCTCGGGGTTAGGAATTAAAAAGCTCTTTTCAGCAGAACTCTTAAACAATCCATTCTCATCTACCTGGATTATCTCCTGCCGTTGCGGCGTTTCACCCATCAAAAGGGCTAACTGCGTTGAGTCTTGAATCAGCCGACCGCGGGCTTGATTGCGCTGAATTACAAACTGCATCACACTCAGTCTGGCTTGCAAAGCCTCAGAACCTGGAGCTTTGCCAGCGTCATATCGCTTCTGAGATATTGATAAAAGCTGCTGCGCAATCGCTCTTTGATCTTCAATCAGTTGAGCATATGCAATGGCAGCAGCCAATTCAACATAGGCGCGGAAAACCCTGTTATGCACATCAAACCGCACCGCCTCTATGTGAAAAACATTTTGTAAGTAATTTGCGCGCGCCACATTGATTCTCTTGGTGCGTTTTCCAGCAACTAAAATCTCTTCAGTCCAGCCAAATTGTTGATTATTACCAGCAACGACTAATTCCCATGCCGGTCCAAACCCATAAGTGAGGTTAAAAGTGGGGTTTGGTATCGCACTAGCTATAACTTTGGCAGCTTGAGCAACAGGCAAATCTGCTGCTGCCACCAAAATTTCGTTGTTTTCCTTGTCTGCTTGATCAAAACAATTTAGGAGCGAATATTTGCGGCGTAAAACATTGTCCGCCGCATCGGCACTGATCGTGCCGGCAGAACCAATTGATGGCTGCTCTACGGCGGCGTTGGCCTTAGTCACCAAAGTAACGGCAACAGCAAAACTGCAACAAAGAGTCAAACAATCAAACTTTAGTTGCTGCCCGCATTTTCGAATCACAGTTGCAGTGGTGCCCCCGTTGCCTTTTCCAAGTCTGCCCAAGAATTTTGATAAGTGACAACAGAATCGAAATATGAAGAAAGGATTTGCTGATATTGTTGCTTGGCGATGATCGCTGCAGCTAAATCTGTTTTGCCGACCTGGTAACTACGGCGCGCGATTCTGGCTACTTCCGCCGCCGCCGGAATTAGCTCCTTCTGAAATTTTGCAATATTAGCGCGGGCAACAGAAACAGATTCATATGAAGTGACAATATCGTTGGCGATCTGCGCTTTCAATTGCTCTATCTGGTCAAAATCTTGTAACCAAGTAGCCTTGGCCTGACTTACTTCACCTTGGTGTTGATAGTAGATCGGTAGTTCGCTATTGACGTTGAGGTAGACGCCGGGCTGATTGTGCACAGTCCCTGGAAAAAGATTATACGGTTGCTGTTTTTTGAACGTTGTAAATTGGTATCCAGAATCGATAAAGAGGTCTGGAATACGCTGAGCTTTTGCCACAGTCAGAGCCCTACGATCGGCAAAAGCTTGTTGAAGAGCAACCATCAAATCGGGGCGCTCGACATATGCAGGCGGAAGAAGTTTCTGAAGCGGAGGAAGCGGGCGATTGGGCGGCGGCACAAGATCAGTGCTTTCCGCAGAGATTCTAAAAATGCCATTGTCATCAACATCGATGACTTCCACTCGTTTAGGAACCTCACCGATGATCGCTGACAAAGCAACAGATGCTCGTTGCAATCGCGCTTGGGCCTGATTTCTTTGAGTGTCGAACTGCAAGACTCCAAGCTCGGCCTGAAGCGTTTCAGACCTTGCAGCCTTGCCCGCCTCAAATCGATGCGCAGCTGTGGACATGAGCTCTAGAGCTACTTTCCGCTCCGCTTCTATCAAGTCTTGATATGCTTCAGCAGCAGCAAGCTCTGCATAAGCGCGCCTGACTCGGTTGTGCACATCAAACAAGACTGCAGCTACTTGGAATTGCGCTGTGCGATAGTTCGCTCGCGCTAGATTTATATTTTTGCTCCGCTTGCCTGCCGTTTGAATGTCTTGCTGCCAGCCGAACTGTTGTGGATTTCCAGCAAGAATGATAGTGAACGCGGGACCAAAACCATAGAGCAAGCTAAACCGGGGATTAGGGATTGCTGAAGCAATCTGAATAGCAGCTTGGGAAACCGGTAAATTGTACTTTGCTGCGATCACTTCTTTGTTGTTCTCAACCGCTCGGTCAAAGGATGCGCGCAGGCTGAGTACCCTTTCAGAAGCGGGAGAATTTTGCACTTGCTGGTTGATCGATTGAGGCACAAGGGATGGGATTCCCTTTGTCTCTGCTGCGCTTGCCCGACTAGGCAGCACCATATATGCCACCGCCAATGCCACCAACATATTTATGGTTCTATGAAACTTAGGGCGCACTTCTAGTTTGTACATCGAGAGGAGGGGTAAACTCAGTTCCTTGCAATTCACTATCAGGGATCTTTGGAGAGCCCAACCTAGGTCCACCGGAACTGGTATTGGTATTGGTGCTCTCAACTGCACTGGTCTTGGTCTTGTTTGCTTCCGTCGATGGCATGGGCGGATCCACATAGTTCCTAGACAAACGGGGGTCCAAGTCGGGAGTATTGTCACCAGAGAACATTGGCACGCCGAGATTATCCAACATGTGCCAGATACTTCTGCCGACCGAGCCCTTGGATGATTTTTTTTGATGGACGCGGGCGTCTTCCGCATCTTTTGTCCCCGAAGAATCGGGCACCTTGGGATTGTGAAACCGGAAATAAGACTCGACACTGCTGTCTTGAGAGCGATCGGTAGTTGATTGCTTGATAAATTCACGAAGCATAGGAGTGGAAGGACCTGATGTTGTCGGTGCAGAAAGATTAGAAGCTGATGGGTCAGATCTGAAAGAAGAAGAAGAAGAAGGAGAAGGAGTTGGTGACACTACACTCGGTGCCGAAGAGAAGGCAGGAGGCGGGTAACTAGGGGCTGGATTGGATGGCACCGCAGGCGCCGATGACGCCGCCGCTGAAGAAGAGGCGTTCGATTGAGCCGCATTCTGAGCTGCATTCTGGGCACCAAAACCTGCCTGGGCTGAAGAGGCTATTAAGGCAGTGGCTTCGCAGTTAGAAGGCGGTGATTGAAGTGATTGATTCGTGCCGGCAAACGGGCAGCCGCTAACAAACAATAGAACGGAAACAATTGAGAATACGGTGGGCTGGCACATAACCTCTCACTCGCCCTCTGAAGATTTCATGGCCGTGCCCAATAAAGCGGTGCCACCGTGGGCAACAATCAAATCACCTGGTTTTAAACCACTCAGTATTTCGGTACTGTCCGCATCTTGAATGCCAACTTTTACATCGCGTTCAGTGTAGGTACCATTCTTCGTTTGCAAAAATACCAGATCAACGTCCCCTTTTTGAATCACTGCCGAGCGAGGTATCAGTAAGACAGGAACCTGTCCAACACTGATTTTCATCCGCGCGAACATTCCTGGTTTCAACAGGCCGTTGCTGTTGGAAACATTGGCTCTAACCGGCAGGGTTCTAGTCGTTGCGCTAATTGAGTCCCCTACCCAAATGATTGAGGCCGGGAATGCGTGACCAGGCAGACTGTCTATCGAAACGGCAGCCCGTTGTCCCTTCCTCACCGACTCAATGTCCTTCTCAAAAATATCGCCTAGAAGCCAAACCTCTGACAAATTGGCCAGAGTAAAAAGCTGCTTGGTTCCATCATTTAACTCACCTGGATTAATCGTGCGTTCGATCACGAGCCCACCTCGCGGCGCTCTTATAACCACCAATGGGTCAATCTTTTTCTCTGAAAGCACCTTCTGAGCTGAGTCCGGAGCGGCACCGAGCAAGGTCAGTCTAGCTTGAGCTGTCCTTACAACAGCGTCCAGTTTTGCTTTCAAAGCAGCCAGATTAGCCGTGTCTTTTTCTAACTGATTTTCTGCCGTTTGCAGATCGGCTTTCGCTGAAACTTGCTCGTTGAACAGTGTGGTTTCTCGGTCAAATGTTATTCGCGACAACTTAAGCTGCACTTCTTGTTGCTTGATATCAGCTTTTGACTGAAGTGCACTTTGGAGAAGATCCGACTGCACTTGACCGATTGGATCTGACTTAATTATTGCCATGATTTGACCGGCCTGCACGACGTCACCCAACCTGGCTTTCACTTCCAATGCACGCCCAGCCGATGGTGTAGAAACAAGGGTAGTCAACTCAGCATTTGGTGCCACTCGACCTGGAGAATCAACCGTTTTGTAGACAAGCCCCCGTTTGACTTGCACAACTTTTAGTCCGATTTCCTTCTCTTGTGCTTGATTAATTTGTACAGTTAGTGACCTTGGTGTTGATTCTGGATCCGCTTTCGAAAACGGTACCGGTGGAGTCGAAACAGTGTTGACGTGAGACAACATGTTGAGAGAAACTGCCTTACCTTCTGGCAATCCAGAACAGCCGGTTAAAAGGAGAGAGAAGAACGAAATCGCGATAAAGGGAATGAGTGAATGCGTTAGCACCGGGTCTTGTTTTGTCATGTTGCGGTCCTTGTTCGAACGACCTTGGATCATTGTGTAAAGGGCAGGTAGAACTATCAGAGTAAGAACAGTTGCAGAAAGGAGTCCACCAATAATCACTATGGCGAAAGGTTTCTGACTCTGGGCACCAATGCCGTTGGATGTTGCTGCGGGGAGAAGTCCTAACATGGCCACGGTAGCTGTCATTAGTACCGGACGCATGCGAGCCATAGCACCTTCGTAAGCGGCATCACACACTTCAAGCCCAGCTTTTCGCAAATGATTTATGTGACTGATCAGAATGACACCATTTTGAACGGCAACTCCGGATAAGGCGATGAAGCCCACGGCCGCAGAGATACTGAAATATGTGTTGGTAAGAAGCAGCGCCGACACACCACCCAATCCGGCAAGAGGCACACTACACATGATCAAAAATGCATTTTTGTGAGAACGAAATGCTCCTAATAAAATCAGGTAGATCATCAGCAACGTCACAGGAACAATAATCGCTAAACGCGCATTCGCTTCCTGTTGGAATTGATACTGTCCTGCCCATATCAGTCGATAACCCTCAGGAATTTTGACTTGTTGGCCGATCTTTTCTTGCGCCTCTCTAACCGCCGAACCGAGATCACGTCCACGCAAATTTATACGAACGTACATTACACGCGCATTAGCCTCTCTTGTGATGAAAGCAGCTCCGTATCCGTATTTGATAGAAGCCATTTGCGACAGAGGCACAGACGAAATTGGGCCGGGAGGATCGATCAAAATATTGTCTAATGCCCGCTCGGTATTCCGATATTCTTTGGAGAATCTTACCAACACAGGGAAGCGCTTCTCACCATCAACTAGCCGAGTGCCAACTTTGCCCCCGATCGCAGTTTCAACCAAATGTTGGACATCGGAAACATTAACGCCATATCGACTGGCAGCATCACGGTCAATAGCCACTCGATATTGGGGCTGCCCTAGCTGCTGATTATTAGCCACGTCGACCATACCTGATATTCCGGTGGCGATGTGGGCGATCTGATCGCCAAGACGTTGAAGAACGACGACGTCCGGCCCGTAGATTTTAATCGCAAGCATACCCTTGGCGCCCGCGACAGCTTCGTCTACATTGTCTTGGATGTATTGAGAAAAGTACAAAAGCACATTTGGAATTACGGAGAGTTCTTTATTGAGTGCAGCAATCAACTCATGCTTATTTCGATGAAATTCTGGTCGCCATTCGTCAGCGGGTTTTAAATCTAAAAACAGTTCGATATTACTGAACAAGTTGGGATCAGTGCCATCATCAGGAGAACCGGTTTGACTGGTTACGTTAGCAATCTCGGGAAATTTGGAAATAATTTGACGCATGCGTTTAGCTGTTCGCACAGCTTCCTCAAGAGATACGGAAGTTGGCAAAACTGTGGCGCGAAGCCAAATGTTTCCTTCATCCAAGGCCGGAAGAAATTCTGAACCAACTTGGCAAGCGAGCAAACCAGTAAGCGCAAGACAAACAAAGGCTACAAGCAACACCATTCGGGGGTGGCGAAGACCCCAGCCTAACGTGGGTTTATAAACGAAATGCGCCCCGAGTATCAATGGACTTTCTCGGTGCGATGGCTTGCCACGAACAAGAAGCAGACCAATCAGGCCAGGAACGACAAAGAGCGCGGCGATGATCGCACCCAGCAAGTAGAAGTTCATGGTAAACACAAGAGGGCGAAACAACTTTCCTGCCACTCCTTCAAGGCTGAACATCGGTAAGAATGCCGTCATGATTATTGTCACGGCAAAAAGAATCGGCGCCCCGACTTGCTTAGCACTTTCGAGAATCACTTCTCTTTTTTCTTCTACGGTTGCCGTGTATGGAAGCATGCTCAACTTAGCGAACGCATTTTCGACCATCACAACTGCACCGTCGACAATGATTCCGAAATCAACAGCCCCCAAACTGAGAATATTCGCCGAGATATGGCAAATATCTAAAAGAAACAAACCAAAGCACAAAGAAAGTGGAATAGCTACAGATGCGATCAAACCGCTTTTTATGTCAAACAAAAAGAGAATCAAAACGGTTACGACCAAACAGACTCCTTCGAGAACATTGTGTAAGACGGTATCCATGGTGTGCTGCACGAGTTCTTGACGGTCGTAGAGTTTGACTAAATGAACCCCCTCAGGAAGCGATGCTCTAATCTCAGGCAATTTCTTGTAGAGACGTTCAACCACCTTAGATGGATTCGCATAACGGCGCATCAAGACGATTCCCATAACAGCGTCATCGTCGTCATTTTTTCCAAATTGACCTAAGCGAATCCCCGAACCGATGTTGACATGGGCAATGTCTTTGATCCTGACTGGCACGCCAGATTGTGTACTGGAAACAACAATTCGCTCGATATCTCCCACATTGGAAAGCAACCCCAGGCTTCGAACCACGTACGCACTGCCGTTATTTTCTATGTAGTTACCACCTGTAGTGGCATTTGAATTTTGAATAGCGGTGAAAACTTGTGTTAGCGGAATTCCATACGAAACTAATTTTTCAGGATCGATGTTTACTTGAAAGGTTTTTGTCGGTCCGCCGAAACTGACTACGTCAATCACTCCAGGAATCTGTTTAAAAGCTCTTTCCAGTTGCCAGTCCTCGATCACTTTTCTGCTCATTGCGGAAAAGTATTTCGACTCAAGCGTGTATCTGTAAATTTCGCCAGTTCCGCCCGCGTCGGGATCCAAGTTAGGTTTTACATCGTCAGGAATGTCAGCCCGCGCTATTCTTTCTAAAACCTGCTGCCTGTTTTGCAATGAAGGCGAGTCGTCTGCAAAGATCACACTGATTACTGACAGACCTAATATGGAGATCGAACGCAGGTTTACCTCATTTGGAATTGCGTTCAGCTCTTTTTCAAGCGGGATAGTGATTTCGCGCTCGACTTCCTCGGCTCCTTTGCCCGGAGCCAGGGTAATGACACGAACGGTTGGCGGCGCAAATTCGGGGTAGGCTTCAGTGTCCAACGTGTAATGAGCCCAGACCCCACCAGCCAACATAAACAATGTCAGGAGGATGCCAAGGATCCGCCGTCGAAAGAAGAGCTCGATTGCATCGTTGAGCAGGTTTCTGGACATGGTTTCCTTGCAAAAGGATGGGAACCCATCGGTATTACCGACAGAGCTAAGACCATTGCCTGAGCATGGCGACGCCCGGACACGAGTCCTCAGAGCGGACTATACCAATCGTCTCGTGGAGAGAATGTGAAGCCAGCAAGGACTTCTTATGCCCACGACCATCAACACGCATTAGAGCACATGCGCACATGCGATGAGCAGGTATGCAGGGAAAGGTCCGAATTGATAGAAGCTTGAGGCATAGATCAGCCGACTGAGGCAAAATGCCATGAGCGAAACCATTGTCCACTGCTCTGAGCCCGGATAGTCCGAACTTTCTCACAGAACTCCTGTATGGCAGTACCAGTCAGAAGTTGTTAGAAATACTGTCGTTTTTCCAACAAGGGGTAGGCCGCCAAAATCACTTCCACAACAAGCGGCAATTCACAAATTGTGCATAACCGACTGCTATACATATGACAACTAAAAATCGGAGCGGTTTTTCATGAAAAAAGCGAGTCTGTCAATTCTTAGCGTTCTACTCGTCCTTGGCGCCTCGCTTAGCCTTCCCGCACAGGCTGAGAAAGTTCTGGAAGGACAAGTCTGCTCGCAGAGAGTTCATGAACTAACCAGCGAAATCGACTGGTATAAGTCACTTAACAAAGCTGAAGATGCGGCTCGAGAACAAGGCAAGCTGGTTTTCTGGGTGCACATGCTAGGCAAAATTGACGGGGCGACGTGATCGGCTGGCAACAGCTTGAGAGCCGTGTCGCTCTCTTCGGACCCAACCTTCTCAATGCTTAAAGATAAATTCGTCTGCGGTTTCCACGACATTTCGCATGAGAAATACGCTGGTGCCTCCGGTAAACACAAGCCGGACGAGCAGGCTGTTGACACTACTAATGGTGCAGGTCCACACAACATCCAAATGTTTGTCTTGGCCCCAGACGGCACTGTCCTGACTTGTTTACCTGGATATTGGAACCCTAAAGATCTAGCCCAAGAGCTTGTCTTAGCCCAACAGCTGTATCAAGTTTGGGTTAATCCGGAACTGTCTCTTGGCCAAAAGAAAGAGATGTACAGTCAAATGCAAATGGCACACTTGCAGCAGCATTCAAAGGCTGAACAGAACCGCAGTCGCATGCAAGGCTTCGACATTCAATTTGAAGCCCAGAAACATTTGCGGGACACAGACGTGTTCTACAACCCGCGCATCGTCGATCCTTCCGGCAAAAATATTCCACCACAAAATGTAAAAACGACCGACGTGATTATGCACGAACGGTTGGCAATGCGCCCCTTTGTGCCATACGAACAATTCGACACCGCCGCTTATTCAAGTTACGGCAAGAATATGTACGACAAGCACGAACAATTCAGAGATCCGACCACTGGGCAAATAGCCCAGGGCGCCAATCTCAAGTCTGAACCATTCATCGGCAATGACCCGCGCGCACATCCAGTGGAAACACAAATCAAACGCCAGGGACCTCGAGTTATGTCGAACTTGTTCAGGTACGGGTTGAGAGCGGCCATGTACGCTCGCTAAACAAAACGCGCGCTAAAAACGTTTGGATGGTAGTTTTAAAGCTGCAAGGCTGGATGCAATTGCCTCCGGGCTGGACGACGTCTGATGCTCGAGCATCCGCATAAGCTCTTCTGTCCACACTCCGACCAATAAGGCCCGAGCTTCCAGATCCCCGGCGCCCTCACTTCGGAGCCGGTCGTAAGTTTCTTTTACAAAGGGCTGCTCATCACCCTTAAGCATCTTGTTGACGGTATGAAACATGGTCATGCGCATGACCTCTTCCTCACTGTCTTCAGGTTTGCGGAGCTTAAAGTTGAGATCTTGTCTATCGCGTAAGCGCCCTGCGCCATCGACGTAGATATTGCCAGCGTCGTCGTATACCTTTGGCTCGTTTATTAGTGCCAGCTCTTCTTCAGTAAACTCTTCAGGGTTATCAATGGTCATCAGGCGCCTCCAAGAATGCTGTCAAATTGTATCTCGACAAGCCTCTTGTGGTAAAAATGAGGCGTGCGGTTCTGGCTGCACGATAAATTCTCTAGAAATGGTCCCGTGGCAAAAATACTTTTAGTTGACGACGATCAGACGCTTACCAAAATGGTCCATGACTGGTTGGTGTTCGATCACCACCAGGTCGAAATGGCTAGCGATGGCGATGATGGACTGTACAAAGTTCTCACGTATTCCTACGACATCATAGTTTTGGACATCAATATGCCCGGAAAAGACGGCATCCAGATTTGTACGGAATATCGAGCCCGAGGCGGACAATCACCAGTATTGATGCTCACGGGTAGGGATAAGATCGAAAACAAGGAAGAAGGTTTTAACGTCGGCGCAGACGACTATCTGACTAAGCCCTTTCACATGAAAGAACTCTCCGTGCGCGTGAACGCGCTTCTGAGAAGATCGCGCGCTGTTTCTGAAAAGACTTACGGCTGGGGCGACGTCAGGCTGGACAGCACAAGCTTCAAGGTCACCAAGGGCGGTGGCGAGGTGAAATTGTTGCCCAAAGAATTCGGTCTGCTTGAATTTCTCATGGCCAATCCGAATCGAGTTTTCACTCCTGACGCCATTCTGGATCGGCTCTGGGCATCAGAATCAGACTCAACCAGCAATGCCGTGATTACTTGTGTCAGTCGAATTAGAACTAAATTAGACGACAAAGGCACAAAAAACTCAATCATCAAGACCGTGCATGGCGTTGGTTATCGTTTCGACCCCTCCTAAATATCAGGTGGTGGTGAGAGATCAAGAGTTCGCAGCTTAGCAGCAGGAAAAAGTATTAAGCCTTGAGAATCAATTGGCCAGCCGCTTTGCTTTGTTCTGTGATTGTGCACAGTTGTTTTTGCCCGACCGCCTGGGCCGCAACGGACGATGACGAGTGGAGGAAAGGCTTGCGTCTCTACAAGTCGGGCAAGGTAACAGAGTCCATAGACTTCTACAAGCGAGCCATTCTAGCTAATCCCAAACACATTTGGGCTTACCAGGACCTGGCCAATGCATTTCGCGACACTGGTCTATCAGGCGATGCAGTGAGGTATTACAAGCGAGCTGCACTAGTCAATCCGAAAAATTACTGGGCGCCCTGGGAGATTGGCAAGATAGCTTACAAAAGCGGTGATATCGCAGGCTCCATCAAATACTACACTGACGCGATCAAGCGCAACCCAAAATTCGCATGGGCTTATTTCAATAGAGGTCTGGCATACAAAGATAAGGATCGCACCGATGAAGCGCTGAAAGATTTTCAACGTTGTATCGATATTGACCCGAAGTACTACCAAGCTCGTGGACAGCTAGCAGCGATTTTCTTTTCTCAACAGCAGTGGCAAAAGGCAATTACGGAGTCCACAAATGTCGTCAATCTTGATCGCAAAAATTTTGATGCCTATTTGACCCGAGGCGAAAGCTATCTGATGATAAACAAGCCCGCCCAGGCTGTTGCCGATTTCAGCCAAGCGATAGACTTGAAGGCTGATAGTATCCACGCTTATGAAGATCGGATAAACGCTCAAGAACGGTTAGGGCAATACCAGAAAGCATGCGATGATCTTTCGATACTTATCGATATTGATGGAGACGAAGATGGCGTGCACTTCAAGCGAGCTGCCGACCTGATAAAAATGAAGAAGTACGACCAAGCATTTGCCGATTTCAATCATGTGATTCAAAAAAATGCCGATGATGACGAAGCCTACAAACGGCGAGGCGACCTTTATTATCAGTTAGGAAAGAACGAGAATGCAATCGCAGATTATTCTAAGGCACTGAACATGGGCTGCGACTCACCGGCCACAGTGCTTGCGGCGCGAAGCAACGCTTATAGAAAGTTGGCCAAATATGATCTTGCAATGCAAGATGAAGAAAAAGCGCGGCTGCTCAAAGAGCGAAAGTAGAATAATTTGGCCAAGCTACAGCAGTTCCGCCTGCCTCAAGCAATAAGCCATTATTCTTTTAAAACGGTCGCGCCTCGCGCTCTATCCTTCCTCTACCGCGCTCAACTGACCAACTGATTGTGTCCGAGTTGGACTGAGAACGGGCGCAATGTTGGTCACCAAAATCGAATAAAGTTGCGAAGTATTTATTAGTTCCACAAATGATTGGGTGAGTCAGATTCTCGCTCTCTGGTGCAATTGACCAGCACTCACGGTAAGAAAGATGATCATCTTCGGAAATTTCAATCAGATTGTCGAACCTGTGAAACTGCCACTCTTCTCCCATGGCCACTCGCCCACACACCCATGATTCCTTCATGACAAGCGAGCTAGTATTCGACATATTTACTTTGATGGACTGGTCCAAATGAGCCCCCTTCGCCAAGATTAGCGAGTGAGGCAAAAATTTCAATCCGCCGCTGCCTTGCAGTTCGATCGTGATCCGCAGGCAAGATGAGCCTGGATAGACCAAAGTAGCGCCCTGAGTACGCAATTCCAGTCTGGCACTATCGGCAACATTGATGACAATCTCATGCAGATCATCTCCAAGCAATCCAGAAGACGGAGAGCGCAGAAATACTGTGGGGAAGTCGGCACCATCCAAATACAAAGGCTTGGACAGCTGTAACGGCGTCTGACTATACTGGTCGACTACGACGGAGCGATTTCCCCGCCGCTCAATTTGCAAGTGCGCGATGCCCCGGTTGGCCACTAGTTTGTTTGGAACATGACGTTGCGATCAATCCACTCTAGAATTGACTCCACACCGTCACCATGTCGCAGAGAGGAAAAAATGAACGGACGCTCTTTGCGCATAAGCTTGGCGTCTCTTTCCATAACCGATAAATCTGCCCCTACATATGGTGCCAAGTCTATCTTGTTTATAATGAGCAGATCAGACTTCGTGATTGCCGGACCTCCCTTTCGAGGAATTTTGTCTCCGCCTGCCACGTCGATTACATAGATAAAGGAGTCCACAAGTTCGGGACTAAACGTCGCGGAAAGGTTGTCGCCACCTGATTCTAGAAAAATGAGATCAGGAGAAAATTCAGCTTCTAGTTTTTCCAAGGCATCGATGTTTAGAGAAGCATCTTCTCTTATGGCGGTATGAGGGCAACCACCCGTCTCGACTCCGGTTATTCGCTGCGCCGGAAGCGCCTTTTTTCGAACCAGGAATTCCGCATCCTCTTTTGTGTAAATATCATTCGTTACAACTGCTAACGAATATTTACCTGCGAGTCCTTTACACAACACCTCAACAAGCGCTGTTTTACCGGATCCGACCGGTCCGCCGATACCAACTCGTACTGTATTGTGTTGAGCCAATTTAGGAACCTCATAGTTGCAAACAAATATCATATAGAATTTGATAGAAGTTTCCACTCTCCAAATGCTCGCGCGCGAATAATTTGGAGATCACCTCGGGTCTGGAGACCCGCGCTCCTGCAATCGACTCATGCATATAACAAAACACGAACAAGACAAACTCATGACATTCCTGGCCGCGCAACTCGCGGAACGTCGTATGGCCAGAGGGCTCAAGCTTAACTATCCAGAGGCCATAGCCTTACTCAGCTTCGCTGTGATGGAAGGGGCGCGAGATGGAAAGTCCGTGGCATCCCTAATGAGCGATGGATTGAAAATCCTCAAACGCGAAGATGTTATGGAAGGCGTGCCCGAAATGATTAACGAACTACAAGTCGAAGCTACATTTCCCGATGGAACGAAACTAGTTACTTTGCACGATCCAATTCGTTAATAATATGGAGCGCACGTATCCTGCGTGCTTCGAATTACCGAATGCACAGTAAAGCCCGGGCCCGGTCTTTCTCGCCGTCAAATTCTATTAAGTCTGCTTCGAAGTCATTGCATACGGTTTTAAGCACATTCTCCATTCGATCAAGAATGGTCTTTGTGAAAAAACGACGACGATATTTTGTCACGAAGACCAACTGCACATGAAGATTAAAAACACAGTGACGGCCTGTGCGAATTTCATTTGTGTTTTGTATAGACCAAGCATATCATAAGGTTATGATATTAAGAAAAGGCTATCGTTTTTTATTGAACCCAACTGCTGAACAAGCAGAAATGTTTTGCCGCTTCGCAGGTTCTTCTAGGTTTGTTTGGAATAAGGCGTTGGAGTGCCAAAAGAATTGCGTCGAAAATGGAAAAGGCGTATTTAGCTATGCGGAAATTTGCGGTCGTTTAGTTAAGTGGAAAGACGAATTTCATTTCTTGAAAGAAGTGCATTCTCAGCCGTTGCAGCAATCTGTGAAAGATTTATCTTTGGCTCTGAAAAATTGTTTCGATGGCACCAAGGGCTTTCCTAAGTTCAAGAAAAAGGGCGAAGATGACGCGTTTCGATTTCCACAGGGGACAAAGTTAGAAAACAAAAAAGTGTACCTGCCAAAGATCGGTTGGGTAAAGTTCAGGAAGAGTCAAGAAATCGAAGGCATGATCAAGAATGTGACAGTAAGCCGATCGATAGGCAAATGGTTTGTCTCGATTCAGGTTGAAATGGAAGTGCAGGATCCTGTGCATCCATCGAGAAATGAGGTCGGCATCGATATGGGTGTGACCAGATTTGCCACTTTGTCTGACGGCACCTTTGTGGCTCCAATCAACAGTCTTGGCAAAGTAAAAGAGAAGCTAGCGCGCGCGCAACGGAAATTATTTAAGAAGCAAAAGTATTCAAATAATTGGCGCAAACAAAAGCGCAAGGTGCAACTAATTCATTCGAAGATTGCGCATTTTCGAAAAGACTTTCTGCATAAACTGACCAGTTCGATCAGCAAGAATCACGCGATTATCGTTCTGGAAGATTTGAAAGTGAAGAATATGAGTGCGTCAGCGAAAGGGACGATTGAAGAGCCCGGAAAAAATGTGAAAGCGAAATCAGGGCTGAACAGATCGATATTAGATCAGGGCTGGTACGAATTTCGAAGGCAGCTGGAATACAAGCAACAGTGGAGAGGCGGACAAGTTATTCTTATAAATCCGTCGTACACAAGCTTGCAATGTTCAAAGTGCCACCACCGAGCCAAAGAAAACAGAGCTAGTCAAGCAGATTTTAAGTGTGTCATGTGTCATCATCAAGAGCATGCCGACCTGAATGCAGCAAAAAATATTCTAGCGGCGGGGCGCGCCGTGCAAGCCTGCGGAGATATTATTAAGCAGATTGCTGCTTAAGCCCAGGAATCTCTCGTCCATACAAGGGCGGAGAGGACGTCAAGGAGAGAACATGATTCCAGGTGAGTACATCATTGCGAACGAACCGATCATCGCCAATGCCGGCAGAAAGACAGTCAAGCTCACTGTCAAAAATGCGGGAGATCGGGCCATTCAGATCGGATCCCATTTTCACTTTTTCGAAGTGAATAAAGCAATGAAATTTGCGCGCGAAGAGGCACTTGGAATGCGGCTCAACATTCCATCCGGCACAGCCGTTCGCTTCGAACCTGGTCAGACCCAAGAGGTCGAACTTGTCGCTTTAGGCGGCACAAGCACCGTATATGGTTTCAACAGCTTGTGTGAGGGCGATCTGACAAAACAAGAAGTACGAGATCAGAGCTTGCGCAACGTCAAAGAGTTTTGTGATGACATCCGCTAAGGCACTGCTTCGCCTGTTGCAGTTGTGCGATTCATCGTTTCCGATTGGAGCATATTCTCATTCGTGGGCAATGGAAACGTGGACACAAAGAGAACAGTTCCGGAATGCAAAAGACGTCGAAAATGCAATCGGCGCACTTTTGCGTTTCTCAATTTCCCCCAAGGAAGGAGCGGCCCTGAGGTTCGCCTATGAGTACGCCTGCGCAGATAACAGCGAGAAGTTTCAATCGCTCAATACGCTGCTCACTGCGAGCAATTGGGCGCAGGAAATCCACACCGCGTCACTGTCTCTCGGTGAACGACTGAAAGTATTGGCGCAAAAGCTTGGTTGGGTAAAAGAAATGCCGACCGGTCCTTCGCATCATTGTGCTGCGTTTGGATGGCTGAGCGCTAAGCTTTCCATAGAGTTAAAAGACGCTGTCACTGCTTATCTGTCGACATCCGTATCTTCTCAGACTTCAGCCTGCATCAAGTTAGTGCCTCTCGGGCACACCGATGGGCAGAAAATTATTACCAATCTAGCCGGCCTCGTCGAGTCGGAAGCCGAGGCGATTTGCTTGTCTAAAGAGCTGCGCATATCTAGCTTTGCGCCCATGCAAGAATGGGCTTCCTTTGAACATGAACGACTATATTCCAGGCTGTTTCAATCTTAGGTGAAAGAATGACCCTCGAAATATCACGAGAAAAATATGTCTCTCTCTATGGTCCAACCAAAGGCGATCGCGTCAGACTAGCAGACACCGATCTGATTATCGAGGTCGAAGAAGATCGCACCACATATGGTGAAGAGATCAAATTTGGTGGTGGCAAAACAATTCGCGACGGTATGGGCCAAGATCCTCACGCCATGAGTAATGAAGGGGCGCTAGATCTGGTCATCACCAATGCCTTGATTCTGGACTGGTGGGGCATTTGCAAGGCCGACATCGGCATAAAGGCCGGCAGGATCGTCGGCATCGGCAAAGCCGGCAATCCAAAAATACAGGACGGCGTCACGGTCGGGATGACCGTCGGAGCTTCGACAGAAGTGCTTGCAGGTGAACACACGATCGTGACAGCTGGAGGAATAGACACACATGTCCACTTTATCTGTCCCGACCTCTGCACCACGGCTATCTCAACAGGTCTGACGACCCTACTGGGAGGAGGCACCGGTCCCAATACTGGCACCAATGCCACCACATGCACACCAGGGGCATGGAACTTGGGCATGATGTATCAGGCTGCCGAGGCGTTCAGCGTCAATTTAGGTTTTTTTGGCAAAGGCAACTGCAGCAGCGCCGAACCTCTCAAGGAACAGATCGAGGCTGGCGCCTGCGGTCTAAAAATGCACGAAGATTGGGGCAGCACGCCTGCCGTAATCGATAACTGCATCACAGTTTGTCATCACTACGACGTGCAGCCAACCATCCACACTGACACGATCAATGAGTCCGGCTTCGTCGAAGATACGATCAAAGCCATAGGCGGACGCACGATCCACGCCTTTCATACTGAGGGTGCGGGCGGAGGACACGCTCCGGACATCATCAAAATCGCAGGTGAAATGAATGTCCTTCCCAGTTCAACCAATCCCACCAGACCGTTCACCGTCAACACAATCCAGGAGCATCTCGATATGCTCATGGTCTGCCACCACTTAAGCAGTTCAGTGCCCGAAGATATAGCCTTTGCAGAATCACGCATCAGAGCGCAAACAATTGCTGCCGAGGACATTTTGCATGACATGGGTGTGATCTCAATGTTCTCCTCTGACTCCCAAGCGATGGGACGAATCGGAGAGGTGATCATTCGCACGTGGCAAACAGCCGACAAAATGAAGAAACAGAAAGGTCCGCTTCCTGAAGACAGCGACCGAAATGACAACTTCCGCGCCAAGCGTTATATCGCCAAATACACGATCAATCCTGCCATCACGCATGGGATTTCGCATGTAGTCGGCTCAGTCGCGGTCGGAAAGTTTGCCGATCTGGTTTTATGGAAACCGCAGTTTTTTGGTGTGCGTCCAGAAATCGTCATCAAAGGCGGAGCAATAGCCTATGCCCAAATGGGTGATCCCAACGCATCCATACCAACGCCACAGCCCGTTCTCCCTCGCCCGATGTTTGGTGCCTTCGGAAAGGCGTTAAGTCGAACGAGCCTCTTGTTCATGTCCGCCGCGGGCATCAACAACGATGTACCTAAGAAACTGGGACTTTCGAAAGTGGTCGAGGCCGTTTCTCAATGTAGCGCTTTAACCAAACGCGACATGAAACTAAATGGCGAAACACCGGTGATAGAGGTAAATCCAGAGACTTATGAAGTGCGGGCGAATGGTGAGGTGCTTTGGTGCGAACCCGCGCAAACCTTATCGCTCGCTCAACGATACTTTCTTTTCTAAAGCAGGAGTCCAAAAAATGCCACTTCTCATCAAAGATCTCCCGAGCGCCACTCCTAATCAAGTTGCGAACGAATACGTGCCAATGAAGTGGCATGAGCGGAGGCAGCCGCGGCGAAAGTATGTCACTGACAAAGGAAAAGAAGTGGACCTAGCGTTGCCGCGCGGAACGATTCTTAGCGACGGCATGATCATTTATGCAAACGATCAAACCGTTATCGCCGTCAGGGCAGAGTCCGAGCCTGTCCTTGTAATTCGGCCAGTCGATCATTTGCAGACCTGCATCGCCGCGCACAACTTGGGCAATTGGCATCGTTCAATGCAAGTCACCGCGGATGGTGAACTTATCGCGGAAGAGGATGGCCCTCTTCGTGAACGCCTGCACAAAATCAACATTCCCTTCGCTAGCGAAACGCGAGTCTTCCAGCCAACCTTGGCAGTGTCGGCACATGACTAATTCTCTCTTCAAACCAATAATGGCCCTTGTCCTGATTGTCCCATTGCTTGTCACAACGGCGTGCTCGCAAGTAAAACCGCCAAGTCCGCCAGCCCCGCCAACCCAGCCGCAGCTGTGGGGAATAGCTTGTCCAGCTCTTCTCGATGAAGCGAACGGCAGCAATCATGATCAGCTACCAACAAGAGAAATGACCCCAGCGAACATTTCTAAACAGAAGGAATTGCTAGATAAATGGTGGGGCGTTCGAAGCAGAGACGACCTGCTCCATACCCTTAAGTGGATTGAGTATGGCGGCCATCGCCGATCTTTCAACGACGTTTGCAAAGCTGTCGAAGCAAATGATCCGAAACAGTTGGCCAAGGTGCAAGCAAGCCTAAGAAAAAACGACGCCCAATTTGCCGTCATGTGCAAAATTTGTTCTACCAATCACAAGCAACTCGGTTCCAAAAGCCTTATGGGCTGGGACTATTGCCGATACATCGATCTTTGTAGGTGGGGATTTGAAGCAGGTTACATAACAGAAGCGGAAGCCTGGGGATATATTATGCCAGCGGCGAAACTACTTCAGACGACTTTTGATTCGTGGCAAGATCTCGGACACAATTACATAATTGGCCGACAGTTTTGGAAGATCAGCCTTGCCAAAGACGAACAAATGGCAGAGTCATTCCAAACGTTAACCACCGAATTGGACAGTCCCTGGAATAAGCTACCCTGGACTTTGTCTCTACCGTAACGGGATAGCTAAGCGTTCTACTTCTTGTCCTGAGTGGGGTCGCCACCAGTGAAACTCACACAAAATGCCTGATTCTGCAAATAGCGTCAGCCCTTTTTATACTGGGTCGGATCGCCACCAGTGCAGATGCCAATCAACAACATCAACAAACCGCCTTCAATTGCAGGCACCCAGCCGTGGATGGTGAGCGTCTGCGGCATGAAATCTGCCATCAACTTTAGTGTGACAGCCGGCAAAAGCCAAAATCCGAGCAGCCAAAGCGGCACTAGAACAAGCAATGCCATTCCCAAACTGGTGACTGTCAAAACCGCGCTGATAGCAATTGCTATCACTTCAACCAGCCATCCAAAAATTCCAAAGAGCGCTGCGGCTATAAAAACGTGAGTGAATCCGCCATGCACATCAATGCCTGGTATCTTCGGAAAAATGAAATAAAAGGCGAGGGCGATCAGCAGCACTCGAAACAAAATTCTTTTCACACGTCTTCCTCTTGAGTTATTCGCTGACTAAAGTCCAGTTGCCTGTTGCTAACTAAAAGCCGGTTGCTTGCTGATGACTAAAATCCGGTTGCTTGCTGATGACTAAAATCCGGTTGCCTGTTGCTGGCTAAAAATCCTTGCTATGCATTTCGAATTGCATGCCTTCAGTGTCAGTGCGCGCAGTACCAATATATCCCAGTTTACTGTTATGCATTTCGTAGTCGCCTGCCATCGTCTTAGTTATTCGAGTGACGGTGTTATCTGGGCGATAAATGTCGTATTCATTTCCAGACACCTTTACCAACTTGCCGCGAGCGCCGTTCGGGTAAGCGACTATAAAGGTTTTGGGACCAGATGGCGCGATGATCGTGCCGTCGGCATAACCACCAACAATCTTTCCACTGTTGTCGGGATATTTGATCAGTGAAGCCTCACTGCCATCAATCATCTGCATCTCAAGCAAGGTGTAAGGCTTGTTTGTCGGTGCTTTCTTGTCGTATGGATCAAAATCTTTGGCCGAAAAGACGAACATACTATCCTTGAGCATGCCGCTTGCATCCGTGCCCAGCTCTGATGTTAGTGCTTTGGCCAATAACCGAATCGGCCGAACTCCCTTTTTCTTTGGAGGCGGAGCGACCGTCGATAAATAAGCTTCGCAGGTTTTGACAGGGTCAGGGGCGGCAGGATCGACCGGGGCAGCGGCAGCGGGTGTAACGACAGTAGTAGGGGGAGCAGCAGTCGTCGGTGGCGAAGCAATCGCCTTAACTTGCTCGGCTGCAGGAGCACAAGTCACAGATGCCACACTTGAAATGAGTGTCAGCGCAGAAAAAACTATCCAACTTGAACGAAGCATTCCGCCTCCAGCTTTGAAACCAATCTACTAATGGGAATTCAGTATAGAACGGATTTCGAGACGACAGTGACGGCTCAAATTGTCCGTGCAAGAAAAGTGCAAGAATTCCGCAATTCCCCTGCAAGAACGCTAGCTTATTATCCTCTCACAAGGTTGAAACGCTTCAACTCGGCAACTTGGTAAATAAGGGAGCAACTAACATGGGCGCACAAAACGAATGCTTACCGGGACAAGACGGCAAACGAGCAGCCATCGACTTGGCGACCGCTCGCCCTGAAGATTTCAGTAGCAAATGTTGGAACATTGACAATCGCCTCAGCCACGCCAGTTCGGAATACGCCAAGCAGTTCATGACGGCAATGAATGGCGAACTTGAAAATAGAAATCTTTTGCCAAAAGTCGAGTTGAATTTCGTTGCGCAAACCAATGCACCAGCTCTCGAAATATTGGCAGACAAGCATCAACATACGGATACCCCCGACCTCGTAAAGGCCGAAGATGATCTAAAGAGTCAAGGCAGAACAGTCGAAAGTAGCCTCGTTCATGGATTGATAACGCATGCGGACGATATTAAAGACACGCATGCAGAGCGCAATTTCTGGGGTAAGAACCATGGTGGCATAGACATGGATCGCCTGCAGCGTTGGAACGATAAAACGAGACCTGACATGTACGGAACGAATGACGACAACAATAGCTCTCCAGCCGCGCGCCCGCATTTCACACCAGGAATTTATGATGACCGTAAAGACTTACCTCCTACATTGCGGCCTCATCAAGACCACAATGGCGACAATAACTCTCCAAAAAATGATGCCAATGCAACCAGCTATGACAAAAAACAAGACTCTGAGATCAGAAGATTGAGTGACGAACTGGCTCGTGAAAGGAAAGCAAATCAAGATTTAGAAAAAGCGACGCATCTAAAAGAGAAAGTTGAAAACGGTGTGATTAAAGATGCGCACCATACCGTTCAACATGGTGAGACGCTTTATGACATGGCTTGTTTAGCTCTTCACAAAGCCGGTCGCAATCACATGACGCCCGCAGCGATTAAATTCGAAGAAGAAAAAATCCGCGCACTTAACCACCTTGCACCACACGAAGCGCTCACATCCGGTCAGTCCTTGATGCTGCGCACACCAGCGGAAGTCGAGCGAGAAACAGCCCGCAGAGTCAAGCTTGAAGAAAAGTCAGCGAAGCCTGAAGAAAATTCTGAACTCGAACCAGGTCGCCGTGAAACTGTCTGGAGTAACAATCCGCGCATGCGTGGACTGCCACCAGACTGGAACTCATCATCAACAACATCATCTGAGTCCCATTCTCAATGGCACCTTCCACCATCTGGACTGATCAATAGTTATCGAAAATATTAGTTAGCCATCGAATTTGGTGGCACGCAGTCGACTTCGACTAGCGTATTCGACATAAGTTTGGGCCGCCGAGCCGGAAAGCGAGAGTAGGACTTGTTCCTTCCTCGCTTTTCAATTGGATCCGCCAAGCATGTGCTCGAGCACGCGGGACGCGTGCGCTCCACTTCATTAGCGCCCTATTAATTGGCTTTGCGACTTAGTCGGCGCCGCCAATATAGAGTTGAATCATTTCGTACCATTGCGGCCAATCATGAGCAAAACCATTCCATTCCCGGAAAGCATGCCAGATTCCTTTCTCCCAGAGCAAATCTGAGAACCATCTGTTATTGCCAAAGAGAGGATCATCATTGCCAATTGGAATAATCAGTTCAAGTTGTTTGATTTTCTCGATGTGCTCGTGGTTGTGAAGACCCTGCAAGAATTCGCAGGGGCTGCCCTGCGCAATCACGTCGTCCATGTAACCACCTGTCCACTCGCGCACGTCATACACACCACTCATGCCTAAAGCGCGATTGAAGTGCCATGGAAAACGAAGGGCTATGCTCATCGAATGATAAGCACCAAAGCTGCATCCCGTTGCAATAACAAATGAGTTGTCATTCTTTGTTTGGGTGAACGGAAGCACTTCGTAAATAATGTAATCCTGATATTGCAAGTGGCGTCTGGCACGATCAGTAGCATTCACGTGTCTGTTAAACCAGCTCTCGGAATCTACACTGTCCACACAATAGAGTTGAATCCAGCCATTATCGAGATGCTGTTGAAGCGCCTCATGCATTTTGCGATTTTCCCAATCAAAGAAACGTCCTTCTGAAGTGGGAAACACTATCACCCTAGCACCTGCATGACCGAAAACGATCAGCTCCATATCCCGGTTGAGATGGGGGCTGTGCCACTTATGATATTCTCGCAACATCTGCTTGGATTCCTTATTTTGCCGCCAGATTGTAGCAGCGCCACGAAGAAGTGTACAGGACACTGACAGCTGGCTGATCCCAAGTAGCAGAGAACGGATCAATTACTTAATTATGTGGATATACTGTTCAGTGCATATGCCGGCCAGGCTACTGAGTCGGCAACTCGGATTACCGCAGCCAATTACGACACGCCTTCATGAATTCAGTTTTTCTATCACCGAATTTCCCTCCTAACTTCGCAAACTTCTCGACGCAACTGCGCGCAGCGGGTGCCAAGGTATTAGGTCTCGCGGACGAACCTTACGATCAGTTAAGTCCCGAAATCCGTAACACGCTGACCGAATACTACAGAGTTTCGGACATGCATAACTATGATGAATTAGTGCGCGCTCTAGGCCACTTCACTCATCGTTATGGAAAGCTCGACCACCTTGATTCGCACAACGAATATTGGTTGGAAACTGAAGCGCGATTGAGAACCGATTTCAACATTCCTGGAATCAATCTTGATGACATTACCAAGATAAAACGCAAGTCGGAAATGAAACGCGTTTTTTTGAAAGCCGGTTTAAATCCTGCCCGTGGGCGGGTTTGTCGAACTGAAGAGGATTTACGTGACTTTATAAAGGAAGTCGGCTACCCGGTTGTGGCAAAGCCTGATATCGGGGTTGGTGCCACCAAGACTTTCAACTTGACCAAGGACGATGATATAAAGCCATATCTTCGCGATAAGTTAGCCGAAGATTATATCGTTGAAGAATTCATCACTGGTCAAATAGTTACGTTCGACGGTTTAGTCGATCACAACAACGAGGCGATTTTTACGTCCTCGTTAAGATATTCCAAAGGCGTCATGGACGCGGTCAACAACAATTCGGACATCTATTACTACACGGTTAGAAAACTTGAGCCGGCGATCGAAGAAGCAGGTCTGAAAACGCTAAAAGCATTTGATGTTCGCTCACGATTTTTCCACTTCGAATATTTCATCTCAGAAGATGGCTCCGCTATACCGCTCGAAGTGAACATGCGCCCGCCAGGCGGACTCACTCTCAACATGTTCAACTACATTTACGATTTTGATTGCTATAAAACGTGGGCACAACTGATTGTTCATGGCGTGTCGAAGCCCATGGGTGAGCGACCGTTCTTCGTCATGTACGTCGGTCGCAAAGACCACATACCTTACAAACTTACGCACAACCAAGTGCTGGAAACATACGGTCCAATCATGATGCACGAAGAGCGAATCAGCTCGGTTTTCACAGGGGCAATTGGAAATCACGGCTACATTTTGCGTCACGCAGAATTGAAGCCACTTATCGATGCTGCCGAACACATCCAGCTAGCCTGAGCACCATTTGCAGTCGAGCATCTCTCGGCCACCTTGAGCACCAATTCTTGTTGCGGTCCCGCAAAATGCTAACGTGAGCTGATGAGAACTACTTCCCCAGCGAGCGTGCCCATTCATCAATGTTTTGTCTTTCGTGGACAGATATGGTGACATCATGTTGGTCCTTACACACTGTGTAGTTTTTCGGGTACTCGATCTGCACATCGCTAGGCGTCTTAACTTTGCATGACAATATGTCTAAAACTGCGTTAGTCGTATTGTCCGTTCTGGTATCTATGAAAGCCACTGGGTATCCCTTGGCTGGAGGAACCATGAATAACTTCTGCAGGAAGTGGCAAATTGTGGGTTGATCTGAAATAACCGGTGATATCCAATATTTGGACGTACGAACGCCAGCTTCTTTTGGTACATCAGCCAGTGTCCAAGCCGGTTTAGACATGGTCTTATCATCGCGATAAAACGTATATGAAATTGCCTGAAGACCTTTGTATGTGACGGGTACGGGCACTGAGTTTTCGACAAACGCTTCCGTGACATAGCCACCAGATTTGGCCAGACCTATTTTAAGAAATGTCGCCATCGGGGTTTCGAAGGACTTCCGAGTGTCATCTCGGCAAAATACAACTTTCCACGACGGGGCGATTGCTACTATTGAGAAACCATCTACTATGCTTGTTGCTTTGACGCGATCCTTATTGAGCGAAACAATCCAACGTCCAAGAAAGTAATGCTTTTCAGTGACTACAAAAGCTCGTTCTTTAGCTACCACATGCAGTGGCATGGCAAGTGACGCGATCACTGCAAAAACGATGCAACTTTTAAAAATCCGATTTTGCATAGCCTGATTGCTAGAGCATCACAAGGGATGGGTTCATTATTTCACAGTGCACGCTGCCGTGAGTCGTTATGTCAGCGTGCAAATACGGCCGCGAATGGGATGAAAGAGAGGGCCACTTCGCAAATTACATGTAATCGCTCCGTCGGCTTCGGACACCTCGCCTCCTCCGCTCAGACCCGCTCAATCCGCACGTCATGCCGCGCTCCAGGGTTTCGATGCCGGCCGGGAGCCGGCGTTCCCAGGTTTTAGATGCCGGCTGGGAGCCGGCGCTCCCCGGCGCTCCCAGGTTTAGAGCAAGCGCCTACGGCAGCCGGCGCAGAAAACTCTTAATCCGCGCGGCTTGAAAAATCTGACATCGCCCCACTTTCGACCATCGGCTAAATATAGCCGGTCATCGCTCACACCCCGATAGGCAATTTTCACCAAACCAGAACAGCAGACTTCGTCCGTTTCCTCTTCAACTGAAGAGTCCGGCTTATCCTTGTTCTTAACGAACAGCGAACGAATCCGGCTCAACCAAGCAGGCAATGAACTCTGGCTTTCGTTAACCAAGATCGACTCCCATTCCCATTCAAGTAAGGTCAAGCCGACTTCGGACTGGCCGGCAAAAATATTGTGAATGTCGATCCTCGACCAAAGACCGATTCCACCTCGATTGTACCGTGGTGTCGAGCAACAATCTCGCGCGTGATCGCCAATCCCAAACCGGTGCCACCACTAGCTCTCGTGCGCGCTTTATCAGCCCGATAAAATCGTTCAAATATATGCGGCAGATCAGAAGAGTCAATTCCCACCCCGTTATCATGCACCTTTATGGCTACGCGATCAGTGTCGGCAAGACGCGCGCTGACAGCTACAGTTCCTGCTGCAGGAGTGTAGTTAACAGCATTGGTGAGAATGTTGACGATGGCGCGCTGCAATTGTAGAGAGTTGCCTCGTATCGTCGCCGACTCAGGTTTGTCTTCCAGACCGTCGTTGTTTAACAACTCAACCTCCTTCTTATTAGCTTGAGGGCGAAGCTGCTCAACTGCGTCATTGATTACCTGCACGATATTGACGTCGTCGTGCCAATCGTCTTCGAGTCCGCCATCCAACCTGCTAATGTCGAGCAAATCTCTCAGAAGGCTTGTTTGCCGGTCCACAAGTCGCTCCAATGATGTAAGGAATTGCGGACGTAACACGGGATCCTCACCTGCGCCAGCCTGCAATGCTTCCACAACAGAACCGATGGCCATCGTAGGCGTTTTAAGTTCATGGCTAGCATTGGCAATGAATTCTTGACGAAGCCGTTCTTGCTCTCGCAGTCGACCGATCATCTGGTTGAAGGAAAGACCGAGTTCGCCTATCTCATCGCGCCTACCAACAGGCACGAATTCGGACATGTCGCCAGATAGCGCTATATTTCGCGCCATAGCGCTCATTTCCTTAACTGGACGATTGACCCGCTTAGCCATCCACAAACTGATCAGCGTGGTCACCACTCCCGTTGCCAAGATTATTTTCAAGAAGACGTACAAGTCATTGTTCAGTCGCCGATCAATGTCAGTGAGTGGGACGCCTACTCGGATAACGCCTGTCGTATGTCCGGCAGCACGCACTGGGTAAGCAATGAAAAACCAATTGCTGTTTGTCTTGTTCGATTTGCGCTCATAAATCCCAATCACACCGGCCAGAGCATCATTGATTTCGGACTGGTTGGAGATATTCTCGCCGCTTGGAGTGTTTCCTGGCCCACCGCCTGAGTCAGCCAGAACGTGACCGTCATCATTGACGACTGTAATCGACACTCCGAGCTTATTGGAGTGCCTGTCGACCGCCATTTTGATTCTATTGCGAGATTTTTCCGAATCAAGTGCGAGGTCGTTATCAATTTCAAGGGCTAAATTTACCGCTTCAACCTCAAGCGAGTTGTGCAGGTCGTTGTAAGATTCTGACTTGATCATGAACAAAGCCCAGATGCTGACCGCGAAAAGCGCGATCGTAACCAACGATATGTACGTGACCAGCAGCTGGTTAGCGAGACTTCTGAAGAGCCATTGATAAATATTTTTGAAAAATCCCATTTAAATCTCTCTTGCCCTCTGATGCTATTTCATCATTTTCCTCGTTCATTTTCACCATACATGGCTATATTCCTGTATGGTCATATTGAGCGCGTTGGCGAAAGAGTGTTTAAGACAAATAGATATTTCTATGCCAAACTACTGATTTCCGCATAACTGCGAATTGGTTCGATAGCTTTGAGAACCATCCAATCTGGAGGTCCATTCCAAAATGTCTGCTGTTGTGAACGTAACCGATACAACCTTCGAACAAGAAGTCCTGAAGGCAGAAGTCCCTGTACTCGTTGACTTCTGGGCACCGTGGTGTGGTCCGTGCAAAGCGGTAGCACCGGTGGTTGAAGATCTCTCCAAAGAGTATGAAGGGCGACTCAAAGTAGTCAAACTCAATACCGACGAGAATCCGAAAACGGCGCAAGCCTACACCATCCGCGGTATCCCAAGTCTCTACCTGTTCAAGAGTGGACAGGTTGTCGAGCAGGTTGTTGGTGCTGTGCCAAAGTCGACTCTGGCGTCAGCAATTAACAAGCACGTCTAACCGAGTGGCTATCACGGTTCTGCCGTGGATACCAATGCACTTTTCTGTGCGTACTTCTTTGCATACTTGCTAATGCGACGTGATCAAAGAGATGAACTACTGCAGGAACGCTGGTATTAGCAATAGCGTCCTCGGACTCGGACTGCTATGGGGCGGCAAATTGGCCTCAGGTTTTCCTGTTGGCACTAGCTACGAAACGCTTTTGGCGCAAACTATTCACGCGGATATCTACAAGACGTACTTCGTCTTCTATAATTGCGGCTCGACGATCATAAATACCCGCTGATGAGCCGGGCATTTATGACGGAATCGAACTTGTAGGTCGGTTTCACAGCCGATGACGATTAATAGGACTCTGACAAGGAGAATATATGCGATTTGGATTACTCAGTTGCGTGGCAGTTGCCGTCTCTCTCGCGAGCATGACGATGGCTCAACCAAGCGGTGCCCATAACACGGGCAAAAAACATCATCATCACGGTGCATGTGCAAGCAAGTCATGTTCAAGCAACAAGTCTTGCAGCGCTAAGGGCGGAACCATCGTGGCAGTTGCGGCCAGTGCAGGCACATTCAAGGAACTGTTGAGCCAGTTGGAAGCTGCAGGCTTAGTCGGCACCTTGAAGGGAGCCGGTCCATTCACAGTTTTCGCACCAAATGACACCGCTTTCGCTCACTCACGCTCACTTGATAAACTTAGCGGTAACAAGGAAAAACTTGCCAACGTGTTGAAATATCATGTTGTCAAAGGAAAATACTCATCTGAAGATCTGGCATCCAAGCGTTCATTAACAACTCTGGAAGGCGAATCCTTGATGATTAACGCCAAGGACGGCAAAGTTATCGTTGACGGCGCAATGGTTATCACGCCCGATATCAAAGCGAGCAACGGCGTCATTCACGTCATCGATGCAGTTCTCGTTCCTGAGCGCGGCAAATAAGTAACGAGAAGAAAGCGAGGCGCATGCACTAGCATCCAGCGTGCACAGAGGACTAATCCAACGGCACGCTTTCTAGCCAGTCGCTTAAATTTAGATAACTGAACGGCCTACCTGTGCCAATATATAGGTAGGCTGTTTTTTTGGGGCTACGCGACGATGCCATTTAGAGAAATGTTGATCGCCTTTTTCGTCATTTTAGGCGTGGGAGCTTTCGTTAACGGAATGCCGCGCGATGAAGATCCGATGCGAGATGCGATGTCCGATGTCCAACAACCCGGTTCGTCTTCTTCAAGTCAGCAGCAGAAAACGCTTTTGGAGAGCCCGCTGATTGCAGTTGGCACCGATGACAATTTCAATGAAGAGGTTTTGTCTTCGAAAAAACCAGTGTTGGTCGAGTTTTATGTCGACAGCGATCCCCACTGCAACAACATGGCCCCGATAATTGCAGACATCGCCAACAATTTCCAAGGCAGCCTAAAGGTAGTAAAAGTCGACCTTATGAACAATCCGATACTGTTTAAACGATATGAACTTGGGCAGATGCCAGGTCTGATCATTTTCAAGAATGGAATCAAGATGCAAGCTCTGGCTGGGGAAATGACCAGTACCGACCTGACAGATTTTCTGGACAGGTCCAACATTAAACCAGGCGCTCCGAACAAGGTATCTGGCTAAAGAGCGGCTGTGATCAGAATCGAGCACACATCGAACCGCTCTCTTCTGCACCGAATATGGCATCACCCACTTAGAGCAGCACCTAATGATGCTGCCAAATCGTCACTGGCGCATAATTTTTGAGCTTTTTGGCGCCTCTTGCAGTACACTTTTATTATTAAGAAGGCTTAAGCTGGCTGGTTTCGCAGTCACCGCCCTGGTCGGCAACTCACGGCTGGGGTTTACCCTGAGAGCCATTCCGTGTAAAGCAATTGGACTGTCCGTGACAACTCAAGATAAAATAAGTATCAGCAGAAGCCGTCACTTCCTATTTCAGTGAATAACCAATGAAAGACTACATCATCGCCTTTTTTGTCGTACTAGCAATCAGTTGTTTCTTGAATGGCGGTGGCATGCCTCAATCACTGCCGGTCGGAATTGTTGGAGTTACAGATGTGACTAGCGGTGCCAAACGGGCAGACGGGCAAATACCAGAGTTGAATTACACCGATGCCAGTGCAAATGCAACGCAACTTACCAAAATTGATGATTCAGATCATCGCGAATCGAGTCACTCTCAGAATGGCAGCAACTTTTAGGACGAAGATAAGGGGATAACCGATCATGAAAAAATGGGCACGCTGGACTCTTCTAGTTCTTTGGACGCTGCTCCTGCTGGGAACATCGACGTTTTGGAATCCGTTCACATCGTTTCCAGCGCTTCTGAAGTATTCAGTTATATCTGCGTTTGGCGCCATGGTCTTCGGGGCGCTGATGATCATCATGCAGTTCTACATCATGATCAAAATCCTCTTTCCTCTGCCTCCCAGAGCTGACGCCAAGGCGCCGAAAGGATTCTGGCGGACGATGCTGCCATTTCTATTTTTGCAGCCTTCAATCAGCCCCAAAGCGCCTCAGACTCTCGATACAGTAATCGGAAACGACGCTGCTAAACAAGAAATTCGCGAAGTAATCGACATGCTCGCTCACCCTGAGCATTATGTGAAATCAGGCGCAGAAGTTCCGAAAGGCATGCTTTTCATTGGACCTCCAGGCGTCGGTAAAACTCTCTTTGCGCGGGCGATCGCGAACGAAGTTGGCATTCCGTTCTATGTCTTGGAAGGATCAAGTGTGAGCGGATTGATCATGGGCTTGGGCGTTCTCAAGCTAAAAACATTGTTTATGCGATTGAAGAGACATGGCAAAGCGATCTTGTTCATCGATGAAATCGACTCGATGGCAGCCAGGCGCCAGGGCGACCGCGGCTTTGGTGGACAATCCGATATGAACATGACGCTAAATACGTTGCTGACCGAGATGGATGGATTCCATAGCACCAATCTTCTCGTCATCGGTGCCACTAATAATGATGGCATTTTGGATCCAGCTTTGATGCGCGCTGGTCGTATGGACCGACGAATCTACTTCCAATCGCCGTCTCCTGAAGAACGAAGACAAATCTTTCAGTATTACTTAGACAAGGTACTTCACGCTCCAGACATCGATCTCGACGAGATCATGATGCTGACATCAAACTATGCGCCTGCTGAAATTGCCAACGTGGTAAACGAAGCAGCTTTGATTTGCATGAGACCGGGTGGACCGAATCGCGTCACAACAGAGATGTTGAAGCAAGCTTTGGACCGGGTGGCGGTCGGTCTCGAACGGACATTAGTCGGCTCTGGATTGGAAATACAAAATGCGGATCCGACAATTCGACTTTCACATGTTGTTGGAATTGATGACGTCAAACAGGATTTGTCTGAGATAGTCGACTTCTTGCAACATGGTGATGAACTGCGCATGATTGGTGCCAAAATTCCCACCGGAATTCTTCTGGTTGGACCTCCTGGCGTTGGTAAGACGATGCTGGCAAAAGCGATTGCCAACGAGGCAGGTGTGCCATTCTTTGGCCTGTCAGCCAGCTATCTAGGCGGTGCGGACGGGGGTTCAGGCAGAATTCGCGCACTCTATCAGCAAGCTCGAAAGAGCCCTGCCTCGATCGTATTCATCGATGAGATCGATGCGATTGGCGGAACCATGACAGAGACGGGCAGCCAACGAACGAGCAGCTTGAATCAAATCTTAGTTGAGCTTGATGGCTTTTCGCGCAGCAACGTGATCACCATCGGTGCTACCAACAACGAGCAAAGCTTAGACCCTGCGTTTATGCGCAGTGGGCGATTTGATCGAAAAGTCTACATCACCCTGCCGGATGCTCCTGCAAGAAAGATCATTTTCACTCAATACTTGAAGACGATCAAACTCGCATCGGAACCGGATCTGGACAAGTTAGCAAAACAGACAACGAACTTCTCTGGCGCCGACATCGCTGCTGCTGTAAACGAAGCGGCAATCCTGGCCGTGCGTTACAAGAAAAAGCATGTTGAAGAATCCGATCTCGAAGAAGCGGTTGACCGCATTTCAGTGACGGCTGGACACAAGCTAAACACACATGGCATGAACATGTCGCGCGTTCCTGATATTGATGTTCGACTGTCGGACCTCAAAGGCATGGAAGAAGCAAAAGCAGAAGCAGCTGAAGTAGTTGCTTTGCTGAAGCACGCCGACAGAGTGCTAGCCTCCGGCTTGAAAGCACCAAAGGGGGTGCTGCTCGTTGGCAGACCCGGGACCGGCAAAACGATGCTGGCCAAAGCAATAGCCAACGAGGCAGGCGTGCCTTTCTACGCCTTATCCGGTGGTGACTTCCAGTCCATGTGGGCCGGTGTAGGTTCCAATAGAGTGCGCGCAGTTTACGAGCAAGCGCGGCGAGGCGGCAAACCTTGTATCGTATTTATCGACGAGATCGATGCGATCGGCAGCAAACGCGGTGTAGATAGAGGCGGCGGTGCAATTCAAGATTCAAACAAAACTCTAAACCAATTGCTTGTTGAAATGGACGGTTTTGGTAAGCACAAAGTGCTCACCATAGGCGCCACTAACCATCCTCAACTTCTTGACTCTGCATTGCTTAGACCAGGTCGGTTTGATCGTCGAATTGACGTACCGTTGCCCAACCTCGAAGGTCGCGAGGCGATTCTTCAGAGTTATCTGAATAAGACAAAAGCAGATACCACTGTCAATCCTCTGGACATCGCCAGAATGACTGTGTTCAGTGCTGGGGCGGATCTTGCCAACATCGTTAATGAGGCTGGTCTAATTGCTATCCGCGATGGCAAAGTGGAAATTTCCCAAGGTGACCTGTTTCAGGCAGTTCAAAGAGTTCGCTTCGGCATGCAATATAGTCGCCATATTCTTGTGGACGAGCTACATGCAACTGCATATCACGAAGCTGGACACACGATGGTGTGCTATTACCGCAATCGCCGCGACCGCATTCAGGTCGTAACGGTTGTGCCAAGAGGTGGTGCTTTAGGATACATGTGGCCTGTTGAGAAGGAAGACTACGTTCAACAGAACAAACAGGAGTACATCGTTGACATCGAGGTCTCGCTGGGAGGCATGGCTGCAGAAAACGTCTACATGGATACAACCACATCTGGTGTTTCATCAGACCTAAACAATGTCGGGAACCTTGCTCAATCGATGATCAGGTACTGGGGTATGGGTTCATTCAAGTTCAATACGAATACGGCATTCGAATGGAAGGGTGAGTGGAGCGATCAACGTAACGCTTCTTCGGAAACCAACCGTGAAATCGAACTCGAAATCAAACAGCTTGTGGATACTTGCATGGACAACGTCACCAATTTGATCAAATCGAAGCGGACTCAGCTAGACAAACTTGCTCTCGCTTTGGTTGAAAAAGAAACCCTGTACTTCGCTGACATCGCGGCTATCCTCGAGCCTGAGCGTTCCAAAGCAGATATCCAACGTGAAATCGATTTGTTGGGTAACCGCAAACTAGTGGGCAAAGCGCCGGTCATCGATCTCGATAATTTCGGTGGTTGGGCACTACCTGGCGTTGGTGGTGGCACAGGCAGTTCCAATCCGGGAAGTCCTGGTGGCAGCACAAACAACCGGTCGCCTCAAAACAAAGAACTGCCGTTTGATGAAGGCGAAGGCAACACTTGGATCCAGCGCAAAGACTAGTTTTATCTGCCAATCTACTGAACCGTTTTTCGGGGGCGGACGACTTCAACTGAACAGTCTGCGTGGTCTACTACTGCTCGGCAGACACTGCCGAGAAAGTGTTCCAAGAGGCTTTTGTCGCGGTCGTGAGCACCTAACATAATCATGTCGGCGCCCCAGTCTTGAGCAATTTGCAAAATGCAACTGCGAACGTTTCCTTCAAGAACGTGGTGTTCTATTGGTCCTTTGCCGAGTTTCTCTTTGATTTCAGTGGCGTAAGATTCGGTAAGCTTTTCAAGCTTGGCTTTTTGTGTCGCATAGATTTGCTTATGGGCTGCGTCGATTTCTGGAGCCTTCCGCAGACAACTAGAGATTAGCAGTTCCGAACGAAATTTCTCTGTGCGCGCAAAAGGCTATCCTGGTCGTGACCCTGCCCTTCTCGTCACCTCCACTCAACAAGCCGTGGACCGAAGGTGTTCTGCAACTTTAATAGACCGGCATCGGTTAACTTGTGACAGCCTTTCACTTGCAACGTTTGGAGATTTTTCATGCTGCACAAGGCCGGCACGCTCGCGTTAGTAATGTTTGTGCTCGACAAACACAAATGACGCAAAGTTGGCATGGTTGCAAGCTTTGCTACGTTAGCATCATCAATCAAGGTGCCATAAGCATTGATTTTCTTCAATTTGGTCTTAGCAAGAATGCCAAGATTTTTAAAGGGCAGCATTGTCAAATCGATGGAGTGCAAAGTTTTGCTTTGAGCACTGTAAGTCAACGACAATTCAGTAAGATGGACGTTATTGCCAATGTTCAGCACTTCCAATAGTGGCAACGTTATTAATGCCTTGACGCCGTGATCTGTATAACTTATCGATCCTGGCACT
The DNA here is from genome assembly GCA_003151275.1 of Candidatus Melainabacteria bacterium. The sequence continues at coordinate 49,511 of PLXC01000120.1, forward strand.
TCGACAACCTTCAAGGTTTTGATTTTAGCTATTTCCTCAAGTGTTTCGTCGCTTGGATCGCTATTTGCGAAATAAAATTGTCTAAGTGGAAGTTTTGCCAGTTCCTTAATTCCAGCAGCCGTGATGTGTGTGCAGTCTTGCAAATCCAGCATAAGCAATTCAGGAAACACTGCCGTGATCGACTTCATCGCTTCATTGTCGATAGCTATGTTTTTCGTTGGACCGAACTTCTCGCTCTCGCGATAACTACCTCGATACCTTCTTTGAAAGTCAACAAGTTCAGCACCGAATTCCCGATCGGCCATTGCCGCTACAGTTACCGGGGGGGCAGGAGCTGGAGCCGTGATCGAAGGAATCGGCTGCGAAACTTCAGATTTTGTGAGAGGAGGATGCGGTGTCATGTTTGTTGCTTGATATATCATCCAAGCAGTAGCCACTAAAACCGCACAAGTGCCAAAGCCGATTGCGATCCCTCGCACACTATTTGCAGTCTTAGCTTTAGCATCACAAGCAGCTGTCATGGATTCAAATCGCTCGTTTGGATCCTTCGCCAGAAGTTTGCCAACCACTTTTTCCAGATCCTTTGAAAAATCCCTGCCGAGCGAGACCTGCTTCAGAGACTGAGGCGCGTCGGAAATGTGATGCATCATCACTTCCATCGCACTTGTACTGACAAATGGAGGGGAACCGGTCAGACATTCGTACAAGACACACCCCAGCGAATACTGGTCTGATCGAGCGTCAATATTCTTACCGATGCACTGTTCGGGGCTCATATATGCGGGGCTGCCAAAAATTTCCCCTGTCTGAGTCAAATTGGGCGCACTCTGCGTTTCTTCTATCTTTGCTATGCCGAAATCTAGAATTTTAACGACATCGCCCGTGCCTTGAAGAATAATGATGTTGCTCGGTTTGAGATCCCTGTGGATAACATTATGCTTGTGTGCGTGAGCAAGAGCATCCGCTACTTGAGTCAAAATTTTCAAGGATCTCTGGGTATCAAGAGCTCCTTCTTTGCTTATGATCTCTGAGAGCGACTCCCCCTTTATATAATCCATAACGATGAATGGGCAATCTTCATCAGTCTCGAAGTGATTGATTTTGATTATATTTGGATGTTCTAGCCGCCCAATGGCCTTTGCTTCTTGTTGGAAGCGCATCAGCCATTTGCTAGTCAGAACCAAGTGGGGATGCAAGAATTTCAACGCAACGGTGCGGCCCAGCACTAAATCTCGACAGCGATAGACGGTGCCCATGCCCCCATCTCCAAGCTTCATTTCAACGCAATACTGCCCTGAAATTATGGTACCTGCCTCGAAGTCAGTCGAAAGACGAGCTTTCGGCGGCGTGCCGAAACGCTCCTCCACCGGCGTGATTTCTCTGTCTGGCATGAGAGTTTCCTCGAATTACGGGATCCACGGACGCGATACAGTCGGCACCACAAACGGTGCCGCTGGTAAGTTGGCAAATTTGCTATTGAGACAATCTATACGCTTTATATTACAGCGTTGTTAACGAAAAGAAGGCGTTGTTTAAACGAAAAGAAGGGAGCCTTTCGGCCCCCCTTCGGACAATCTATCTTACAAATCGACGTTGATTCAGTATGGTGCTCTCAACTTCCTCAATTCGTCGGCGGAGGAGGCGAATTGGGGTTAGGCAACAAATCCTGCGGAATTACGTAGTCTCCTTTTTCATAATTACCTGGATTGGCGCCGGTAGCATCTTGCGATAGTCCGTTTTGGCCTCTGTTAGCTTTCACTATCTCATCCAAGACTTGGTTGGTGTCCTTGCCGCTCGCCTTGGCGAGCTGGTCAGCATAATTCCACAGCCAGTGTCCGCTTCCACCTGCAAGGGTGAACGTGGTATTACCCTGGGCATCGGTCTTAGTCTCAAAAGGCACTTTACTTGCGTCACCAGGTTTGGTCGAAGTTGCCGCGGGGTCTGCTCCTGCCACCGGTCCGTCAGCAGTATCACTATGAAGTTTGTTGTCTGGAGTCACGACAAGCGTCTTTCCGTCACGAACGATGGATACGTTGCCGGCAGAATCTACCGAAGTGTCGGTAAATGGTGCGGCAGTAGTCGTCGGATTTCCTTGGGCGTCGGTTGTAACCCACTTTCCACTGCTGTCTCTTACAAACGCTGTGTCAGCTCCCTTAGAGTCAGTACGAGTTAGTCCTGTCACCTTTGTAGGATCAGTCGCATCGTAAGTAAACTTTGATGCCGAGCCATCACCATAATTAATTCCGGTAATCTGACTGCTGGTATTGACCGCAATTTCGGTTGTCTGTGTCTGTCCGGGGATTGGCTTACCAGCGCTATCTAATGCTGGGTAATTTTGCTTGTAAGAAAAGTCAGATGACGGAGCACTGGCGTTACCGTGATCGTCGACTACATTCCAGCCTCCATCTTTGTTCTGGAAAGCGTATTGACCATCGCTGGTAATAACTGGGTTCTTGTTGCCAGCAGAATCATCGATAGTACCGTCAGCTTTCATTGGGCCCCAAACGCCCTTGTCGTTTGCTTTATAAACAACCGGTGCGCCTCCATCAGCTGGCGTTTCGGTAATGCGGTTAATCTTGCCGTTGGCGTCATACTCAAACTGCTCGGCTCGACCGTTGTCGTAGCTGATCTTAGTCGTGTTACCGGCTGCATCTTTGACCACTGAAGGCGGTGCTACAGCGTCGCTGTTGTGAGCAGCGTTGAAGGCATTCGCTAAATCACCATAGCTCTTTTTGCCGTTCTTGATGTCGTCTGAACTAATGCCGGAAATTCCAAAATCAGAACTCAGCTCGCTAACGCTGAAGCCATCACTGATCTTATCGGTGCTGCCGTCTTGCTTCTTGAGACCGTCAAACTTGCCGTCTTTAATATCTTGCACAACTTGATAGTTGGGATCATGTTTGTCGTGTGAGTTCAGCCAGGAATTGAGATCATCGCTGCTAATATTTCCATCGGCTTTGCCACCATCTTTGGCAGTATCTAGTTGTTGAATAAGCGGGGCTTCACCGTTTGGACCTTTCTGGAACAACTGGCTAAGTTTAGCGTGGTCTTGCGCATCAGTTAAGCCGCGATTCCCAGAGACTCGATCTTTCTGGTCGAAGTAAGCTTGTGTGCTCTTCGGTCCAAGATAGGCGTCGTGACCAGGGTCGCCACCGGTGGCTGCCGTGGCAGCATCAAATGTACCACCAGCCTCTAATTGAGCACCGTACGCCTTAATAAGTTCTCCGTTAAAATTGTTCTGCATCAGACTGGTTGCAGCACCAATAGCATCATGACTGATGCCGGTATCAGGAAGATTATTACGGCCACTATCACCACCTTGCTTAGAGCTTAGTTTGTGGAGAATATCTTTGTTGTCTTTGGCCCATTCGAGTGAGATATCTGGCAGAGTGCCATTAGTCTGCAGGTCTTTGACCAGGGCGGTCTGGTAATTCTTAAAATCTTGCTGTGTGTAGCCATTTTTACCGACTTGATCGTAGTGCTGTTGCACTTCGCTGTTCAACGCTTGGTAGGCCGAAGCGGCGCCCTTTTCGCCACCTTTATCCGTTGATTTGATTTTATCGGCGGTATTTTGCGCTTCTTTCGTATTATCGGTAGCGACCATAATTTTTACTCCTTGGCTTGGCTGTTAAACGAGCCAGCAAATATGTTTTAAGAGTTTCCAGGCGGCTAGCTAAAGCTCAAGAGCTTCATACCCCGCAGAGAACTGTAGTAAACAAGCCTGGTTGGGCTTTGAAACGGTATATGCTTTTTTGGTTGCAGGCATCACCATCTTCTACGAGGATTAGATACTTGTCATTGGGGAAAATACGTAGTCAAGATGAAATGTTGTCTGCAATACAAACATTCGTGTGGTCCCTCTTCCCCGAGCAAGGAAGCTGTTCGCAGTATAAACAGAACTATGTGGCATTTTCGGGACAATGATGCACAAAGCCAAAACGGTCCCCTGATAATATGGACGAGATTCACCAGAAGGGCACGTTATGGACACCTCCACCTCTCAGACCAGCGACTTTCAGGTACAAGACCAACATCGCCCCTCAGACGAAGCTGACCGCAGAGCACGCGAACTTTTTTTGACAGCCGGTGTGGGCATTCTTTGCAGCAAGATTTTAAAACAATATATGGATCACTGTGAGCAGGCATCTGAGGGCAAGGTGCATGCCGCCACGACGATGGAACAATATAGTGCCACCGTGAAAGAACTGCTTACGATCAGCATTTGGCTGACACTGTTTGAGCAAGCCACGCAAGAATTACCAACCTGGTTTAAAGAGTTCATCATCGACTGTCTCGCCATCGCCGATAAGGTACAGCCCAAACCGCCGGCAGCCGAGACGAACAAAAAGTACAATATGAACTCGCCAGTCACAGAGATTTGCACTGAAGTCTCAATCAGCCTGTGCATGGAATTAGACTTCGGTGCCACTGCAAATGATGCCCTGATTTATCTGGGCCATCTATTGGCGGAAGCCAGAGCCAATCGATCAGAGCTTCTGGAATTTGCCCTGACGCAACCGGTGGCGGCGCTCGATCTGCGGATCAAGCAAAGTTAAATATCTGGCGGGTTGAAGGCAAACAAGAAGGTCGTGACGAAGTTAAATCCGGCGTGACCAATGATTGTCGTTGTCGTATTTGTGTAACGCTTGGCGATTCCCATCAATATCGACCAGCCCGCTACCTGAACAATGAAAATGGGCGCATGCTGAAATTGAGCGTGCAGCACACCATGCAAAATTGCCGCTGGCACGATGCCGAAAACGGGCTGGAGAGCGCCGCGAATCAAGGTTTCTTCACCAACTCCGGCGAAGATCGCAGTGGCGATTGCAAGAACAAGTGCGCCGGTAAATCCGCCCTCCGCCGTGAAGGTGCCACCGTTATAAAGACTCAGTTTGGTGTCCAACCCTAAATGTGCCCCATGTGTGTACAGCGCCCAAAGATAGTCGTAAAGAAAACTCATCAAAATCAAACCAATCCCAAGCGATACCTGTGGACCAGTTGGGCGAACCAATGCCAATCGTTGCAACACTTCTTTGAATTTACGTGTGACGAAAATCCCGCAGCCGCAGAAAGCCAGCATTACTAACCCGAGTCCGTTGTAGGAGAAAAGTTGATCCAGCGGCAAAGGCAGTGGAATTGGCATGCCTGGCATTTGGAAGTCAGACTTTGGCGCCATGGCGGCGAGCAGATAAAACATGGTTTGCACATATATGAATAGTCCGACCATGTGTGGAATTGATGATGGAATGAAAACCCGATTGGCATCGAAAGCCGGTTTAAAGGTAGCCCAGTTCTTAACAGACCCTTTTAAAACCGACCAGTCGAACAAGCAGTCCAAAGCGCTTAAAACGTATGAGAGGAGCATCCTGAAGCTGCGTACAAGTGAGAACCCTGTGAATGCGCAAGTTACAAAAGTGACTTGCAACACCCATGGATCAAAAGCTTGAAACTCAGCTGGCGCTAATCCGCTAGTAGAGATGTAGAAATAGAGAGCAAGACCTAAAAACCAAAAGAAAATTATGCCCCTGAGAATCCATTCGAGCCAAACCTTTCTATTCGTGACTACGAAAAGGGAGTCACCTTGAATCTCGGGTTTCAGGGTGCTTGGCTTGGACTGGGGTGTTTGCACTGGTACTGGCACTGGTGCTGGCTCTTGTACCGAGGTTGACTCTTTTACTGCGACTGGTTCTTGGACCTGGCTTGGCTCTAGGTCTTGGGATTGGGCTGAGTCTAGCGCTTCGACAGGGTCTTTAAACTGGAGTGGCTCCAAGGCTTCGACGGGGTCTTTAACTTGAACTGGCTCTAAGGCTTGCGCTTGTACCGGGTCCGAAGCTGGGACGGAGTCAACAGTTTGAGCTTCTGTTGACGTTGGCGCTTCACTGGGAACAGCTGTAGTGCTTAAAGGAGTTTGAACAGTGGATGCAGGCGCCGCGATGGATGCGGATGCAGCTGAGCTTACCGACGCATCTGTGGATTGAGACGGAGCTGTGAATTGAGATGGAGCGTGCGCTTGAGCTTCAGCGTCCAGCTGCGTCTGAGGTTGTCCTAGACTAGAACCGAGCTCTACCGCCACTGTGCGTAAGATTCTTTTGCCACCCGCGGCTTGTGCCATCAGACCGAGGATTGCCACGGCCAAAACAATGAAGAAATCAGACAAGGGTCCGCCTTATATCTAGGAGAATTAAGTCAGGAGAGGGATTTTTAATCAACTTTTTCATGCTATTATATTGTCAAGATTCGGCGAACTGGCTATCTTCTATCATAGTTGCTTATAGTTGAATCAGCCTGGTTTGTAGAAAGTCCGAAAGTTCGGAGGTGAAAGTTCACATGATCAAGACAAAGCGTTTAGTGGTTGCAGCAATAGCCGGTGCGTTCGGCCTCGGTTTGTTCGCGACATCCAGTTTTGCGAGCGGACCAATTATGTTGAGCCCTATTAGCTCGCCAGTACCGGGAGTATTTGTTGCACCCACAGTGCACTCAGTTCCCATCAACAAACAAATTCTGAAAACTTATCGTCAGGTACGCGCCTTCTGGCTCTCTAGAGCTATTGTAAGGTAGGAATCCGACTCTAACGCCTTCGGACTTAATTCGACGGGTCACCGCCATGGTGGTCCGTCGTGTTTTTTGGAATTGCTTTTTAGTCCTCTGAAGGTTCTTTCACTCTGCAAAAAAATTGCAAACATTCCGCACTCTCTTTACTGACCGCCACCACAGATGGTGCGAACCTTATCCTCTCTTCTCAAAGTCACTTTTTGCTAGCCAAATCATGTGACATCTAAAATTCACCAGGTGGTGCTAACTTAAATGATTTTATTACTCTGCGCAAATTTCTAAACCACATAAGCCATGCCCTTCAAAATATCGGGCAAAACTGATGCGTGTCTGGCAACAAAGGTCTGCCTCCGTGTACACTCTCACTTTAGTACGGCGCGGATGGACAGGCAATCAATGGCTAAAATTCTTGTTGTGGAAGATGATCGATTGGTAGCCGAGCTGCTTAAGGATAGACTCCAGCTTGAGCATCATAAGATAGAACTTGCGTTTAACGGGCAGGATGCCCTGGATCTAGCTATCTCTTTCCACTTTGACATGCTGATTTTGGATCTCGGGTTGCCCGAACTGGACGGCATAGAGGTCTTAAAGCGCTATCGAGGCAAAGGTGAAACCTCGCCCGTTTTGATCCTGACCGGCAAGAACCAAACTCATCAAAAAGAGCAAGGACTGGACGCTGGCGCTGACGACTACATGACCAAACCATATGACATCCGAGAGCTCTGTGCCCGAGTTAGAGCTTTGCTAAGGCGCAGTTCCAGTAGCTTGTCCAACGTATTGAAATGCGGAAACATCTCAATGGACACGGAAAGGGCAGAGGTCAAGGTTGGCGACACTGTCGTCAAGCTTGTGCAAACGGAATATCTTCTGCTCGAGTTTTTGATGAGGAATAAGGGACGCGTCTTCAGCGCGGACGAATTGCTGAGAAGTTGTTGGGATTCCGACACCGAAGCAACGGAAGGCGCAGTTAGAACGTACGTTACGAGAATCAGAAAGAAGATCGATCAAGAAGGCAGTAAATCAATGCTGCAAAGTATTTACGGTCTTGGATATAAGTTGGATGATACCGATTAGTGTGATACCACTTCGCTGTTACTCAATGTTACTCACTTTTATTTGAATATGCCTCTTCGTTTCGGTTAAAAAATAAGGAACTCATTTTCAAAATCTACGAATTCGGTAAGCAAACCGCCATAATTGCGGATGGATAAGTGCCACCATATAACAACAAAATGGAACACCATCAAAGAACTCGATAACACAAGGATGCCGGGAAGCTAGAGAACTAGCCACAGTTTGACAGGAACGGGACCAAGAAAATTTGAGGCATTTCAGGACTTTCATTTAAACAAGTCATCTTCAATCGCTCTGCTAGCCGAGTTGGCCGAGTTGGCCGCGAGTCGATCTTTTTGCGCCAAAAGCTTCTTGCCTAATTTTTCGTACGCTCTGGCTCGATCAGCGTAAGCTCTGGATTGTAGGTTGGGGTCAGCAAGAGCAGCAGTAAAGTCTTGAACAGCGTCTTCATTTCGGTTCATGTCCAAATAACACAATCCGCGACCGTAGAAGTAAACAAAAAATTTCGGACTGAGCGTGATTGCATCCGAAAAGTCCTTTAAGGCTCGAGGATAATCTTTCAAGCGCCGATAACATTCAGCTCGAGCAGCTATGTTTGGTGCAGAGAGCGGTCGCAATATTATTGCCTTTGTAAAACACGTAACAGCCTCGCTGTACCTCTTCAAGGACCTGTAACAGCGAGCTTCCTGTTCTAATGACTGAAAGGTCGGTCTGGTGCTATTGATCACCTGAAGTTCTTTGGCAGCTTCGTTATCTTTTCCAAGTCGCAGTAAACATTCGGCTCTTCCATCATGTGCCGATGGATTATCATTCATCACATCTGGAAATCTGTCGTAATCAGACAGCGCCTCACCATACTTCTCCAAATTCTTCAAACATTCCGCCCTCAAGAAGTAGAGACCATGGTCTTTTGGATTTTTCTTGATCATTTTTTGGACATAAACGAGCGCACCATTCCAGTCTCGCATTGACCATAAGATCCAATATCGTAAAGGGTCATCCACCTCTCCTGTTTTGTTGGTGCAGGTAATACATGCTTGCCATGCTTCTGGATTCCGACCGAGATTGTGCAGTGCGTATGCTCTGACTGAGTAAATTTGCAAGTACGAACAATTTTGGGCGATTAATCCATCAGCAAGGGAAAGGGCTTCGGTGTTACGCCCGGTGTGAAAAAGTTCGAATGCTCGCTGGCCTGCCGGTTCAAACTCTCGTATTTGAGCAGTAAATTTCAGATCATCAATTCGCGATTCCTTGAACAACTTGTGCCTAAACTCCGTATCTGCCCTCGCGGAATATGCGCGCGGCATGTTTAATTTCAATGCATGATCAAACGCAGCCAATGCTTCGTTCATGCGTCCGGCTTTGTCCAAAATGTGGCCTCGTACGATCCACATTTCCCCATCTTCTGGGCGCAACTTTCGTGCCTGCTCAATATCGAGCCATGCTTTCTTGGGCTGGTTTGTGACCTGGTAAGCGTATGCTCTAACTACGTACACTGACGGATCGACGGGCTTTGGCTTCAGAGCGAAATATCTGGCGGCAAATTTGATGGTATCAGCCGGCGTATTCAAATTGCTGCTTACGCGTGTGAGAGATGCAACAATCAGTTCGGACTTTGGATGTGTCACCAAATATTGATCGAGCATTTTGCGCGAGGCTTTCCAGTCGTGCAGATTCATAGCTTTAAAGACGATTTGCTCATCTTCTTTGGATGCCGCCGCTAAACAAAAAGAAGTAGTCCAGCCAAACAACAACGAAAGTGAGAGGGCATGAGCTAGCAGCGGTCGGAACGAACTCGAAAGTGATTTAAACATGAGTGAATTTGTGCCGTCGCGTGGAGTGCCGTCTCCAACTCGCTATGCCCCGACAGACTTCAAATGCAACGCAACTTGCTGCGATACTCCATGGACCAAATCATGGAAGACCTCGCAGCAAGAATTTATAATTGCATATTTCACTCGTACAAGCTTCAAAGCTCACCGAAAATGAACGGTGAGCTCTAAAGCACGGTTGGGCTGACAAAAATCTCGGCATGTCGCATTTGTTGGAAAAACAGCGGTATTTCTAACAAGGCATGGTCTGTACTTCCCCTTACTTCACGGCCGCGGCTAGTTTTCTTAATTCGGCTACCTTTTGCGTCGCGAGTGCCTTCACCTTAGGCATTGAACTCTCAGTGCTCAGTTTCTCCATAATTCCAAGGGCTCTTGGATCTTTCAATTCCATAGCTTTGTTGATTGCAGCTAACTGGAACGTTTCTTCGGGCTTGCCTGAGGCGTGACTGCGTTCAAGCGCGGTGACCACAGTAGCCAACGCTACATCCTTTGGTTTTCCGTCGAGGAAGGGATTCCCGGTGTCGTTAGACATCGGCACAATTGCATCAAGCAATTTGATACGAGCCTTTTCGGGAACAGGCAGATAGACGCCGGAAACGTTACCGGAATCATCCTTCCTGCCTTCGCCTCTCAGACCCGAGATTATGGATCTCGTTGTGAAATCATGATTGATACCAGAAGTGCCATTGGCCTTCACTTGAGCTTCTGCAGCCTCCACTTGCATCTGCACCTTATCTGTCTTGAGTGGGTTGTCGCCGCGACTGTCGTTGGTTCTGCCAAACTTGCGCCCATCCAGATGCTGCCCTGTCATGATCTCGTGCAGCAACGCTTGTTTAGTCTCCATGTTTGGATCCTGCTTATTGGCAGCGTTTGAGCGCACTTGTTCCCACTGTTCCGCTCGCGCTGCCACCAATTCGTTTTCAGACGAAATGACACCATTTGTTGTCCACTTACTACCTACGTCATCGATCTTTTTAGTGAACTTCCAATCCGGAATCAAATTCTCACGACCCTGATCTAATAACCATCTCGTGCTGGCGCTTGATGTAGTTGGATGTTCGGCTTCCTTAGTTGAGATTGCCCGAGAGAGTCTCACCTCCTCACCCTTCATATATTTGTCAAAACCGGCTTTTATTTGTTCTACTTTGCCGGTCACTCTAGCTTGGAGAATTTCCTCATTCTCTTTCACCAATTGTTCTACAGTCTTGAAACCCGGTCGTGGTCCTTCTATTGGTTTAACTTGTTGTGATCCAGGTCGCGGACCCTCTATCGGTTTGACTTGTTGCGGTGCGGGTTTTGGAAATTCAATCGGTTTTGCTGGTTGTTGACCAGGAGCAGGTCTGATCTCGGACTTAGGCGGATCAGCTGGCTTGAATGGCAATGGCTTTGGTGGCTCAACTGTCCCTGGCTTAAATGGCACAGGTGTTGTATCCGCTGGCTGTGGTTTCAAAGGCGCAGGCAAAGCCATTTCCCATGGTTTTCTCTGCAAAGGATTCCCTTGCCCAGGCCTAGGCTGAACAAGTGGCGGTGGAGTAAACGGCTGCGTTTCTGCTCCTGTCCGGGCTGGATTGAACGGACGCTGCTGCGTCTCTGCGCCTCCTGTCCGGGCAGGATTGAATGGAATTGGGCTATCACTAGTTCGTCGTGGTTGTGGCAGCGCTTGGAGCTGTCCAGGCTGTGTCAGATCAGTTCTTGGTAATCTACGGAGAAGCTCTTTCTGACCCTCTCTCAATTGTTCAAGTTGTTTCTGCAGATTATCAATCATGTCTCTTGCAGCTCTCAACTCTCGCTCAGTTTTGCGCTCACGCTCCGTGGGCTCGTCCTTTTGGGCGCCTCCCCTTTTTCTTGGCTCACCACCGTCATATCGGTAAAGGTCTGCGGCAGGAGGAATTGGAAGAGCAGCTGCGTAGTCCGAAGGTGGTGCTGGTGGCAAGCACGTCCCCATGGTCGCGTAAGGAGTGCTCAAGATCAGCGGCTGCGGTGTGCCCGGCTGTGCAAACGATTGTGGGGCATCACACGGTTGACATGGCTGATGATGACTACGACGTTCAGCAATTCGATCACGTAAACCCATGAGCCCACCTCCAAAAATCGCAACGCTATTCTGGTTGCATTTCATCGCATCATAGGACCCAATTGTTTCAACATCTTGTCAATCTAAATTCTCAGAACTGTGCTACAAATTTCAACGCGTCCCACGCATCGACTGAGGAAACCGGAAACTCTGGATCGATGAAACGATAAGGAAACGATAGATTGAGGAAGCTGGCGTAGTGAAGATTCCCAAATTGATGGGCAAGGGATTGTTGATCATCGCCATTCCTGCGATTTTCCAACTGATCTTTGGAATCAGCCTCGCCATACTCGAAGCCCGAGCCGAGAATGCTCAGAAAGTTGAGCGTCATTCAAAAGAAGTACTTTTGCTTCTAGGAAATATCGAAACAGGTTGCTACAACGTCACGGTAGAAGTGCTTCGTTTGTCGGTAGAGAAAAGTGTGCGAGTAATGAGAACAATAAACGCCGCTTGTCAAATCTTAGATACAAACGAAGCCGCTTTAAGAAAACTTGTCGAGAATGATGTTGAACAAAGTGCACACGCCGCCACGCTTACAGTTGTGCTCGCAGATTTTGTAAGTAGTACCAACCGCGTCATTGAGGCCATAAAAGAAAACAATCAAATGGCTCTGACAATGGCCGGACTACAAATGCGAAATCGTGCTCTGCGCTTCGGCGCAGGTGAAGAGCAAATATCACTGATGCGCAATGTAGAAGAAGCCAGACTGGCCGCCAACCCGATCCATACCGAGCAAACTCGACTGATTTTGCAAATGCTGATGGTCGGTCTGATTTGCAGCACTCTGGTGTCAATTGCTTCGGCTGCTTATTTCCTTCGTGACATTGTATTTAGACTGTACAGCATCTCGAAAAACGCAGAACTTATCAGTCTGGGCGAAGAAATGAAACCTGCCATGCAAGGCACTGACGAAATTGCGAAGCTAGACAGAGTGCTGCACAGAATGGCTCGTAATCTAAAAGAAGCAAGTCGACGTGAGACAGCGCTCGTTTCAAATGCAGCAGACGTAATTTTGTGCATTGACAAATCGCTGATGATCAGTTCGATAAACAGAGCAGCCGAAACACAGTGGAATTACACTGAAGATGACCTTCTCCATAAACGCATTATGCGTTTGGTGCCAGCCGAATCTCAAGACGAGGTGCACCGATTCCTCTCTACCGCGCGAAATACCGGCCATTCAGAATCAGCAGACATCCCCATCATCTGTAAGAACCAAACCGTCAAGACCTTCAGCTGGAATGTCTTGTGGTCACCAGACGAAGACCTCTTGTTTTGTGTCGCCCATGACGTGTCGGAACTTCGGCGTGTCGAACACGCCAAACGCGATTTCGTTAACATGGTAAGTCATGACATAAGAACTCCCCTAAGCGGTATGGCGATCTTTCTAGAGATGATTCCTATGGGGGTGTACGGAGAACTAAACGATTCTGGCAAATCGCGTGCAGGCTCTCTCGGAAGCGCCTTAAATAGGATCGTGGCAATGGTCAATGATTTGCTCGATATCGAGAAAATGCAATCAGGGCAATTTCAGATTTTTAAAACCAGTGTTGATGCTGACACTCTCGTTAATGCAAGCTTAGAGATGGTGCAAGGATTTGCAGAGCAGCAAATGATCAAGATCGAAAGTCAGAGTACAGGCGGCATGCTGTTGTGCGACGAAGCAAGAATTATTCAAGTGCTGCAAAACTTGCTCTCGAACGCGATCAAATTCTCAGCTCCCGGAAAGACCGTAATCCTAAAACTAGAGCGTCAAGAAGATGTGACACGTTTTGAGGTCACAGACAGTGGTAAAGGAATAGCAAAAGACGACATCCCGGTCTTATTTGAGAGATTCACTCAAGCAAAAGGCGAGGACAGCAAGCGACAGTCCGGCTTTGGATTGGGATTAGCGATCTGCAAAGACATCGTTGAGAGGCATGGTGGCACGATCGGTATCATCAGCGAACTTGGGAAAGGAAGCACCTTTTGGTTCACGATTCCCAACACCGAAACCAACAGCCCCAAAGAAGCTTAGAAGCTCATGGTTGTTCGAATGCGTAAACAACAGTAATAGATGACGAACTCTCTTGCTCACCGGATGCAATTGGCACAGACTGAGCAACTTCCGCTCTTGCCATATTCATCATCATCGGCCGAGGCGGCTGAATTATGCCACTAGATTCGGTGATGTACAAAACACGTCCGATTTTAGTGCCGGCAGCTCCGGCGTACAATTCTGCTTTCCGTTTAGCATCAGCCATCGCCTTAACACGAGCCTGATCGAGCACGCTGGCCGGCTCGGCGATTGAAAAACTAATTCCGTTGACATTATTAGCACCAGCCGTCACGACAGCGTCAAGAATGTCACCCAGACTGGCCAGGTTGCGAACTTTAACCTGTACATCATTGCTAACTTGATAACCAATGATCGTTGGTTTTTGCTGACCGTTTGTTCCGTTGTCGTACCGATATTGTGGATTCACACTAAAGTTATTAGTGAGGATGTCTTTATCGGCAATGCCTTTCGCACCAAGAGTCTTGATCAAGGTTGCCATCCTATCGCTGTTACTCTTCAATGCCACTGCCGCAGTTTTCGATTCACTAACTACACCCATTGTGATCTGCGCTTGATCGGGCCGAGCAAAGACATGTCCTTCCCCAGTAACACATATAGATGGCGGCAAGTCTTTCATTTCGAGGGCCCAACTTGGGGTCGAGACGCTGAAAATGGCTAGAAGTCCCAGCGAAGCAGATACGAGAAATTTATTCATGATTACAACTCCAGCATCTCAAAACAGTCAGAAGAAGAAGAGTATCAGAACCGCATCAACTAGTTTTAGGATTTGGAACTGCAACCCAAATACAACATTACCCAAAATCGGTTGCCAAGATGTTGAAACAATTTGCCCATATTATTCGATGAAAGCAGCGGAATGGCGTTGCGATTCTAAGGAGGATGAATATGAGTGACAGAATTGTTGATTATCGATCACAGGTTGCCAATCCAGCTTTCGCTCCTTTCGAAGGCTGTACTACAGGAAGATGTCCTAGTAAAACAGCGGAATTGCCGCAACAACTTCAGTTTGGATCAGATATTCATTCATCCAGGACAATATCCGTTGATGGTCAGACACAGGCTGATTACGATCGCATGACCAGCAAGTTTAAGTTCAACCAGGACAATTACGGAGATGCCTATAGAGAGTCCGCTCGTACCGGCAAGCCCATTATCGCAGTGTTTGGCAGTTGGGAGAAAAACAATTCTAAAAGAGTAGTTGAGGGCGGTAAAAACCAAGACGCTATCTATCTTTATATCGATCCCGAAAAGTGTGCCGATGAAAATATGAAAAAATTTGCTCAGTCACAATTGAACGGGCACAATGGATGCGTATCAATCATATTGGGCGTCAAGCCAGGAGCGGATGACAAAAAACCTGAGCCTATGGAGTCCAGTTACCGCTGGTTTGGAAACGATCCATCAATGAGTTCTTCAATAAGAAATGAAGTCAGCAAAGTTCAGCAGACGATGAATCAATACTCCGGCAAATTTGATTTAGGTGCCTCGGTCCCCGCAGCACCAGAGCGGCCATCAAGTGATGCCCCCGTTAAACCAACTCCGCAACCTCTAGAGAAACCAGAACCGACTTACACTTTCGATCAGTTTCGACGAAAACTTGAAGCCGATAAACTCTTTGATGGCGACCCTAAGGACGCGACAAATTATCCAGGATACACAGCAACTCACAAGAAACTAACCGATGATCTTAAGGTTCTCGAAGCCCTGGTTGGACCAAAAGATTCAATGTCGGATCAAAAGAACAAGGAGAAAGCCGCTAACTTGCTGCAAGAACTTAGGGAGCAACAACGTAAAGAGAAGGATTTGCTGGAAGGCTGCGTATCAAAATTGAAAGGCGTCCCCGGCTCTGAAGCTAAATTGGCTGAGCTATCTAAATTGCTTAAAGAATCTGAAACATGTTTAGTCAAACCCGAAAGTGAATTCAATAAAAAGGTAGTTGAAGAGACTACGAAACAGGCACGAGAAGCGAACGAGACACGCATAGCTCAGGCGGAGGCTGCGCTAAACGCAGCTGAGGCCCAAGAAAAAGCACGTGCAGAGGCAGCAAAAAAATCAGCGGAACAAGCAGACACCGGGGTAAGAAAGGAACAACAAGATGCTTCTAATTGGAAGGTTCTCAAGGAACGAGAGGAAGCACGCTTGACCAGCGCTGTAAGTGACACCAAGAATGCACACCCAGAAACTCAGAAGGCCGGCACGCTGCTAGATGCCGGTAGCAGCTTTGAATTATTAGACAGCAACAGAGCACATGCGAAGATGTTTAAGGCCAGAGACGACAACTTTTGGGCATCAACGCAGCGTAAAGAAATGATCAAAGTTGCCGAGACCGATCGCAATGCTCAGTGGCGACAGTTCGAGACTGAAGCTAAGCAACTGGGACCTCTTACGGAAAATCAAAAGAAAGAACAGATGATGCTCTACAAAGGCGTTACTGAAGCTGGAAGACCTTTTGCTGGATACGACTTTAGTTATGGCGAGGGATCGGAAAAGGGACGCATACCAAATCATGGAGCAACGTGGACTTCGCGCTGTGCAGAGCCTCTCGTCGAAGCCTGCAAACCTGATCACGACCGCAAACTTGTTTCGGCGCTAGTACCATCAGCACTATGTGATGACAGAGTACCGGAGTTCACTAAGTTGAAATTATTGGATGGTTTGAAACAACTAGGCACACCTGACACAGGCAAAGATGGCCGGGCAGCGATCACTCGAGAACAGGAGATAGTAATTCTAAACACAGCACTGAAAGCTGACCGGGAAAAGACTTTCAGCACAAGTTATGCAGACGATCTGGCAGTTGGACATGTGAGAAGCAGAGACTTTGTGGCTAAGGAAGTAAGACAATTCATAGAAACCGATAAGGCGGATCAAGTAAAATTTCAAACCGCGGTGATTCAACGATTAGCAGAACTCAAGGCAGTAGAGGTGACGGATGCGCTTGCCGTCAGCAAAGCTTCTCCGCAACCACAAGTTAGCCGAGCAGCAGAAGAAGCACTGGCCAAAATCAACCCAACCGTGACTGAAATGCGAAAGAATATCATCAGTGATCCTCTTCTAGATCCAGCAAAACGCGCTGCGAATCTCGAGGCTGCTATGACTAATCCACGTGCCGACAAACGAGCAGAAGCGATCATCAGGAGCTACGGAGGTACTGAATTTAGAGATGCAAAGGAACCAGGCTTCTCAAAACTGTCCGCAATAGTTGATGATTCAAGAGAAGACATCACAGTTAGACTTGCAGCTGCATCGGTCTTAAGCAAAGCCAAAGTAGAAGAGGGCCGCACCAAGGCCACAAAATTAGCCGCAGATTTGTTCTGCGGAGATAATCCCATACCACAATACAAAGAAGCTGCAGCAGCGGTTTTGAGCGATATGGTATCCACTTCTGGACAGAGAGAGGCAACATTATCTAACGGACGCCGTGTTCTCATTTATAAGGGACAAAATGGGGCGATAACATATGCAAATAACCCAACTCCAAATCCAAGAGATGGAGACTTCTAGAAAGCAATGAGAACTTAACTACATCAATCGAATGAGACTCACCGCGGCATGCGGTGAGTTTTCATTTTGAGCCTAAGCGATGGCGATCCGCAATCTCTGCTCCATAGTATTTTTAACCTTTTGCGGCTGTCGATGATTAAGCACAAACTTCCATATAGACATCAATGTGCGTCTTTCTTTAACTGATATGATGGTCCCGTCAAGATCAGAATCGTAACCGAATGATATCGAAAGTAAAGCAAAGTGCGCACGATGCGCACTTCTCAAAAATGTTAGTCACCTGCACGATCGCTTGTGTTTTCTGTTCTAGTTGTATTCCTGAGTTTAAGTCCCCGGAAGAAAATTGTGATTCATTGAGCTGGCAGGCTCTTGATGCAGTTAAAAAAGGAAACTATACGCAAGCTGAAAATACGTATCAGCTGGCGATAGCACAAGCGGAAAAAAGCAACAATCTAATGCAACTTCCAAGAGCTCTGCAGGAATTGGCAGCTGTATATGTACAGGAGAACAAGATACCGAGCGCTGAATTGTCTTTACGCAGAGCGCTTGATCAATACACAGCAATCGAGAAGAAGAAGTCTCCGGCAGTGACACCGCGTCGATTAGACTTGCAGGCGATGCGTGTGCAAACTTGCGAAAAATTGGCTGCTGTCCTGGTAAAAGAAGGCAGAGCGAACGAAGCTGAACAACTTTACAAGGAAACTCTGATCCTAAATGAAGCGCGGGGTGGCTCCGAACAAGTGGCATTGCGCATCGCAAAGAACTACAGCGACCTGCTGCGATCACTGCATAAAAATGAACAGGCGGATCAACTTGAAGTCGAAACAGGCGCAGCCAACTTAACAGGACTCGATAGCCTAAATAGAGAAGTGGAGCTGGTTCAAAGCGGTAGCAACCCGGCTCGATCATCACTCAAGTTAAGGTCCTTAGCCTTGGCAGCACAAAGAATGCAAAAACCGTCTGAGCGCGAGATAGCACTCCATTATTTAGGACTTTCAGAATTGCTACTCGGGCATGTTCAGCAGGCTGAGTCCGCGTTCAAGGCCGCACTCATCGTTGCCCCGGGAACAAGCAGGCACGATTGTTCTTCAGCACAGGAATTGGTTTGTATCGGCGCTTGTTTGGAGATCCAAGGAAAAACCAACGACGCCAAAGACTTTTATAAACGCGCACTAAGTGCGGATTATTTGGCAACTACCAAAGCGCTGGCCGAGGCGGCAACTATAATGCTCAAGAACGGGAAAATCGATTTTGCGCAACAGTTTTCCGTTCGTCTTTGTCAATTAGCAAACATCTCTAAGACGGTTAGTAGTGAGAGAACACTGAATCAAGTGGCTCAGCGAATTCGCGCATTGGCAACCGATTACTACAATTTAAAAAAATATACGACCGCAGAATCATTATTGAGAAGCGTGTTAGCAATCTTCAAAGACCGCAGAGGAGACTTTGATATCGAGACTGCGTACACACTTACTTCACTAGGAGACAACTACCGTGATGTCGGCAAATACGCCGAAGCAGAAGCATTGTACAAGCGTGCACTGGCAATTTATGAGAGGCGAAAGGGAGCCGATACCATCGAGATGCTGCGCACCCTTGACAATTTGACGGCTAACTATCAGTCGCAAGGCAATTATGCCAAAGCAATGCCATTGATCAAGCGTGCTCTGGCAATTGTCGAAAAAATAAAAGGATCAGATGACGTAGAAGTGGCTAACTATCTTGTGGTCTTAGCAAATAACTATTACGCACAGGGAAAATATGTCGCCGCAGAGCCATTGTATAAGCGTGCACTGGCAATTTATGAGACGCGAAAACTAGCCGATACTACCCGGGCAGCGTACGCTCTTACCAATTTTATATCGAACTATCAGTCCCAAGGCAAGTATGCGAAAGCAACGCCATTGATCAAGCGTGCTCTGGCAATTGTCGAAAAAATAAAAGGATCAAATGACGAAGAAGTGTCTAACTATCTTGTGGTCTTAGCAAATAACTATTACGCACAGGGCAAATATGTCGCCGCAGAGCCATTGTACAAGCGTGCCCTGGCAATTTATGAGACACGAAAAGTAGCCGATACTGTCCGGACAGTGAACGCTCTTAACAATTTTGCAGCCAACTATCAGTCCCAAGGCGATTATGCCAAAGCAATGCCTTTGATAAAGCGTGCTCTAGCAATTTTCGAAAAAATAAAAGGATCAGATAACGTAGAGGTGGCTAATTATCTAATGGAATTAGCAAATAACTATCACGCACAGAGCAAATATGTCGAGGCAGAGCCATTGTACAAGCGTGCCCTGACAATTGTCGAAAAAGCCAGAGGATCAGATGACATTGACGTGGCTCGGAATCTTTCGGCATTAGCAACGAACTATCGCGTTCAGGGCAAACATGCGGAGGCACAATCCCTATACAAACAAGCGCTATCAATTTACCAGACAACTAAAGGAAAAAACAACACAGAAGCAAGTGTAGTGATTCGACAACTATCAGAGAATGGCCTCGAATTAAAAAGGGATAAACCTGCTCAAGACCGGCGGCGTTGAATGCTCCACGGTGCGCAAATCTGGTCAGCTGCAATACTGGCGTGCACAATAGCATGTATTTTCTGCTGCAACTGCGTGCCGGAGTTTAAAACGGCAGAGGAAAATTGTGATTCACTTAGCGGGCAAGCTATTGATGCGTTCAACAAAGGAAACGACGCACAAGCTGAAAACAAATATCTGCTTGCCATAGAACAAGCGAAAAACAGCAACAACCTATTGCCGGACATTTTGCCCAACTAGCTGAGAATGCTGACTCCATGAAACACTATAAAGATGCGGTGCTGTTCTATGAACGAGCTGTGGGAATTTACAAGACATGCGGAGCTATAAAAAGCCCAGGGGCGAGTCTAGCAGTGCGTCGACTAGCACAGGAACGTCGTGATCACCAAGATGTGCCGGCTCAGGCAAAACTGCGTTAATGTCGGTGTGCACACTGGTTTGTCGTAGCAAAAACTTGCGTTAGTGTCGGTGTGCACACTGGTTTGTCATAGCAAAAACTTGCGTTAGTGTCGGTGTGCACACTTGTTTGTCATACCAAAAACTTGCTTTCTGTTAGTTATTCACCAACTTCGGAAACGTATCCCAACTTCTTCGCAGTGGCGTTGTCCGCGGCAGCCAACTCACTCTTGCCCAGTGCCTGGTAGACTTTTGCACGATAGAAGTAGTTTTCGCCGCCGCAAAGTTTCGCGCCCATGTCTATCGATTTGTTCAAGTCATTCAATGCACTCTCGTATTTCTGTAGCTTGAATGCGGCTTCGCCGCGATTGCAAAAACCGCCGGCATTATTTGCATCGAGTTTGACGGCTTTATCGGCCGCATCAAATGCTTGCTGATATTTGCCTTGCCGCTTGTAGACTGCGCTTTGATTGATGTGACTCAACGGATCATTTGGATTTAGCTGCAGAGCCTGTTCGAAATCTTTCAAGGCAAGGTCGTCTTGTTTTTGCTTTAAGTGCACAAATCCTCGCGAGATATAAGCTCGATCGCTTTTCGGATAGATCGCAATAACATGATCAGCATCGGCAAGCGCCTTATCGTATTGTTTGAGATCACACAAAACTGCTTCGCGCGCATCATAGTAAGAAGGCACTGTCGGAGAAAGTTCAATCGCCTTGTTGAAGTTGGACAACGCGCTATCAAATCTTTTAAGCTTTAGGTAAACTGCACCACGCTTGTAGTAGGAGGCACCATCATCGGTCGCAGTCTTGTTGATCTCATCTAACCATGCCTGTTGCGAAGGTCGCAGCTGCCCCGCGTCAGAAGCTGTGAAAATCAATTGCTCGCGCATTTCAGGAGTTTTTTCAAGCTTTAAACTTTCCAGCGCAACTTTCTCTGCTTCGGCATCCCTACCGGCAGCAAGTAAGCATGCATAAACGGTCGCAGCATCTCTTGGAAATGGATTTAGACCTTTTGCATATTGCACTATAAGTTGAGCAAATTTGTATTTTTCACGCAACACCGCCATTGGATCTTTGAAAAACACCGCCGCATCCGCAAATCGTCCTTTACTGATTAAGAGAGGCTCCAACTTAAAAGAGATGCTTTTCAATCTTTGCGCTTGCCCAGGATCGTTTTTGTATTTATCAAACCAGCCTAACGTCCTCTCGTCTTCGCCAACAACCTCATTTAAAGTTACCCAATCATCCAAATCAGTTTTTTCTGCCGCATCTCTTAGCTGCTGAAACCGCGCCTTTGCCTGCGGATATTTCTCAGCCAGGTTTTTCATGTCCGAAGCCATGAACGACCCACGCACTCCGACCATGGCGGGATCGAGCTTTGCCATGTTTTGCCACAACCAAACGAAATTCTCTAGCGACTCCGCGTAACGAGCTGAATCAAATTGTGCGAGGGCAAGCTTGTAACGCGCATCAACTTCTTGGGCGCCGCCTTTTCCCTTGGACAGCTCCAGTGTTTTCTGCATCTTGTCCATGGAAGTAACGCCACTCTTCGTTGAAGTCAACCATGCGATAAGTTCGTCACTGTTCTGGTACCCGAGTTCACGATCAACTTCTTCGTCTTTGTCTTTGAACACCACCAGCGATGGCATCGCCGTGATTTTCAAGGAGGCAGCGGTGCTTTCATCTTTATCAACGTCTACTTGAATGGCGATGGCATTCTCTCTAAACCATTTCAGCACCTTTGCATCTTCCCACGTCGTTTTATCCATCTCACGACATGGAGGGCACCACGAGGCCGTGAAATCCACGAGCAGAAGCTTTCCTTCTTTCTTAGCTTGCTTCTTCGCATCTGACAACGATAGGTCCGAAAATATCGCAGGATGGGCGAGGGCAGTATGCTGACATATAATCACCATAGTGAACGCGAGAAAGCCACCTAGCCAAATTCGATATTTCATGTCACCTCTAAAACCACCTCTGACAAATAGTCCTAACATATTTTGCTAGCGAATGTTACGACAAAGTTCAATCAGGGCTTCAAAAACAAGCAAACAGGAATCCATACAAATGACGACAGGCGGCACAGAGAGCATGGATACGGAAGTATCACTGATGGCGCGTGAGAGCTACTACTACTTTCCGTATCTGTGATTTGCAGGAGCTAAACCATTGTCGATCATCAAATCTTTGCAAGAACTCGAAGCAATTTATGGCTTTCCAGGTGAGACTTCGACTGTCAAAGAAGTGGATTATTTAACGCCGGAGTATCGTGCTTTGATTGCAGCGTCGCCGTTTGCAGTGCTTGCCACTAGCGGACCGGAAGGTTTAGATTGCTCGCCTCGCGGTGATTTGCCGGGTTTCGTGCGGATTCATGACGAGAAGACCTTGATGCTCCCCGACCGTCGGGGAAACAATCGCGTCGATTCACTGCGCAACATCGTGAGAGATCCAAGGGCTGCATTACTGTTTTTGATTCCGGGAGTGGGCACAACGCTGAGAGTGAATGGCCGAGCGCATCTTTCTACTGATTCAGAACTACTATCAACATTTGTCGTAGAAGAAAAGCAACCGCGTTCTGTAATCGTGCTCACCGTGGATTCCGTGTATTTCCAATGTGCACGGGCAATAGTTAGATCGGAATTGTGGAATTCAAACAAACACGTCGATCCAAAAACATTGCCAAGCCCTGGAGACATTCTTTCGACTCTGAGCAACAACCGCGTTGGTGGTGCGAATTATGATTGCGAATGGCCAGAGCGAGCCAAGAAATCAATGTGGTGATGTCCTCTGAATGCAGCGCCCATCACGCTATTTCTTGGCGCACCACCGCTGACTGTCGGAGCAATAATCGCGGTCGAGCAAGTTGTCGCAATGAACGACTATCGGCTTACTACGACTTTGTAGCGCTCAGCGCTATGGACTCTTGTTGGCATCGATTGCTGCTGTGGCATGGCAAAGCCGCTAGGTGGATTTGAGGTGGGATTTGGTGCAGACATCATCGATGACAGAGGTGCTGTTTGTCCTTCAGACGCTGGAGAATATCCAGGCATAAACCGAGAAAACATCATGGGCGCAAGAGAAGGTGTTCTGTTGGAATAAGTGCGATTGTTAATCGGCGCCGCTTGTGGTTCATATGCGGGATTAGGTGATCCAAACACCGAGGGCGCAGGTGCAGATGCGGTTGGAAATTGTGTTGCGGCAGACGGATCCGATTGAGTCGTCGGATTCTCTCTCAGATTGGTTGACGTTAATTGCTGCGCCCAATCCCTATTTGAAACAACATGATTTGGATCGTCTTTCTGATGAATGAAATGGATCAGGCACAACCAGCCCACCAGAACCACCACGACTCCCACTGTGACTACTAATGGTTTCGTGTTGACTTTAAGTAGCCTTGTCCAAAACGACTCCGCTTGCATAGCCATGTTCCAGCTCGCCGAGCTGGATGGTGGAGCTCCATGATGATGATGCTCGCTGTGCCCGGCATGATGCCCGTGGCCACCATGCCCATGTCCTCCGCCTCCGCCACCGTGATGCATAATCTTGTTACCGCATTGACTGAAACATCATAGACGCCCTGGAACGACAGCGGGGGGTATCAGTGGGAGTTGCACCATGGTAAATTCTCCTAAACGTCCAGGAAGGCTACATCCGGTGCACTGATCAGTTTAAATTGATCCAGGAGGCTATCCTCTGCAATTGCTCAGTTCCAATTGGTCCAGGCATCGCCTTCTTTAACCGCCAGTTTGACCTGTCGTTTAGAGAGCATTCGGGCATGTCGCTAACCGTTTAGGATTTGTCGAAGTGCTGTCGAATTACTGGGGCATTAATTGCTTAATGCGTTCGGGCTCGTCGCCTAACCAATCAGGATTGGTCGCAGTGCTGTCGAAGATGGAGCTTGTCTTGAATGGCTCGAATTCGCCCTTGGCCGCAGCAGTCTTAGTGCGTTCAAGTAATTCTCTCGTTTTCTGCGCATCCAAAGTTTTATATGTTCGCGCTGCTTCGAATGCTTGTTCAAGAATTTCCATGCTATCTATGCCAGTGATAACAACGGAAGTTGGCAGATTTAGCGCATAGTGCAAACATTCAAGCGGAGTAACCGTATTTGACTTGAGCAGTATTCCATTTGCCATGCTCTTCATGCCCAGCACGCCGATATTCTCTTTCACCAATTCAGGCAGCACCATCTTTTCAAAGCTGCGATAGTGAGCATCCATAACGTTTAGTGGCATTTGAACAGTGTCAAATCTGAATCCATTTTCTTTCGCTACGTTTAGCATATGCAAATGAATATGTGGATCCTTGTGTCCGGTGAAACCAATAAAGCGAACTTTTCCAGCTGCTTTTGCTTCAATCAAAGCAGCATTTGCGCCCTCGGGATCGAAGATACGGTGCGGATCTTCAAAGCGAACTACTTCATGATGCTGAATTAAATCGATATGGTCGACTTGCAATCGCTTCAGTGACTCGTCAAGTTGTTTTATCACCGCTTTTTTGGAGCGACCGTCAACTTTGGTCATCAGAAAGACTTTCTCGCGATATCCGTCCTTAAGCGCCTTCCCCATTCGCTTCTCGCTGACGCCTTCGTTGTAATCCCAACTGTTGTCCATAAAGTTGATGCCGCGGTCGACTGCGGTCCGCACAATTTTTATGCTGAGCGCTTCATCAACATTCTTCAGACCGAGATGCCAGCCGCCGATACCAATACAGGAAACTTCAATGCCTGTGCTGCCAAGTTGCCTGTAAGGCATTTCGGAACGAGATAAGCTCATCTATAGACCTCCGGGATTGTTCCCAGCAGTCTACCAAATCCTGCGGAAAGAAAAATGAACACAGCGGTTGCATGAACCGTATGCGATACCAAATTCATTCAAATCAATCTTATGCGCACACACTCGAAGTGAGCACCGCATGCGATACCGAATTCATCCAGATCGAGCTTGACGTGTTCACAACCAACCCTGGCACCACCTATGGCACCACGCTTATTGAACAAATTTTACGACCTCAGGCCGTAAGCAAAGTCTCAAAACATCGGTCATTTAACGTGATTATTAGAGTTTCAAGTTGTCATATACTGGGCATCTACAAAAGAGTAGTATTCTCTCCAAATGGCAGATTTAATGGGCAATCAGAACATCAGTCCGGTAGAGGAACGTCTTAGCTCGCCATCGGCGCCACGGGTTTCTGCCGATTACTCGATAGACTCAATCGTCAACAATCAATACCGCATAGATGAAAAAATCGGTGACGGCGGTATGGGAACCGTCTACCGATGCACCGATCTAGTTGTGCGACGAACCGTTGCAATCAAATTCCTACATCCACACCTTGTTAATACAAGCAAATGGTTGTTGCGCTTTCAGCAAGAAGCGACGGCTATCGGCAGATTGCATCATCCGAATGTGATCAGAATCCACCAATTTTGTGCAGAAGCTGATCCTCCCTTCATCGTCATGGATTATGTAGAAGGGAAATCACTGTCAGACGTTTTGGCATGCGAAGGTTCGTTATCGTTAAAGCGCTGTATTTGCTTGATGAAACAAGTTGCTGATGCCTTGTCTCATGCGCACGACATGGGAGTTGTTCATCGCGATTTGAAGCCAAGCAACGTGATCATTCTAAAGAACGATGTAGTGCAGATATTAGACTTCGGCATCGCAAAATTGGACGATGGCGCCGACACACAATCAGCAATAAAGTTGACTCAAACAGGTGAGGTCTTCGGCAGCCCAGCTTACATGAGTCCCGAGCAATGCCTGGGAAAACGCATTAACGCTCAGTCGGATCAGTATTCTTTCGGCTGCATGATTTATGAGTGCCTCACCGGCTCGCCTCCATTTGTTGGAATCAGTCCTGTTGAAGTAATCATGAAGCATGTCTCTGATTCGCCACCCAGCTTGAAAGAATCTTCTTTAGGCAAGCAATTCCCAAGTGAATTGGAGCTCCTGGTGCAAAAGCTGTTGGCCAAACAACCCGAGAATCGCTTTGAGTCAATGAAAGACGCGAAAGAAGCACTTGTTGAAGTAGGGAATTCAGGGACAAAATTCGAAAAAGCTAGCTCCGCGAAAAAAGTGGAAAGCAAAACTCCGGTTTCTCTTAAACTCGTCGGAGTATCTCTGCTCGGTCTGGCTGCAATCGGAATTTTGATCGCGATCATTTTAAATCTGAGCGAAACTCCAGATCAAAAACCTGCACAGAAAAATCCAACGACGGTGGCCAACAAAGTACTCACTGAAGAAGAGCAACTGACGATTAGTGCGAATCTTGGGTTGATTCAGGAACTTAAGGCGTTAAGCCAACAGAAGCCTGAAGTGCTTAGATTTGGTCCGCCAAAACAAAGAGCTATCAACGGTGAAGCGCTCGAAGCATTTTCAATCTATCTTCCCACAATCTGCATCTTAACGTTGAACCGGTGTGAGATCGGAGACCAAGGACTCGAGAATTTGGTTAAGCTCAAGAAGCTTCGTTCGTTGTATTTAAATGGCAACACCAAAATAACTAACGCTGGACTCAAGACACTCAGCCAAATATCATCACTATGGGAACTGCAAATAGCTGGCTCAAGTACTGATGACGAAGGAATGAAAGAGCTAGCTAAAATGCCTAACCTTATCTCCGTCAACGTCGCCTATATTCAAAGGATTACATCCCGCGGCATTCAAACTCTTGCTTCCACGCATCGACTGAGATTCCTCTTTTTAAATTACTTAGACATACGCGGCGCGTCAGCGGCCTTGGCTCAAAATCCGCTTGAGCAGCTGATTTTGGACAACTGCACTTTCGGTGACGCGGATCTCGAAAATATTTCCCAGATCAAAACTCTTACCGGACTATCTCTATCGAACACGAACATATATTCGGGCACCAAATTCAATTCATTGATGAAAATGAAAAATTTGAAGCATCTTAAAATTGCGAACTGCAAACATATATCCATTGAGATGTTAGACAAACTCAAGAAGGCACTCCCAGGCTGTGTCGTGGATTCCTTTTGAGCGAACAGCGTCTATCAAAATTCAATTTCGGATATCCTGGACACGAATCCCCACCTGTACCCCATAGACTAGGCATGGCTGGAGGCTAAGTCATGCTTGGTCCGAGCGGCTGGCAACGTTGTCTTGAGGATTTGTGCAATCGCTCTTGGGCGCTGCATGTTCAAACTCGGTGCACTTGTGATTTGTTGTTGCAGACTATCGCTTGAGCGAAATTCTGCATTTTCCGAGATCGCTTCTCTGCTAAAAGATTCGGCTTCGAACTCGTTCATGCTGAAGACATTAGGAGAATCAGCATCTCTCGAACCAGACTGACCGTTTAGCGATGTGTTCGATTCGTTTACTGCAGTTACATTGGATATGCGATTCATAAACTCGAAAACATTATTGTCTGATGGAGCGACATCTTTAGGAGCAGACACTGATGAATATCTTGGCGCGAATTCAGTCGAGGCGTTATTCGCAATCGAAGAAGTATCAGGAGTGGCAGCAGTGGAGGCACCGTAGAACGAATTGTCGTTGGACTGACGGGCAAAAACTGTATTCGATTGAGTATTGGATTGGAAATTGGACTGGGTATTCGATTGGGTACTCGGTTGAATATTCGATTGGGTATTGACTTGAACATTCGATTGGGAATTCAACTGGTTGTTTACGCCTTCACTCGACGAGGTGAAAAATGCGGAATTGACGCTAGATTTAAGCAAATCCACAGGTGCAACCGAGAGCGACTGGTTGTTCGACTCTTTCGGAAGCACTACAGGTGGTGTGTCGACCAAAGTCATGTTTGCATCATACGTCTTAACTTCAGATCCTTCGACCACTCCGTCCCGATACCTGGATGTTTCAATACTGAAGCCGCCATTCGTATCGGGTGAGGCATTGAGCTCGCTTACTTTCGCTCCTGACCGATCCAGGACAGTGTCAATAAACCCGTCACCGTCTTTCAAAACGTGAGTAGCCGTCGCCAACGTGTGATTGGTTGCATCTCGGTAAACGGCGGTATAGCCGCCCTTGCTATCGTAATCACGTGTTGCAGTGCCGATTGGAGCAGTTGTCGATTTGGCAGGGTCGAAGATCTCACTTGTAATTGTATTGCCGTTTATCGTATCGCGATCGGTTATGTTTCCTGAGCTGTCTTTATTGGTGTAGACGGTCTTTGTGCCGTCAGTGGTAACTTGCGTGCTCGCTGATGCACCACCTGTGATGGTATGTTGAATATCGAATCCAGAGTTGCCCGTTGAAGTGACCGCAAATGATTCGATAGGTCCTTTTGGATCATTGATCATCACCTGATGCTGTCCACCTTGTCCATTGGTTACAAACAAGCTGCGTCCGTTGGCGAGTGCGAAAGTACCCTGCGTTGCACCTTTCTCAAGGGCAAACGAATCGTATCCATGTCCATCGGCGCGCGGAACGAGTACGGACTGACCGTTGTTTTCCAACAGGATTGTGCCTTCCTGGCTCTTCAAGGCGATGGATCTGTTTTGGGCGTCGCTTTCAACTTTCGCAGCATTTTGAGTAGCGTTGTCGGCATCGATCAGAGAAGACAGTTGAGCAATGTGCTTGCTATTGCTAATATCAGTCATAGTGTAAGAGGTGACACCACTTCCATCTTTAGTGGCGGTCATGCTGACACCATTCGCAACGCCATTTGGAGTGAAGGACTCTCCTGAAGCTGCCAGACCTGGAGGCAACTCAGCGATTACTTGACCATTGGCAGTCTTTAGATAATCAACCTGGCTGCCATCTTGCTTGAAGCCCCGTGTGACGACATAATTTCCGAGTTGAGCACTTCGAGAACTGAGGTTAGGATCAACCTTCAAGCTCATTGGTGGCATCTGATAATCGAGTGGAGCTGTCGACGAGTTGTCACTCTTTCTAAACGAAGACAGTTGGGAAGTCAGAGTTAGGGATTCTGAGCGGTTTGAACTGGTGGTGACGTTGGATTGGGTATTTGGATCTGTTGATTTTGTGTTTGGATCTGGGTTGGTCGTCTTTTGACTTTGTGTATTTGCGCCGCCTGTACCGGCATGACCTTTTGCTCCATGAGCGCCAGCTTTTCCGGCACCATTTTTGGCACCACCTTTTTCCATCGCCTTCTGTGCAGCTTGTTGACCAGCGGCTTTCACAAGTCCAGCAAAGTCGAAAGCATATTTGACCGATGAGGTGGCCAGAAAGTTCAATGCTGTAGTTATTACAGTTCCACTCTCATCAACACCCTTGAAGCAAGCCATAAGCAGTATTGCGGTGTTCCAGAAAAGACTCCAAAAACAGACGGTGCAGACACCTTCGATCCAGTTTGGCAAAGCGTCTCTGAACTGCTTCATTGGCCAAACCCAGAGGGCGGCGACAATTGGTCCGACGAAGAATAGATAAGCGAGGTAGGCCATTTGGAAGGCACAAAGTATGTTCCAAGCTGCTGTCAGTGCAGCATTTGTGCCGAAAGAAAGTTCACGCGCAGCTACTGCTCCTGCTGGCATAGCCTCATCTGTCTTATTTTTTGGCACCACGTAAAGACCAGTGGTAGGATCAACAATCTTGTTCGTCAGAAACATGTCCTCATAGTCCTGAACGCTAGTGATCTTCTTGTTCGGCCACTTTTGCGGCGCACCCGAGTTTTGATTTTCTTTCGGACTTCTCACAGGGAATGCCCGAAATTCCGCACCCAAAGCATCTTGATACATGTTCCGCCCCATCACATTTTCGTATGTGCTGGCGATTGAGCTGACAATGGAATTGGAGAAATCAATTCCGTAATTGACGACAAGAAAAGTGGCGGGAATTAAAAAGATTGCCACCATCGATCGGAGGATGCCATCAAACGGATTCATGTCTCCAAGAGCGGGATTGCCGGCGCTGACCATTGCCTTGACTTGAGTAAGCACAGCACCTGGTAGAAGCAAAAGTATGGCAATTGGAATGAAAAGTCCGTTGCGGATTTTATTCCAGCGATTACCTTCTTCTGCGGTGAAATTAGTCATGAAAGATGAGCAATAGGAAATTGCGCTCGCAGACTGACCTTTGGCCATATCGCCCATGGCGTTTCCGATAGCGTCAGCCTGCGCGATCGTTTGTGCTTTGGCTTGGTTGGCGACGTTTAACGGATACTGCATCGTGCGCGCCATGAAATCGCCAGCTTGCAATTCCTGGGCGTAGGACTTGAGGTCCGAATTCACGTGACCATTAAATCCGCTCAAACCATTCAGCCCACTCATGTACATGCCTTCGTACAACTTGCTCTCGGTGCGCCATCCCATGGTCGCGGCGGGTGTAGGTGGATACATCGTGCCGTTGGGACTGGCTCCTTTCACCAGGGCTGGATTTACATAGCCGGGAATTGGTCGACCATCTTTGTCTCGAACATCGGAATCGCGCAGGTAACGAACTTGCGGGTTGGCCAAGAGAAATTCGTTGGCGAGCGAGTCTAGTGTCACTTGACCGGAGTCTTGGGAATTTTGCTTTGGCGTCGATGCGGTCGTTGGTAAATTGTTTTCTGGAACAGTGTCATTCTGGTCAATTGCGCTTGGAATTGGTTCATTTTGAGCCGGTTGAGTCGGTGGGGTCGGAGAAACAAGACCTTTAAATGCCTGGCAATTCTGTCCGCCAATTACCAACAATAGGACCACGCAGACCAGCGAAAAAAGCACTCGTTGAAGGCTTCTTCTAAAGCATTGAGTGAGTTCTGTCATTTGTTGGATTGTCATAAAATCTCCTGGTAAATTTCGGGCGAACGTGGCTTAACCGTGTGCAAGAGGTGGCAAGCCGACACCAAAATCATTCACTTTCAGCGCCCGCTCAGGCGCTCTGTCAGCTTCCGGGCGACTCATGGGCGACGCTTTTTGCCCATCTGTGCAGTAACCGATCGAGTTGATCAGTGAGCCGTCAGCCATTTTTCTGAAGAAGTCGCTGATTTGTTCTGAATTACTCATCTCGTAGCCTCTCAGTTAGAAACAAAGCAATGCCGAACCGCGGCAGGTGCGGCTCTCTGAATCACTTATTCGATTGGGATATTAAGAATATAGAGATCGAATGTTGTGGAGTTGTTAAAACGGAAAAAAATTGCCACAAAGCCTTGTGCGCTTTCGGTTTGGGTTAGCACACTAAAATGTCCTTACCTGAACGGGTCGGGTAAAAACATTCAATGGCTATGAGCTATACGGTGCAGGTTTAGACACAGTCGCATAACATGAGTGCGGCAACGCTTAAGCTCTAAGCACTTCTTTTCGATGCCTTCTCTAACAGTGAATCGACCATATCTCCGGGTTTGAAATCGAGCGCGGAGAAGGGCACGTACCCAAGCATGACCAGGAAAGCTGTGTAGACAATCGGCTCCCATGGGCTGGAAAAGTTCATGCCGCCTGAGTCTTGTAACCAATGAATTCGCGTCGCCATGCAAAGAATAATTGTGCACCACCAAAATTTCCAGAGCACAACATTAGAAAGCGCGTTCAACCAGTTCGCAAAAACTGGGCGAAACAGACTGCCCACACAATCCGGCCAGGCGAACATCGAAGCAGCGACAGGTCCCAGCAGAAACAAGTAGCAAACCATGACCAACTGGAATACGCCGAGCACCATGAGCGCTGAGTTGAGGATAGCGTGCGCCGAACCGTAGATGGCACGGGTGGTGGCACTCATCGTGGACTCTGCGCGATCGCGGCGTTCAATTTGCGCCCGCGTCATGCCCTGTTTGGGATTGGTTATGGCTCGGGACCACTCGGTGATCGTCTTTGCGTCTATCGCTCGTTTAACCGGGTCAGTCATGGCATTGCCGAAATCGATAAAGTAGCTCACCGCAAGTTGTGTCGCAGGGATCAGGAAAATCGCGATCGATGCCCGCAGCAAACCTTCGAAAGGTCCGCGCTCGTTCTTCAAGAAGGTGCCACCGACATAGTTGGCAGTTTGTGTAATGACAGCACCTACGAGCAAAAGCAGAAGCGCAAGCGGCATAAAAAAGCGTTTGTACATTTCTTGCACAATCCAAATTGCTTGTGAGATGGTCCGTTTGGAGTCTTTTCCATTTGTGGGCGTAGCCGCCATTTCATTAGCGACATTGATGAGGGGATTGGACGTGCTGCTCAAGTTCGAATCAAAACTACCAGCCGCGTCGCTAGATGTGGCATCAGCAGCCTGTTGCATCGTTCCCTGGTAAGCGGCTTGGGTGGATTGGAACGAAGGATCAAGCATTTTCTCGGCTGTTCTTTGCGAGGCATTGAGGCGCAGGGCATGTTGAACCAGGTCGCTCGCGGGTGCGCCTGTCAGGTATGGCGTGTCGCTGAAAGATAAGGGGTTCATGCTGACCGGAAGCGGATTGTGTGGCGGTGTGTGCCTGAAGGGAAGCGGGTATTTTGGACCGCCAAAGTTGTTCAACAGCGGGTTGCTGTACTCAGTAAATTCTCGTTGCATAAAGGGAGCTGGCACCGCTTGTCCGGGCACCCGAGCCATTGCTTGCGTGACGGGAGTTTGTGTCGTTGCAGATGGTGCGCGCCCCGATGGCACGATGCCTGCTTGAGGCTGGGGACGAACGCTGAATGGTTTATCAGAACCTTCTTCTGTCCGCAAAGTAGGACCTAGATCTTCTTTTCTCTGATGTGCGGCGAAGTTATAAAAACTCTCTTTGATGCCTGAAAACGCCGGTGCGTCATTCGGGGTAGCTTCAAGAAAGGGCGCAGTAGACTGCGGTTGTTGCGGATTCGGATTGAGGAATGCCAGGGACGGGTTGAAAAAACTGACGGATTGAACGCCTGCCTTCGTTGGATTATTCGCCGGGTTGGCAAAACAGTCGACTCTGGCGAGCCCAATCGCAACTGCGACGACCGGCAAAACTCTAACTAGATAAAACGAAAACGATCGCATGTTGGGTCTTCCTTCGCACTGAAGATCGGTAACTATCCTGAGAGCGCCGGCACCTGCCGGCTTCTAATCCGTCTCTAGCTATGAGCCATAGGTGGCAAGCCAACACCGAAGTCATTGCATTGCGAAACAAGCTCTTTCGCTGATCTTTCTTGGTGAAGCCGATCCACAGGAAGGGTGCTTGAGCCATGTAGTAAATTGTGGCTGTTTGAGTTAAGAACGAGTCCATCAGCCATATTTCTGAAGAATTCGCGAACTTGATCTGGATTATGCATTTAGTAAGTCCTCAAAGTTAACAGCACGCAGAATCACCGAACCGCTCATTGCAGTTCTGCTTGGTCATTCATTCGTTCGGGATAGGTTGAATATAGAGGCCGTTTGTTACGGAGTTGTTTAGCAAGCCGAATTTGTTTTTCCAAGATCAAATATTGGTGTCGCACAAAATCATTCCAATCTTCAATTATTTGTGGGGGACGAGGTACCCCTCTACCTTTTTATTCCATTTAATATGTGAAGCAAAAAACGCGGCTTCGAGGAAACCTGAAAAGCTCCATCAATCGGGCGTTGACGGAATCGTGAAAGGCTGGAAGTGCTGATGTAATATAGGTTTACATGAAATGGGATACCGTCTTTTGGAGGGAGGCACCACCTTTTAATGTTTCTCAATTTCGACAGGTTTTTAGTTTGCAACGAAAAATCCGATGTTCGAACAAGTGAGTGCACAATGACTACTTGCGACTCGTTCTCGACATGATGGAAATGCCCTGGCAAGGGGCAGCGACATTACATCGACAGCAGCAGGACAAACTAGAAAGCTATGAAGGGAAAAGTCTGTTAAAAGGTTTGTGTCGAAGTCTTTATAGAAGTCAAAGTCTGAGTCTAGGCTGACTATGTCAGAAATTTTTAGTCGTTCGGAAACAACTATTAGTGAAAGGTCAGCATAGTCGGCTGGAACACTTTCATACTGCTTATTTAGCTGA
Organism: Candidatus Melainabacteria bacterium; assembly: GCA_003151275.1. The sequence goes on from PLXC01000120.1 coordinate 83,381, forward strand.
CATACCCTAGCGAAATCTGCTGTACTTAATGGCTCAACTGCGTATAAACCTTTTGATAAATCGGTAAGTAACTCGTTTTGAACATCTTTTCTTGCAGCTAAGAGACATAGAGCCTCCGTAATCACTGCTTCAGTGGTTACGAATTGTCCTTTAAAGCGGCTCAAAAAAACTGTTATGCGCTCATGCCAATCATCGCCTTTATTGTAGTAGGCGATGATTGGTCCAGCATTGATGATTGTCCTGGACATTTAGCGGACTTTTCTGGACTTGGCTTTTTTGACCATATGTTCTGTCAATGCCGACTTCCTTACCGATCGCTGACTTAGGTCAGGACGACCATCTAGGAGGTTTTCCGGATGACCGCCCCTTCTTTCAACGAACGTCAGCTGGGCACCAAGGGAAGTCCATTTTTCATTTATAAGTTGTCGAATAATGGCACTTGTACTCGAGTTTGTCAGCTCTGCAATCTGTTGGAGTCTGAACTCTTCTTGTTCATCTAGCCTGACCGTGAGTGTCATACCGTGCACCTATACGTATTACAATCGTAATACGTATAGGTGCATCGTATCCTTGGGTGTGGAATACATCTTCCTTATCCTAACTGGGAACAGTGAATGGACCAGATGTGGCAACGATGAACCCAGTTTCCAAATTACCCGGCTACAGGCCCGAGATTGCTAAAAAAGCTCTGCTCATGGTCCTCGCGCCCGCTTTATTGAGCACAGGATTGCTCTTGTACCTGAACCAGCAGTGGATCGACGAAGGCATCATCGCCAAGAAGCAAGGCAAGAACTATGAAATTGTCACTCATGAATTCTTTAATATGGAACACGCGAAAGAAGTCACTGAGGGAGTGAAAGGTAGTGTCTCTGCTGCTGATGTGCTGCAGCGGCGAAAACTTGCAGCGCAAGAAATGGAATTGGTTAAAACTGCGGCAAGAGAAGGTGATATCACCTCGACGACGCTTGCACTAATCGATAAGCTCGCTAGCGCTCAATCGCATGCCCTGCGTGATCTGAACAATCCAAAGCCACAAGATGCATTAGTTCATCTCAATAATCACAATATGGATCTTGACGACGTGCTCGCGGCAACTCGCATTCTGTACAAAAGCGCCCCTATCTTCGAACTTGCGGAAGCGTTAGACGAAGCAATGGACGATGAAGTAAAAATGAAGTGGATGGAGCAACAAGACGCTCGCCAGCAAATCAAATTGGCGACGGTGCTTCTGTTTTTAACCATTCTCACCATGGCAATGTTACTGGTATGGAGATTCAGCAAAGACATAGTCAAACGTCTGAACGCTCTGATGGAGAATGCTCAATTTGTCGGCAATCATCGGCGATCCTTGGGCCCTTTGCCCGGTCGCGACGAGCTTGCATATATGAATTCAGTTTTGATTGACGCGGATGGAGAATTGAAAAAAGCTGACGAGGAACGAAAATCCATCATGGAGATGGTGGCACACGACATGCGCTCACCGCTCATGGCCTCGCAGGTTTCGCTCGAGATAGTCCAAGAACTGAGCAATCAATCACTTCCTGAAAAAGCCCAGCAGAGCTTGTCGATGGCAAAGCGAAATCTGCAAAGAGTTCTGCAGTTTATCGAAGAACTTCTGTCTATCGAGAAGCTGGAAGCTGGTGACGTTGAGCTAAATTGTGAAAAATTCTCGGTACTAGAAGTGGTCGACGACGTTGTCGGTTCTCTTTCAGAGTTAGCTCTAAAGCGTGGTATCAAACTTATCAATCACTGCCACCCGATGATTATGGAAGCGGACAAACGACGAATCGGTCAGGTTCTGACCAATTTCATTTCAAACGCGATTAAATTTTCGCCGGAGAATTCCGAGATTACAATTTCAAATGACACAGTAGACGACCAGCAACGTATTGCGGTAAAAGACCGTGGACGCGGCATGGACAGAGCAACTTGTTACAAGGTTTTCGACAGATATTTTCAAACTGCTGAAGGACGAAAGAAGGAAGGATATGGATTAGGGCTTGCCATTTGTCGCCTCCTCATGGAAGCACATGGTGGCGCAGTCGGTGCCGAAAGCGAACTTGGTAAAGGTTCTACGTTCTGGCTAAAGGTTCCGCTCGAACAGTTGGAAAAGGCTCAATCCGCAGGTCTAAGTGAAGCACCGCAGACCGCACGCTCTGACAAGCAGACGATTAGCTTTATAAAGCGAAAGCACTTTATCGACCTTGTACATCCGAGAATTCTTGAAAAAGTTCTGATATGTGCTCTTTTCCCTCTGATCCTTCAAGCATGCATGCTGGCTTGGATCGGTTACGGAATGATAGAAACTGAGCGGCTCAGCGATAAGGAGGGAGAGCTGTTCACGACGATGCATTGTGTCAACTACACAGTTATAGCAATCGGAGCAGCAGACTTGAGGTTGGTCAAATACTTCCTTACCGGCAAACCAAAATACAGGCAACTGGCGATTGCTGATTTCGCAAAATGCACAGAGAAAATAGAGCAATTCCAACGACTAAGGGCTTCGGCTGTAACGACCTCAAGCGAGCTTCGCGACTGTGTGACGACGCTTGAGCTAATGAAGCGATTGGAAGCGCTTAGCCTAAATTCTCTCGAAAACAAAATTGAAAATTTGACAAAACTGGGAGAACTAACGTCCAACCACAATCGCGCTATCAACCTCGACAAGGAAGAGGTGAACACTCATAAGCACCTGATCGCCAACGAAGAAGAATTGATGAGGCTTAGTCGCGAAGAACAAGTGCAGAGAATGGATGTACAATCAAAAATCTATTTCGGCATTGCCGCCAACTTGTTGTTTGCCACTCTTTTGATAGTTTTCTTCAGCCAGAATGTCACCAAGCGCTTGAACGTTCTAGTCGATCATGCCCGGAACCTGCCCAAGAGAGAACCGATTGCATCAACCGTGAGCGGGGACGACGAGTTGAGCTACCTCGATTTGATTTTGCAAAGAACTGCGGGGCAATTGATTGAATCGGCTGAGCATCGCCGCTCTGTCATGCAAATGGTTGCCCACGATATGCGCTCGCCGATGATGGCCGCGCAAGCCTCCATCGAGCTGCTCAACGCAGTCCACGGCGAATCCCTGCCACCAGTTGGCCGCAGGCATCTCCCCAACGCAGAAAAAAACATCGATCGGATTCTACATTTAGTGAACGATTTGCTCACATTGGATAAACTCGAAGCTGGCAAGTTAGACCTGGAGCTGACCACCTGTTCAGTACGCCAGTTGGCTGATGACGCCATTTCTACCGTTTCAAGTCTCGCCGCGAAACGAAGTATTACTGTGGTCAACGAATGTGAGGATGGCTCAATCAACGTGGACGCAGCTAGATTGAATCAAGTGCTAGCGAATTTCATTAGCAATGCCATCAAATTTTCGCCAGACAACTCGGTAATCAGCTTAATAAGCAGAAGCACTGATGATTCCATAAGTATCGGTGTGCAGGACAGAGGACCAGGTCTAGCAAAAGAAACCGCAGAAAGAGTATTCGATAAGTTCTTTCAAGCAGAAGACGGAAAAAAGGTTCAAGGATTCGGCCTAGGGCTGGCGATCTGCAAATTGATCGTGGAATCGCATGGCGGCTCTGTTTTCGTCGAGACCGAACTCGGCAAGGGCGCGACATTCTGGATGAAGCTGCCACGCACCACACCACTATAACGCCCGGACTCAGCGTAACGTTTGAAACTTCCTCACTCTGACGTTGGTGTCTCGTCAATCTCTTTCACTCGTCCGTAAATACAAGTCCTGCGTCCAGGAAGTCTTTGAGAAGTCGATCTACTTCGGTCTTCAGATCGGGCTGTGGAGGAAGATCTGGAATCGATTCAAGATGCTGAACTATTTCATCCAGGGTATTTGTGCTGTCACAAAATTCCCAAACTAAGGCTGCCAATGGTGTGAGAGTGCAAGCTCGGTTCGTTCGTGCGTTGAACAAAACGATGTAACCGTCGATAAGTGTTGAAACTTCGATCTCAGGATCCCGCTTCGGTTTTAAAGTCGTGTTCAATTCGATTATTACCTTATACGTACATTCTAAAACAATTGAATCTGATCAATTTATGAGTCCTGCAACTTGAGTTGGCGTCATCTTGTATTCACTTTTAAGGTTTGCATGATTAGTTAGGACGAAACCACTAGGGTGGTGCGTTGTGCGCGGTAAATGTGACGACTGCGAGCCATCATCTGGCAGATTGTGAAATTCAACGCCTTCCACCCAGATTATGAAATCAGGAGACAAATTCTGTTGTTTCGCCGTTCGTCGCGGATTCTCTTCGATTTTAACGGAAGCAAACCGTTGCGAAAGCACAGTCCAAAGATATTCGCGCACACCGGCAAAAACCGTTTCGTAGTCAGCGTCTGAAACTATACCATCCTTAAATCGCTTGGCTCTGTTGATCCAAATGCAGCCGGCCACAGGTGATGCCCCAACTGTACTTTTTAGATCTATGCAGGTTTCCATTGAAACATGCGCGTGCTTCGCAAGTGGTGCTTTGGTGATCGCAGAAACCGCTTCTTGCCGCGCACCGGCATTGAGTGCCATGGTTGCAGGCAGCCACCGCAGGAAGTGGCCATCGTTCAAAATCGTGTTGATGTTTGCCTTGCCGCGGCAAGGTACATGCGAGAAGGCACTCATAATAATCCAATTAATCCCAGGTTCGCTCAACATTTCGTACAGAGCGATGTCCAAATGATCTATTAAGATCCGAAGCTCATCAAACAGCGAAAGATCCGGACTGGACAATATGTCTAAACCAGCAAGATGGGCGAGCTGATCGAATAAGGTGATGCGCCAAATGAACTGTGACCATGCTGCGGTCTTATGCAACTGCATGGCGCAGTCAATCCTGTTCATCTCACTTGCGATACTTGCCGAGATATTCTTGCTGGGTGCACTAAATGCGGTGGCAAAGTCTGCAGATGATCTGGGCTCATAATCTTTGAAGGGATCGACCTCTAAGAGTGCGCGTGGCACCACTCGCAGATTTGTTGGCAATGAACCATCAGCCAGCCAGATTCTCGTAGCCTTGTTGGGCCGAGCGAGCGGAATGTTTATGAGCACGTCGAGCGCTCTCTCAGCTCCGCGCAATAGCCATGAAGTGGGGACAGACAAGTCATCCTCATCAATTACCTTCAAGTTGTTTAGCGAATCGTTCGGCGCGGAGTAGCCTGCACATCCATTATGATGCCAAGGTTTTCCTGTGAGAATTTCCGCCCAAATCGCTGTGGCGCTCGTCAGAACGCCACTGTCCAATTTAGCAAAAAGTCCTAATTCCAGCAGTGGTCTTGACTTCGGCAGAAGTCTTATCAAATTACCGATTTCAGTAGGGGAAAGTCCGTCGACGCTCAATATGAAGTTGCGTGACAACTAACAGCTTCTCTTTGAATTAGAGGTCGGTGAATGGGTCTGTGTCCGTACCACCATTGGTTCCGATACCGCCTCCACCAGATGCTGCTGCATAAGCTGGAGGTAGCAAGAATTTATCGGTGATCTGCGCTCCCGCTATGAATGCACCTGCGGCAACGCCCCTTGTGACAATCTTGGTAATAAATTGCTTTCTTGTGACAGATCCTTCGCATGCTGGATCCGCATCAGCTGCTGCGTTGTTGAGGGCAGGATTTTGCTTGTCGTTCATTGACTACTCCAAGATTCGCGAAGCTGGTAAGTGAGGTCGGAAAATGAGTCGTTGACTTCAACGGTTTCATTGATAAGTTTAGCAGCAGCATTGTACACTTTTCAGCGTTTTAATAAGGAGATTTAAGTCTTGTCAATTGTCAAGCGCGGCTCCGGTGCAATACTGGTGACTGCGGATCCAAAGTCTGCCGCGCTCCTTGCTAGCGCCAGCCTGCGAGCGGAGTTCGCGAACAGTGTGCCATTTTTCATCAGGGCATGGTGGCTTCGTGATCGAACTGCCAACAACGACTTAGATTATGGTGAATTTAACACCGGAACTTCCCCACTTTGGTCTTTGCATTCCGATCCAATTTGTGATGCCGCCAATATGGACTTCTACGAACCCTAACCTATGTCTTGCAATTATCAGGCTTGCCAGCCCGCAATCTAGCGCCAATGAAGTTATGCACTGTGAGAGCCGGGTGAATAAAGTAATAGAGGGGGAACAGGTTTTCTGGCAGGGGAAATTTTAGATAGGTTGGAACACTTGGTTGAATTAAATCGTGGGCCAAGAAAGTGCAACATTTAAGAGCCGAATCAGACGTGAGCATCTCTACTCTCCAAGAATTTCTCAAGTTGTCTACCATAACTTCGAAGAACCAGCATCTCATAATGCGTGCGCCTAACGAAATTAGAGGACCTTCTTTTTGTATTTTTTCTGCAATGGTTTTCGGTATCTCAGTACCGAATGCAGCTACGCAGATCAGCAATGCAAGATCTATTTTTTTTGCGATCCTATTTCGAGCGGCGATCCGATAGACCTCATCCCAATCGAGTTCTGGATTTCGTCGCAAGAGTTCGACTACATCCACAATCCATTTCATTTCTGTCCACTTGTGCTTGGTGCCATGAGCGCATAAAACTATCAGCATCAATTCTGGTTTCAGCGATCGTATCTTTTGTCCGCACAATTCAATCTCAATGCAATTTCTGAGCAAGAAGTCAAAGTCAAATGATAGCGTATGTGGTGGCGCGACTTCCCAGTGCACATCTATTTGACACACGGGCTGAGTGCGTGATTGCGCCGGTCTGACGAATGTATTTTCAAACGTAAGGCGTTGAAAAATATCTGAACATGCGAGGTCCATGGTGACCTCGCCAATTGTACGCGGTGCTGGACGATAGCCGAAATCAAACAGTAATCGCTGCGCATCGGCAACTTGCGAACGCGCAACTATAATGTCGAGGTCCACAAAAGGTCTTACGTCCAGTGCTCCGTATGCTTGTAGAGCGAGCACGGGTCCTTTATAAGGAATGATCTCAATATTGTGGGCTCCGAAATCGCTGGATATTTTCAGTAGCTCTTCCGCCAATTGTCGGTTTTTAAGTGCCACCACTGCTCGCTGATTTTCAAGATTCTGCAGAATGGCTACGCTTCCCATTAATTCCGGAGCGATATCCTTCAAGTTTTGGCAAACCAAAATGAATGTTCCATGCGCACAAGCGAGGCTGACCATGCGTTGCCAATCAATATTATGCTCAGCCAGCGAAAACACTTGCCGTCGGTTATCAGCAGTCATAATTGTCGTCGAAAGGCGCAAAAACAACTCGTCCTCAGCTCGTCGCTGTGGCGATCTGTCGATTGTCGGCGTTCCAATAAGTGCTGGAGACATCAAACTTTGTTCCGCTTGCGTATAGCGTTCAGACAACAGTCCGCCACCGATCATAGTTGAGGCTGGTTGTGGCAAGTTAATATGTTACACTGATCCGCTCAGACGCCGTGCAGCAAAGACCAGCTGGAGATAACTTATGCGTTGTACTGAATGCCTACTTCTTTTGATCGTTGTCCACTTATGTTGTGAGCAAACGGTCTGGTCTCAGAATCAAGCCGCATCAACAGGCGGGAAGAGCGCTGATAAAACGATGGTCCAAATTGGGATCGGTCCCAAGGGACCAATCATGATGAAGCGGCCTCCTGTGCACGGCCCGACAAAATTGGATCTTCCAGAAAAGAATAACTCTCTTTGGTATCGCTACTATGAGGCAGGCGAAGATGCCGCTGTCACTCGCCACGACCCAACTTTGGCGAAGAAATACTACATGGCTTCACTGACAGAACTTGAAAAACACCCTCAGGCGAAAGGGTCTGACATGTTCTTAAGCGTGAGGCTTTCTGCATTAGAATCTGGTCTTGAGAATGCTTATCCAGGTGATTGGACCAAACAGCGCGGCAAAAGCGAAGACTTGATGAAACAGCGAAAAGAGCAGGTGGACGTGTACTCCAGGATTGCCCGCATAAATGAGTATTATGCCCCGCCAGATGATCTGCTTAGAATCAAGGCCAAGGAGCGATATGAGACGGTTCGACAGGCTTACGAGAAGGCGCTGGCTGCAATGAAATCACCAACACAAACCGAATCCAAAACGGAATCAACTGCATTATAAGGAATCCGCTTCAAAATAACCTGCGATTTTATTATTGCCCGAATGGCATATTGGTCCTTGGTGCAGAATCCCGACTACTGGATCTGGTAGTCTTTTCATCCCTTTCTTTTGATGGATTTAGACCATAAACTTGGTATAAACAACTGGTATAGAATTTGGTGTTTCTTGATTTCTCAGGGGGAGACGTATGACATTACTAAAAGGTGGGTCCGGGGAGACATTGAAGTTTAAATCGTTGTTGAAAACTACAACGCTTGCACTTGCCCTTTCATGCTCGGTCTCCGCGGTTTTTGCCATATCAGTAGCTCCTCCTCCACCCGTCGTTCCTACTGCGGGCGTCGCCAGAACTAACGGTACGGGACCGGCTACCACTACATTTATAAGCCCCGATCCAGGCTATAGCAACTCCACCTTAACCAGAGGTGGGGGAAGTTCCGTCACGTTCGGCCCTCAACCTTCGTTCATTGAACAGGTCCCCCAAAATGCTGGGACGCAGGGGAACGGGGGCACTAAGTGTGGTTGGAATTTTCCTGCACTCCACGCAGGTTTGCTTCCCGCCACTACTGGTGATCTTCTCCTAATGGAAGGATTCTATTCGATTGCAGGCACCAATCAAGCCTCTACAGATCCCGGGTTTAGGGTGATTATCCAAACCAGCGATGGGAAATACCACGCCAGTAGCACAAAGTTGGCATCCAGCCACACGCTAATATCCACCGTCAACAACAACAGTAGAACCTTATGGCAACAATTTCCGTTTGCCGCTGATTTTAACCCGGCTTTGGTTTCAGGTCCTGGCGCTCAAGTGGTCAAAGTAGCATGGGGCTTCTATGGAAATTCCAGTTGCCAGTTGATCAACCAGATTATTCCGCCGGTCTCCACAGATAAGAGTTTCGGCTTCAAATTCTTAGATGGTTCGATCCAGGGTATCGTTAACGACCCTGCAGCTGGCACAGCATGCACGTTTAGCATAAATCCTACAGTTGACACGCAATTCAACTTTGAGCTGAGCACTAACAATAACTGAGCCGACGTTTTTCTGTGGGATTGACGTCACTCAAGCGGACTCGAATAATCTTAGAGTGACACAGGATGGACTAACGGTTCTTCCTGCCGGGTGAGCAATTTTGCTATTTCCAACGAAATTGGCAGTTTGCACCGTTGCTCCATCCATAAGAACTGGCCGGCGCAATTGATCTCCAGAAATATGTGTTCACCTTCTGGTGTTACACAATAATCCAGCGCACCATAATTCAAACCCAGCTTGCGCATAAGCTCTAGGGATTGCCGCGCCGTTGTCTCAGGTAAACGATGCGGTTCCATTTTGACTGAATAGTCTTGTCGCCAATCGATCTTTCCCTGGCCAGACTGCGAGTCTATTAGCGCGCAGAATATTTCCTGGCCAACTATAGTGACTCGAAGTTCAAACGCTTTGTCTATGCGCTTCTGAAACAGATGCGGAGCGTATTGAACTTGCTGGAGAAACGCAAGATCTTGCTGCCGTAATTGCAGTGTCGATAGTCCTCTTGGATTTTCATAACCAGGAATAGCGTGGTTGGAATTTTCCGCTATGAGTTTGTATACAACTTCTCCACCACAGTCGTGGAAAAATGATTCGACGAGTTCCGGATCGTTTGTCACCAGCGTCTTTGGAATTGTCATCCCTAAATCAGCTGCTAGTTTTAGTTGCCACAGCTTTTGCAAGCAGGCTTGATCTTTTCTGGGATGGTTGACCCACAGACATGGGAGTGATGCAAACATTCCTTGCACAGTAGCTTGGGTCTCCAGCTTCACCATTTCTTCAAGCCACGACACAGCGAATTTATCGGTGACGATTTGTCCTGGTCTTCGATTCCAGATAGAGGCGCACGCAGAGAGATCTAGCGGTTCGTTATTTTGCTTTTGAATGGTGTATGACTGAGTGCCGCCCTCAAACGTGAGTGCTATCCGATAACTGTTTAGCAACTCTTCATAGCGCAGATAATGCACCACGGCATTCATCTCTTGCAGATGTCGCTCAACAGCCATTGCGTGCAAATCGTTTGGCGAAGCGAGGATAAGGATGATGGGTTTCACGGTGAAGTTTTTGCGTGCGTTTTTCTGAGAATTCAGCAACGTCACATCGTCGCTCTAGTATTTGCGTCAGGCCGGTTTGCGATACTGCAAACATAGACTCGTTCGAACTTAGCAATTATTCAATGCTGCAAAACTCAAGCAACTTTTGAACACGTTCCTGTAACGAGCCTCCAGATAGTTTAAAGCAACGAGCGTTTGCAAGATAGTGTGAGAATCTCGCTGGTGCTTCCTTGTCGCGTGAAATGTTCGAATAAGGCAGGATAGCCCGCGTGTACTCGTTCGCAGAGATAGGTTTGCAGTTAAGAACTTCGTCAGTTACGCCGCAAAAGTGCAAGGCAAAATCGAGATTCGCTTTTACATTTGTGGTTGAGGCAACATGTTTGGAATCTAGCCACTCTCCCAGCAAGATTGGCTTTGGCGCGTTGCCTGTTAGCTGTTCCAGAAGTTCGCTCGTGCCTTTCTTGAGCGAAAAAGGAGAACCAAAAGCAATAATTTCGCTTGTTGCAGGATCGATCAGTGTCAGATCTTCGGCGAGTACTTTCCATCCGTGATTCAGTGCTAATGCCATTGTTGTCGTACTTTTCCCGGCTCCAGATTGGCCGGAAATCAATACTATTTTTCCATTAGCCGCGCGAAGACATGCTGCGTCGATCCAGTTGCATCCATCATGCAGGCGAAGTACCGTATTTATCAGTTTGCGAAGATCTTGCACACCACTCATTTCAATTTCGCGGATCTCGTTTGGCGCTGTTTGCCACTGCGGACAGGTTGGAATTAAATGCGCCACCACTGTCTCGAAGGCAGGGTCGCAATTGCGCAATGTAAAAGCAACATTGCCTAGTTTATAGATCGTTTTAGATTCGTCGAGTGGAGTCATTGAATTGAGGCGATACGGCCTGTATATGGAATAATCGCGAGCGCTTAGTCAGTTGGAGTCAGGGGCTTGGTGATTATCTGAGCACGAGCAAATCTGAGTGCATTTTTTGCTTTGTCAATCAATTCAGCAATGCTTGGACGAAAGAACCATCGATCAAATTTAATGATGTCGCCTTCCTTCACGTGATGGCGCCTGGTGTAGCCACCATTGAGCTCTAAGACTTCAGACTGCACCCAAATACCTTCTTGACTGCGGTAGTCTGCAGTTATGGTGCTGCTGATAGGCTGCAGCGTTTGGACTTTAACCGGATTTAGGTTTAAATGGCATTTAACTCGAATGCTAGCTGCACACTTCTACTCGTCCATGGCCAGGCAAAATCCTATCACGTGTCTAGGTGCGCGCATGCGCTTTCGCCGTGATAGACAGTCCTTAACATGTCGAACCGATCATCCTTCGCAACCACAGGCGGATCTGAATTTTCAAGGAGAGATGAACCCACCGGCCCACCATTCGCGTATATAAGATACTTTGTCATAAATGCCAAAACCCGAAAAAATAACTCGCTAACCTGGTCGACATTATTTCGTAGAACCGTAGATATGCGAAGTCAAATTCCCAAAAGAGAGCCGCAGTCTAGTTAAAGCAAAGAACACATCGCCACTAAATAGCAAGCCGCACCACACAGCAGTGTTGTTTCAATACCCCAGACAATTGAGATGATTGATGCCAGCACCGAGCTCAAAACAGAGGTGGCACCATTTACAGCCCAGTACCACGAACCGGCATTGGGAGCGTCTTTTGTGAATAGCGTGAGGCTCAGCGGAAAAGCCCAGCCCATAAAAAATCCGGGCACTGAAACAAGCGAGACAGCGGCAACCATTCGCTCCGTTAGTTGCACGGATTCGAGTGAAGGCAGCCAGCTTGCGAAGAGCCATGCAGTCACGGCGACAATCGCGGCGGATGATCCAAGTGATATCATCAATAATTTTTTGGCTTTACCGAAACGATCGAGAAGCAATTGAGATATGTAGCTGCCAATACCGGCAGACATCAGCAAGGCAAATAAAACGACCGATAGTCCATAAGTCGGATTGCCCAACAAGATGGTCAAACGTTGAACCTGAGCCACTTCTATCAACATGAAGGCCACACCCAGAGCCGAGAACATCAGACCGGATTTAAATATCTGTTTGGCGGTGCCAATCTTTCCACCCATTACTTTAATACACGGAAAAAGGATCACTATAATTACGAGAACCGCTGCTTGCATAAGCGTGAAAAACAAGAGCGCCAGACCCTTTCCTTGAGCAGGCTCTGCCAGAGAACTTTCAGTGGACGACGGTTGCACGGGCGTGAAGAAAAATGGGCGATCATCGCTGGGCATGCCTGGATCTGTAGCGTTACTTGTAATCGCGTTGGCAAAGGGTTCGATGCTGGCAACGCCTGGCACCCAGAGCAGCTTGTAGCGCTCCTTTTTGGCAATATCTACTAATGCGTCAATATCTTTTTTGGAGAAGGCAGTCGGACTGACAAAGATGTTTCCGATGTTCACTTCACTTGATCGATAAGCACCAGAGATGAGCATTATGTGGCTACTAACGTCTTCAATGCCGATAGATTTGAGGGCATTTTTAACCAGGAAAACCATCCGCAATAGTTGTGCTGATTCTTTCTCGTCGCCCCAACGCAAAAACGAAAGCACGCCAGTCGGCTCCAAATGGCGCAAATATAAGTTGAACGCTTCTTTAGTGTATAGAACATTCTCGGTAAGCATAAAAGCGCCTGATGAAGAGGCAGCCCAGGTGTCGACAAGCGAACATTGGATGACATCATATTTGGTGTTAGAGCGAGCCAACCAGTTTCGTGCTTCATCGTTGATGATCCGCACGCCTGGCCGTTGGGTCAGATGCCCGTTGAAGTCTGCGTAACGATCGCTAAGCATGGAAACTATTGCTGGATTGACTTCAATTCCATCGATGCGTTTTTGACCAAACAACAAACCTGTTAAAACATCACGACCGCCGCCGACTCCAATAACAAACAAGCTCGAATCAGGTCTGAGCCGATTGCCGACAGCGGTGATGTCGTGCTTGATCGGTTCTAATTCTTCTGGTGTAGCATTGCCACCAGTCATAACCGTAAAAGCACCAAAGTCGATGAACAGTCCCTTTTGAGGCACCTTCAGTGATGGCGGAACGGTGAATACTTTTGACCATGTGACTACAGCTTGATCATAAGTGCTGCAGGCAACACGTCCACTGGGGCTCCATTTCACATATTCGATAGGTCCAAAAATGGCGGACATAACGCCATAATGCCCTGGTGCAAAAACAGACAATGTGCACAATGCTATGGCGACACTGATGCCAGCAAAAGCACGGGTGGCCAATGTATGATTGGCTCTGTGAACGAAACAGATTGCGGCCAAAGCAGCTAGCATCCCTGCCATCGCGACGATAGCTTGTGGATCTGCGTAAGCAAGTCCGAGGATTAACAGCGGACAACCGATACTGGCGCCAATCAAGTCAGCGCAGTACAGTTTTCCGACTTCCCGAAAGCGCGTCAAACACAAAGAGATACAGGTTCCGGCAAAGAAAAATACGACCGAATACAAAACGAAAGTAGCGGCGATCCACCAAAATGGTCCGATGCTACTGATCGCATCGTTGACATAATTGTGAGTGAAATAAGCGACCGGAATGGCTCCGGAGAATAAGGTGCCACTAGTAACAAGTTTTTGGTGGAGAGCAAGGTCATCTTTCGGCGGGCGGGCAAAGGCGTACAATGCTCCGGCGGTCAGCCCAAACATTGTCATGGATATAATCATGAAAGCGAAGTGGTAGCCGGCGCTAGCGCTGAAAACGCGCGTCAGCAATAGCTCCAGCAACACCATTGCCATGGCGGCGAAACCGAGTCCGATACGTACTCTGATTGTAGATTTAGCAAGAAGTTCGTTCACTACTTACCGAGTCGAACGATGATCTCGTCGGGTCCAGCCAGATTGAGGCGTTCGCGGGCCAGGCGCTCAACGCCGGTTGATGAGCGGTAGTTGGATAAGCCTTCGCGAAGCTCTTTGTTAATCTCTTGCGATTGAGCTTGTCCTGATTTGAGAGAGATTGCTTGTTTATTCAAGAAAATTTGTCGATCAACCGAACTATATATAGATCTTCCGGCATGATAAAGCGCAAGCACAGTAACTGCCAAAATAAATATCTCACGCGTTGCTCTGGTTTTAGTCATCTTCGTTTCCGTTTCTAGTGACGGGCTGCAGCTTCCATAACCGGCTTGGAATCAAGGTCGGCTAATATCTTGTCCACTTGCTGATTGAAATCAGCCATAACTTTCTCGACTTGCTCTACTGATGTACCTTCAAAGTAAAGGCGTACCAAAGGTTCTGTTCCACTCGGTCGAATCAAAACCCAGTTGTTGTGATCGATGAACAACTTCAAGCCGTCCTTGCGGCCCACTTCAGTGATCTTGTGACCGGCCAGACTGGTCATTGGAGCTTCTTTCAAGCAATCCATCAGCCTTTTCTGAGTGCGCATGGTTAGTTTCAAATCAGCGCGTCTGTAGATCAATTCAAAGCCAGCTTCAGCGACTAAGTCTTTCCAGATTTGAGAGATCGGTTTTCGCTCATAAGCCATCATTTCAATCAACAAAAGATTGGCCATGATCCCGTCTTTTTCCGGAATGTGCCCTACAATCGTGACACCGCCGGATTCTTCGCCACCGATCAGGTGTTCGCATTGGCGCATTTGTTCGCCGACATATTTAAATCCAACCGCTGTTTCGATGTAGGTCAACCCGTACAGTTCGCACAACCGATCCAGCAAGTGCGTGGTGGCGACGGTGCGAACCACAGTGCCCTTCTTACCATGGTTTTTGACGAGGTGTCGAGTCAACAAGCAGAGCAAGTGATTCGGAGAAAGGTAGTTCCCCTCTTCGTCGATAGCCGCAAACCGGTCCGCATCACCATCCGTAGCCAGCCCTGCGTCCAGCTTCTCGCTGCGAACAGCCTTGACCAGATCTTGCAAATATTGATACTTAGGCTCGGGCATGCCACCGCCAAAAAGTGGATCACGCCAGTCGTGCAGAACGGTAAGCTTTACGCCAGCTTCGAGCAGCAGTTTATCAAGGTAACCACGGCTAGTGCTGTAAAGCGCGTCATAACCAACCTTCAATCCCGCAGCGCCGATTTTCTTCATGTCAATCAATTTATTCAGCGCCACTAAATATGGTGCTGCAGGGTTGAAGCGCGGCACTTCCACATCTTGCACTTCGTAGTGATCAGGCTTTTCGTTCAAGTGCGAAACAATCTCAGCGGTGATGTCATCGGTAGCAGGTCCGGCATAATGCGGAATGTACTTGATGCCGCAGTATTCAGGCGGATTGTGGCTGGCGGTGAACTGCAAAGCGCCGGCGGTGGGCTCATGCTGGGTTGCATGGGCGATGCACGGAGTAGGCACGTCGCGGTCGACTACTTTCGCTGGAATGCCCATAGTAATTAAAACTTGTGCCGCTCTAAGAGCAAATTTGTCAGCCATAAAGCGAGTGTCGTAGCCAATCAGCAGAGGTACCTTGGTGCCACCATTCTGATGGTAATTGTTGCGCACGTACAAACCAACGGCATATGCAACTCGCTCGACATTGGCAAACGTGAAGTCCTCGGCAATGATCGCTCTCCAGCCATCTGTGCCGAAACTGATTACATCAGACATGTATTACTAACTCCCAACAGGCTAAGCCGATAGATAACTAGTTACGTATTCTTGCACAGAGTCCCAAGCAGTGCCTGCTTGATGATGTCCCCTAAAGTTCGGATCGATGGCGCGACTGCCTGGTGCCCAGACGTTCTGTGGTTTCACGTCAGTTAATTGGTCTTCACCTTCGAATTGAATCACTGAGCCGTCTCGTCCGTAGAACCTGAAAGTGCCGGACGGTTCCGCCGCCAGCCAATGGAAACGGTCGCCCGCTGGCCCATCTTCACCTGGCAAACTCTGGAACCTGGTCATCATGCGGAAACCGTCAGATGCAAAAACTGCCGTCAAAAAGTTCCAGGCACCGTCTCGTCCAACAATGCTGCGCCGCTCGATGTGTAGCTCTTTGACCAGGTCAAGGCTCCAGAACTGCCCATCAAAGCGCCTGACACTCAAACAGCCACTTGGATCCACACTCATCGATTCGCCGGCGGCTCGCACACGACCTTCAATGTCGCGCACAACCACGCCGTGCCTGTCACGTTCACCGACCGAATGCATTTGTCCGTTCCGATCTGAGCGCACAAAACCCTGCGGTTGCCCATCATTGTCATAGGCAATGGCGATTGAAACACCTAGTCCCGAACGTATATGCCTTACACGTCCAAGAGCATCTTTCTTAAGCTCAGCTCCATTATCGAAGCGTTCGATGCGTTCGCCGTCAGGCAAATTGGCAATGCGCGGTTGATCGTTGACCAACCTCTTGAACAATTGGCCGCGATCGCGACGACTCTTGCCAAACTTCTGGCGCAATGCAGATACGTTGGATATCTTCTCAGGCAGATCTGTATCGTAAGTATCACCATCAATGCTCGGTAACGCCGGCGGCAAAGCCGCAGGCAAGAGAGGTGATGTGCGAAGAAACTCTGGTTGGAAATCGATCAAATAATCCAAGTCACCATCTGTAGGGTCAAACAGACAGTTGAACCAATTATCCAAATCCAACGCTGAGTTAGAATCGTTGCCCAACTCAGAGCCGGAAGAATGCTCGCTCTCGTCACTTTCAGTGAATGAATCTGGTTGAGAATATTCGTCCACAATGCGGCCGGTTGCGCAGCTGAGTCGCTCGTGTATCAACTCGTGTTCCTGGCCGACGACAATTGCGAAGTCATGCTCGTAATCGATATCTTCTATGCTAGGCGTCATCAACGCTTGCTCTGCAATCGTGCTTGCTAGACGACCCAGAACCCCTTCCGGAGTTGCTTCATGGGTTATGCCGATGCTAATGGTAGCCACGTCAGGCACCATGTTCTGGCGCTTGCGAGCGACAAGTTCGTTCACGTCGAATTCGGAATTGGCGGAATTTTTCACCATCGCAAAGTCAGGCACGCTGGCGTTTTGCAATAGATCTCTTTCGGCATAGCCAGCCGTTTTTGAAAGAAAATTCAAGAGCTGAGTCGAGCGTGTTGCCGTGTCTTTGCAGTCGTTGCGGCGAGCTTGACCAGACGACTCTAGTGAACCGAGCTTGCGATAGCCAGCACGTGGATCACAGCGGAGACGACCCTGTGCCCGAAGTTGGTGACGTGGCCAACCGTTGATTTCCATCCGGCCTTCTGTGCTGGATTATTTGCCGCGTTTAACTGTCGGAACCCCCGACAGCCTGGCTGCTTCCCCCAACCGCGGTTTAATATTAGCACTCAGAACTGTTTCTTGGAATCCCGTACGCACGTCCGTACGCGACTTAGAGCCATCCCCGAACTTGCAATGATTCCGCCATGCGAATGCCCTGTGTACGCTCGTCGTACATCGCAACAGCAAATTGTGCCATCGTAATTTTGCTCTGGCTGAGTAAAGTTTCAGCTAACCAAAGTGAATTCATTTCTTGTTCGGTGACATAACCGGCACTCAAGATTAGCTCCTTAACAGGAATCTCTGGCGCAATGCTCATTTGATTCGTCAGCGCTTGCACTTCAGCTGGTCCAATAATTTGAGCGTACTTGAGCAACTCGATCAGCGTCGGCAATTGTGCAGCGACAATCGGCTGAGTTCTGACGAGTTGAACTTTCTCTGGCTCGCGAGTGACGCTAGCTGCAGTAATCGGTTCAAGCGTGCCATCTTCTGGGATAGTTTCGTTTTGGATTAACCACTCGCGGCCAGTGATCAAATCGTGGCTCAGCCTAAGACGAGGCTTACGAAGAATGAAACCGGCGGTGAGAATTTTGTAGTAATCGTGGCGATTCTCTTTGACGTTTTGGGTGCGCAAAAATTTCTTGGCCGCGCGCAAATAGCCGGCGACCACGAGACTCTGCGGCACGTCGCAACGCAGCCCGAGCAGCTCGTAATAGTTTGAAGGACGTTCAGGAACGTTAGTCTTCGGTGGTGGCATCAAGTCAGGGAAGAGTTGATAAAGTTCGCGAGCCGACCTGACCACGCCAGCGCTGTCGGAATCAGCCCAACTCAATCGCAAAGCCGAGCAGAGAATTTGACTCTCTAACTCAATTCGGTTAGCACCACCGGATCCGACATCAGCCATTCGTGGTTTCTAGAACCCCCACTCCAACATTGCTGCAATAAACAACTTTAGCCACAGAACTAACTCTTTTCCACTTCAAACGTAAGCTCTGTATGACCGACGCGAACTTTGTCACCTGCGGATAGCACTTGCCGCTTCACCACCGGGTGGCCATTCAACAAGGTTCCGTTTGTAGATCCCAAATCCTCTAGCCAAAAATCACCCTCTTCAAACGTGATCCAAGCGTGATGCCGGGAAGTAAAAGTATCGTCAGGAATGACAACTTGATTCGAGGGATCTCTTCCTATCTTCACCTTACTATTTTTAAGAGGAAATTTCTGCCCCGTCTTTTGAACGACGATCGCAACTGATGCCGGCACAGGTACGTCAGGCACATCAGATTCTTGAGACTTCATATAATCGAGCTGAAGACTCTTTAAATCCAGGTCCGTAACCGTAGAACAATATACACAGCGCTGACCGGTTGGCGTCGGCCGACCGCAGCTAGGACAAGGTTCCGTATCGTCGGGCATTCGACCTCTAACAGGTTTGTGAATCAACTGAAGACTCAGTCTGAGCAATATTATACGGGAATGACAATTGACACCGGGTCTGCTCGGCTATCTTGATAAGCCAATTTCGGGCACAACATGACTCTGGAGAGAGCGCCGGGATGTCATGAAGCGCCTGTTAACGCCCGAACCCCCATTCACAAAAGTTCATGCCCTATTTTAGTGTCAGCATCACGCTCACCAACGGGCATGATTTCAAGAACAATGCTTCTCAAAACTTTCTTGGTCTGGGACGCTTGAGGCGCGTCTGTTTTTCGACGGGTCTTCGACCGTTGAACATAACCCGGAGATTAAGTGGAATTTACTAAAAATTAGGAGCAGCGGTATTTCCCGCACTGAAAGTGCCGCCGTTTTATACAGGATTCAGCAAAATCGCTGAATCAATATTTAGTCGATCCAAACTTAGAACGAATCTCAGCGCCCGGTGGGCGCAAAAAGATTGCAATGAAAGGCAGTTCGGGAGGGAAACTAGACTGCAGCCGCTTGCGTGTCAACGTCAACGTCTTGGGTTTCTTCTTTCGCATCTTGTTGCTCTAGCTTCTTAGTTCGGAAGCAGTAACTGCAATATACGGGACGGTACCCCTTGGGCTGGAAAGGAACCCGTGTCGGAGATCCACATTCGGCGCAATTTACTTCGGCAGTGCGGCTGGGATCTTCTCCATTGCGTTGAACTCTCATCAGTATGCGGCAGTTTGGGCAACGTTTAGGCTCGTTGATCAAGCCTTTAGCGCTGAAAAATTCCTGCTCGCCACCTGAAAAAACAAATGTTTTGCTACAGTCGCGACAGGTTAAATCCTTATCTTCAAATACCATCGTGAGACACCTTACTAACTCTTCTAGCGATTCCATTTCACCCAGGCTTCACGTTGATTAGCTTGAGAGCCTGATGCTGACCGCCAAGTATTGGACGATCAAGCCCATGCTATCACGCGAAATGAGCCCGTGAACCAGCAAACAGGTCTACTCTGTGGGAATTACCATAAGAATATGGCATTCACCACTAGTAGTACGAAAGGCTACAGAAAGTCCGAAAACCAAGTCACTAAAGGATTTTTGAACGAACTGATAGTAAAAATACAAGTCAGTTCCGAGAATATGCTCTAGCATCAAGCGAAGCTTGAACGCCACAAAAATGAGCCGCGGCCCCAACCATAGCCGCGTTGTCTGTGCAGAACTCTAGTTGCGGAAAGTAAACCTGGACATCGCTTTGCTCTTTCAGCTTGCGGCGCAAGTCGCTGTTAGCCGCCACCCCGCCAGCAAGAACGATGCGTTGCACACCGAATTCCTTTTGGGCAAGCAATGTCTTTTTCACCAGCACACGTGTCACGGCATCTTGAAATGATGCCGCCAAATCCTCAACCGGCAAGGGTTTTGGCAATTTCTCCACGGTGCGCAAAACTGCCGTCTTCAGCCCACTAAAGCTGAAGTCATAACCTGATACGACTCCCTCAGGAAACTTAAAAGCCTTGCTGTCACCAAGTTTTGCCACTTTGTCGATAGCCGGACCGCCAGGATACTCGAGACCTAGCAAACGGGCCACTTTATCGAACGCTTCACCGGCCGCATCGTCGAGTGTCTGACCAAGGATTTGCCCAGCGCTGTAGGACTGGAAATGGATGATTTGGGTATGCCCGCCGCTCACAAGCAGCGCAATAAACGGCGGCTCAAGGTCAGTGTCTAGATAATTCGCGCAAACGTGAGCGAGCAAATGATCGATTGTAATTAAGGGCACATCCCAGGCCCAGCTGAGAGCCTTAGCGGCTGACAGCCCGACTAACAAGGTGCCTATTAATCCCGGACCATTCGTACAGGCGATGCCGGAAAGTTGAGAAGGTTTCACCTGAGCCGATTTCAAAGCACTGTCAATTACTTCGTTCACAGTTTCAACGTGCTGGCGTGCGGCAACTTCTGGAACGACGCCGCCGAAAACCTGATGAATGGCTGTTTGAGAAACGATGTGACTAGATAATACCCGGCGTCCATCGGCGACAACGGCAGCGGCAGTTTCGTCGCAACTAGTTTCAATCGCAAGATAAATTGAGTTGGGCACGAAACTCCCTACGCATCGAGGCATTCAAACCTTGGCACTCTACCAATTTAACCGCAAAACCTTACTGCACAATAGATAAGTCGAGCAGCTAGCTGCATAGGATAATTCGAAAAACCGGACAAAATTTGCAATAGCATAGGTTTTTTTGACCCGAAAGCGATTTTTTTCAGCTCCTCAAACTTCAGAAAAAAGAAAAATAAATCGCTCGAAAGCCTCCAGAATTAACCTCTTAGACCACCAAGAGGCTATTGACAAGGAGGTTAGGCAAGAGTAACATTCAACCCATCTCATAGTCGATTTAGTGCCACTTTTCCGGACTAACACTAAAAAGACCGATCAAATGGAGCTCTCTTGGGCTTCATCAATTTACTAAAGTAGCTTCCTATCAAAACCACTCCTGGGTCAAACCGGTACAGGTCTTACATATGAAAAACAAAAATGTTGTTGTCGGATTAGCCTTAGCACTTGCAGCAATAGCTTCCTGTGAAACGGCACAAGCGCAAATCGGTGGCGCACGTGCAGCAGGTGACGTTTACCAGTCTAGTGGCGGCTCCGGAAATATGGGACAGACCGATTACCTATATACGGACAAGCAAGCTGATCACGCATCCGACTCTCCATCGCCAATCCAGAACTACATCAGCCCAGACGTGTTCCAGACAAACCAGCACACATACAAAGACATCCCGAATGTGAACCCGATGATGAACAGTGATAGTAGTAGTCATGGTCTGAACCATGTCAGCACAGCGCCGATGGCGACCGGCACATTATCGATCGGCAATACACCTTTCCCATCAGGGCAGTTCGATTACGGTTTTGCAAAAGCATCCGTTTTTCCTCCAGCTCCATATCACGGAGCCTATAAGAGCGGTGCATCCGGCAGCATGCTGCCGAATGTGTCTACTGGGTCAGTTGACTTCAATACAGTAGACACAACAGGCATCGCTCCTGCAGGCATGAGGTCCCCTGGGAGAGGCATGGCGGCGCCGATTGGTCGACCTGTTGTGCAAATGCCAAATTCGAGTTCTTCTACGCAATCTACACAAGCTTGGCTCAATACCTTCTTCGGATTTTAACGGAAAAAAAAATCATGCTGAAAAAACTACTTATTGCTTGCGCCGCGGCCGCCACACTGGCTGCCCCAGCTAATGCCCAGATCTTCGAGTCATTTGACAGCAGCTTTCTTGGCGGCGGTTCAGTCGGCATCGGCTCAAACGGAGTCTCGCTTAATACTGGTGGTGGTGGTGCGGTAGATGTAAACGCCAACTTCGGACCAGGCGGGTTGAACGGATCTCTCCAGGGGAATGGCTTCGGCGGGAACTTCAACAACAATGGCGTGTCAGTAAGCGGTGACAATGGGTTCGGTGGAAGCTTTGGCTCTAATGGTGGCACATTTAGCGGACCCGGCGGTGTTAATGGAACGTTCGGTGCCAACGGTGGCGCTTTTAGCGGACCAGGTGGCATCAATGGATCGTTCGGTGCCAACGGTGGCGCTTTTAGCGGACCAGGTGGCATCAATGGATCGTTCAACGGCGCCTCAAACGGCACTATGGGTGGTGGCTTCGGCGGAGGCATGCCTGGCTCTAGTGGAGATGCTGGTGAACAAACGCACAGCAGCACGAGAGAACATACGAGCGGCTACCAAGACCAGCAAACGCCGACTTTCCGAAGAACAACCAAAAACCTCCAAGGCATCGATGGATCGAGAATATTGCAAGGTCCTTTTGGCGATCTAAATGTGTCAACTAAAGGTTTAGCGCCAGTCTTCGGATACTAACTCAAATTGGAGCTGCAAATCAGCACTATGAAAAAGACACTACTCCTAGCCCTAATTATTTGCACCACAGTTACTTTGCCGGCCAACGCGCAAGGTAAAAATAGGCTGGGGCTGCCGCCAACGAGCATGGACAGCTTCGTTCGACAGGCTGGCGGCAATGCTGACCTTATCTATGGAGATGAGGGCGTAGTTGATATTCCACCTTATGATTACTTCGATCCAATTCACCGCATCAATGCCGGCATCTACGACACACGCAGAAAGGGATTGACCACAGGACACGGTAGTTATTTACCAGATGCCTGGGGCGCCGATGAATTTACAGGCAACGAATGGAGCATGTCTGGTGCCGGCAGTCAGCCGACGCGCGCCCCGCAATATATACAGAATCAACCAACTCAGGGTGGAGACCCGGCCAGTAATTCTTCGACGGCCAATCCAACCTCGCAGCCAGCGCCGCGTCGCGGTCGCGGTGACATTCAAGTGGGGGCTGGTGGAACCGGTAACAACAACACTGTAATTCGTTCACCTGCCCAAAACAATCCGCGCAGATATAGCCAATAAACACTCGCAATAGCGAGTACATTCGAAGCGGACGTCGGACTCCGCCGGATTCCATTCGAAATGGAGCGCGGGACTCCAGTCGACTCCAGTCCCGCCTCGATTCGTGACTAAGGATTGATTCGTGATTATGGGCATGGGCGACTGTGGACAGTCGCGCTCCTATTAAGATCCGACAAAATACTGAATCGTTTGCTGTTCAAATAAGATCGCTAATAAAGTTCCAATGGCAATTGCCACACCAGCCGGAATCGGCTTTTTACGCGCCTCGTTCAGTTTTGTCGCATCAATCTTGGGAGCAACTTTCGCTCCCCCGATGAAAGTTGAAACGACGAGAAAATAAAGAGCGTTCCATGGCACCACTTTTAGCAAGACAAACATGGAAATGACACCAAAAGAAAGACAGAAATAGAAGAAGGTGATCAAAGCAAGTTTCCAGCCAAGAAATGCACCCACTGCAGCCATCAACTTCGCATCGCCCATGCCCAACTTCTCTTTGTTTTTTCCTGATCCAATTGGCAGAAGAGAAAAAACGACAGTAATTCCGGCCCCGAGCAACCAGCCAAGCACACCGTCCAATGCTCCAGACCCGGCGCCTTCCCACGGCTGAAAACCCCTACTGCTGGCCTGAACATAACCGTAGACGGTATTGAGAAGTATGCCCACTGCCGACGCCGGAAACGTTAGCACGTTAGGTATTTTCATCGTGCGTAGATCGATAATCATCCCTGCGACGACAACGATCAGGCAAAGTATTTCCTGGACAAGGCGAATGGATTGTTCGTTCATTTATCCTTGGATAGTCTATGCACTCTAGAGGGGTCTAGGCAGCGAAGCTGCTCGACTCCGCAAGCTGCTCGACTTATATAGCGGCGATGGCATCTATCTCAATACTAACGTCTTTCGGCAATCTCGCAACCTGCACAGTTGCGCGTGCTGGTTTATTACCGGCAAAATGCTCGCCATAAACACGATTCATCTCCTCGAAGTCGTTCATGTCTTTCAGATAAACGGTTGTCTTAACAACGTTGTTCAGCTCTGTGCCAGCTTCTTTGAGGATTGCCGAGATGTTCTTCAAAACCTGACGCGTCTGCTCTTCAATTGAGCCCGTTAAAAGCTCACCGCTCTCTGGAACGAATGGAATCTGTCCAGAAACGTAAACCAATCCGTTATGAACGAGTCCTTGAGAATAAGGTCCGATTGCTTTTGGTGCATGCTTAGTAGCAATTACTTGAATCATCTTCAGCTCCATTGCATTGACTGCGGTACAAGGTCGAGGTGAATTTTCCTCGGCCTGCGAAATTCTAATTCGACTAACTATACCCTCTTGACAAGTGAGCGGGATCCCGCCTGCCTGCCGCTCACTTCTGCTTGAGCTCAATCGAATTGGTTAACTGATCGCCTAGTTCAGTACCGGTACTAGATATGGTGCCAGAGGGTAACTCGAGGCAGGCGGTTGCCTGCTTAAACAGCTTGGACACCTGCATTGGCTTAATATCTCCGACGATCCCAACCACCTTAAAGTCGTCATCCAGAAATAAAGCGTCTATGGCATAAGTCATGCCGAACATGTGAATCGAATTGCAGGGCTTGAGCAAAAGCCCTTCCCCAGCAACGATTGGCTTACTGTAGAGCAACCCTCTCAAACGCCCCAAATAGCTGTCAGCAACACGCGCATCTGTAGCGAGGGTCGTCCCTCTAGTTTGGTTCACAAAGCGCATGCCCACTAGAACCGCTTCCTGCTTATTTGGTGCCCATGATTGGACCGAGAGCGTTGACGATCGTGACGATAGCTGGACCAAGCATCGGAGCCAGGATCAAAGGCATAACGAAGAGCATGATTACAGGTACCATTTTTACAGGCACTTTCGCCGCTTCTTCTTCTTTCTTTCTCTTCAATCTATCTCGCAGAGCCTCAGCTTGCTGACGTAGAGGATAGCTGATGTCTGCACCCTTTTGTTCAGCGGCGATCAAGGCGCTCGCCATACTGATCAACTCGTCTACACCGCAGCGTTCTCCCATTTCGCGCATGGCGATGGGCACTGATTTTGCGAAGATTTTTACGTCTTGAATCAGCTGCTGCATTTCAATACAAAGAATAGGACACGTGTCTATAACTTCTCGACTGACTTTGTCTACAGCCATCAACAAGCCCAAACCGGCTTGAGCGCAGACGATCAAAAGGTCGATGATTGTAGGCAGTTCGCGAAGAATTTGATTCTGGCGCTTTTTAACTCGACCGCTAAGAAAAAAGTTGGGCATGATCCAGCCAAGAAAGGCCGAAAACGGAGTCAGCAGCAACATGATTGGATTGCTGCTTGAACCCAGCAGTCCCATGATAATTGCACTACCCGCCACTATGGATTTGATGCCCATGTAAATGGCAAGGTGAGACTGGGTTCTGTAGTTTGCTTGTGTCAAAAGTTGCAGAGTGCGTTTGTCAGCCAAACCCGGAAGAATGCTCAGAACCAGTTCACCGATTGTTCTAAGCAATGACAGCAGAGTCGAATCTTTTGGTTGATCAGCAGCCGTGTCTTCCTTTTCTTTGCGCGGTCTAACGCGAACAGCGTAAGTATCCACATATTGAGTGAAGACTGGTTGCATAAGCAACAGTCCTGCACCAATCACAACCACGAAGGTCAATATCCCAAGGAAATACGTAGGCATTTGAAAGCTAGACCTCGAAAGTTGTCATTTTCATCAAAATCCAGAAACCAAACAATTCCCAAATCACAAGCAGTGTGACGATGATACGGGCGATGGTGTTGTTAAAAAACGGAACGATGTAACCAGGGGTGGCTACGTAAGTCATCAAAGTAATACCGTATGGCAAACAGCCGATGAACATAGCTGTTGCTTTACCTTGAGCAGTCAACGAGTTGAGAAAGTCGCGCAATTTGAATCGTTCACGAATAGCGTCAGCGATAACTGCAACGACGTCTGCAAGGTTGCCCCCTACGTCTTGGCTGATGAAAATTGCTTGGGTCAAAAGCCTGAAGTCGGGTGTGCGAATTCTGAGAGACATTTCGTTCATAACGTCTCTGAATGGCTTACCTAGTTGAAGGGAAACCAAGCCCCGTTTGAACTCAGATCTAATCGGGTCAGGAGCTGTCTCAGCAAGGACCTTAAAGACTTCCATAACCGGGGAACCTGCCCTCAGTGTGGACACCATTGTTTCAAGTACTTGCGGTAACTGTTCAGTCATGCGATCTTGGCGCTTTTTGGCTACTTGTCCCAAATAAGCGATAAACCCTGCCGCGCCGACAGGAATTCCAAGGATAAAACCAACTATTGCCAGGTCTGGAACCATCAAGTAACAGATCAAACCGAAAACCAATCCTGCAGCAACGGCAACGCAGACCCAGGTCATGCGCATTTGGTCGTACTTAGATTCCATCCCGGCAAGAGATAGTGTTCGAGCCAAGTATCCCTGTCTTTGGGTTAAAAAGATGCTGACTTCTGAGTCTTCATTATGCTTCTCAGACATGCGCCGACTGTGTTTACCAAGTCGACTTAACTCGTCTGACCATTGACTGCGAGTCATGGCCATAATAGCTAAACCGATTGCCACAATCGATGCGAAAACTATGACACTTACAGAAGGCATTTCTTTTTTTCCTCAGCTTAGCGCAGCCATTCCAATTTGAACGGTACAGCTTCCTGTTCCAGTTGATCCAAGAACTTCGGTGGCAAGCCTGAACCAACGTGGCGGCATTTAAAGAAGCCCCGTGGGTCACGACCTTCACGCTCAAGGTGGAACATTGTACTGATGGCGATCGTGTCACCTTCCATCCCGGTTATCTCGGAAATTTCAGTGACGCGCCTCGTACCATCTTCTAGTCTTCTGATTTGAATAATCAGCTGAATAGCTGAAGAGATCAGTTCTCGGGCTGCTTTAGCAGGCATTTCCACACCAGACATGAGAATCATGTTCTCGAGACGCTTGGTGCAGTCTCTTGGAGTGTTGGCGTGGATTGTAGTCATTGATCCACCGTGACCGGTGTTCATTGCCTGGAGCATGTCGAACGCTTCTTCTCCCCGGCATTCTCCCAGAATGATCCGGTCGGGACGCATACGGAGGCAGTTAATAACAAGCATCCGCTGTGTGATTCGACCCTTTCCTTCTGTGTTTTCCGGTCTTGTTTCCATGCGCACCCAGTGCTCATGTTGCAATCTCAATTCTGCCGCGTCTTCAATCGTGATGATCCGTTCGCGTGGATTGATGTGGGCGGAAAGCGCGTTCAGCAACGTTGTTTTACCAGAACCTGTACCACCAGAGATGATGATATTGATTCTGCCTTTGACGCAGGCTTTCATAACTTCAGCCATTTGCACAGACAGAGAGCCTTTCTCCACCAACTGTCCAAGGGACATGATCGATGTACCGAAACATCGGATGGTGATCGTCGGACCGTCAATGGTGACTGGAGGAATGGTGGCATTTACCCGTGAGCCGTTTGGAAGCCGGGCGTCTACCATGGGCGAGTTATCGTCAAGTCTTCTGCCCAGGGGCTGAATGATCTTGTCGATTGTTTGTCTCAAATGTCTTTCGTTTTCAAAAACGATGTTTGTTTTTTCAAGACGTCCATGTCGTTCAACGTAGATGTTGTTGCAACCGTTGACGCATATGTCGCCTACGCTTGGGTCTCTTAGCAGTGGACCAAGTGGACCGAAACCGAACACTTCGTCAAGAACGTTCTGGAGAAGAATACCTTTCTCCATCATCGTTAGTGGCGCTGGATCC
This sequence comes from Candidatus Melainabacteria bacterium, assembly GCA_003151275.1. The sequence goes on from PLXC01000120.1 coordinate 111,307, forward strand.
GAGTTAACGATTTCTCTGATCCGTGCTCTAACTTGAGCTTGAGTATCTTCGGAAATATTCGTCAAACGTGATGTATCTAGTTCTCTTCTTAACTGGTCGATGATCAACTTTTCGCGCTCGCGAATCAGTTGTTGGTTGGCTGAAAACTTGGCGCCCAAATCACCAGGGGCTGGACCACTCTCTTGACCGCCACCATGACCACCGCCGCCGTGATGACCGAATTCATCTTTTGCGTCAATGCGCTCGATGTCGGCTCGGGACGGACCTGTCTCTCCGGTCGAAGGCATACTGCCAGGCTTGGCACCACCGGAGACACCGGTTTGGGCACCACCTGGGCGAGCCATACCGCTTTGTCCTTGCCCGGGAGCAGGGCCACGCGCACCGCCAACACCAGTCGCTTGCTGGGCACCGGCAACACCCGTACTTTGCGGAGCAGCAGGCACCACATCTGATGCCTGCCTTTGTTTAACCAGTTGCCCCATTAGCGAGGATGTGGGCCGTGCTGGCAAATTTTGATCTTTTCTTTCGTCGCCCATTTAGAACCACCTTTAACCTAGGTTAGTCTGTGCACCGTTAGGGGGTCTATGCAGCAAGCTGCTCGACTCCGCGAACTGCCTGACTTATCTCTTTTTGCCGAATATTGCAGGGAGTTTGAATCCGCTGCCCTTTTCGCCATCTTTGGTTGTTAAGAGAAGCTGTTCTCCTCCTGCTACTCTGCGTGCCAATGAATCAAGCGCCTTACCTAGTGCGGTGTGTCCAGGAGCGATTTGCCCTTGGTTGTTCACCCACTTCGCCGTCTTCGTATCATTGGGGATTTCATGGAACACAGGGTAGTTGAGATTTGCCCGACATTCGCTCAATACGTCCTGAGGGAGCCATTCCGAGCGATTGATCACAAGGAGCAGTTTCTCTTGGTTGTAGTGAGCCTTAAAGGTATCGAGACACTTACGAGCATTCAGAATGGCTGCCCAGTTGTACTCGGTAATCACAAGCACGTGATCAGCAAGGTCGAGAGTTGCGATTGCTCGCTCGTCTAACAAGTTCTTGGGTAGATCAACGACGGTAAACCTGAATTCCTGCTTGGCTGTGTAGAGAATTTCCTGTACTTGAGCGGCGTAAATATCGCCAATATCTTCAAGTTCCGGAGGTGCAGCCAATATGCTCAACTTATCATCGTACCTAGTCATTAGGTTGCGCAGGTAAGTGGCATCGAAATTTGTATGTGAGAAGTCGATTGTACTTAAGCTGAATGATGGCTCAAGGTTGAGATAGTGAGAGATCATGCCGAACTGCAAGTCGAGGTCGACGATGCATGACTCACCATATTTACCAAGATAGCCAGCCAGGTTGGTACAAATTGTGGTGGCTCCGATACCGCCAGTAGGGCTGAATATCGCGACCACTTTGCCGGCGGCAGTAGAGACCGACTCAGATTGGTGCTTGAGTTGAATGCTCTGCACCGCAGCTGGAAGGTCTGTGCGCCAACGCTCTGCATCGAGGAAGTCAGAAGCCCCGAGTCGATACGCGGTGCGGATCAACTCAGGGTCCGGAACTTCGTAACTAACGAAAAAGTAGAGTTGCGGGAAGGTCTCCCGCAACTCTGCTAGAAGTGATAGTCCGCGGACAGGAGCTGGGCTCAGCTCAATCCAGACCAACTTCGGGTGTAGGC
>PLXC01000077.1 GCA_003151275.1 Candidatus Melainabacteria bacterium
TAATTCCCTCTTTGAGCAGGACTTCCAGAACGCCAACGTGAGCTGCTCCTCTGGCGCCGCCGCCGCCCAGAGCAAGTCCAATCTTTGGAGCAGCAGACTTAGGCGCTGCTTGCCATTTTAGGTAATCGGCATATGTAGCGCGTGCAGTAGGCACTAAGAGCGGATCATCAGCGGCGGGTTCGGAAGTCGCAGACGCTCCAAGAGCTGAAAAACAAACGATGTTTAGGGCAAATGTAAGTGCGGCCAAGCATTTTGCTGGTTCGCGGATTAACAATGACACATGTGGAAGGAACAGTTTAGATGCAGTCAAAATAAACCTCGCAAAGACTCGACAAAAGCCACTAATGAGCGTTTCGACCACTGGCATGCAGGGCCCCAAATTGCTCCATTGACGAGCTTAACATTTTATCTGTTTTAAAGAGCCAATCACAACCGCGCGTAAAGCAAAGCGTTGCTTCGTTTGGCTTAGAATTCAGCCATCAATTAAGAAAGGAGGGGGCTTCGGCACAACAGGCATCGATTTTCGAATTGCTGGCCATAGCGTTTAAGCACCGGAGTCGCTCGGTGCTCCGAGGTATCAATGAACACCTGCTGCCGCAGGACCTTTTGGCTTCTTCAAAAAGGCGATCGCCAGGCAACTTAACAGCAACGTCGCGCCCATAATCAGAAACGAATCGTTGTAGGCCATTACAAAGGCTTCTCGACGCACAGTGTTGTCTAACAACTTGAGTGCTTGGTCATGTGCGAGAGAAGCGTCTGCACCTCGAGCAATCAGTTGCTGGGCCAATGCGCTGATTCGATCTTGCACACCAAGGCTGGCTTGATAAATTGACTCGCCAATTCTGCCTGAATGAAATTGCTCTCGGCGTGTGACAAAAGTTGAGATCAACGCCACACCAATCGAGCCACCAAGATTTCGCATCATGTTAAAGAGCGCTGAGGCAGAGCTGGCCTGGGCTGCTTCGATACCGGATGTGGCTAGTGTGGATAGCGGCACCATGATTAGCGGTTGACCCAGCGCACGAACCAGAAGTGATGGAATCAATTGTTCACCGGCGTTGTTAAAGCTCATGCTCGAATTCATCAAACAACTTGTGGCAAACATGGCTATACCTATTCCCAGCAATAGCCGTGGATCAATTCGCTGCATCAGCTTTGGAACCAGCGGAATGATCAACAGTTGCGGCAGCCCAAGCCACATCATCGTTGTGCCGATTTGAAGCGCACTGTAGCCTTGAATTTGAGCGAGGTAAACTGGAACTATGTAGACTGAGCCGTAGAGCCCGAAACCAAGCGTCGTGTTAGCAACGCTGGCCAGACTGAAATTTCGTTCGCCTAGCAGTTTCAAATTGATTAGTGGTTTTTTTGCGGTCAACTCGCGCCAGAAAAACGTGACGAGAGAAACCGCTGAAATAATTGCCAGCGTGACGATCAGATTTGAACCAAACCAATCCTTGCGATTTCCTTCTTCAAGCACAACCTCCAAGCAGCCTAAGCCGGTTGCCATGCTGAAGATGCCCAACCAGTCGCCGTCTTTCAAGAGATTCAGCTGTAATGGTTCTTTGGGTAGAGTTAACCAGAGAATCGTGACGAACAATATGCCTGGAACTATGTTGAGATAGAAAATGTATTGCCAGCCGTAACTATCGGTTAACCAACCCCCGATTGCAGGACCGATTGAAGGTGCAAAAGTGGCGGTGATAGCGAAGATTGCCATGCCGATCGGTAGCTTACTGGGTGGCAAGCTAGTGAGGATGATCGTGAAAGCCATCGGGATAAGGATGCCACCAGTGAATCCTTGCAGGGCTCGACAAACAATCATCGCGTTTAAATCGGGTGCCCAAGCGCAACACATCGAGAAGAAAATGAAGAAGCAGCCGTTAACAATCACATAGAGTCTGGTGGAAAATACTTTTGACAGCCAAGGCGTCAATGGGATAGTGACAATTTCTGCCACCAAATACGATGTCGCAATCCAAGTGCCCTCGTCTAGCGTCGCGCCAAGCGCTCCTTGAATATCTTGCAACGAACTGTTCACGATTTGTATGTCGAGCACAGCCATGAACGCGCCTAGAGCAGCTCCGATTACAGCTAACCAGCTTCGCAGCGAAACCGCTGGTTCTTTACTTGCTGATTGATTCTGCGACACTGCCGAGCTGGTCATCGTCAAGCCTCTAGCGCACTGTTATGCTAACAGCAGCCGACATGCCAGGAACCAAAAGGTCTTCGAATCCGCTCACGCTTGATTTGTCGAACGTGACTTTAACAGGCACGCGTTGCACAATCTTAGTGAAGTTACCAGTGGCGTTGTCTGGTGGCAGCAGGGCGAAACTCGCTCCTGAGCCAGGCGAAACGCTGTCCACGACGCCGGTAAAGTTGTGATGAGGGAAAGAGTCAATTTTGATTGTGACGTGCTCGCCCTTTCTCATATTTTCCAATTGCGTTTCTTTGAAGTTTGCCACCACCCAGAGATCATCCGATACGACGCTCATCAGTTGTTGACCCGGTTGCACTCGTTGACCAGCTTCAACCGACTTTTTACCAACGCGTCCGGAGATTGGCGATGTGATTTTCGTGTATGAAAGTTGTAATTGTGCATCTTTCAATTGTGCTTGCGCTTGGGCAATTGTTGATTCGGCAACATCGTACTGACTAGTGTTTACTTGCGTTTGTACATGCATTGCTTCAGCCTGTTGCACGACGCCTTGTGACTGGACCAATTGGGCACGAGCTGAGGCTACGGATTGTTCCGCTTGCTCAAGCTGAGCTGCTGCTTGTTTTACACCTTCTTCAGCGGCCGCGGTCGCACTTTTAGCAACGTTGAAATCGCGCAACGCTTGATCTCGCTGTTGCCAGGACACAGCACCTTGTTCGGCTAACTTCTGGAAGCGGTCGTAGTCTTTCGAGGCGCGTTCTTGTTCAGCCTTCTTTTCTTCAAGGACGGCTTGAGCTTGAGGAATTGATGATTTCGCTTCAGTAACCGCTGCTTGAGATTTGCTAATCATTGAAATAGCGTTCGAAACATTGCCGGTTGCTTCCGTGCTCTTTCCGTTTGCATTTGTGGAAGATAGTGTGATTGAACTTTGGGCTGCTTCCGCTTGGTGCTTCGCTACCTTAAGGGCCGCGAGCGCCGAATCGACGCGCACGGCATAGTCGCGCGGATCAAGGAGAACTAGCACCTGTCCAGCCTTGACGTGCTCATTGTCGTCAACCAATACTTTAGCAACCGTATCGTTGATCCGTGAACCGATTGCGTGCATGTGGGCAGTGGTGTAAGAGTCATCAGTCTCTTCATGAGCAGTGGCATAGTTGAACCACTGCCCACCAGCAAAGGCCAAACCGCTGATACTGAGCAGTGCTATAGAGGCGATCAAAGTTTTCTTGAGCTTGCCCTTGGACTTTTTGCCAGGCTCGTTCGGGGTCAACTGTTGACGCTCTTCTGCGACTTTGGCTCTGGATTCCCGAACTTCGGGCATAGGCGCAGTTCTCATGTGGGAACTTGGCACTCCAGGCATCGCTAATTGTTGAGACATAATGGCTTCCTTTTGATTTATCAACCAACCAGTTGGTCTGTTAACATCCTAGACCTTTAGGAGACCACTGTCAAGCTCTAGAAACCCCAATAAATGGCAGATCTGACATTGACAGCTGCGTTTTATGACTGTTAGACTGACCTAATGGTTGATTAAATCTCGAGGTTAGTAATGGTTCCATCACCAAAGAAGCATGCGCCCGCCATCCGCGACGCAGAGGCGACTAAAACCCGAATCCTCGATGCCGCCGAGGAAGAATTTGCTAAAGGCGGCTTGCTTGGCGCGCGCACCGAGTCCATAGCCGCCAAAACTGGTGTGACCAAGTCGATGATTTTTTACCACTTCGGCGATAAAGAAGGCTTGTATTCGGCCGTCTTGGAACGCGCAGTTTCACAGAGAGTGGCCTCAATTCAAAAAACTGACATTCATAATATTGATCCCGAAATTGCGCTTAAGAATTTTGTTGAAACTTTCTTGCGTGATCTGAGCGGCAATTCTCACTTGCCGGCGATTTTCTTCTATGAAGGTATTCAAAACAAGGGTAGATTTTATAGTCAAATCGCCATCACTTCTCTTTATACACCGATCGTTGATATCCTCCGTAGAGGCACCGAGGCCGGCAAGTTTCGTGATGTGGATCCACTCCATGCTGCTGTAAATATTGTTGGCATGTGCGTGTTTTATTACTGCAACATTGATAACGTAAAACATCTTTGGCCAGCAGGCACCAATCCACTCAGTGACGAAATGAAGGAGATGCACAGGCGTATGGCTGCCGAACAAACTGTAGCGAGCGTTCTTGTCAGGTAGATCAAGACGGCGTCTAGGCCGAGGTTGGTATAAATGAGCGACAAAGATTCAAGACATGGAAGAATTCAGGCAAGGGCGCTATGAAGAAATTCATGCAGCGGAAAAGAGCCTTGGTTTCGATCGTCCAGATGTGGTCGAGATGCGTCGAGTTGCCGAAATTGCCATATCGAGCTATGAGCAGGCACTTTTAAGCTTTGACGAGCCTAGGCAATCCTCGGAAAAGTCAAACTGCAAAGTCGGAAATTTGTGGAGTTGGGTGTCCAAACTACTCGGATTGTCGAAATAGGGTACGCCACCCGGTTGTAGTCAGTTCGCGCAAATGTTGTTAGGTTTAATTCAAAGGCACCAAATACGGTGTGTCGATGTTAGATTGACTTGGGACTATTAACGCAGCAATCCTTTTAAATGAACGTCAAGTTCATCTTCGCCCATTGTGCCGACTTTTTGATCAACTTCGGCGCCGTCGCGATCGAAGAAACAAGTTACTGGAATCGCTCCTACTCCTAATCCTCTTGCGATCGCTTGAGACTTTGGATTGTCCACGTCGTATCTGATGAAGTCGATGCCGGGATATTTGCTTTTTGCAGCCTCAATTAGCGGTCCGTATGAGCGACAAGGTCCGCACCAGTCTGCGTAAAATTCGAACACTCTCGGTCTGTGCGTAATGCTGGCGTCTTTCTTCACACTCGCTATGACTTTGCGTCTCGCTTCTTCCGACTTGGCTCGTACGTTGTAGACAATTCCGATCAAGACCAATGCACCCAAAGCTACAGCAATTGCTTTCTCGGTCAAATATGTTTTCTGCGCTGGCGGAGGTGCGAAGCCATATTTTTCGCCGCAAAAACGACATTTGCTGAAATCGGTAAAGTCGCTTTCCTTGCAGAAGTTACATGTCTGCTTCGCGGGCGTGTTCATTGGTGCGTTGCTTTCCTGTTGGACTAAGTCCATCTTAGAGCTCGTGACGCTTGGATTAATAGGCTTTAAGCATTGTTTCAACTTGCCACAATTAAACGGTTTGTTTTTGCATGCGCGCCAGTTCGGCAGTGAGAATTCCGACGTTCGCTAAATCTTCAAAAGAGCAACCACGAGAAACGTCGTTGATGGGATGGTTCAACCCTTGCAAGATAGGTCCTGTTGCCGTTGCACAACCGAGTCGCTCTGATATTTTGTAGGCGATATTGCCACAATCCAGATTGGGAAAAATGAATACGTTTGCCCCCAATTCGACAAAAGGGCTGTCCGGCGCTTTCTTGTGTGCAACTTCTGGCAGCAAGGCGGCATCAAATTGAATCTCTCCATCCATCACCACTCCAGGGCACAGTTTCTTTGCCAGTCGAGCTGCTTCTTTGACTTTGTCGACAAGCGGGCTCTTGGCGCTGTCTCTGGTCGAGAAGGATAAGAAAGCAATCCGCGGTTCGTAGCCGAACGATTGCACTGTTTGCGCAGTGGCATGCGCAATGTCGGCAAGCGTTTCTGCATCTGGGTCGATGTTGACCGAGCAGTCGGCGAAAAAAAGTAAGCGCTCAGGCCATTCGAGAACGAATACTGAAGATGCTTTTCTGAAGCCTGTCTTGAGTTGAATGATTTCGAATGCTGGAGTGAAGGGCTTTGTTTCACGGTTAAGCCCCGAGACCATTCCGTCAGCTTTGCCCGCCCTCACCATGAGACAACCAAAGTAATGAGGTAAACGAACACGGGTTAGCGCGTCTGCAAGGCTTACTCCCTTGTGCTTTCGCAACTCGTAATAAGTCTGGGCGAATTCATTCAGGTTTGGGTCCGACGCAGGATCTACTATTTCGACGGGAGCAATGTCGATGTTAAGCGTTCTCGCTTTTCCCTTGATCTGGAGTTCGTTGCCGAGAAGAATTGGTTTTGCATAGTTCTCTCGGCTTAATAAGTCGCACGCTCTGATGGCGCGTTCCTCTTCTCCCTCGGGAAATACAATTCTCTGTCCGGAGCCGCGCACTAATTTTCTCATTGAATCAAGAAACATGAAACCTCGTATGCGAATCCTTATGGGCTCGCTTAATTTTTTCCGTCGTAAACGTAGTCCCAGCCGCTGCTCTTCAGCTGACGTTTATCTGCATCCTTATTGACTGATGGCTGACTCTTAACGCTCACCTTTTTCGCACTGACCGGGCTCGTCGAGCCATGATCTGGCGCTGCCACTTTGGAGACCATGGGTGGTGGCGCTTGCATCCTCAAAATTTTATTGATGTCGAGAATGTCTTGCTGAATAGCAGCTTTATCTTTCGCTGGAGGGTTACATTTCAAAGCCCGTTGAAAGGTCGCAACAGTTTCTTTCAGCTTGTCTTGTTTTAGGTAAACGTTTGCAAGATCGTTCCAAGGCATCCAGTCCTTATCGTTGAGCTTGAGCGACTTCTTGTAGGCATCTTCAGCATTTGGGAAATCACCGATCTTTCTGTATGCGACACCAAGATTCGTATAAAAATCTGGATCGAAGGTATATTTCGCCACCGCTTCTTTGAAGTCTTCAAGCGCTTGCTGATATTGCTCTTTTTGCAGATAGCGATTACCGCGGTTGTAGTAAGGGAGGGCATCGCTCCATGCATCTTCATCGCCTTTGCCTGGGAAACCTTCAGCATCGGCAATAGGTGCTGTCTGAGCCAAGACTAAAATTAGCAGAATCGCGATTTCAGGGATTGATTTTGATATTCGCAGAGTCGCGATTTTGAGGAACATTCTCAGACTAGAAATTTCAGGGATTGATTTTGATACTTGATTCATTCTTATGTAATCTTTGGAATTTCATACCGGTCACAGAAAAGACCGTTTGTGTTCAGTTTTACTTTTTAGTCATGATCAATGTTTGACCACTTTTATCACGCAGTAACTTGCCGTCATGTGCACCGCCTATGATGGCATATGTGGTTCCTTGCTTGACTGGACAGTAAACTATTTGTCCCTTTAGAAGGTTCTGGTTGTCAGCGGCTTTGTCGATGCTATCTATAGGCTTAACACCGAACCACTCCTGTTTTTTTGTGAAAGGATTGAAAAATGGAGCTGTCGAGTTTGACTTGTTAAAGGTAATCATTGGAAAGTATCCTTTGAATTGTTCATCCAAGACAATCGGGTATTTCCCATGATGCTGCCGAGCAAATTTTTCAGCCATTGACTGCAGCATCGCCATTTGCATTTTGACCGCGTCATCGAGGGTTGTTGCATTGTCGATCTTCGCTCCACTCGCTGCAGCCTTTCCTCTCTTGATTTGATCCTGCAATTCCTCCAGGGCACTAACTCGAACCAGATCGTTTTTGTCGTTCGCATCTTTTTTTGCGGTTTCGATTTCTTTTTCTATGCCTGCATACTGTCTCGATTCAATTCGAGATTTCCATGAGCGTATCTGTTCTTCATCATCAGCACACACAGGCAGGATGCAATACGTGATCGTCAATATCGTCAACAGGTATTTCTTGGTGAACATAACATCCTTAGCTGATTTGCGTCTGATCTCTTTGAATTTCCCACAATCTATTACATATTTGCTCACTTGTCACGCGGGAATAGATGCAAAATTGGTAATATGCTCTAGGCTGTAGCGAACGAAGCGCGGCGTGACGTGCCTCATAGACATCTACCCTGTATCGTTCTATCCAGGAATTCAATAGGAAATCTATGACCCGTTCACGAAAGAGCCGTAAAGATCGACTGCGCCAACAGCTGGCATCACATACGATCAATACAATTCCAGGCAGTGTTGAAGCTATTCAAGGCGCACCACCCCCGGTGATTACTGTGGTGGCGTATAGCCCTTTGGAACTAGTCGAAAAAGAGATACAAGATCCTAAAGAAATTGAAACCCTCCTTCAGAAATATCCCGTCACCTGGGTAAACGTCGACGGACTTGGCGACGTGGACAAAATCAAAGAAATAGGGCAAATTTTTCAAATCCATAATCTTGCCCTGGAAGACGTGATGACTTTTCGCCAGCGCGCCAAGGTGGAATTGTATGGTGAGCAATACTACATAGTCGCTCATATGCTGAAGTGGATTGACGAGGAAATCAAAGTTGAGCAGTTGAATATCTTTCTCGGGAAGAATTTCGTGGTCACTTTCCAGGATGGACCAATTGATTGTATGGATCCAGCCAGAGAGCGGATTCGCAAAGGTACCGGGCATCTACGAGGTTCCGGCCCGGACTATCTTGCCTACTCATTGCTTGATACCGTAATTGACAGTTATTTTCCAATTCTCGAAAACTACGGCGAATCGCTTGAAGAATTGGAAGAGCAAATAATTGATAAGCCGACGCGCCAGGTAATTGGAAAGATTCACAAGATCAAGCGAGATTTACTTATTCTGCGGCGTTCGATTTGGCCGCTTCGTGAAGCGATCAATAGTCTATTACGAGACTCACCTAAGGCGTTTACTCATGACACTCTGATCCACCTTAGAGACTGTTACGATCATGCTGTCCAAATCCTCGACTTCATTGAAACATACCGCGAGTTAAGTGCTGACCTTATGGATGTTTACTTATCCAGCATCAGCAATCGCATGAATGAAGTGATGAAAGTTCTGACAATTATCACGACTCTCTGTGTGCCACCAACATTGGTGGCTGGAATCTATGGCATGAACTTTGATTACAATGCTTCTCCCTATAACATGCCCGAATTAAAATGGTTTTGGGGATATCCGTTTGCCCTGTTGCTGATGATGCTAATTGCTGTTTCCACACTTCTAATAATGTGGGCGAAGGGTTGGCTCGGGGAGACTCCTTGGAATCAGGACCCTCCCGAAACCTAGGGCAACGATTATGGACAGTGGTGCTATATTCGACCGATCCAGGCGTTACCGATACAAATTGTGGCGGCGCTGGGATGAAACTTTGCCCCAGATTGCATTTCTTATGTTGAATCCAAGCAAGGCCGATGCCGAAAAAAACGATCAGACCATTCGCACTTGCATCGGCATGGCTGCTCGCTTTGGTTGCGGCTCTATTGAAGTCGTTAATCTGTTCGCCTTTTGCGCAACTTATCCTGAAGAGTTGCGTGCCGCGAAAAATCCAATCGGCAAACTCAACGATCAATACATAATTGATGCGGTATCAAAAGTCAGCCGCGTCATTCTCGCCTGGGGAAACCATGGAAATATTCGGGGGCGGAGCGACGAAGTGTTGGAATTGCTTGCCAACCATCGAGTCAATCTTGTCTGTCTTGGAAAGACTAAGGTCGGACAGCCTCGGCATCCGCTCTATGTTCCAGCAACAACGCTTTTAAAACCCTATGTGAATTGACGATTTAAATGTCCTGCGCCCCTGGGGTATGGGATTTTCCCCATTGAAAGCGGGAGTCATATTAGATAATCTCTTCTGACCCTTGAATAAACACACAACTCCGGACAACTGTCCGGCGTGCGCAAGTGCGCCTTCTTTAGCAGGCATGACACATGGCTTTCGGTTCCGACAGTGTTCGCACACCAGAAGAAAAAGTAGATAATTCCTTCTCTGAAAAACTGCACAGCGAAGTAGGTTTGCTTGCCAGCATTCCCGGCCACATAGGAAGTGGTGTCATTTCGCGCTTACAAGATGTGCTGGATCATAAGAATCTGACAGCCATTGAGCTGGCGGCCAGTTTTGGTGTGGCAGTCGGGCTGACGTTTGCATCAAAGAATCCCGGTTTGATAGGTGATGTAGCGCGCTTTACGCCGAAACTTTTTCTCGGTCTTACAGCTCTGGATATCGGTCGACGATTTGGTGGGCCGATGATAGACACCTGGCGGCATCCTGCCAACCTCGAGCGGGATAAACAGTGGCTTGGTAACAACTTGGGCTCGGCCCTGGTTGATTATCCGCTTGTTGCCGCTGCCGGATATGGCGGGGATCGGTTGAGCTCAGGTTTAATCAGGCGTATCGGTGCGCCTGCGACTTTGAGTGAATGGAACGTGCCAACCTTTAAAGATTTGCTCACAGAACACGGCAAAATATTCGGCAGACACAGTTTAAATGCACCAATTGTGGACGGCATGCAGACAGTGGAACAAAAAATCTATCCTGATGGCGGTATTAATCCCAACTTCCCTCATCAGATTGATGGGCAAACCGCAGCGAGTTTCGCCGAGTTGAAGGTCGATCAGCCCGCTTTTGTAATTACTTCGGCAATCAATCTAACACCCACAAACAAGACGGCCAGTTTCGGTATTCGCGTCGACAACAATGGTCCTGTGCGTCTGGATTTAGATATGTCGGCACCAGGTACTAATTGGGCCAAAGCTGGCGCGGAATCAGCAGTTCTGAGTGTTTTTGTCGACGGGAAATACAGTCAAGACGCCGTTCTATTTGGGGGCAGTGACAAGACCAAATACTCTCTTGCTCTTCATGAATTGTCGGCGGGAAACCACACAATTACGCTTAGATACGCTGAGGAGAAATCACCTCGGGGCGCACAAGGAGTTGTTGTAGATTCCGGCACTGCCACTGCATATGGTTACAAAGACAAATTGACTCAGGCCATCGACGAGAACTCTCCAGTTTTATACGGACGTCATGGCACCGACAATAATCATACCGACACACCGATGGGCATGTATCATTCCGAGCATCACAACCCGGACGGCACGACGACGATCGATTACGGCTATGTCTTCTCCAACGAAGATGGTGGCACCGCCATCTTGCCCGCTGTCGAAAACGCGCGCTGGGGACGGATGACCGATATTCAACACGTTTTCAAAGTGACAGTCGATGCCAATGGAAAAGTTTTATCGAGATTGTTCGACGGCCCGAATCACGTCAATGCAGCTTTTAACGGCACTTTTGAGGGTACTCATCCGGTCATACAAACAAGCACAGACAACAATAATGTCAGCGACTCAGGCACTGGACCTTTGAAATTCAGCATGTTGCCTGATTATGCCGTGCCGTCGAACGCTCCGGTCGAAGATTTACAGCGGCAAAATCCGCTGTGGTGGAAGACGAGCAGCGTCGAGCTGGACCGCGAAAGAAAAGTTGCTCGACAGGGTAAAGGTGATCTGCCAAATGACAGCACTATGGGCAGTCTGCTTGCATGGTTTCAGTTGCATACTCTCAACGATCCCCCGCAGATGGCCGATCCCCGCAACTATCTGTATGTTCAAATGGATTTGCAAAATGCAGCCCAGAACCCTGTGGCAGCCAGAGTGATCCTCAAAAATGGAACTACTTCCAGCTCGGATTTCGGGTTCAAAGACGTCGCCATCGGTCGCAACGGTTGGTCGCAAACCAGCCTTCTTCTACCTCCGGGCACTAAAGAGTCAGACATTGCCAAAGTTGAATTTGTTGCCCGGGGAGGCACAGGCAAGCCTGAAGTCCTGGGCGTCGGACATCTCTACATGCTCGACCAAAAATACGCGCCAAGCGACGTCAGCGTTCCCGTAGCACCGCAAGTATCTCACTAACGATGTTACTCGTTTGATCGGCAGACGTTGCATCGACTGGTGGTGCCCACCCTACTTTAACTGTGTTGATGAATCGCAGACGGTTTGCCTTTAACAACTGCAGGATTATCTTCACCATTTTCAGGTATTGGTGTAGAGGCAGAAACGCCATCTTTTTCATGCTGGAAAATCATTGCCTCAACCAGTCCAACAAATAGCGGATGTGCATTGTCTGGTCGGGACTTCAATTCAGGATGGAACTGGCAAGCGACAAAAAATGGATGGTCTGGAAGTTCGATCATCTCGACCAAATTTTCATCAGGTGATAATCCCGAGAAAATCATCCCTGCTGTTGATAGTTGTTCGCGCAGAGAATTGTTGACTTCATAGCGATGACGATGACGTTCATGGATCAAGTCTGAACCGTAGACTGCTGCTGCTTTAGTGCCAGCTTTCAAGTGGCATGGATATCTGCCAAGGCGCATCGTGCCACCCTTCAACACAACATTGTGTTGATCTGGCATCAGGTCGATTACTGGATAGGCACTTTGCGGATCAAACTCAGTTGAGTTCGCTTTGGCCATACCGGCAACGTTGCGCGCGAATTCAATCACGGCTGTCTGCATTCCCAGGCACAGCCCAAGATATGGGATTTTGTTCTCGCGAGCATATTGACCGGCAAGAATCTTGCCTTCAATACCGCGATCGCCAAATCCACCTGGAACTAAGATACCATCGACACCGGCGAGATACTCTTGGGCACCATGCTTTTCGACATCTTCAGACAAAACCCATTTGATGTTGACCGCAGTGCCCAGCTTAGCGCCAGCATGTTTTAGCGACTCGACTACGGATATATATGCATCCGAAAGCATTACGTATTTGCCGACGATTGCCACCGTTACGGTCTTGTTTGGACGCTTGATTCTTTCGACAAGCTCTTTCCAGGCAACTAGATCAGGTGGGTTGTTTGGCAAGTGAACGCGCTCTAGAACTCTGTCTGCTAGCCCTTCTTGTTCCATCAATAATGGAACTTCGTATAGATGTTGAACATCTCGGCATTGAATTACTGCGTTCAAATCTACGTCAGTGAAGAGAGATAGCTTGTCGCGAATCGAAGATGGGATCAGGCGTTCGGTTCTGCAAACCAGGATGTCTGGCTGAATACCGCGACTTCTCAAAGTTTCAACACTATGTTGAGTTGGTTTGGTTTTTAGTTCGTCAGTTGCTTTTAACTTCGGAATCATTGTGACGTGAATATAGCAAACGTGATCGCGACCGATATCTTTTCGCATCTGGCGAATCGCCTCGAGGAAGATAAGACTCTCGATGTCACCAACCGTTCCGCCTACTTCGACTATAACGATTTCCTTTTGCGATGTTGACGCTGCTTTGCGCAAGAAGTTTTTGATTTCATTGGAAACATGAGGAATCATCTGCACTGTTCCGCCCAGATAATCTCCGCGTCGTTCCTTTTCTAAAACGCTCTTATAAATGTATCCCGCTGTGACGTTGTTCATCCGACTCAGGTCAACATCAATGAACCGCTCATAATGCCCGAGATCCAAATCTGTTTCGGCGCCATCCTCGGTCACGAAAACCTCGCCATGCTGGTACGGGCTCATCGTTCCTGGATCTACGTTAAGGTATGGATCCAGCTTGACAATTGTGGTGGAGATGTTTCGTGCCCTGAGCAACCGCCCCAACGAAGCAGCAATGATGCCTTTCCCCAATGAAGAGACAACCCCACCGGTAACAAAAACATACCTGGTGTTCATATAGCCTCCCTGTCTTGCTAGATCCAATCATTACGCCGGGCACTTCGCGGGTTGGCGGTTTTACGGAGTCGGGCAGCTTGCCTGCATAGACCCCACTAGTGCGCATAGCCGCCTCAAGTGCTAAGGCTATCTGGATGTACCAGGCACTTTGCGGAGGCGGGCGGCTTTGCCGCATAGACCCCTCGGGTTCCTAGGCTATCCTAGGATTACTATAAGCTATTCTGGCGAAGATCGGGCATGCGCCAAGCATCAACAGCGTCTAACAATCGCCGTTGGCATCGATAAGCTGAATATCGATCAGGTATTTACTCGCCAATTTTGGGAACGCGGAAAAATGTTGCGTCTCTGGCTGGCGCGGTCTTTAGAAGAATTTCGTGTCCCGGAGGCGCCTCGACTTCATCTTCTCTCATCACATTTGTAACGGCCAGGGTGTGAGACATTGGCTCCACTCCCGTTGTATCAATTGCATTTAATTCAGCGAAGAAGCCAATGATTTTTCCGAGTTGCTCCGTGTAGAGCCTCTTCTCATCCTCGGTCAGGCTGAGTCGGGCTAATTTGGCTACGTGCTCCACATCGGCGACAGTTATCATCAGGTGTGTTCTCTTGCTATTGCTGTAAGGCAAGGATTAGTATTGCACGTATGCATTTGATCTAACACCGATGAGCAAATTCACTGAGAACCGGCTGTGGCACAGTGCGGAATTAAGGAGCCGAGGTCTAACACTTGTTCGCGCATTATGCTCTTTTATTACTCGCTTTGGTGCTGATTGTCGCAGCAGCAGAGATGTTTACAAACGGAATTGAGTGGCTCGGTCAAAGGTTTGGATTGAGCGAAGGCGTCGTGGGCAGCCTTCTAGCTGCTGTTGGAACAGCCTTGCCTGAGACGCTTATACCGATCGTTGCCGTTTTTTGGTTTGGTAGTAAACACGGAGCGGATGTTGGCATCGGCGCGATCGCTGGGGCTCCGTTCATGTTGAGCACGCTGACGCTTTCGTTGTGTGGGCTTTCAATGTTTTTCTTTGCGCGAACCGGTAGGCGCCCAAAGAATTTGAAGATAAACACAGGTTTGTTGACGCGCGATTTATGCTTTTTCATCGTCGCTTATAGTCTCGCAATTGGTGCATCTTTCGCTGCTCCTGTTCGGGAACTGCGTTTGGCCTTTGCTGCTGGGCTGTTTTTAATCTATCCAGTCTACGTCTACATGACCATCAAAGGCGAATCTGAGATGGGCAGTGAGCCAGAGGAACTGTACTTCAGCAAAGTCTTCAAGCCCGACTCTAAGAATCTAATCCTGATCATTCCCCAAATTATTATCGCTCTAATTGGTATCGTTGGCGGTGCTGCCTTATTCGTGGATCACATCGAAACTATCGCCAAAGGAATTGGCTTTTCGGCACTCTTCTTATCCCTCATAGTTTCGCCGATTGCAACAGAGTTGCCCGAGAAAATCAATTCGATTATTTGGGCTCGCAGCGGAAAAGACACCCTAGCGCTAGCAAACATTACTGGTGCACTTGTTTTCCAAGCTTGCTTTCCTGTGGCTTTCGGTGTGGCATTCACATCATGGGAATTGGAACCAAAAACTGTCGCTTCAGCAATTGTTGCTATCTTTTCAGCGCTCATTTATTTGAGACTGATATCAACAAACCGATTGCGCCCAGTCCATCTAATGTGTGGCGCAATCGCCTACGCAATTGTGATCGGCATAATTATCGCCACAGACACTGTTGATCCGCAGCCTGTTGCTTGGCTCCGCCTTTAAGGTTTGCTGTACCTATAATGTCCGAGTCTGTCCGATCCTGCAACGCCGTGCCCTGCCGCAAAATTTTTACCGATATCGGCAAAAAATCTCAGCAATAAGTGCTTGGCAACTATTCGCTTATTTTGCGAGGTTTAGATCTCTCGTGTGAGCTTGTGTCCGCAACGCCGCGTCCAGACGCGTGTCCGCACCGTCGCTGCGACTTTGCCGCCATGTATAAACTGTGCGCGCCTGGATTCCTTGCCCTTCGTTTAAGGTTCTTTGGTTTCAATCGACTTGTTTTGAGATTCGATTTCCGGGGCCGCTGCAGACTCCCTTTCAATAGCTACTGCAGCTTTTTTATCTATTACCACTGCAGCCTCTTTCTCCGCAGTGATTGCAGCTTCTTTACCTTGGATCAGTGCCTTTTGCTCGAGGGCTTTATCTTGTTTCTCTTCTACGGTTTTTAGCTTCTTCTGTTCGTGCTTGATCAAAGCCGCTTCCTTCAGCTCGATTTCTTCCAGATTATTCAATAACGACATTTGCTCGGCTAGTCGATCATTCGTTTCGACTTCATTTTTAGTCTGCGCCCACGCCACCCTTGAAGCAGCTTGCTCTTGTTCGGGCGTAATTGTGCCGCGGTGTTCAACGTTGCCTTTGAATTTTGCGACAATCCAAGCCAACATGCCACCATGCTCTTTGGGATGTTCAATCGACTCGGGTGGATAACAAAAATCCAAAATCAGCTTTATCGAAGCCGCTACTGGTATGGCGATCAGCATGCCCAGAGCACCAGCCATCGTTTCTCCGACCAAGACGGCGAAAATCACAGCCAGCGGATGCAGCTCTACTGCGTGACCTATTACTTTGGGTACAACCACGTAATCTTCTATTTGGCGAGCAAGAAATAAGCAAGCTGGTACGCCAAGCGAGATGATGCTGAAGTCCAGCTGTGTGCAACTAACAATCGTTGCCAGTCCGATTGCTAGCCATGGACCGAGCACCGGAATAATTTCCATGACACCGCAAAAGATACCAATCAGCATGGCGGATTTGATGCCAAAGCAAGTGAGAATTCCCCACGAAACACACGACATGAGCACAATCAGGATTAGCTGACCGCTTACATATTTGCTGAGCATCACATTCATTTGGGACGATAGATTGACGACTGTGACTCTGCGCTGTGCCGGAACAAAGCGTAAAAAGAAACTGCCGACTCGAGCACTGTCTGTAATTAAATATACTGATGAAACAACGCAAACGAAAATAGCGAGCAAGCTTTTTGAGATGACGCCACCAACGTGCACAATCTCTGCTGGTTTACCAGCGCTCTTCATGCTAGCTAGCACTTCCTTTGAAACTTGAGAAACATCCAGACCGAGATTCATACGTGTTGAAATCTGATTGACAACGCTGTAGATCATCTTTTCGTCAAAAAGCTTATTGAATTGACTAGCCAACTCTGGTCCAAAGTGAACACAAATCAAGGCAATAATGCCGATCGTTCCGAGATAAATTACACCGACCGCCTGCCAGGGCCTCATCCAGGGCACTTCGCGGCAGACCCATTTAACCAGTGGGTTGAGCAGATAAGCGATGATTCCACCGACTATGAAGGGCGGAAAAACTTCTCGCACATGATAAACGAAGATAAGAAATAAGAATAAGAAGAACCATTTGATCATTGCAGTCCCCTTTCCTTACCCAACTCCGAGATCCCGATCTTAGTGCACCGCAGCTGGTGCCTTCTCGAGCTTGGAAAAATCATGAATATCAGCTCGCACCAATTGTCTCAACAGCCAGGATGGGCGAAAGCGCTCACCGTAACGTTCTTGATATGATTCCAGTTGTTTCAAGCACCAGTCTAATCCTTTGTCCTCAGCAATAGAGAGCAGCCCTCTGTTCAAGCCACATCCGTTTTGCATGGCAACGTCGACATCAGCTGCGGTGACTACTTGCTCTTGCACAGCATAAAGCGCTTCATTGAACATCGGCAAGATGATCCGATAGACGTCAAACTTTGGTGAGGCGTTTGTAGCCGCAGTGCCTGCTTCCTTAGCTAATTTTTCAAGCCGCGGATTGATTGTCTTGGGGGCGTCCTTCTGCGCTGGTTGTCCTTTTTCGTGGACATAGAAACCGGCTCCGGACTTCTGCCCGAGCTGACCTTCCTTCATCATTAATTTTAACAGCGGCGCCGTCTCAAAACGTGGACCGTATTCACTATAAAGGAACTCATTGACGTGACCGCAAATATCAATGCCCGTCATGTCAAACAAAGTGAACGGTCCCATCGGTAAACCAAATTCGACTGCCGCTTGGTCGACTTGTTCAGGAGTTGCGCCACCCTCTTGAAGAACGTAAATCGCCTCGTTCATATAAGGGAAGAGGATGCGATTGACCAAAAAGCCCGGACACTCACGCACTCTAACTGGCGTCTTGCCGAGCTGCTTACATAGGTCCAGTGCGATCTTTACGGTCTCTTCGGCGGTTTTGACGCCAGGAATCACTTCGACTAATTTCATGAACTGAGCTGGATTAAAGAAGTGCATGCCAACCACTTTCTCTGGGCGTCTGGTGGCGGAGGCAATTTCGGAAATAGAAAGCGCAGACGTGTTCGAGGCCAGAATGGCCCGTGAAGGACAAACTTCGTCAAGCGTTTTGAAGATTTCGAGCTTGACGTCTATCTGCTCAAGGGCCGCTTCGATCACGAGGTCCACATTGTTGAATCCATCAAAGCTTGTGCTGCCCTTGATTAGTGCAAATAGTGCGTCCGCTTCTTTTTGCGAAAGAACTTCTTTTTTCACGCGTGAGTCATACATGCGTTTGATGTTGGCAAGCCCACGCTCGACAAAAGCTTGATCAATGTCTTTCAAAATCACTTCGATGCCAGCCTGGCTAAGCACTTGAGCAATTCCGCAGCCCATCGCGCCAGCGCCAAGAACTGCTGCTTTCTGGATTTTCATTGAAAACGTCTCCCCGCTCATTACGTCTCGAACTCGCTATGCTAGCATTTCCAAGAAATGGCTTAGCTTCCAACCATTATCTTAGGCGCCTGTCGGTCAACCACTAGTCACACCCGTTTGTTTAAGGATTCACCAGCCAATGCCCTTAATGACATCATTGATGCGCCGCACTCCCGCTGTTGCAGAGGGAGCCGATGACACGCCGAAACATCTTGGCTGGATCATGCTCACGGCGCTGGGTATCGGTGCCACCATAGGCGCGGGCATCTTCGCGATGCCAGGAATGATTGCCGGTAAAGCGGGACCTGCTGGAATATTGTCCTTTCTAATTACCGGTTTTGTGATCATGATGGTGGCAATATGCTACGACCAATTCTCGCGTCGAGTTACAAACGGAGTTTCGGCTTATAGCTACGTCTACCATTCCCTCGGTGAACTGTTCGCCTGGATTGTGGCATTTGGTTTATTCCTTGAATACAGTTTTGGATCGTCTGCAGTATCAATTGCTTGGGGCGAATATTTAAAAAATGCTTTGGGTTACACGTTGCCTCAGTTTTGGGCGGGACCGACGAATGGCCCCGACGGCTTTCATTTCGGCATAAACATCGTTGCAGTTGCTGTGGTCACTGTGGTCACTTTGATCTTAATTTTTGGTGGCGTCAGCAAATCAGCAAAATTGAATTTTATTCTTGTCTGCTTAAAGATGACTTTGCTCGTAATATTCCTTGTCGTTGGAGCTCGACATGTTAACCCGGCAAACTGGGTGCCATTTATGCCGAAGGGCATCGAAGGCGTTTTGAAAGGCGCAGCCCTAGCCGTTTTCCCCTATGTTGGTTTCGACGCATTGTTTACTTTTGCGCGTGAATCGAAGAGCCTAAAAGACACCAGAAGGGCGACGTTTTTATGCGTTGGCGTCGTCGCCTTTTTATATGTCACCGTCATGGCTGTTGCAACTGGGTTGGCACCATGTTTCATCAACGGAGTAGGCAATCCATTATTTGTAGGCAGTGAGGCAGCGGCTCCGTTAGCCAAACTACTTTCCAGTGTTGGTGAAGAATGGACATCCAAATTTATCTCCTTTGGTGCGGTGCTTGGTATCTTTAATGTGTTGCTGGTGCTCTGTATGGGCGGACCACGCATCTTTAGAAACATGGCCGAAGACGGTCTGCTGCCGCCGATTTTCCAAAAAACAAATAAAGGTAATCC
The DNA here is from genome assembly GCA_003151275.1 of Candidatus Melainabacteria bacterium. The sequence goes on from PLXC01000077.1 coordinate 19,409, forward strand.
AGTTGTAGGAATCGCTTTGAATGGACTGATTGTTGCGTTGACGGCAGGTCTGGTACCGTTCGGTGATATCGCTGACATGATGGTGCTCGGCACTCTGATTGCCTTTATGTTCGTTGGCATTGGTGCGATGAGACTGAAATTGGTCAATCCGATCGTCTCAATATTGTGTTCAGTCGGTTGTTTGATTTTGATGTTCCATCTCGGGCACCTGGTTTTGCAGGTCTACTGCATTACCTTGCCCGTAGGTCTCTGCATCTATTTCTTTTACAGCCGTCATCACAGCAAACTCGGTAAAGCTGGGCTTCCGAGGCAAAGCCCGAGGATTTGATTCCTTCGGCATAGCAGGAATGCTAAATGAATTGTGCGAACTTGCGGCTGTTTCGTAATCGGTAAAGAAAAGAAGTATTCTAAATGCGGCAACACTCTGCTTGTTGTTCTTCCTACATCTGAGTTGCAACCAGTTTAAAGTTGTTCGTCAGGCGGATAGTAAATTTGATCGCGAGGACAGGCGCTGTCGAGAGCGCCTGCTGAGTTCACGAGAGATACTGATCAGTTTGCTTTGACTATTACAAAAACTTTTCAATTGGACTCTTTATTTGCACGCACTTACGTCCTTGCCTCTGTTACTTAGAGGACCCTAGAAATGAAAAACATAATTAAAGCAAACATGATAGTCGCGGCTGCTGCCGCTTTCGCATTCTCGGGACAGGCTGCCAGAGCTGATTATTCGTTCCATATGTTCAGAAGCAAGACTTCGACTCCTGAAATTGCGGCAACGACAACGACAACTACGACCTTCACAAATGGCGCCACCTTGGGTGCGGGTCCAAGCATACTCGTCACCAATATCTTGGGTGAACAATCGATGGTTTCCTCGATCTTGAATGCAAATCCAGTGATGTTTGTCACGACAGGCGCTCAAATCACCGGTTTCAACGTCTTTCTGCCTAACGATCTGCTCACTCGACGTGATGATTTGATCGCTCGCATTTATGCGGAGAAAGCAAATGGAAAACTCTCTGATTCACAAGTCAGCCGTTTGCTGTCTGAAGTGCAAACTGTAGCGCTGATGCCTTGTAACTCTGGTAAAGAGTGCAGTGTCAGCCACGCAAAGCAAGTCGAAAAGATGTACCGCAATTTTGACAAGGTATCCAACGATATCTTCTCCGACTCCCATCAAGGGAATAGACAATTGGCTGGCAAATACAGCTTTATCGTCCTCTAGATAAATCGCAAACCAGGGGGGAAGCGCAAGCTTTTCCCTTGAATGTGAATTGCTGTACTGTATATATAAATCGAAGTCTAACCGACATTTTTTCGACACAATTCAAGTGCATTATGATTTCAGCAGCAGAGACAACGCATCGAGCTCCGCTGCAACAATTTAGGGCAAGCGCGAGGAGGAGAAATCCTCCTTCAAGCGCTTTAAGGGGATAGATTAAACGCGCCGGACCGTAGCTCCGTCATAAGCTGCCCTCCGTCCTGATTCTCCTGATTCTTCCCCGCGTGCCGTTCCGAACGGTGTTCATTTGTACTAAAATGTTAGGGCTTTTCTCTTCCCATTCGAGGAGATTAGTCTTTAGTACGAATTATTTCCGAGAATGAAATGCCTATCGATTTAGAAGTGCCACCAATTAGGCACGCGAACGTAAACGTAAAGTACGCCGTGCCCGCGAAAATGCGCGATGGTATCACACTATTCGCTGACATTTATCGACCTGATGTGGATGGCGATTTGCCTGTGCTTCTGCTACGAACCCCCTACGATAAGAGCCTCGGGCAAAATACGGTCTACCTAAATCCCGGATGGTATGCGCGTTACGGTTATATGGTCGTGGTGCAGGATTGTCGGGGACGGTATTCGTCAGAAGGTGATTGGAATCCATACGATGCTGAAGTTGCAGATGGTCATGATTCAGTTGAGTGGGCTGCGGATTTGGATGGGTCGAACGGAAGCGTTGCCATGTATGGCTTTTCGTACCCTGGTGCGATCCAGATGCAAGCGGCGTCAACGCAACCACGCGGGCTGAAAACAATTGTGCCTGCCATGACAGCGTCTGACTTCTTTGATGGTTGGACTTACGAGGGTGGTGCTTTTGCCCAAGCATTTATTCAATCGTGGGTTGTCTACTTATCTCAAGACACGGCGCGGCGTGCAGGTGATCATGTTGCCCAGAAATTGTTCTGGCAATCATGTATGGAGCTGCCGGCTACTTATTGGAAAACTCCAATCGTCAGTGCGATTCCTGATGCAGAAAAATATTCGGCATACTACTTAGACTGGCTAAAGCACGATACATACGATCAGTATTGGGCCAACAAATCTATCCGCAATTTCTATCAAAACATCAAAATTCCAGTTCTGCACATTGGTGGCTGGTATGACGTTTTTGTGTCAGGGACGATTCGAAATTATTTTGAATTGAATAAACGGCACGCATCCGACAAGACGCGTGGACGTCAAAAGCTGGTGATAGGACCTTGGCACCATCTCCCGTGGCAACAGCAAGTTGGATCATGTGACTTCGGAACTGAGGCAAGAAACATAGTCAATTTACTTCAATTGAAGTGGCTTGATCAGCACATGGGACTAAAAGCCCGCGCGGGACATGAAGAGCACGCGGGGCACAAAGAGCACGCGGGGCATAAAGAGCAGGCGGGCCACAAAGAGCGCGTCGGACTCAAAGAACCTTCGGGACTCGAAGGACAGGCGGGACTCACAGAGTATGAGTATTCCGATGATCCAAGTGTCTCAGTTTTCGTTTTGAACTTGAACGAGTGGAAGAATCTAAGTGAATGGCCGCCGGCGAATACCACCGCTTTGCGATTGTTTTTGCACTCAGCTGGGAGAGCAAATTCACTCAGCGGTGACGGTGTATTGTCCGCAACTTCTCCTACCGACGAGGCTTGGGACAGCTTCATTTGCGATCCTTCCAATCCTGTCGTAAGCACTGGGGGACATAGCTGCTGTTTCGAGGAAATTGCGCCGATGGGTCCGACCGATCAGCGCAGAAACGAAATGCGCAATGATGTGCTCGTATATTCGTCCGAAGTTTTATCTGATGATGTCACTGTGATGGGTCTGGTCAAGTTGAAGCTGTATGCGTCTACAACTGCGATAGACACGGACTTCGCAGTTGTAGTTACTGACGTATCTGAAAACGGGCGTTCGATAAATATTGTGAATAGCATAGTGCGAGCGAGCCGCCGCCAGTCACTCACTAATCCCACAGCGGTGGAGCCAGGCAAAGTGTACGAATACAACATCGATGTGGGTTGGACCGCGGCTTTGTTTAAAGCAGGTCATCGCATTAGGCTTGATGTTTCGAGCTCGAACTTCCCGCATTATGGACGAACGCCAAACAGCGCTTTGGATCCGAGCCAGGCCGATTTAAATGATTGGACGGTGGCCCGACAAACGATCTTTCATGATGCGCGTTATCCGTCAGAAATTGTTCTGCCTGTTGTTTAGGGCCGATTGTTGAACAAAACGTTTTTTATTCAACAGTGCAGATTCGTTGACCAATTCGTTGACCAATCTATTCATTTCCCTATTCGTGGATTAATGTGGCCATTGCCCATTGCCGTATATGCATCTCCGAGAGCTCTATTTTCCTGCTCGGTCTGTAGCATTAAGCAATCTTACAAATAAGGGTACCTCTAAAAATGATGTAACTCTGCTTGTGTCGCTATTTGCGCGCCCGTCCGAGAGTGGCTTCCTGAGGCGCTGTAGCTTCTGCTGCACAGCCTGAGAAATTAGAAACCTTGCCTCTTCATTAATATTCAATTCGTTTTTCAGCTGTTGCAACTACGTCGACACCTTGGACAAATGACCAAATGGCAGCCTTTACCGGTATAATTCCGCAATGAGTGACGCGCTGAGCGCGTCTTTTTTGTTCAGGGGAAATCAAACGGACATGATAATAGTCAACGAAGTATCGAAGGGATTTGGCACGCGAACATTGTTCGACAATGTCTCGGTGAAATTTAGTCCGGGTAATAGATACGGTCTAACCGGTCCAAATGGTGCCGGTAAGTCTACCTTCATGAAGATCCTGACTGGACAAGTCGAGCCGTCAAACAGAGGTACAGTCAGCCGTCCTAAGAAAGTGGGCGTGTTGAAGCAGAACCAATTTGCCTATGACGATGAGCGCATTATCGATACCGTTGTGATGGGTAATGAAACTTTGTGGGAGGCGATGAAAGAACGCGATGCCTTGTGCGAAGTTACTGAGTTGACTATTGACCAAATGAATCGACTGGGTGAGCTTGAATCAGTCATTGCCGACGAAGATGGTTACACGGCAGAGTTCAAAGCTGGTGAAATACTGCGCGGCATCGGCATCCCTGATGACCAGCACGAAAGTATGATGAACACTCTGGCGACGGACTATAAGTTTCGAGTCTTGCTCGCGCAGGCGCTGTTCGGTGGACCTGAAGCGCTGCTGCTGGACGAGCCCACGAACCATTTGGATTTGGAATCAATTCACTGGTTGGAAGATTTTTTGTATGGATATGAAGGCATCTTGATCGTCATTTCACACGATCGACATTTTCTCAATTCTGTTTGCACTCACATTGCAGACATCGATTACGACACGATCATCAACTATCCAGGCAACTATGACGACATGGTCGAGCACAAAATGCAGGCTCGTCAAACAGTTGAATCGGATAACAAAGACAAAGCGAAAAAGATTTTGCAGTTGCAGGAATTCGTGGCGAGATTCGCTGCTGGTCAACGATCCAGCCAAGTGCAATCTCGAAAGAAAGAAATTCAACGCCTCGCTCCGCAAGAACTGAAACGTTCAAATATTCAACGGCCATTCATTCGTTTCGAACAAGAAAAACCGATTGGACGAGAAGTGTTATCCGTTCGTGGATTGACCAAAGGCTTTGATGGCAAGACTCTCTTCAAGGATGTTGAACTAGATATATTCCGTGGCGAAAAGATCGCCATCATCGGCTCAAACGGAGTTGGCAAAACTACCTTACTTCGTTGTTTGATCGGCGAAATTCAAGCGGATGCTGGAACTCTCAAATGGGGCGATAGCGCCACTTGGAGCTATTATCCGCAAGATTATCACGATGAAATCAAGCCCGGTTCAACGGCGCTCGATTGGTTGATGCAGTACATGAAGGATGAAGGACACCAGGTTGTGCGCGGTCTGTTGGGGCGCATGCTTTTCTCTGGCGATGAGAGTCTCAAAGCGACTGAAGCGCTGTCTGGAGGAGAAGCTGCACGCCTTTTGATGGCGCGCATGATGATGCAGAAGAATCCAATCCTTGTCTTTGACGAACCGACAAACCACTTGGATCTCGAAGCTGTATCAGCCCTGGCTGAGGGACTTTCCACTTTCCCGGGCACTGTCTTTGTGGTCACGCACGATCGTGACTTGATCTCAGACGTAGCGACAAGAGTTTTGTCATTCACTAATGAGGGACTGATCAACTTCCTTGGCACATACGATGAGTACTTGCAAAGTCACAAATTCAAAGAACCAGCCAAAAAGGGCAAGTGGTGACGTCCTAAGGAAGGTGGCAATTGTCGAACCAGAGTCTAATCCGAGTTTTATCAGTTGACTGCAATGATGAAAGCAGGCTTGCACTGCAGGCATTCTTGACTAAAATTCCGGAATTAGTACTTGCTGCTCATGCCAGCAGTGCATCGGAGGCGTTGAGCCTGCTCAAGGACACAAACATTGACGTAACGTTAGTTGATTTGGGCGTGCCTGAGTTAGACGGCATCGCGCTAACCAAGCAGATCAGGCAATCACATCCAAACGTAAGGGTGCTGGTGTTCACCGCTAGTGACAGACCGGACGATATTTTTGCCGCGATGGACGCGGGTGCAGATGGTTACGTGCTTAAGGGAAATCTTTCCAAAGCTCTCGAAATGGCGATCAGAAGCGTCAGACTTGGAGCAGTCTGGCTTGATCCAGGCATTGCGAAGCAGGTTTTGCAAGCCATAGAAACGGCCCCGAGCACATCGCGAGTCCTGCAGACCGGGCTGATGAGATTGCCATTGTTGCCCGACGAGGAGTCACTTCTGAGTGAAGTAGCGGCGAGCAGTTGCACAGACGGTGTCTGCTTGGTCGATCCTTCGTTCCTCAAGAAACTGCGTCGATTCTCGTCTGCATCTGCTTAATCCTTGATGAGATATTATCGCTGCGATTCGTACGTTATTTGAGCTAGTATTCCTGTCGGAAAGGCCTGCTGTTCGAGCGTACTTGCGAAATACCGTTTGACCCTTGTCTGCTTTAGCGTCAGTTCTGATTTTTTTAGATTGCTCAACTGCTCTACGAAAGCCGGCCTCATTTTTGCAAGCAATTC
>PLXC01000081.1 GCA_003151275.1 Candidatus Melainabacteria bacterium
CTTCGATGGAGAAGGCGAGGTCACCCCTGCCGATGCCACTACGAATGGTGTGGTATCAGATCCCTACGTTCAGGCCCAAGTTGAAAAATTGCTTGAGCGATTTTCAGAATTGATCGCTTTGAGCGTCGACCAGCGCGTCGAAAATTCACGAATGGCTACTCAGCTGATCGAAAATCAACGTCAGCTGATCGCTACTCAACAAATTCTAATTAGGCTGATGGACAAGTCAATCGAGCTGACTCGTCACATTAGCTCCATTGAAGAAAGATTGCCGGCAGTCTTCGAGCTGCCTCGAATTGTTGAGTCAATGAGACAAAAACTAGCCGTCATCGAAGGCGTCGAAGTTCGCTAAAAACCCGGGAAGAATCTCCTGGGGGCGCTTCAGCGTAACCGATTCGCAACATATAACCAGCTTGGAGCCCATGCCTGTCCTCTCGAAAGGCGCATGGGCTCTCGCGTCGAATCTATGAACAAAAAAATATCTCGAATTTGTTTAACCGTGTGGGAATCCCCATTGTCAGCAGCCCCCACAAGCATAGAATACAGTCACTCGGTTCAGCTTCCGGAGAGCCAGTAACACATAGGAGCATCTGCATGAGCGGAACTTTCATGGATGGAGGAGGGCATGACCACGGCGGTCATCAATCCGGTCATGGCAGTGGCGGCGACGGCGGCGGTTACATGGACGGCGGTCACGATCATGGTGGTCACGGACATCAAATGCACGGCTCAGGCGGAGATGGGGGCGGATTTCTCAACCACTTGTTGGGCTATAACAACCATACAGCTGGTCATAGCTTTCTTTCACATTTACTAGGACTCGATCACGACGCTCACCACGGTCATGGTGGCGCAGATGGAGGGACTCATGGCGGAGAAGGAGCAGTTTCTCAGACGCCAATTTGGACAAGTGCGCTGCAAGGGTTGAAGCTCTCCCATGCCTTGGAAGGCATCAGCATCAGCGTCAATGCCTGGTTTTTTATGTTTTTCATGGGCTGTATCGCTTGGCTCTTTGTCGTTTATTGGATCAGGCATCACGAGCCGTTCGCCGATGCAGTGTTAGGAAAAGGGGCGGCTAAATATCAGACTGCGGCTGCCGACCGCATGATTATCGACAAATGTCGTGACGCCACACCTTTACGCACTTCAACCAACCAAGGCATGTTCGCTCCAATGCCACAGCAGTTTCATGATCCTGCCGCGGCCAATGCCATCGCCCTCGCCGCTGCCGCGCAGCAGTCTGCCGCAGTCAATCAACTAGCGCCTTCAACTTCGAGTTGGGTGCCACCAGGCATGCTACCGCAATCAGGGACTGCGACAACTGGTTCTGTTAGTGCGCCAATACCTGTACCGACAGGAGATATGGCTTCGTATTACAGTCAATCTTCTCCTTACGGTTCACCGGTTGCGCTGCAAGGAACAGGAATGGCTGCGCCAGGAATTCCAAACCCATCAGGACCAGGACAGTTAATTGCCACGCCAATGCCAATGGCATTACCCGGCGCTCAACGACTGAAGATGATCATCAATAGATAGAGAAATTGTGGATGAAGCAGTAGCCAGTTAAGCGCGGCATGCTCTGCGCGGAGGAGCCGAAGGTACTGAAGGCGACGAGCGCTTAAAACTAATTCCTAAAGCCCCTCTGCTGCAGCGTCAAGATCTCGTGCATCTCTTCTGCGGACAAAGGCGGAGCATCCGACGCGCCTAAATTTTCCTCGATTTGTTCTGCTGTTTTTGCACCAGCGATCACCACTGAAACATTTTCATTGTGAAGTACAAACCTAAGCGCAGATTGAGTCATGGTGCGGCTATTCTTCGGAATGAATTTCAATTTCTGAGCCGCCAGAGTGCGAGCGAGAATGTAATCCTTTGGCCAATTGTGCCTAATGTCACCATGCTCGAATGATGCACCGGGCTCATATTTTCCAGTCAAGAAACCGTTTGCCAGCGCCTCACGCACAATGATCGCGCAACCGACTTCATTGGATTTTGGCAATAGCTCTTCGGCTGGCTTTACGTTGAAGAGGTTGAATGAAACCTGAATACTGTCAGGCTGTCCGATTTTTAAAGCGGTCAGTCCCTCAATTGGATCAAAGATGGACACTCCCCAAGCGCGAATCTTTCCTTCTTTTTTAAGATCTTGAAGAACTTCATAGGTCTCTGGTTTGTTGAGGAGCCGAAGCGGCGGATTGTGGAGCTGATAGACATCAATGTAATCGGTCTTCAATCGCTGCAAGCTTTTTTCAAATCCAAAGCGAATGTAGTCAGCAGTAAAAGTCTGGTAGCCGGCACCTTGATAAAAGTCTCCACCTACTTTGGTGGCGATTATCAAGTGATCACGTTTGCCCTTCAGCGCTTTCCCCAGCAGCTCTTCACTATGCCCCCAGCCATACACGTCAGCGGTGTCAAAATAATTGCAACCCAAGTCTATGGCTTTATGTATGGCATCAACGGATACTTTGTCGTCGGTGGGTCCGTAACTGTTGCCATGCTCATTGCCACCAATTGCCCAGCCGCCGAAACCAACTTCAGACACTTTCAAGCCAGTTTTTCCGAAATCCCTATACTTCATAGGCGCTAATTTTCTCTTGAGCTTTACAAGACGCAATCACTGCTAACATCCAATGGACAAGCTAACAGCCTAGTTTGTGGGAGGTCAGCTAAACAATGCTTGCAGGATGGCTGTTTTACGACCTTCATTATTGATGAAAACTGAAGCAATCGAGACTGCAGTGTATTACAATACCGTCGATTAACTGGCTGGTGACGGGGAGACTCTACTTACTCATGGATGTTTATGACATTACCATCATTGGCGGTGGTCCAACAGGGTTGTTCGGGGCGTTCTATGCAGGGCTCCGTGGGCTGAAGACCAAGGTCATAGATGTTTTGCCCGAGCTGGGTGGACAACTTACCGCGCTCTACCCTGAAAAATATGTTTACGATGTCGCGGGACATCCAAAGATTCTGGCAAAAGATCTGGCGAAGAACTTGGCCACACAGTCAAATCTATTTAAGCCTGCAGTCTGCTCAGGTGAGAAAGTCACTTCCCTGGTGCGCGTCGATGATACGACGTGGCAAGTAATTACTGACAAAACTAACGAGCACTACAGCAAAGCTGTTTTATTGGCTCTTGGCGCAGGCGCATGCGTTCCCAAAAAACTGGATATTGACTACAACCACGACTTTGAAAACGACAGCATTTTTTATGCAGTCAAGAATAAAGAACGCTTCCGCGACAAAAACGTTCTGATCATTGGTGGCGGAGATTCAGCTGTAGACTGGGCAAACGAGTTCTCGTTGCTGGCAAAGAGTGTGACTTTAATCCACCGTCGCGACCAATTCAGAGCTGTGCAAACTTCAGTTGAAGAAATGAAGCGGAATAAAATTGATATCAAGACATTCTACGAATTGAAGGACATTCAAGGCAAAGACCGCGTTGAAGGGGCAACCATTTTTGATAATCGCACAGGCAAGGAAGAAACTATTCCGCTCGATGCAATGATTATCAACATCGGTTTTGTAATCAATTTGGACTTCCTCAAGAGCTGGGGATTGAAGATGGAAGTGAATGCAATCACTGTCAATGAAAAGATGGAAACTAACTTGCCTGGTATTTATTCGGCTGGCGATATCGCTGCCCACCCTGCCAAGTTGAAACTCATCGCTACGGGGGCTGCAGAAGCCGCTACAGCCGTTAACTTTGCTTGCACGTATATCAATCCAACCGCGAAGCTTTTCCCTGGACACAGCTCGAACTTGAATTTGAGTATTTAGTTAGACTATTAGGGCGCGCGCTCCATCGGTCCTGCAGCTCAGCCTGTTGCCGTGCACCGTGTGGCGAACGAAAATACAATCGAGCCGTCGTGCCAGTCTTGCCCGAAAAAATCGACTTGACGGCGAGCAAGTGACGATGGCGCCTGGAAGCGCTCGGTGTCTTCGTTACATTGGGATTTTTGTCTGTACGCCTGACCTGTTGACGACTGACGACGATTCAGGGTGCCTTTCATTGCCTGTAGTTGCAATATAGAAGCCAGATCTAAGGCAAGAGACTACATGTTGCGTCTAAAATCTCGAGCACCGCTATATCTAGTACCATACAAATGTAGTATACTGGTAAAACAACATAGAAAAGCGGATCGATCAGGCGACAAAAAGTGGGGAATCCAGCCATGTTTTCACAAAATGCCTTAAAGGTATTAGACAAGCGCTACTTCATGCGCGATGAACAAGGCACGGTCGTCGAAGGACCGGAGCAGCTTTTTCGCCGCGTTGCTGTCGCTGTCGCTCAGGCCGAAAAACGTTGGGGCGATGAAGCTTCAACTGCTGCCATGTCCGAAAAATTCTATCAAGCGATGATTAACCAGGAGTTCATGCCGAACTCACCTACATTAATGAATGCCGGAAAATCCAATGGTCAATTATCAGCTTGCTTCGTGTTGCCGGTTCCAGATTCATTGGAAGGCATTTTCGAAACTTGTAAAAATGCCGCCTTGATTCACAAAACAGGTGGCGGCACAGGGTTTTCCTTCAGTCGACTGCGTCCGGCAAATGATCGCGTCGCCACATCTGTTGGCGTCGCTTCCGGTCCGGTAAGTTTTATGGTCGTCTACGACGCTGCCACAGAGGCAATTCGGCAAGGCGGCACCAGGCGCGGTGCCAATATGGGCATGCTGCGAGTCGACCATCCAGATATCGAAGAGTTTATTGGCTGCAAAAGAGACACTTCTCGCCTGAACAATTTCAATATTTCTGTAGCGGCTACTGATGCGTTTATGAAGGCTGTTGAAGAAGACACTGATTATGACTTAATCCATCCACGTTCAAAAGACCCGGTGCGCAACGTCAGAGCCCGGGATATTTTTGCCAAGCTCGTCGACAACGCTCACGCCACAGGCGAACCAGGGCTAATCTTCATCGATCGCATCAACAGCTCCGATCCAATTACGAGCGCCATCGACGAAACCGGGGCGGTAATTCCCGGAACAGAAGACATCGAAGCGACCAATCCATGCGGTGAACAACCACTCGGACCAGGTGATGCCTGCAACCTCGGCTCGATCAACGTAGCCCGCTTTATAAAGGATGAAGATTTTGATTGGACGCGCTTAGGAGAGATGGTCACAATTGGAGTACGTTTTCTCGATAACGTCGTCGATGTGAATCACTATCCGTTGCCGTTCATTTCACACGCCACGCTCAACAATCGCCGAATCGGTTTAGGAATTATGGGCTGGGCCGAGTCTTTGATTGCCCTGGGCATTCCTTACAATACAGAAGAAGCGGTGGCAAAAGCCGAACAACTAATGGGCTTTATTCAAAAAACAGCACACCAGACCTCACAGCAACTTGCTGCCGAGCGAGGCACCTTCCCGAACTGGCGCTTTAGTTCATGGGGCGATCAGGGCATTCCAATGCGCAACGCGACAGTGACAACAATCGCACCAACCGGCACGATATCTATAATCGCCGGCACCAGCTCTGGTATCGAACCTCTCTTTGCGATTTCCTTCATCCGTCGAGTCATGGGCGGTATGGAACTGTTGGATATCAATCCGGTGTTTGAAAATACGGCGCGTCAGCGCGGTTTTTACAACGAGGAACTGATGGCCCGCGTAGCCCATGAAGGCACACTGGCACACATCGATGACATTCCAGATGACGTGAAGAAAGTCTGGGTGTGTTCTCACGACATTCCTTACATATGGCATGTACGCATGCAAGTTGCCTTCCAAAAGCACGTAGATAACGCAGTCTCCAAAACGATCAATTTCCCACAAAACGCCACCTTGGACGACGTTCGTAATGCATATATGGCGGCATGGCAACAGGGACTGAAAGGTATCACTGTATATAGAGATGCATCTCGCACCTCGCAAGTTTTGAATATTGGTAAATCTGATCCGCTAAAAAATATGGTGGTTACCCCTATAAAAAAAGCACAGTTTGTGGACCGCTCGGGGACTGCGATTAGTCCCCGGACTGCGCATGATCACAATTTCAACAAACAAAAACGTCAAAATTTGCGAGCAAGCAACAAGCTTGTAGAGCTCGCGCGCAGAGAGTTTCAACCGAAAGTCAATTATATATACAATAATCCATGCCCTGAATGCAGCTCCAGCAGCGGGGCTTCAGCGAAGTACGAGTCTTGCTCGATGTGTGTGTCATGCGGTTATACTAAATGCTAAGAGCAGTTCGAGCTGGCATTTGCGACCACCTGTCATCAGTCGAGCAGCTTGCGGAGTCGAGCAGCTTGCTGCCTAGACTCCACTAGTGTGCTCAGACTCTCCTCGGATATATCTGTCAGGCATGCCGCATCATATGAGGTCTAAAAAATGTCTATTCTTGTAGATTTCGAAATTCGCCAAGAGATTGCAGAAGGCAAGCTAATCCTTGAACCTTTTGATGATGCTCTGATCCAACCGAACTCATACGATGTGCGTTTGTCTGACCGCTTTTCCTGGCATGAGAAAGGCGAGTGGTCCAACAAGGTGATTGATCCTTACGAATCAGAAAGTATTCTCAACGGACTTGTGCATGTCGTTGACCAGAGTCTTGTCATTCAGCCTGGGCAGTTCGTTCTAGGCGCTACTTTAGAGCGCATCTGCTTGCCGAAAAATATTGTGGGACAACTAACAGGCAAATCCAGTTTGGCTCGTCTGGGCATCATGGTGCACGTCACAGCTGGATTCATCGACGCCGGATTCAGTCATCCACCAGCACAAATCACGCTCGAAATCGTCAATGTTGGAAATCGTCCCGTGCGCCTGCATGCCGGCATGTCGATTGCTCAAATGGTGTTCACTCGCACGGCTGAGTGCTTGGTGCCCTATAACGAAAAACCCAATGCAAAATACAATGGTCAGCCGGCAGCTGCTCACAGTCGCTATTACATGAACCCTGTCCACACGGTCTAATACATAAATGGAGCGGGAATTCCAAACCCGCCCCGAACGACAAGCAGTCGAATTTTATTCCGCCATATGGTTATGGGCGGCTAGAATAGCGCTCTCGCCATTTTCGGCGCGATGCTGTTTGGCGAATGCTTGCATGTAGGGTTTGCCAATCCGTCGCCGAGCAGTTCGTCCTGATAGCATGGGATGAGAAGGCTCAAAGCAGGCTTTGGACAAGAATTTATGCAATCAGGGGTAAATACCCCATGTCCTACGTAATAACACGAGTTTACCAAGCCCTGAACGAAGTCTAATATATCCTCACGGATCGGTGCAGGCCCAAACTCAGATCCATAGTTTCTTTTGTTGGAGGTTTCTCAAATGGGTGCCGGGCTAGATAATACAGGCGATAGAAGACCTTTAACGCCGCAACAAACGGACGAGACGACTAACGCTCTTCTGGCGGATGGGTCTAAGAAACAGCCTTGGCGGCCAACCACTGAATTAGCCGCGAATACAACGCCAACAACGGATGCAACGATTGGGGCTCCTCTTCAGGGTGCCGCCACGCAAGACGTTTATCAAAGAACCGATCAGCCATGGCGAGCTACTTACGGTCAGGTCGCGCCCGCCTACACCGGTGGCGATCAAACACAACAACCTCAGACAACAACAACGAGCAACCAACCATGGCGAGCTGGCTACGGTCAGGTCGCACCTGCTTATACTGGTGGCGATCAGCAACAACAGCAACAGCAGCAACAACCGCAGAGTGGCGGACAGGTTTGGCGCCCGGGTTATAACCAAGTCGCGCCTGGCGCAAATAATGGCGCTGATCCGAACCGCAACGGGGATCAGTCAACCGGACCGAAGTGGCAACCGAATCAAAATCAACCAAGCTGGAGTTCGCCTGGTCCTGCCCAAAATCCTATAGCTCAACCCGGACAGCCTGGGCAACCTGGACAGCCAGGACAACCAGGACAACCAGGACAACCAGGCAACGGTAATAACTTGTACGATCCTAATCGCACAGACATCAATCTTGGTCTGCAGAAACAAATTGGTTTCCCCGGACAGATGGTGATCGGTGGACTGAGTGGTCTCGCATTTGGTGGTCCGGTTCCGTGGATCTTAAATCGTACCGCTGATACCATCTTGGTAACACCAGAAGCCAGAGCCACTGCGCGCAACGGCGCACCGGTAATTGCTGAGAATGGCCTGGGCGGGAAAGTGTTGCCAGAAACATGGCGCAACGGTATCAATTCAGCAGGTGACCGCGTCAATGCACTCCGAGACCGCGTCACACCTGCGACCGACGGCGCTTTGGCGAAAGGCGCAAAATGGTATCAAGATCACTTTGACTCGAGATATTTCCGCAGCAACGACCTCGTCTTGCAACAAAACCAGTTCACAACGTTAGATAGCCAAGTCAACAAACTTCTGACGGAAACGACAAACAAAGTCGCTGCGCTCACACCAGCAGATGCTACGGCGATGTCGAATATGACCGACGCGCAAAGAGCAGAGTTGCGCCAGGTTCAAAGCCGTCAAACTTGGTTGAGCAGTGAACAATGGACACAAAACGGTACCAAGCAATTAGAAAATCTCCAAGGTGAGTTGAACCTGAACAAGGGTCTCTTCACACCCGCGGAAATGAAGTTGCTCGCAGACCGTCAAACAGCCAGAGCAAGTGTCGTTGATTTGAGTCAAACTAAAGAGCAAAAATTCTTTGGCGATAACCCTGGCGGCAATTTCGTCAAAGGCGCAGCTTTTGTCGGTTTGACGATGGTTGCAGACCACTATCTCGACAAAATATTCACTGGCAAAGATCACCAAGATGGTTTGACCAACAGCAGCATGACCGAAGCAATACCGCTAGTTGGCGGAATGACCACGTCATGGAACACAAATGCGCTCCTTGTGCCGCTGGCATTCACCGCAGGCGGATTCAGCCGCCAAGGACTGGTCACAAAAGCTCTTTATACTGGCGCCGCTCTGGTCGGTGGCAAGGTGTTAGATAAACTCTTGCCGGCAAGCGATCATCAGTCGTACAGCAACTGGCTTAGACCAACTGGTTTGGACTCTGTTTTGATGGGTGCTGCATTCTTGATGCCGGCCGCTGAGAACAAGACACGGCTAGCTATGATAGGCGGGGCCTGGGTTGCAGGAAGAATCTATAACATGTTCGAAGGTCCTTCCAAAGTCGACGTCAAAAACGAAGGCTTTGATCGCATGAAGACTGACATGAAAGACCGCACAAGCGGTTCAATGAACGCAGCGATCGACAGCTTCAAAAACCTTGGTGAACAAGATAATTACGCATTGAGACTCTATACCTCTGATTGGTTAAGACCAAATCGTCAGTACGACGGTATGCTTAGCGCCTTCAGAGGTGCAGTCATTCTCACTGACGCCTTTGGTGAAAGCAGGTTAGATAAAGGTACATTGCTGCCGGGATCGCAGAAGGACTTCATCCTTCCTGGCAAAGACTTGGATATCGGGGGACAAGCTCTGCGAGCTCTGCTGATCGCCAAAGTAAATGTGGATCGCGCAAAGCAACAGACGACAAACGAAATGGGTAAAGACGAGAAGGGAAGCAAAGTTTCCGCCTCTGAACTCACAGATTTGGATCAAATCGGCAATCGTGTTAACTCTGTCATACAAAACAAAATCTATGGCAAGCACGACATCCAAGGCGCAGTCAATGACTTAGCCGACTTCTATAAAGGCAATGAAAAAGACACCCTCTTGATGAAGATGGATCTCGACAACAGCCTGGCCTTAAATCGCGGCGGCACGAACCCTCAATTCACTGCTAAGTTGTTCCGCGACGAAGCCTGCCTCTTACTTGCCATCGCTCAATTGAAGGCAAGCGGTCCAGATGCTCTCGGTGCACAAGATGTTCTGTACGGCACAGCCGCTGGACGTCAAACACCGTACAACAACGGACAGCCTCGTGGTTACGACGGTGCGCTCGACGCAATTGCCTTAGCCAAACAGATGGATCCAAATAATCCAGATAACGCTCAACTCGAACAGATCGCTCAAGGTCTGAAAGCGAAGTTGCCTCAAGCGGTTCAAAATCAGCAGTCCAATCCGCACTTCAACCCATTGAACGTTAACGATCAAGTCAACAACCCTGGCAGCACTAAGCGCTAAAAGTGTCTTATGCTCGTAAAGCTAGCAGGTTTGTGTGCGGGAGTATTGCTCTATGCAGCGATAGGCTACGGAGTTTTCTTGTTAGCTGGCAGGCGCGATCTGCCATTTTTCTGGGCAGTGCTTAGCAGTCAGATTTTGATTGGCACCGTCGGATCTCTGATGCTTTCACCCGAGCTGATCGCCGAACGAGTTCGACCGAAGGGTAAAGACAAAGATCCATTTGGTGTCCTAGTTTTGAGCGTGCTGTGCGTTGCTCAATTGGCCATTGCTGCACTCGATGTAGGCAGGTGGCATATTACTGACAATGTTCCTTTCACGCTTCAATGTGCTGCTTTTATTCTCCAAACGCTGGGCTGGATTGCATTCTATTGGTCCATGTTCACTAACAAGTTTTTTTCCTCGGCGATCAGAATCCAAGAAGACCGTGGTCAAATAGTTGTCAGTTCGGGACCTTATCAATATATTCGCCACCCAGGCTACGCTTTTGGATCGTTAGCTTTTATCACTGAATCAATTGCTTTTGGTTCTTGGTTGTCAGTATTGCCGGCTCTTCTGATCGCCGCCTATCTTTTTTACCGAACAATTCTGGAAGAGCGAATGTTGAATACTAGCTTGCCGGGATACACAGAGTATGCCAAAAAGGTCCGCTATCGCTGGATTCCAGGGGTGTGGTGAATTTAAACCGATATCGGTATAAATTCTAGCGACTCAAATTAACGGCTCAAATTTCTGATCAAATTTATGTTTTGAATTGAACTAATTTTCGTTCGTCGACGTTTACCTATATAGAACCGACGAAAATCATTGCACGCCTCATCTAACGTCCATGTTGAGCAGCTTGCGGAGTCGGGCAGCTTCGCTGCATAGACCCCACTAGTGTGCTTACCTATCCACGGATTCACGAAGAGTATCTATGTCAGCCAAAGTCATTTCCAATGCGAAATTGACTGTACTGGCGGCTGTCCTCGCAGCCACCGGTGCAATCTTGAATAGCACCGGCGCGCCGTTGATTGTAGCGGTACTATGCTCGGTGGCATTCTTTGCAGGGCTGTATTACCTCTCCGCAAGCAAACATCTTTCCAGTGTGCTGCTCATGGCACTCCTGTCGTGCATGCCCATGGCCTACTTTGAGTATGCGCAGCAGCGACAAAGCAAGCCAGCTTCAAACGACCTTGTGAACTTCGCCGGCAGAGAGGTGATCTTTATAGGCACTGCAAATAGAGATGAGTGCGTCGCCTCAGGTCGTGAACTCACACTCTGTCCTAATGAATTGGTGTTTCCAAAGAAGCAGTTGCTCAGCGGCAAGACTTTGCTGACACTGCGAAATCCACAAGTTGCCTTAGCGCAAGTTTCCAATTCAGACTCCAAATTGATCCACTTGCGCATCAGAGGCTCGATCTATGCCCCTCGTGTCAATCCCCAGCCGTGGGAATACGACAAACGAAAGAAACTCGCTGCCGCTGGTATTTGCAGCATTTGCTATTTAGGAAGAAACGACCCTAGTTCTCCTGCTATTCAAATAATCGGGGGTGCTCCAGAACAACCGACAAAAGCGAATCAGCACGAATCATTGCTAGTTCCGTGCGAACTATTAGCCGCTCAGTACGAAAACCTGATGACTAGCGGGCGCAGATTGATTGTTGAAACCCACCGCAAATACTTGCCCACCAAGCTGGCGGATCTTTTGTCTTCTATGGTCTTGGGCAATCGCGCCGTTCAATTGAAAGAAGAAATGACTTATAAGTTTCGAGATGTCGGACTGTCACACATTCTAGCGGCATCCGGATTCAATCTAACTATAGTCACAGCAATGTCATTCGCGTTGTGCCGATTTGCATCTCCTTCTGTGGTGCTGGCAAATATAATCTGCTTCTTGTCCATGTTAGGCTTCGTCTCTTTGGCGGGACCCTCTCCATCAGTGTTGCGCGCTGCGTTGATGTGCACCATCATGCTTATTACTAGATGCGGGCAGAGAAGAATGTTGGTCTCCTCAGCGCTTGCAGCTGCTTTTTTAGTAACCGTTACGGTAGATCCACTTTGCACAAACGATCTAGGCCTGCAACTTTCATATGCTGCTACCGTCGGCATCGTCATTGGCACAAACGCGCTAAGCGCCTATCTGTATCCAGGTTTGTCCAAGTGGAAACGGTCGATTGCTGACGCCTTTTCGGTAGTGGTCGTGGCGCAGGTAAGCGTTATGCCGATTCAACTTTACTTCTTCTGGAAGACAGGCACCATGTTTATTCCGGCAAATTTGCTGGTCACTCCGCTCGTGACACCGATGACGATAATCGGATTTGCCAGCTCCACTCTCGCTTTGCTAAATGCGTCACAATCTGCGGTTCAAGCATTTGTTGGCTACATCATTGCATTGGCCGACGCGGTGGCTTTTGTTCCACTAACGATCATGCTTTTAATGGTCAATATGCTTTCTTCTTGGGAAGCGGCAAAGTTTTCACTAGGACCACCAACAGTAGCCTGCGTCGTCTTTTACTATTTAACTTTGATCTTGTTTTTCATTTCTCTGCGTATACACAAGCGCGTTCGCTGGACAACGGCGCTGTTCTCATTGGCAATTTGCCTGTTGCTCTGGCGACCAACGCCGCCTCTTCTGACAGTGGCCAGCCTGCACAAACAACTGATTTTGATCAATGCGGAGCATCAGGCGATCAACATTACATCCGATAAGGTTTCCGACAAAATGATTGAACGCTTCCTGGCCTTCAATGGTGCCAAACTTGCACCGAATGTCTTTAGATATGTGCAATTGCCTTCTACACTATGCTACGTCCAATCCGCGAACTGGCTCGTGATCCTGTCCAATCCCAAAAGCGGTATAGCAATACCAGAACAGTACAATAAATTTGAGATTGAATCCTTGGTATCGAAAGTCAAATGCAATCGAGTGATCTTTCTCACCGCCAAATATTCAGCACGGACCGATCTTCCGCATCTGCCTGGATTCGAGCCGTGTGACCAGAGCAGAGAATCGCAAGTCAAAATTATTGGGCTGCGAGACGTTGACTGGGTAATGCTTTGCCGAATTCCAAACAATCCTTGAGCGAAAGGGCACCATTGCCAACACCGATATTTCCAATTAGCGGGTAAGAAATATAAGGTCACCCATGCGTACCAAGATAAGAGATTCCTGAGTGAGCAAGGAGAAGACTATGAATTTTCTACAAATGCTAATGGCGTTGTCACTCACTTTCGCGCTTTCGACAGCTGCAGTAGCCGACCCGCATAACCACCACGAAACTGGCTATGTGCCGTGGGGCACCGACGAATTTGAACTGTTCGATCTGACTCAGCCTGAACTAAAAAAAGAGTTCAAAGACAAACTTGAATTCGATGAAAAACTCACTCATGCTTGGTTCAATCACGATCGCAGCGGTCCTCAATTCCTTTTAACGTTCTCAAACGGAAAAGTCTCAAAAATAGAACGACTGTTTATCGACGGCGGTGGTTGTAACATCCTTGGACCGACGCTCACGTCTAAGCGAGAGGCTCTCCAATTCTCAATTGATGGCTTGAGAAAGTTAAACAGCTCCGTGCCTCAATTCAAAGAGAAGTTAGCCCAGGCGCAGAAGTCCCTGAGCGCAATGTCCGTTTTGAGAAGGTAACCCTCAATATCTCGCCCGCTGTCCGCATGCGACGCTATTTACCAAAGATCAAGAACTTGCAGAATTGGCGAATTCATTTTCTGACAGCCATGCATCCGCTACTCAAAGCCGCGTAGCAATAAGCAATTTCATACATACGAGATACACTCTGCCGGAAGACCAAGTCTCTTTGGTGGCTAATAACGCTACTTGTGTGAATCGATCTGCATACTATTGCCGCATTGCTCTGGTGCCAGATCCTGCCGAGTAATTATCTGATTCAATGATTGCAAGAATTCGGTTACGGGCACATCGTGGAGTCTACATGCCTGCATGATGGTGACCTGACGTGCTACGGTTTTGCGCATCAAAGGATTAGTGACAGCGCCAAAGCCATAAGATACGAACACTGGCTGCGTATTCGGATACCAGCTCAGAACATCAGCTACCTTGTTTTCAGCGATGATTGGATATGAACAATTAGTTTGTGGCAATTCCGCAATGTTGTTTGCTTCCGCCCGCTTGCCTTCAATCATGATTGCGATCAGATGCAGTCCCCACCAGGTAAGCCCGACTACTTCGAGCGTCCCACTGATACCGACGATCGGAAAACCGGTTTGGCTCCAGTCTGTATGTATTTGAGTAACGACTCTCATGAGGCAGCCCACATTCACAAGCAACCACGGACCCCATAATTGCGGTAGCTTGTCTGGGCGCACACCATTGAGCGTTGGCACAACCTTGGCTGCATGTCCCATTATCAACATCGATATGAAACCAACTGTAATGGCATGATTAGTTGCCCCGAGGTAGGCATGACTGAAGGGGATATGGGACAGGAACTGATAACCGGGTAACAGCAAAAGCATTATTAGTGAGACTACAAGCCATGCATATCCTGCCTGGATAAACTTGGCGGAACGATCCGGCTCTGGAAACGGGCGCCACAACTTCCATGCGTTTATCAGGATGATCGAGGCGACGAGGAGCATAAGCCATGGGACGACGAGAAGCGTACCTAGAATCTCGTCGTGCAGTAGCTTGTAAGAGATGAACATAATTACTTCTGCAATTACAGCTGTGCTGATCAAAACAAGAGCTGTCCAAGCTCGTCGCGAACTGATTTTTGGTAAATCAAAAATATGCGGTAGCGTTCTCAGCGAGACGCCCAAGATCATTGTGATACCTAACCCATGAAATTGCATGTCTCTAAGAGGAGGCTGGAACACGGCAATGTACCACGCAAGTTGGGCATCAGAGACTGCGCTCAAAGTGTTCCATACGTGCCAGACGTTGTAGGCTGTTGAAATAGTAAACCAAGTCAAGGCAACGAAAATAAATCCTATATATGGCTCCATGCTTTTGCCGCTCTGCTTGTACGTAGCAAAGATTTGCCAGGTGAAGAGAATCACTGCCGCAAGTTCGAGCAATGATCCGCATGTGGCAACAGGCAGAGCATATTGCCAGTGATTACCGAGTGCCAGCCCGATCGATGCTGCCACAATGCCTAATAACATAGTCCAGAAACTTAGCACTGAAAGTCTGGGCGAAGCGAGAGTAGTGCGCCAAAAACGCGGAAACGCCTGGTATGCAAAGCCCATGATGAACAGTCCCATCCATCCGAAAATTTGAGCCTGTCCATGCGCGTTAATTTCATTCATCGATATACCGGTGAATGAGTGATCAATGCCGATTCTCCACAGGAGCCAGGCACCCCAGGTGGCGCCGAATGTCAAAACTACGAGGATGCCGGCAATGAAGTAGCGTCGATATATCGTGTCTGCGACATCAGAGTCAGGAAATGAAAGCGGCGACGCACTCTGTCCAGTTGACTGAACTTGCAGCACTGCTTCAAGCTCACAGAGCAGGTGGAGCTCATCCACCTCGTGTGCCCTGGCAAAGAACCTGATCGACTCGTAGGGTCCCATGGGACCGCCACAACCTTTCAATCCATATTTGTCCAGGACAGATCGTGTCGATGGGTGTTTGGAGATCAGATCGGGAATCATCATCTCGGCCGAAAGATCTTCTGCATGGTTGAATGTGTCTTGAACCACGGATTTATCCTCATACAAGAACATGATTGGGACATCTCATTTGGCAAACCAGACCTCGGACTGTTCCGAAGCCATTTCTGGACCTTTATGTCCACTTTAGTCTCAAATGGCTGCTTTGAAATCAGTCGCTGGGATGATTCGTGCTCGCTAGCCGCCTAGTCACTCTGCTGGTGGTGGCAGTCAAGACCACGTTTTTCTTTAGTAGTCTTTTGTGCTTAACCTTTGCTTCCAAATAAGTCTTCATTGCCACGGCTTGGTTGTGCTTTTTGTCTTTGGCACCATACCGCGAAAATATGGAACCTTTGTTTGCTGCTTCAAGTAGCGGATCCTGATATCAAGCGGCTGTTTGATTTAGTCGCGCATTAATTGCATCAATCTCTTCCGCGTTCTCGGTTGAATATAATCATCTGCCATGCCGATTGAACAAACTAAGAAGACGAGAACGAGGCATCGCACCTGCGAGCGCGATACCTCGTCTATTTAAGCTGATACTATTGATTTTTTTAGCTGTTTTGTTTTTCCAATCTTTGACGTCGACTTTCGTTGCGCAAGATGGGGTGTAAGGTGCAATGGAACGAAAATGCACGCTAAGGTGCCGTCGAGTATCCAGTTGCCTAACAGGGCGAATCGCACCCCGTGCTTGAGAGCCTCTGTCAGGATGAAATGATGTCGACCTTGCATTGTTCAAATTGCGGTGCTGAAGCGGAGAGAGCCTGGGCTTCGTCTTCTGGGGCTATTGTTCTGCGAATGAACGGTGATCCAGCGCTCGTTCAAGATAAATCGTGTCCAGAGATACTATATATTCACAACCAGTCCCAGTGCGCCAAGCTGGTCCTCTTGTCCCTCGCGAACTCTGGCGAAGCCGGCCGAGCTGCCCTGCACAGACCGCAGGCGATTCAGACGAACTTTAATCTCTTAGCGTGCATTTTCGTTCCATTGCACCCTACACCCCAAAATCGAAGCGCTTACATGGCGTAACGGAGCGTTTTTGCTACATAGCCTTGTCGTAAATTTGTCTCTGCCTGAGCCAGTAATGGCGTCTTGCCGAAATCGAATTGCAGATCTGGGAACACGCCCTTGCCGATCAGATCTGTTACTAACTAGCTCCGGAGCGGCTCAGATTTAGCGCCACCGTCCGTGATACCACGAAAAACGGCAAGCTGCTGATAATCCAGCCACTGCCATTAAAAGCACTGATTATGGTGAGACCAAAGAGAATTAGTCATTTCGCGTTTTGCGATAAAACACTTGCCATCTATCGCGTTTTGCGATAGACTGTTGATGAAAGGACAAGTAGGATGCTTATCGAAAACCGAAGACCGATCGACAAATTTGTTAGGAAGCATGCAGATTCGCGAACTCCATTCGCTGAATGGATCGAAAAAGTTGAAGCGGCTCGATGGAACAGCATAGTTGATGTAAAAGCAACTTTTAACAGTGCAGATTATGTAAACGGCTTGGTCGTCTTCAATGTTGGTGGTAACAACTACAGAGTAGCAACGGAAGTAGTTTACAAGGGGAGAATCGTTCGAATTGCAAAGGTCGGCACACATGCCGAATATAACGGGTGGAATCTATGAGCACAACAAAAGTAAGTACTGGCTATCTAGCTTTGATAAAACGTTTTCCACTGCGCCCAATTCGCGACGAGGAATCCCTTGATGCAGCATCGGAAATCTTTAGCGAACTCGTCTTGAAGGCAGATCGCAAGACATCTGATGAAAACGATTATGTGACTGTCTTGGGCCGCTTAATTCGAGAATACGAAGAAGACAGTCAGACTTTGGCACCGCCTATGACACCACAGCGCGCACTCCAATCTCTAATTGACGATAACGAGCTTAGTCAATCAGAATTAGCACGACAACTAAAAGTTTCACAGTCGGTCATTTCTGAATTCCTGGGCGGCACACGCGGAATAAGCAAGTCACTTGTTCTAAAACTTGCCGAGTATTTTAGAGTGTCACCGGAACTTTTTCTGAAAAAGTAGACTTTGGAAGAACATGCAGTCAACAGTCGCCATCAATGAATTTAGAGAAGAGTTGGCTTGTCGAGCGGACTCTTTGATAGCGCGTCGATCAAGGCTTTGATCGCCTAGATACGTATCTATAGAGAAATCGTACTGTCAAAGAGCGGTGCCGTTCTTGCTATTTCATCGATGGCCTTTATCGATTGCTGAACGGTTTGCAAGCTCTACTCGATCGGAGCAGCATTAACTTCGGATAGCTGATCGACTTTATAGTTGAAAGTATAGAGCAGGTCCAAATAATCAGCGGTAAATTCAGGCGGCAAAGCTTTGAAAGGAGCCGATGCAGTGATGGCGTGCATAGCTGATTCGTCAGTATCTGCCTCGCCAGAGCTGCGCATCAACTTAAGCGAGACCAGCCGACCATTCTTGCGGATACGAAACATGATTTGAGCACTGCCTGTGATATCATCCACTCCTGGAGACCAGGCGTGCTTAATACGTCGATGCAGATCCCTCAGATATGTAACGAGCAAAGTCTGCGACCCAGAGCCGCCTGTCGAATGCCCTCCGGTCTGCGATACTTCGCTTGCTTTTTCGGTTTGCGAATCGGTTACTTCCAATATTTGCGGTGGTGCAACTTCTTCTAAAACAGGCTGAGCTGCTTCAACCTTTGGTTGTAGCACTTTTGCCGCCTTCTTACCGACCGATGTCGGCACAGCAGTTGGCTGTTGCCTGACAATGAAAGATGGTTCGGCAGTCGCATCCTTGGTCTGATTGGACCTAACGCCATCGTTGTTGAAATTTTTAGCACCAGATGCGGTGGTTGTCGACTTGATCACAGGGCGGTCAAGTGTTGGTGCGGCTTTTATAGAAGGAACAATGACGACCGGTTTTCCTTGCACAGTTACGTCTCGTGCGGGCAGCTCGGTTGGCTTGGTGCTGGGCAGGATATCATGCCTGTCTTCGTAATCGCTTGGTGAAACGAGCACAATGTCTATTACTTGTCTTTTCACTTCCATACGTTGAAGCGAGGGCATCCCATGCGTGAGAATCAACGTTCCGAGCAAACCTGAGAAAATCGCTAAAGTAGTTGCAAGAGAGCCGGCCAGAGTTGCCCAGCGATTCTCACCTATTTTAAAAAGATTGAGCGGATGTGCCGAGCGCGATGAAAACGACCAGGCAAGTGTTACTGCGGCCAGAGCAAAAAATGAGCAGGCCCAGGCGAGCGTGTCTTTGATTTGGCCACTGACAAAGAAAACTCCAATCCAAGCCAGGCTCAAGGAGATGAGCGCCATCGAAGCGACGATCTGACGACTCTGTTTGAGTTGATCCGGACGCTTCAGTTGGGCGCGCAGAATTGCACCATATTTGGTGTCAGGAAGAAGCTCTTGTTTTTCCGTTAGCTGCGCGCAGTCAACCATGAATTAGTCCGACGGATCTTAGCCGCTAAAAGCAGCCCGTCCATGTTATCTGAGGATAGCCTATGCAGCAAGCTGCTCGGCTTAACACGGCATCCTGACAGCTTAAAATAAGGCGGATTTCATATGCTCCATGAACTGATGAACTTGCCCCAATAGCACCGCGGCACAAGCAATTCGGAATTCGGAGTAAAGTCGGACACAAACGAATTATTTGATCGTGCTCATAATGCAGAACAAAAAGTCAGGACTAACAAAAACCACCGAGCCAGGTGCCCGGTGGTTTGTATGATTTTGGTTCGGGAATTCGGAGAGCGATTTTTGCACGATTTTGGTTGACTACTTTTGGCAATCTCGCTTCGCGTTATGTGCCGGCAAGGATGCCGGCGCTCCCAGACTCCTAGGTTACTTGCCCATGGCAGCGAAGTAAACGGCGCAAGCGTGGTCGATGTATTCGCGCGACAGCCTTGGATCTGTCTGCAAGAATGCACAGAGGTTAATTACCTGGTCGACAACGTCACGAGGGTGGCAACAACGCATGTTGCGCCGACCGCTGCGATATTGGGACTCAATCAAATAATTGACCGCTTCTTCATTGTACGGAACACCAGTGCGCTGACAATATTGCAAAAAGATCCATTTGAATTCGTCTTCGGTTGGATTGGTGATGTTGATCTTGTACGGAATCCGTCTCAAGAACGCTTCGTCAACCAAGTCTGATGGATTCAAGTTTGTCGAAAAGACGAGCAACTGTTCAAACGGCACTTCCAGTTTTTTACCGGTGTGCAACGTCAAATAGTCCACCCGTTTTTCCAACGGCACAATCCATCTGTTCAAAAGTGACTTGTGGTCAATTCGCTGTCTACCAAAGTCATCAATGAGGAGCAGGCCGCAATTGGATTTCAATTGAATCGGCGCTTCATACAACTTAGTACCATAGTCGAATTGCAGTTCAAGCATGTCGATTGTCAGTTCACCACCGACAACCACGCATGGTCGTTGAATCCGCACCCAACGGTGGTCGTAGTCTCTCGGGTAGTTAGCGGCTGAGACCTGTTCGTGGTTATGCGAGTCGAAGATGCGCACAATTTGTCCATCGATTTCTACAGAGTAGGGAATGAAGATGTGTCCCTTAAAGCTGCGCACAATCCGCTCAGCGATAGATGTTTTACCGTTGCCGGCTTCACCAAATAAGAACATCCCTCTTCCAGAGTTGATCGCTGGTCCAACCGAGTTGATCGTTCTGCGATTAACCATGATGTCTGAGAAAGCGACTTCCAAGTCGCGCGGTGTGACTGACTCACGTCGAATCGTTTGATACTTGAGAGAGTCGATGTAGCGGTTCCAAGGAACCGGACATGCACCCACGTATGAGTTGTGGTCGAAATAAGTTCTGGCTCTATCTCTGCCTTTTTCTGTCGGCGTATATTCATAATCGGCAAGACCGCCTGAACTGCGGACTTCAACGAGCAGTTGTTTCTTCAGCACTTCAAGAATTTCTTCGATGATTTTAAATGGCAGCTGAGTACGAGCTGCAATTTCTCGACCGAGAGCGAAGTTGACGAGGTAAATATCCTTGAGGACCAATTCCTCGAGGAAGCCTTCTTTTAAGCCAGTATCCTGGATAGTGGCTGGATATGGAGGAACGAATTCCTGCTGTTGCTGCGTACCAGTTTTAACCTGTTGAACCATATGCTTTCTCTCTTTTGGTTACTCGCGAATTATCAGTAAAATCCTTCACCGCGGCTTAGATAGATACAATCTTACTCAACTTGACCTGAAAGGTTCAATGCAAGCTGCCGACTTATCCTAGGATAGTCTGTGCCGCAAACACCTACATCCACTCTATCGCGTAACACGCGTTATTACTAGCTTTATGCCCAAGAAAAGCTCAATTATCATGGTGCCGTGTACGAACAAGCGTGTGTATTTGCTCGCTCATCTTCTTCAACTGACCGGCGCGAAGCTCGGTGGCGTCATCACAACCAAAGCGATCGGCAATATAAAGTTCCATGAAACGCTTGCACAGTGGCTCTAGCTCGGGATGGAATGTAACTCCCGGCTCGTATGTTTCGTCGTCAGAAAATCTAGCCATCAAATCTTGCGACGTATCAGTTGGCAACCGGTGAATTTTCACACGCGCCAAATCGTCGACAACCTTCAAATAAAGAAGAGTAGAGGGCTTTGGCTTTTCCATGCTCCGTTTCTTTTTGGCTTGTCTGGCTTGCTGCACGGCGGCGCGGATGGCCTGGAAAAGAAGCATGATTGCTGGAATGACGATGACAAGAAGAATTACTTCGTGCCAGTCAATTGGTTTTTCAGGTGCCTTTGGTGCCTCTGCTTTGAGCGGCCCTTTTGCCTTTTCTCCTGCTCCTGAACCACCAGAATTATCAGTCGTTGCTTTTCCGTCTTTGTTCGGATTGGTGGTGGCGCCTGGCTTGGTCACCAAGGTGCCGCCATCGCCTTTTGGATTAGCAGCAGGCTGGGTGCTCTTCTCATGCGATGAGATTGGCGGAAGTGGTGGCGGCGCAGGGGTCTGATTGGCAAACTTGTCTTGAAGTTGCTCCATGCCCTTTTTTATGGTGCCCATAAAGGAATTATCTTCAGGAGTAGGTTTCGGCAACAGACCAGTGGGAGTTGCATCGAACGGCACCCAGTCATAACCGGGAATGTAGACTTCTCCCCAGGCATGTCCATGTTTGTTTTTGATCTCGTGCATGCCGGTTCCGGTGTTGAAATCACCGGGACCGAAACCGCCGATGCATCGAGCCGGTATGCCAATAGCCCGACACATAACCACAAAAGAGGTGGAGAAAGGACCACAGGCACCCTCTTTCGATCGAAGAAGGAAATGAGATGAAATCTCCTCCTTATTGTCTGGATCACTGAGATCAGAGCTGTATTTGAAATTGCGGCGCAGATAATTGCAAATCCGCTCAGCCTTGGTAAACCAATTCCCATCCGTGCCTGCTATAGACTTAGCCAATGATGCCACTTGTGGTGGAACATCAGCTGGCAGTTGGAGATAATTCTCGAACTCCTTAGCAACGTTAGCCTCGTGTTTTGGATCAAATGCCGCTTTGCGCATCTCATCAAGGTCATAATCTGGAACTTGCGAAACAACACGATAATGCGTTCCAGCCTTAATTGGCTTGGTGGTGCGCAAAGCGCCAAACTGATCGACCAAAATCGGATCATCGGGATAACTCATTTGCTGCGGAATGGAAGCGACCGGAATCAGGTGTCCTATATTTGCCTCAATAGTCACTTCTTGAGTAAGTTGAGAAGAGTGCATTCCTGGTTCCACAAAGAGTGAAGGAACACCAGCTAACTCCTGATATGCGGCCTTGCGTTTAGAACATTTGGAAACTTTTCCCGGACTGCTGATTGTCCACTGATGTCCATCATATTTATCAAAACATAGCCGGCGATAGTAAGTGTCTCTGCTACTCATAACGCGCATGATTAGCTCTTCATCATGCTCAGCAGTTTCTTTATTGCGGAAGACCATTGATTTGTCTTCTTCCTCTCCTGATTTCTGCTCAGGTGGTTTAGCAATTTTGTCCGGATTCTTAGTTTTCGGATCAGATGGCTTGCCGCCTTTAGACCCTTTATCCTCCTGACCGACCCCGCCAGGGCCCGGAATAGTTATAGATTCGCCATTTGGTCCCGTCTGCCCGTCTGCGGTGAGAATCGTGCCACTGGGATTAGACGACGTTCCTCTGCCCGACGTGCCACCGGGTTTAGTGCCGGGGGCGCTCCCCGTGCCATCCGTTCCACCTGAGCCACCCATGCTCTTTGGCAGCCCTGAAAGACCGGGCATCGTGCCTAGCACGCCGATTCCGTTAGCTGATTTAACCCAGGTCAAATTCAAATTTTCTCCGTTTTGAGCACGCCTCACGTTGCTCAAAATCAAATCGAACAGTGACTCAACGCGGGGCAAGGCAAGAAAAACAAAGATGCTCACAACAGGCAAAAGGGCCAGCGGGACAAATGCGCTGCCCGCGGAGACGCGCTGTTTGACGGCAGTTTCTCGCAAAACATTGTTCTCTTCTCTTTCCGAAGAGGTACCCACCGCGCCCGCTGATTGTGTACGAGAAACTGCTTCGTAATAAAGCAAACTTGCGATCAAGCTTATGTATCCCAGCGTGATATAGGCGAACAGGGCGTCTCTAGCGATCACAGCGGTGCAGGCAAAAAGTCCCAAACCGATCAAAGCTGAAACATTGATGTCAGACTTAGCTCGCAAATCGAAAGTGTGTAACGCCTGCAATCCTGTCAAAACGTGAATGAAAGGCACCAGAGCTTGGATCTTGCCCGAAGAGAATTGGAAGACCATCTCCTCGATGAAATTGCCCAAAACAATTAAGAGACCAGCCGACGTGATGAACGTCAACCAGAAGGTTTTCTGATGCCTGAATTGATAGCTAACATAGCTGCCTGTGAGAGCACCCCATAGGTAAAAGAAGATCAAAAGAGAAGAACTATTCACATAGAGACAGGCTGTCACAATACACAGTACGGCGATGCCACAAGCGACAATGCGCAAACCGATTGAATCTTCGGGTACTTCAATCTTGACCAATTTTGCGGCTTTAGGCTGCCTGACTGGCTTTGGAAGAGTAGGCATCTCGGGCATCATAGACGAACCACTTCCTCTAACCGCTCAATCACCGTTATAACACGACCGGTGGATTTGCCTGAACCGCGACGGTTGACGATACCACCTTCGTGCACTGGCATATGCGCTTCTGCGATGCTCTGCGCTTCTTGAGCCAGTGCTGCCTCCCAGGTTCGGGGGATGACAGCGAGATCAACCGTTTCGATGATCAGATTAGAATCCTCAGAATCCGATGTAGTCGGCCGGATCGTTAACAGCGCTGCGCGCGTGCTCTCGCCCAAATTAATGGACTGATTGGATGACGCTTTGCCTTGCTTGAGAGGCTCAACGCGAGCGAGCAGATGTCCAGCTCGAGCCAACCCATGTGGTAGCACAGGCATGTCCTGCATAAAATAAGGCAAGTATTTATTTTCGCCATCGAGGCTTGGCACAACAAGCAAATCCGGAGCGCCACCAATTTTGAAGCCGAGATTAAGCAGAGAGTGAACAATGGACACAGCTAATTCAAATTGATCTCGATTGACCCAATTGGCACGTAAGTTTAAAAGAATATCGAATCCTGGCAGACCCTCGGCTTCGAATTCGCGCACCAGCAGCTTTCCTACGCGTGCGCTTGATGCCCAGTGGATTAATCGAGGACTATCTCCGTGCACAAACTCGCGCACGCCGCGCACCGAGGACGATACCACGTTGGTCGATTTGCGGCTAGCGATCAAGCCCATCGGAGAATCAGTAGCCGACCTGATTTTATAAAGAAAATTACCTTCGATTTGAACCATCTTCGGATAGACGACGATCGTCGGTCTATCTGCCTCGGTTTTGCTTTGCAATTCAAATGTGCGAGACCACCAGGCTAAGCCCAGTGGAAAGCAGGAGTAAATCTCGATCCCGCGCAATTTGTAGACGCCCCGGCGCAGCGGCGATGTTGCAGCAAAGACCCATGATTCCACGCCAACATGCTCGACAAGCATCGGTTTCAGAACGCTGCTTTTGCCGTTGTTAGCAACTAAGTTGGCACGAACAAGCAGCCATTTGACAGGAAAAGTCAAAGCGAACAGCTTGCTTTGTGAGTGACGTTCAATCGTTATCTTTAACAGAACGCTGTCCCCTGCCATCGAGTTTGATGGCAAAGAACAAAATGCTTTGACGTCCATAACCTGGAGCAAAGGCATGATCAAACCAAGCAAAATAGCCGAAATGACGCCGGCGCAAATTAAGTAAAACCATTGGTTTGTTGTTTCGCCAGCGAATAGATAAAGCAAAGGAACAAGCAACACGGCGATAAAAATGCGTTGTTCGAGATACAACGCAATCGTCGTCTCCGGACTATCTCTAAATGCGATTTTAAGAGCTTTTAAGCCCCATTCTTCGCCTTCGGCAGTGGCAACAAATTTAGACCGGAACTGGTACTTGCTCCAGAACTCTTTCAATAAGGTCCGCATGACTAACCCGATTATCTCTCACCTTAGGAATGATTCTATGCCCGAGTACAAATGGACTGAGAGCCTTCACGTCTTCGGGTCTGACGAAATTTCTTCCGTCAATGAACGCGGCCGCTTGAGCAGCGCGCATCAACAACTGACTGCCGCGGGGGCTGACCCCAAGAACAATCTGAGGATACTTTCGAGTGGCACTGACGATGTTTACGATATATCGCTTGATTGAGGGTTCAACAAAAATATTGCGCACAGCTTGCCGGGCAGCCAATACTTCTTCTTCAGTGAGGACTGGCTTAACTTGGAATGCATGTTCATCCAAAGTCTTGTCCAAGATTTCTACTTCTTGTTCAAATTTCGGATAGCCAAGAGAGAGCGAGAGCATGAACCGGTCCAGCTGCGCTTCCGGCAACGGAAAAGTGCCGTGATATTCAATCGGGTTTTCGGTGGCGATTACAAAAAACAGTTCCGGCAACTTTCGGGTGGAACCATCTGTGGTGACTTGATTCTCTTCCATAGCTTCGAGCAAACTTGATTGCGTACGTGGTGTGGCCCTGTTGATTTCATCGGCAAGCAGGATGTTAGTAAAAATCGGTCCTGGAATAAATTTGAAGGTGCCTTCTTTTTGCTCAAATATGCTCACACCGCAAACGTCTGAAGGCAACAAGTCTGGTGTGCATTGAACTCGTTTGAAGGTTGCTTGCACTGACATCGCCAGAGTTTTAGCCATCAGAGTTTTTCCAACACCAGGAACGTCTTCAATCAAAACGTGACCACCGGACAAGAAAGCGATGACGGCCAGCCTGACTGCGTGCTGTTGCCCAACCAAAACACTGTTTATGTTGTTGAGAAGAGATTGCGCTTTGCCACTGAGCTCGGCTAATTTAGCCGGAGTGATTGCTGCCTGTCCTTGTGCCGCAGGTGTCGCGATCGGTTCGTCTAGACCATTGTCTAACTCCGCCGAAGCCTCGGCCTTAGTCTCTGCTTGCGTCACTTTTTCTCCTTGTACACGTCCCTATTTATCAGACTCACCCGAGGCGAGTCAGAAAGGGGCGACACGTGCGTTATGCCCGGCAATTTCACTTTCTAGACATGTGCCCATGTGAATAGTAACCCGTCTGACCTACTCTCAGTAGAGCAGACGGCTGCCATGAGCAAAATTCAGGCACCAGAATGCAACGAGTTGCTTAGCGCACGCAACCTGCTCAGGGGCTCATGTTAAACTTGGGACCCGATAGAATTTCAAACCGAGATTGTTTTCAATTCTGGGTATTGCGATGCTCGAAGCGTTGCTCTTGAGGCGGAGGATGTGCCGTGGCGGACCAATTTCTAACTTTTCAGCAAGTCATTCACAAGCTCAATGAATTCTGGGGCGAACGCGGATGCGCTGTCATGCAGACTTTCGACCTAGAAAAAGGGGCGTCGACTATGAGTCCTGGCACCTTCTTGCGAGTGCTCGGACCTGAACCATGGAACATGGCTTGTGCGGACGCTTGCCGACGTCCCACTGACGGTCGTTACGGCGAGAACCCGAACCGTCTTCAGCACTACTATCAATATCAAGTCATTCTCAAGCCATCACCCGACGACGTTCAGGATGTCTATTTAGACAGCCTTCGAGCGCTGGGCATCAATCCACTCAAACATGACATCCGCTTTGTCGAAGACAATTGGGCCTCTCCAACACTTGGAGCATGGGGCGTTGGCTGGGAAGTCTGGCTGGACGGTCTCGAAGTAACGCAATTTACCTACTTTCAACAGGCTGGCGGTCTGGAAGTCAAACCAGTGGCAGCAGAAATCACCTACGGCTTGGAACGCCTGTCTATGTATCTGCAAAATGTCGATAACGTATACGACTTAAAATGGAACAATACGATCAAGTACGGCGAGCTCTACCACAAAAACGAAGTAGAACAATCAACATACAACTTCGAAGAAAGCAATCCTGATTTGCTCAAACAACTCTTCAGTCTCCACCAGGAAGAAGCCCAGCGCTTGATCGGAAAGAAGCTGATTATGCCTGGCTACGAGCAAATTTTGAAGTGTTCTCACTATTTCAACTTGCTGGATGCGCGTGGCGTTTTGGGCCGAGACGAACGGATGAACAACATATACAAAATCAGCAAGCTTTCCGAAAAAATTGCTCGAGGCTACTTGGAACAGCGGATAGAAATGGGTTTTCCATTACTCGAAGAATCGCACCGAGAAGAAGCAACTAAGGCATATCGCGAAAAATATTTGGTCGCTGTGGACAAGTAACAGCGCGACGTTTTCGGGTTCGATGGCCCACGCTCGACACTTCACGCTCACTTCACATAAGTCTGGGATTAGCTTTCCATGCGGATTTCAAGCGTCCAAAAATTGACTGCGCTCGGCCGACACACAGAATGAGCCGGGCATTCTACCACCTGGAAACCCAGAGTATATGCCGCTTGAACACTCTGTTTCGATTTGTCAATACTGTTTATTAGAGATCAAAGTGGGTATAAAGATAAAGAGGGAAGTTGTAAACCACAAGGAATCTTTGATGCCACAAAACGTTCGAAATGACTTAATTCGGCCGATTCAGAAGTTCGCCGGATTATTGACGCTATCAGCCATATTCGCTGCGTCGTTCGGACTGAAGGTAGAATCATTTGGGATGCTCACACCTCATGTTTTCAGAACTGCAAGCCCGATCCAGTATCGTCATGTCTCCGCCAAAGCGCCAGCGCGCAGCTCCACAACTTCGCCAACTCGGGCTTCTTCCAGAACGCCGCAGCGTAAAACAACTGCTAAAGTGACAGCAAAAGCAAAGCAAATTGCTGCCAAAAAGAAAGGGGTGGCAAAGGCCGTGGCCGCGAAGCCAATCCAGCCTCAACGTTTCACCGACAGCATGTCATCGGAAACCCTGGCTCCGGGAGTGGTGCATCGTTTCGTTCGTGGACCGCTTTCGATCCATTTACTCGACATAGACATGAAGACAGCGCCTGTAAAAGTGCAACCAAATCTGGCTGGTGATTCGTTCGATCGGCTGAAAGATGTTGCCGCTCATGCGCGAGAAAGTAATGCGATAGCAGCGATCAACGCAAATTACTTTAAGTCAAACGGCACTCCTTTAGGCACTTTGATCATCAACGGTGAGTGGATCGCAGGTCCGCTCTACGACCGTGTTTCGATGGGTATCACGGAGAGCGGCACAGTCAAGATCGATCGTGTCAGCTTGAGAGGCACACTGACTTCCGACAATCCAGAAATCCCTTCTCTGTTTCTCAATACAATCAACCAACCGAGACGGCATGGTTCAAGGTTAGTTGTCTACACACGACGTTGGGGAAGTTTTGTACGCATGCCTTATGCAGGCTGCCTTGTAGCGATCAATGCCCAAGGTGAAGTTCAAGACAAATCAACCACCGACATGGGCATCCCATACGGCGGCTATGTTTTAAGCGATTCCAAAACTGGCGACATTGCCAAATTGAACGTCGGCGACAAAGTGCAACTTTCCTGGCACACCGGGCCAAGCGACTGGCATGACGTCGTCCAAGCCGTGAGCGGCGGACCGATGTTGATTAAAGATGGACACCTCTATCTTGATCTAAAAGCCGAAAATTTCCGCAAAGGCTGGACTGGTTCTCAAATCAGAGCGCGCACCGCAGCTGGTGTCACTGCTGACAATCACCTTTTGCTCGTGACAATTGAAGGACCGCATACTTTGTGGGACGTGGCAAAATTCCTCCACAAACTAGGCGCTGTCGACGCGATGAATCTAGATGGTGGCGGTTCAACGACCATGGTCGTGCACGGCAACACAGTTACTCGCAATGCAAATTCCCATCAACGGCATGTAGCCAGTTCAATTGTTGTCGTAGATATGCGCACAGCAATGCGTAACAGCAGTCAGCAAGCTATCCAAGCGACTTCTGCCTCTGAATCAGGACTTATGAGCGAGACAGCGCCACCACAAGGAGAATTCCCCATTCAAGTACCGTCGCAACCGGAAGCAATTCTTAGTCCGCAACCAGAAGCGATTCTAACTCCGGCTGAAGCCCCCGCTGATCTGATGCGCCCTGCTGCCCAAGAAGTAATCCAGCCACCAAAGAAACATCATTTGTTTGGACTATTTCATTAAGCGCTGATTTTGCCACTCTCTATTTCTCGTTTTTCCTTGCGTTCTGTAATAGAATTGCGGGGTCTTACTAACAAGATGTATGTAAAAACAAATGCCAGACAAATTCGCTGTTGGAGTCGACTTTGGCGGAACTAAAATTTCAGCCGGCGTGGTCAACCTAGAGACCGGTCGACTGGTTAGTGCCGCCAAGAAAAAAACGCGTCAGGTCCATGAAGAGATAGACGTGGTCAAGAGAATTATTTCGGTGGTCGACGAAAGTCTCGCTGAAGCATCTGTTGATCTGAAGAAAGTTGTTGGTATCGGAATTGGCGCCGCCGGTATGGTCAATCGTCAGAAAGGTATTTTGCTGGCCGCTGTCAATATTGGCGCAAACGATTTACCGCTGACAGAGCCGCTTTCAAAACACTACAACCTACCGAGCAAACTCGGCAACGACGTTGAAGTCGCCACGCTAGGAGAGCTCTCGTTTGGGGCCGGCAGAGACTGTGATGATTTCGTTTGTATCTTTGTTGGAACCGGCATTGGCTCTGGTATCGTGCGTGGCGGCAAGATCATCAAAGGTGCCACTGGAACGGCAGGCGAAATCGGACACATGGTCTTGTTTCCAGATGGAAAGCAGTGCGGCTGCGGGTCATTTGGTTGTCTTGAAGCATATGCTTCGCGCACAGCAGTCGCGAAAAATATCCTCGCTGACCTGCAGCGCGGCTTGGATTCAGTAATCCGCGACAAAGTGGACATGCAAAAAGGAATACTTCGCTCCAAAGCAATCGCGCAAGCAATTCAATCCGGCGACGAGTTGGTAACGCGTGCAGTAGTTGATTGCGCCCAATTCATGGGCATCGGACTGGCGAGTGTGATCAACTTCTACAATCCCCAACGCATCATTTTAGGCGGCGGGTTGGTGGAGGCAGTAGATCTCTATTTAAAAGTGGCAGAAAAAGAAGCCAAACGTCGTAGTTTGAAAATACCATCTAAGAAAATTGAAATAGTCAAAGCAGAGCTTGGTGATTACGCTGGTATCATCGGCGCAGCATTATTGTGTGCGAACTAACTTCGTCGCGCTAGAACTACTTCGTGTGCGGACTAAACTTCGTTGCGCGCGTGTACGCAGACTAAACTGCTGCAGAGAATCGGCTGCCCTGGACCGTTCCACGTCGAGCCAGCTCTTTATCGATTGCGTCCATAACGTGCCTTTTGTCAAAGCACCATTCGGGACCAACAACATCATTGCGTGAACCTTCAGCGACAAGACGCATGATGATTTGATGTGGTGGCAACATCTCTAACGCATCGCAAACCATTTGCACATACTTTGTTTCGCTCAAAAAAGTGAGGTTGCCATTTTGCAAATCACGTTCCATCGGCGTGCCTTTGTAAACGCAGAGCTGATGAATCTTCACCCCGTCGACTGAAGAGTTGGCAACTTTGCGTACTGTTTCAAACATTTCTGCTTCGGTTTCGCCAGGCAATCCAAAAATGAGGTGCGTGGCCACTTTTAGGCGTCGAGCTTTAGCTCTTTCCAAAGCATCGAAAAACTCTTCAGATGAATGACCTCGGTTGATCAGGTCCAGAGTCCGATTGTGAATAGACTGAAGACCAACTTCCAGCCAAACAAAGGTCTTTTCATCATACTCAGCCAATAAATCGAGCACGTTGTCGGGCAAACAATCCGGCCTGGTGCCGATGCACAAGCCGACCACATCCTCGAATTCAAAGCAGACATCGTAGAGGCTTCGCAGAACTGCTTCTGGCGCATACGTATTAGTGAATGCCTGAAAGTAACCGAGAAATTTCTTCGCTTTGTATCTGCCGGTGATTCGCTCAATGCCTGTGCTTAACTGCTCTCTCACGTTGAGAGTATTGTCGATAGTGGGAGCGCCGGACCCTTTTTCGTCGCAAAACGTACAACCGCCGAAGGCGCGAACGCCGTCGAGGTTCGGACAGGTAAATCCAGCATCAATTGGAACTCGATAAACTCGAGTTCCGAAATATTCCTTCAAGTAATTATTGAAAGTACGATATCTTGGCGAGCCGGTCTCGACTGCTTTAACATCAAGTTGCGTGTTCATAGGCGCAAGGAGCTTTGCTATTCAGAGATTTGGGATTCGAAAGGTCAATACTACTACGAGTTGCCAGTAATAAGTAATGAAGCGCATTGAGTTGACACTGTTTAGTGCGTTTTGTTATTCTGACTTCCTGATGCTGTCTGCGTCTTAGACTATGCCCCCATCGTCTAGAGGCCCAGGACACCTCCCTTTCACGGAGGTAACGGGGATTCGAATTCCCCTGGGGGTAATTTTTTTAGGCTTCGCCGCGCTTGTCATGTGCTCGTGCGGGTTGAATCACTGTCACCATTTTTGATATCACCCCTTCGAGAGTAGCATTGCCACTCGGACTACCACTGTTCGAGCTTCTCAGCTTTGGGCAAAGAAAGGAGCGAACACAACAGTGGCAAAAATCGTCGTACAATTTAGATGTAACGACACAGGTGCGACAAATGGAAACAGAGAGCAAGCCGATTAGACTTGGCGAATTGCTCACCCGAGTTGGCTTACTGCGCGAGCACGAGTTGACAGAGGCTATTCAAATCGCCGGCGAAACGGGGTTACCGATCGGTCGCGTCTTGATTATGTCGGGCTATCTAACCGATCAGGAGTTACAAGCTGCAGTTCAGGCTCAGTCATTTTTGAAAGACAAAGTGATCGACATGGACATGGCAGTAAATGCACTCCTCAAGGTTTCGCAGGATGACGTCACCTTCGATCAAGCTTTGCGGCAACTGGGCTGGGTGAGTAAATCAACTCACCAGACTGCCAAATTGGGCGAGTTAGTGCTAGGCGCCGAACTTGTCACTCAAGTTCAATTGAACGAAGCCTTGCGCACTAGTCAAGAAACAGGGTTACCGCTTGGTCGAGTCCTTGTGCTTACGCAAGCAATGTCGGACGAAATGTTGTCTGCTGCTCTGACGGCGCAAGTTCTTGTTCGGGACGGGAAAATCGCTAGAGATCAAGCCATTCAGGGGCTCAAATCGGCGAGACGCCGACGCGTAACTATTGAAGTTTCGCTCATGGATCACGGCTTTTATCGCCCGCCCCAGCGCCAATCAGTCAAACTCGGTGAGCTCCTCGTTCTTTCTGGCTTAGTCAACGAAGGCGATTTGATGAACGCCTTGGAACTAGGATTGACAAAAGAAATGCCTATTGGTCAAGTTCTCGTTGAGTCTGGATACATATCAAAAGACATTTTGTTGGCATCTTTGAAGTTGCAAGAGATGGTAACAAACGGCACGCTGAATGCTCTCCAAGCGTCAGAAGCGATTCGCCAAGTTGCCACACGTGGATTTTCGATCGCCCAAGCTGTTGCCGAATTGGGCTTGCTCAAATTTGACGCGAATGAAACTATCCGTCTAGGCGAGATCCTCAAGGCCTCCGGCGTTATCACAGATGACGACATAAAAAAGGCGATCGAATTGAGTTCGCGCAATTCAGCTTTGGTAGGCAAGATGCTGTTGGTGACAGGAATGATCGACGAAGCAACATTGCATGCATCACTGCGCTGTCAATTTCTTTTGCGGGAAGGTTTTTTGAAAATGGAACAAGCCATCGTTGCATTGAGCCATTGTCAGCGCAATCGCTGCAGTTTTGACGATGCGCTTCAAGAATTGGGCTGGACAATTAACACGCGCATGCAAGATGTTGTCGACATCGCAGACGAGCCGCACGAGTTTTAAATAAGGGCTTAGCGCAATCGTTCCAGGAGACGTTGCTTCTCAATCTCAATCTGACTTGTATCAACGTTGAGAACCTGGCAGTTTGGATGCGCCTTTCGAAACTTGGCGATACCAGATGCGGTGATGTTGGGACAGTTCAGAATTTCCAATATTTGCAGACTCTTCAGAGATGCAAGGCGCATCAATCCTGCGTCTGACAAATTAGTTCTACTCAGTGCCAACTGCCCTAACTTCTTGTGTTTCAATATCGAATTCAAATCCGATTCATTCAGGTGCAAGCCCTTAGCTGAAAGGCGCCGAAGCTCAGACTGACCTAGCTCAGATAAGCTCACGGTCGTGCCATCTAAAAATAGCGATTGAAGACTGCCAATTTTTGAAATCGTCCTCAGTGCCTTGGATGTAATTCGTGTGAATCTCAAATCAACTACACTTAAGTGCTTGAGCGTCGTTAGAAAATTCACGCCAGTGTCGTCAATCGCAGTCTGCTGAACGATCAGAGTTTCCAAATTTGGAAAGTGCGCAGAGATGCCTTTGAAAGCGGCATTTGAAATTCCCGTGTCTTTGATATTGAGACTCTTAAGCGGCAAATGCCAGGCATTTTCTAACCCCGAGTCCTTCACGTTTTCACAACCGCTTAGACACAAAGTTTCGACCGACCGAGCGCCCTTCAAAGCTGACAAATCTTTGTCGGCGATTGTTGTATCCTCAACGATCAGCTCTTTTCTTTGCCGGTCTTGTTTGAGTTGAGATTCAATACCGCCAGTTACGACTTTCGAAAGATCGATGCCGCCCAACATATGCTCTGAAAACATTGGATCTACGTGATTTACTGGCACTGGAGTAGATGTTTGGATATTAGCGGCAAAATAAATTGCAACGCAGGCCCCAGCCAACAGAAGGAATGCCGACGCCCCCACAGCTAATCCGGACCAGAACGGTAAGGATGAGGGTGATTGATCTGACTGAAGTTGCGCGGGCAAGTTAACATACGAAGTTCTTGCGCTAATTGGAACAGCAACGGAATCGGACTTCACTTTCGCTTGCTCTGTTATCAAATTCGAATAGACATCGGTCATTGATTCGAATCGTTCATCCACATTCTTGGCCAACATTTTAGCGATTACAGGCTGAAGTTGCCCTGGGAAGTCGCGACAACCGAACGTTGTCTCCTCTAAGGAAGGTGCCTCAAGCTGAACGTGTTGCATCATGACGCTAAGCTTACCGCTGCCGACAAATGGTGGCGTGCCGGTCAGGCATTCGAACAAAACGCAACCAAGGGAGTATTGGTCCGTTCGCGCGTCAACCATTTTTCCAAGCGCTTGCTCTGGGCTCATGTAGGCGGGAGTTCCGAACAATTCACCTGTTGCTGTCGCACCAGGAGCAGTATCGTCAATCATTTTAGCGATGCCAAAATCCAACACCTTTACTTGAATGCGTGATTCATCCATGTGCTCGACGATGATATTGCTTGGTTTCAAATCTCGATGTATGACCCCGTTCTCGTGCGCGTATTGCAAAGCCTGGCAAAGTTGTTCGGCAAGTCTGAACACCTGTTCGACAGTTAACGGACCTTTTCGTTCAATCAAATTAGCTAAGGTGGTTCCTTCCACGCTCTCCATAACAATGTATGGTGCCGACAGATCGAAGTTAAAAGCGTACAGCCGAACAATGTTTGGATGGTTTAGCTTGGCGATTGCTCTGGCTTCGCGCCGAAAACGGCTGAGCGCTTTCGGATTACTGACCCGATCCTCAAAGAGCATCTTAACGGCCACTATGCGGTCAACAAACAAGTCTATGCAACGATAAACGCTGCTCATTCCACCAGAGCCAAGTTTAGCTAACACTTCAAACTGGCCGGCTATAACATCGCCAGGAGCGAGTTCAGACAAGCTAATGTATGGTGATGTTTCTTCTACCAATGAAAGACTGATGTTGGGTTCCAATTTAAACACTTTGGTAATCCGAACCTATTTTTGCCATATAGAGGTTATACATCTGCATGTATTACCAAGAACGAACCAAGATGATGAAAAAGGGATTTACTGCTCCTCTGTTTCGCCACATTTCGGACATCTATTCGACGTAGATTAAATGAACGGAACCGTGCCTTGGTGGGATTTCTACGCTTAGAAGTTCACTACATTGTCACAGAACCTAAATAATAATGAAATGTTTTTGTTCGGGACGACTGGAGCAATACCCAAACTTATGCGTTACTTACGCTCGTTTCCAGACATGTATTCCGGAGCGGTGTCAGGCTCCTTGAAAATGACATTCCGATCCAAAAGAAAGGGTGACGGTTGAAGTTTTAAGGCACCGGAAAATGGGGCGCTGAAAACAGACAGCAGCCACACGTTTAATCCCAAACTGATAGCGACGAAGCTTAAGAGGAATCGCTGGAAAACAACCTGCTCCGCAACAAAAACGCAGGCAATAACGATCGTGATTATCACTGCTCCGATCGAGATAACTAACCACAAGGCGGTTGGCAACTCCGCTTGACTGTCCACAATTCGGGCCCGCCGATGTTCGGCGAAATTGTATGCGGCGGCAAGCAAAGCCTGTTGGATATTGCTTTCGCGCGTGTCTTTCGGTGCCACACTGATGGATGCGTTCCATAGTTCCCGATACTTTGTCCAGGCTAAAGTGCTGGTCTGTTTGTGTTCCATGTCTTTCCATTCACTGTCGATAACCACGTCGCAATACTGCCGACATAATTCTCGAATCCGGACACGGTCGACCTCAGATAGACCACGTGCAAGGCGAAACATGCTTCCCAAAGCATTTGCCTCCGCTTCAACATGATGCTTCGCCTCACGATAGGCGTCTAAAGAAGATGCCACCATAAAGCCGATGAGAATGGAAAAAAGTGTGCCCACTACTCCAAGCACGGCTTGTGATGATGTTCGATGCGCAGTTAAAGTTTCATCTCTAACGCTGCGACGGGTCAAGGATTGAATGGCGAAGGCCGCCGCAATCAGTATCGCGATACCAATCGCCCCATATCCAAGCGTATCCATTTGCAAGTTAATATGCCTAGTCTAATTTCAGGAGCGTCGACTTCTCGCGTTCCTTAAAGGCAACTGCCACTTGCAGTTTCTCCTGATGCTGGGCTACTGTCTTTTGACCTTGCTTGACTGGATGAGCTTTCAAGAACTCTGTGGTTTTCGTCACGTAATCCTTCTCCACAAGTCCAGTAATTCCCTCAAACATTCTAGTCAAAGAAACTTCAGGGAAGGTCTTGGTGATCGTCTCCCAATTCTCCGTGATGAACTGCCACGAGACCGTTCGTCCAAATGGATTCATCATCACCTGTCGCACCAAGTATGGTGCGTTCTGAGTGCGTACTTCTCCGTTCAGGGTCTTATCCAATGTTTGCTTAAGAAGCTTCTCGTGCCGGAACATCGATAGAGCATACATAAACCGATCTTCTTCTTGAGGAGTGGAAGCAGTTTTGAATTCATGAACGAAGCTACTGTATCTGTCATCACCACCGGTGTGTGCAAGAATGGCGACCAGGGCGGGGGCGATGTCAGAGGCGACTGAAGAGCGATCCTTCATGTATCGATCAAAGAGCTCGTTCGCTTTTTGCTGCACTTCCTCGTCTTCACCCAGGGTTCCCAGTGCACCGATGATCATGCCGCGCAATTGCTTGGTCAGCTCGTCTTCGTGAGGTTTATTCTCCCAACCAAAACGTTTGTATGCTTTCTCCAAGAGGGTTCTCGTCAGTTTTTGCAATGGTTCAAATGTCTTGGAAGACTTGCCGTCCGCGGTCAAGCGATCCAAATAATTCAACGAACCGAGAATCACCGTCCAAACATTCTTATCGCGCTCTTCGGTAAACAACTTGATCATGTCGATGTATTGCTTCAACGGCATCAAGCCAGCGAGCACTGCTGCCCAGCTGTCGTTTACCAGATTGAATCTTTCGATTGGCGCGAACTGATTGATGTTGGTGGTTATAGTTTTCAGCAAATCAACGCCGTACTGCACTCGGTAGAATCCATGCCCGCCTTCATTTACTACCACCCACTCGAGTTTAGCCGGCAGATCAATTGTGATCGTCTGCCCTGTAAGAAGAATCTTTTTCTCAATTAATCCTTCTGCTGTCCGAGCTTTCAGCATTATTGGCACATGGAAAAGTGTGTCCTTGCCGGGTGCGTTTTCGCCGAAATACATGAAGCGCTGTTGACTCAACTTCAATGCTTTGCCGTCATTGACTGCCTCTACGGTGATCAGGGGATGGCCTTCCTGATAAATCCAAGAGTCCATCATTTGTCGGACTGGCTCTTTGGTTGACTCTTCAATAGCATCCCAAAGATCCGTGGTTTCAGTATTCGCGTATTTGTGTTTGCTCAAATACAAACTGATGCCTCGGCGGAACGGCTCTGCGCCTAGATATTGTTCAAGCATGCG
Source organism: Candidatus Melainabacteria bacterium (assembly GCA_003151275.1). Next base: position 37,413 of record PLXC01000081.1, read on the forward strand.
TAGAACTGAAGCGCCCTTTTCGTAGGTCAAGACATCGAACATTCCTTGCGCTTCTTCCGGGCGCTTAACTGGAAATTCAATGGTACGCGTTGCTCTCAACCCATCAGTAGCGAAAGCTGAAGCGCGGGAAACTCCAAATGATTCCCATCGTTTCCAATTCGGTTTCCACGAATCAACAGCCAACATTTCCATGAATGTAGCAAATGCTTCATTCAACCAAATACCATTCCACCAGCTCATTGTCGCTAGATCGCCAAACCACATGTGGGCAATCTCGTGAGCAATGACATCCGCTACGCGTTCAAGTTCGGCATGTGATGCGGTTTTTTCATCGACAAGTAGAGCTGTTTCGCGGAAAGTGACCGCTCCCAGATTTTCCATCGCCCCAAACGCGAAGTCAGGTATGGCAATGAATTCCAACTTATCACCGGGATATTTGAGTCCGTAATAGCTGTTGAAAAAAGTGAGCGAATGAGCGGCGATGCCCTCAGCAAATTTTGCCAAATTCAATTTCCCGGGTCGAGCCCAGACGCGGATCGGAGTGCCATCTGCATCAATTACTTCGGTCGCCTCAAACTCACCAACGATAAAAGCGACGAGATATGTCGACATCTTCATCGTGTCGTTAAATCGCACAACTTTCTTTCCGCTCGGTAACAGCTTTTCGGCGCGAATTTTCGCGTTCGAAATCGCCGTCAAGTGACGATCGACGATCAAAGTAACTCTGAAAACAGCTTTGAAATCCGGTTCATCGAAGCATGGAAAGGCGCGACGAGCATCCGTTGCTTGCAACTGAGTGCTGGCAATTACCTTGGTTTGCCCCTCGGAATCCTTGTAAGTGCTGCGGTAAAAGCCGTGCAACTTGTCATTCAAAATGCCTTTGAATTTGATATTCAGTTTCCATGAGCCGGCTTGCAACAGCTCAGGGAAAGTAAGGATGGCGCGCTCGTTTGCTTCGTCCATACGAATCTGGGCAGGAATATTTTTCTGCTGATTGTTAATTACAAAAGCGCTGTGTAGCTCAAGTTCAATCGAGTTCAAGACAATTTCGCGCACGGGCTCGGCCACCGTGAGGTTAATGAGTTCCTCGCCGTCGAACCTGAAATTGACCAGATCCGGCTCGATTTTAATCTCGTATCTTTCAGGGACCACGTTGCGTGGCAGCCTGTACGATAAGGTTTCCGGATCCATCACAGCGGTTGTGTCCTTTGACATCAATGCTTCCGACCCTCACTTTTTCAGCAGGTAGCAAATAAATGAGAGAGAGGTTAGCATATTAGGCAATCGTTTTGATCTAAGTCAGTTTTGCTCAGTTCGCCACAATGAGCCAAAGCTGCAAGGGTTCTCATGGCGGCAATCCCTTAAGAAAAAAGGAATAGGCAGATGGTAGAAGTGCAATTCGCAAAGACACAAACAATTCAGCAGCTCGGTCAGCAACTGCGTGTGGACAGCATCCGCGCCACTACGCAAGCGGGCTCTGGTCACCCCACTTCTTCAATGTCGGCCGCTGACTTGATGGCTGTTTTGATGGTCAAATATCTGAAATACGATTTTGACAAGCCTGAAAACCCAAACAACGACCGGCTCATATTCTCCAAAGGACACGCGGCGCCACTGCTGTACGCGATGTACAAGGCCGCTGGTGCAGTCAGCGACGAAGAGTTGCTCACCTTGCGTAAATTCGGCAGCCGTCTGGAAGGTCACCCGGTTCCCAAGATTTTGCCCTGGGTTGATGTCGCTACCGGCTCGCTCGGTCAGGGGCTGCCAATGGGTCTGGGAATGGCTCTGAACGGAAAATATTTAGATAAGCTCAAGTATCGAGTCTGGGTTCTCCTGGGCGACAGTGAGATGGCTGAAGGTTCTGTTTGGGAAGCTTTGATGTCGGCTTCTTATTACAAGTTGGATAACATTACGGCAATTTTGGATATGAATCGCCTTGGTCAACGCGGTGAAACCGAGTTGGGTTGGGACTCTCGCACGTACGCAGAAAGAGCGCGCGCCTTCGGTTGGAACGTCATAGAAATTGACGGACATGATTACGATCAGATCGATCAAGCGCTTGGTCAATCGCAATTGTGCACTGGTCAGCCGACCTTCATCGTTGCCAAGACCGAGAAGGGGCATGGCTTTCCTGAGATTGCCAACAAAGATGGTTGGCACGGTAAACCATTGAGTCCAGAGCAAGCTGTACAAGCGATCGAAATCTTGGGCGGCATCCAAAATTCTGTGATCAAAGTGCAGAAGCCAGAAGCCGTCACAACCAAGTTGCCCAGCACGACACGTACTGAAAAGTTCGTAGTGCCTAAATATGACAAACCAATCGCCACCCGTGAAGCGTACGGAGATGCCCTGAAAGCTCTCGGCGCCTGCATGGAAAACGTAGTCGCGCTCGATGCTGAAGTCGGCAATTCGACCTATTCCGAAAAATTCGGCAAGACTTACATGGACCGCTTCTTTGAAATGTTCATCGCTGAGCAGCTGATGATCGGTGCAGCAGTTGGCTTGTCGACTCGCAACAAAGTGCCATTCGCTTCAACTTTCGCTGCCTTCCTCAGTCGCGCCTTCGATTTCATCCGCATGGCAGCAGTAAGCCGCGCCACAATTTGTCTAGCTGGTTCACACGCTGGCGTATCGATCGGGCAAGACGGACCGTCTCAAATGGCTTTGGAAGACCTTTCCATGATGCGCTCGGTTTTTGAGAGCGTTGTCTTCTATCCAGCCGATGGAACATCAACTGCACACTTGCTTGATTTGATGTCTGAATTCAAGGGCATCTCATACATGCGAACGACCCGTGAGAAAACGCCAATTCTCTACAAAGTTGATGACAAATTTGAGATCGGCGGCAGCAAAGTCCTAAAGAGTTCCAAAGACGACAAGGCAACTTTGATCGCAGCCGGCATCACTCTCCATGAGAGCCTTAAAGCTTATGACGAGCTGCAGAAAGAAGGCATTAACGTCAGAGTAATTGACTTGTATTCGGTCAAACCCGTTGACGCTAAGACAATCAAAACAGCCGGTAAAGAAACTGGCACGCTGATCGTAGTTGAGGATCACTGGCCGGAAGGTGGTCTTGGCGATGCGGTGCTGGAAGTATTCGCTGCTCAAGGCACATGGAAAACTGATGGTAGCACCAATGGTGCCTACGGCAGTCCCCGTGTGATCAAGGTCGCGGTCCGCTCCATGCCTGGCTCTGGTACACCGGAAGAGTTGATGGATGCTGCCGGTATTTCGGCAAAACACATCATCGCAGCAGTGAAATCGCTCAAAGTGTAAAAAGATTCGAGTGCGAAACACTCGAGTCTGAAAATGAAAGGGCTGGATCGTTATTAGATTCAGCCCTTTCATTTAGGTTAGATGCCGGCAAGATGCAGGCGCTCCCAGGTTAGATGCACATTTACTTGGCTTGCGAGAAAAAATCTCCCAGGTTCCGTCCAAGGCATAGATTGGGTAATTAAAAGATGTACGATTTAAAAACGGTTTGCTCGGAAATTGCATGGTGTTGAATGACTATAGGTAGGCATCTCGACTGGGAAGGCGGGTTCAATATCAGAGATTTGGGTGGTATTGCGACCAACGATGGTCGAAAGACCAGACGTAGCTCAGTTGTTCGTTCAGGTAGTCTGCACCACCTGACAAAGCCAGGCTGGCAAGCACTGGCAACTTACGGTGTTCGCACTATCATCGATCTGCGCAATACCAACGAACGTGAAGCGGCAAACTACATCGCGCCAAATTCTGAGATCACCTGCATACACCTGCCTCTAGAAGAGCAACACGAACCCTCTGATGCCGAGTTTTGGAAGCGATGGCGTGGCTTCAACTGTTCCCCACTTTATTACAGCGCCTTCCTTAATCAATATCCAGATCGCGCATCTGCCGTGATCGCGCACATCGCCAACGCCCGTCCAGGTGGCGTACTATTTCATTGCGGAATCGGCCGCGATCGCACCGGACTAATAGCCCTGTTGCTCCTCAAAATTCTAGGAGCGACGCACGAGGAGATCGTTTCAGACTTTCTGCTAAGCATAGAGCGCTTGCGAACACATTGGGCACGGATCGGACTTAGAAACGATGAAGACGACATCGCCAAGCTCTTCGAAAGAGAGAAAAGTTCAGCTACATCCGCCATAATCGCGACGATCACGGACATTGACGGAGTCGAGCGATTTCGCACCAACGGAATTGGCGACAATGATCTTGATCTTCTTCGAACGCGGTTTCTAGAATGATGCTCCAGTCTCAATCCGATTTAGAAGATCCACTGCTCAGCGCGTAAAAGCTCCACGGCAATTTCCCGAATTCTTTCGGCAAACGCGAACTGCCTCCGCTCAAGCTCGTTCAGAGTCTTGAGGTCCACCTGACCGTTGTCATCGCGGTCGGGGTACTTCAACGATGTGTTCCAGTAAGGCAACTTGCCGGCACCAGGTTCAATCGTGTCTTTGGGATTGAACGGTATGCTGCCGTAGGCATCAAACCAGTGCTGCAAAAGACTGCCGACATGCTCGACAGCCTTGTCTGTGTAATTACGACCCGCATCGGAAATGCGCTTGTGCTCGACTGTGAACAACTCGGGATCTTTCTCGTGCGCTTTTCCTATCGCCTGCAAAACTTTATCGATCCCAGTTGTGGGCGTTTCTTTAGGTCCAATAATGATGCCGGAGAACAGCTCCCGCATGATCGCCGTCACTCTTTCTACAGCCGTCTTGGTTCTCCGCAATCCTGAAATCGCCAACGAGTGAACTTCTGGACGAATGACGCGGAAAGAGTCGGCGAAACTGTTTACGGCTGAATCCAATGAGTGCAAGACAGTTGGGTCCTCGAAGATGGCCTCGGTATCGGGTCCCCGGATCAGCGCTATCTTTGCGAATCCCTCGGGATGGTTGTAGTTGATCGAATGGTCACCGGCGATCACAGCATGAGCGATCATCGAGTCCGGATTATCCGGATGAGGCACATACCACTCCTCGATCTCAATCAAGGCGAGCAACTTATGCTCCTCATCGTCAAATGCAATACGCGTTAGATCTGGATTCAAATGCTCTTTGTTGAAAGGGTCGGAAATCTTGGTGTAAATTCTACCGACCGAACCATTTTGACCGGAACCACATACGGTATCGGTTTTAACTTCACCTTTGCCTTGCAACTTTTTGCTGATTAAAATCGATACGACCCGGGCCATAAATTCCGGTGGAGCAATTTGGTGCTCTCTCACGGCTCGCACAATGCGTTCAATGCTAGCCAAATTGTCTGCATCTCGAGTATCGAGGAAATAAGAAAGCGCCTGGGCCGCGCCTTGCGCACCATGAATGTTATGGACAATAAAATTTCCTTTGGTCTTGATCGAATCGGAAAAAATGGAGGCAATTATTGCATCGCGTGTTTCGGTTGGATTCAAGCCAAGCAATTTGGCGGCTTCTAGGACTTGATCGATTTCCGCCCGAATGTGCTTCCAGTTCATGTTCCACTGGTAACCACCACGACGTGGTGCCTTGCTGATCGTAGGATCGATATTTTCCAGGCGGAGAAAAGCTTCGCGCACCAAGGCGAGGCACTTCCAGATCAGTTCTTTGTCCTCCGCTGACAGCTTTTTATCAGCCTCAAATTTGGCGTAGACGTCGGTGACCTTACCGTCGATACCCAGCACAGGCACATCCGATAAATCTTTGCGCATCGCTTTCAGGGATGCGGCAATATCAACTGGTGGTTCAAAAAAGGATTTAAATCGATGATTATCAGTCAGTGACAGCATCTTTTGATCAGCTGCCTGCTCGCTAAGCATAGTCTTGAGAGGCTCTTTGCCGGGCACGACTGAGTTGCGGTCATGGACCACAGGGAGGGATTTTGGGCGCGGACGCTTACTAGTGCTGGACATTACCGGACTTTCTGAGACTGGAGACAGAGGCCCTCGATTGTTTCGAATATGCCCGGTCATCAGTGTAATCAACCTTGATGTGTTTCGTCTGGAAGATTTCGGTCCAGTCCGGGTTCAGTATTCTCAGTGCTTGTTTCCTCGTTCTTGTTTTCGAGCGGTTTTTCAAGCGAAGCTCTGAGTCTTTGCCGTCGATCACCCAATAAAGTTTTCTGTTTGCCGTCTTCGGCTCCAAGCGCCTGCCGACCCATAACTTCTTTTGTCGGGATGCTAGTCAATGCCTGCGAAAGCCGATATGGGAATGCCAGAATCACCAGGGGCAGACCGATTTCATCTCCAGCTACATCGCCTTTGATTTTCAGGTTAACTCCCCGGCAGGTGGCAATAGCGTCCGGTAGAAAAACAAACACAAAAAAGAAGCCAACCAAGCCAACGGTAAGCAGCACGCCAGTCGTTCCACACTGAACGTAAACCAGAACACCTGTCGCCACCAACACGGCCCCAATAGCAACAATCAATGCAATTTTCTTAAATTGTGGGGATTCCACAGTCATAACTATCACCCCGAGAAGTCGAGTAAGTTATGCCCCCTTCGTTCGGTCCGACCACTCCAGCGAGTCCTACAACCTATATTTGTTTTGTGTTTCGGACTATCTAATAAGAGTGCTACATTAGTTTTGGAGGATCTATGGACACCGCGAAGGCGAGCCAAGCAGAAAAACCTGAGCCGGAACAAGTCGAACGACCGTCGTTCAGCGAACTGGTGGCGCTTCTACTGAAAGAGATGCGTTGGAAACAGTGGCCCAAGAATCTGATTTGCTACACTCCTTTGCTGTTTTCCGGAAAATTTCTTGAACCCCAAGCGTTAATCGCTGCCAGCCTATGCTTCGTCGCCTTCTGCATGATCTCCAGCGGCATCTATGTTCTCAACGACATCATGGACGTCAAAGCGGACAGACTTCACCCTGTGAAAAAGTTCAGGCCAATCGCCGCCGGCAAGTTGAACATCCAGTTAGCGCTTGTAATCGGTCTGCTATCGCTGTTTGGAGGCTTTGGGATAGCTTTTAGTTTGCGTCATTCTTTAATCCTCATCTGCCTTGGATACGTGACACTGAACATAATGTATTCGCTGGCATTGAAACATTTCGCGATCATCGACATCCTGTGTATTGCTTCAGGGTTCGTATTTAGGGCGATTGCCGGCGCCGTCGCTGTAAACGTAATGCCGTCTAGCTGGTTTCTCGTTTGCACCACCCTTGGTGCCTTATTTCTTGCTATGGAGAAGAGAAGGCAAGAAATTGTCATCCTCTCAGAAGATTCGACCTCTCACCGCAAAGCACTTACGGATTACAGCTTGCCTCTAATAGCCCGCTTTGAAAGTTTAGTGGTGCCAAGTCTTTTGACGTCATACGCAGTCTACACTTTCAACTCCCCACATGGACAGTACATGATGTTGACGATTCCCGTTGTAATCTATGGAATCATGCGCTATCAACTTCTCTCCGAACGCGGCACTAGCACCGGTACGCCTGAAGAAGTGCTTTTGAAAGATCGGCCAATTCAACTTACTTTATTGCTTTGGGTAATCATTTGTGCACTTGTTGTCTATCTGCATCCACGCGATCTGGTGGCGCTAGTTTCTAAAATGTTTGATGAGATGCGCGTCTATCCATAATTGCATCCGTCACTTTCTTTTCGGCGCCCTTCCTTACTCTTCGGAGGCGACGCTATTTTGTTTTGCGATTGTTTCCTTTTTAACTCGTCGATTTCTTGACGGTCCTAGCGTTGAGCTTTTTGTAAATCCAACACTTCCACACACAAATCATGGTCCTGTAACTTGGACAATTGCAACTAACCTTTGAACAAGTCCGACAGTTTTTCCGCATCAATGGCGCGAAGCGTGATTACTTTTGGGGCGAATTTTTTGGAGGTCTTTTTTTCCTTGTCGCCAATAGTTTTGGTGGTTGTCTCAATACCGCGTTCGTAGTCGTAGCTTGTAGTAGAGTCTGTGTTGCTGACTCTATCAGTGCTGCTCGAAACATCCGCCTTAGCGACGATGAATTGCTTTTTGGTCGGATCATATTTGAAAACGAGTTTGTAATCGAAACTGTCGTTGCCGCCGCCACCACTTTGGTCGACGCTGAATGTATTCTTTCCTTTATCTAAGTCTATTGAGGCACCAAGCTGTCCACCGCAGGTAGAGCAGAGCAGAAACTTGGTTGCATAATCCGCCAACTCGAATTTTCCACTCTTGGCGAATACGACAATCAATGCCCGGTAGTCTGTGGCTACTCCATTTGAGTTTTGGCCTGGCTTCTTTCCGATCAGCTGTAGCACTTTGTCCTGAGCTCCGTCTCCGTTCAGATCCGCAGAGAGTTGTGACTCGACCTTCCAGCCTGGTGGACAGAATTGTTCTGCTGTGGCTCCGGTTTTAGGGATGCTGGCGACTGAGATCTCATAAGCGAATGCGCTGCTGCTCAAAAACAAAGCAAGCAAGAACGGTGCTGATTTGTTCAGCATGGTGTATTTCATAGCGATAATTTCCAGTAGTAAATGGAGTTGTCAGCTTCAAACAGACGAACATTATGGCAGCCACAACATTCGTCAGTATTAAAGTGTCGCTGGGGTATGTACGGTAAACCCCAGACACGACAAAACTGTTATTGCCAAAAGACAATGTCCAAGAAAGTGTGTTATTGCCAGACAAATGCCCCGCTCCGCCGGTTAAGTTGGAGCAGGGCTTTCGAAAAGTCCAATAATTAGCGCTAATTACTTGGTCGTTTTGCCTGAAACAGCCGGCGGTGCACCAGGTCCAACTGTAATTGCGTCACCTTGAAGTGCCTGCCCATTGTTGTAGTTAGTTTCGCCCAGGTCATGCTCTTTGCCCTTGTTCGGCATAACAGCACCATTGGTGCCAGGAGCTAACGTACTTGGATCGGTCGCGCCGGCATTTTCTCGCATATTTTCTGGGCGAGTGGCGTCACCATTGAAATTCCAATGTGGAATTGAAAGCGCTGCCCAAATGATGCACGCAAGAGACAACACCACGGTCAGGACCAAAGAGATGTTTAGACCGCTATTACTAGATGACTTTGGTTCATCTGGTCGTGTGATGTGGGCTTCCGGAACATCCGGAGTAGAAGAGTTAGTAGCCATGATCGCCTCCTTAACACTCGCATCGGACACGACGGACGGCCATTAGAGTTAGTTCCGATTGATGTTCGAATGAATTCTCGCAAAGTGAAGGACGCGTCAGCATTGCTACGCGCCCTCAGTTCATTTTATAAATTCGGCACGCTTGGTTGTTTTTTTGTTTCATCCAGATTATCTCTGGTTAGATTCAATCAGCGTGCCATGTTATCCAAGACTCCACTCTTCCAATAAAGTTGCATTGAATTAACTGCTTTGAGCAGAAACTTTTGACAAGGTTCAAGATTTATCGAACATGACCAAAAGGAAAGGGAAAGCAGTAATTGGCTACTACTCCTTCTACCGCCTACCGAGTCTTGAGACTTATCAAAAGTGGGCTGATGAAGTGGACCACCTCAACAATGATGCTGAAGCTAACGCGGTTAGAAATGCAGACTGATTAAGGCAGTTGCGCAACCACGCTAAGCTTTGCGCCGCAAGTGTTTTGAGGACCGTGCGAGCTGCGATAGGAATGAAGGTTAGGAAGTGTTTGTTCGCGCCGATTTAGCGCTAATTCTAGACTTGGCTTGTGGAGCCAGTTTGAGAAGGATTGTTCGATTAAATTATCCTTTGCTAACCGAAAAGCCACAGTGGGTCTAAATTACCCGCCCCAAATTAGCCGTGAAAAGCACCGCCAATATACGGTAGTTCGCCACGCTCGCACTAATAGCGGAAATCTAATGGGCGCCAAAATTTGATTGGTCCAAGTGCAGGCAATCATTGCTATTGCACAGGCGAAAAACGTACGCTGCCGGAGTACTTTGTTAATCCACCCATTCTTTTAAAAACTCCAAATCAACTTCTAAAACCCCAACACTAGCCACGATGAGTCTTCCCGATCATCTCCACCTCAACTTGGTGATGCTGGTTTTTGTTGGTCTCTGAAGTCTTGGAACTCACACAGGTAGCGCTGTTGCGCGACCTAGAAGGAGACTTACTATGTTTGCATCAATCTTCGCGATTGGTCCTGTTGGACTGATCGCACTGTTTCTGTTGCTTGCAGCTCTGGCTGTGGCAATTTTCTTTTACCGTCGTTCGCCTGACACCGTCTTCCACTCCGTTCATCGGGGCAAGGCACACGCCGGTGGTTGCAAGTTCGATTCTGCCGAAGTCAATCGCACCCGCTTCGCCAAGACTCCGGACATCGACCTCTCGAACCTTCCTGCACCCGACCCCCGCATCGTCAAAGCCTTCGCCACCATCAAGGAAGCTGTCCTCCTCGCAAAGGTGAACATGCTCTCCGGCGAAGCGGACATGATCGTCGGTGGCAAGACCGTTCGCATCACCAGCCGCAGCACTTTCGGACCGGGTCACCTGACCGCGATGGCTTGGCTCGAGGAGTTCTATGCGTCGATCGGTCTTCCGACCCGGCGTGAGTCTTATCGCAAGAACGGCAAGACCTTCTACTACCTGATTGCCACTCGCAAGGGTGACACCAATCCGGAGAAGGTCGTCATCGCCGGCGCTCACCTCGACTCCACCGCTGGCAATCAGTTCAGCAATGAGCCGGTTGCACCTGGTGCGGACGATGACGGTTCGGGCACCATTGCTCTGACCGAACTCGCTCGTATCCTCAAGGACCTGCCCCTCGCCTGCACCATCGAGTTCGTTCACTTCACCGGTGAAGAGCAGGGTCTCTGGGCCAGCTACGCGTACTCGGACAAGGTCGCCGCCGCAAAGGTGAACGTCGTCGCCATGGTCGAGATGGACATGATCGGCTACTGCGCCAAGCCAGGCAACCGTCTCGACATCCATGACGATACGGACGCTGCCTCGCACTCACTGGTTGTGCTGATGGTTCGCAATATTGCGCGCTATGCTCTCAACCTCAACCCTGTGGACACGCACAACCATGCTGTCCAGGACCGCAGCGACCACGCAGGCTTCCTCGACCACGGCTACAAGGCCATCTTGGTCAGCGAAGAGTTCACGGACGACGGCTTCAACCCTCGTTACCACTCGGCAGACGAACGGTCGAAGTACATGAACTTCCCCTACATGGCGGAAGTCATTCGTGCCCTGCTCGCGACGATCGCCGATCTCGCCGAACTGAAGTAATCGACCTGCTTTAGTCCTCGGCGGTTGTTTTGTTTGTCCTTGCCGGCGACGGTTTCGTTCAATTCTTGAATGGGATCGTTTGCCGGCACGGTGGGGAAAGGATTGTGAGCGGTGGTTTGTTCAACCATCGTTTTACAGTCTTTTTTCTCAAACCTAGCCTCATTACCTTAAATCAGTCCCCGTTTGGGGTTCTGATTTTTGGGGAATGTTAACTATATGATAGAGTATACACATTCGATAGCCGGCCAGTTGAATCGACCCTACAAAACAATTTGGTTCATACTTCAAAAGATTCGGCATGCGATGGGGAGGCGCGACGAGATGATTTCGCTCGGTGGACTGATTGAGATGGACGAAGCGAAACTCGGTCCTGAAGCTCGTCGACCAGCAAAGGAGAACGAAGAGGACAAGAAGAAACCTAGAAAAAA
>PLXC01000143.1 GCA_003151275.1 Candidatus Melainabacteria bacterium
TGCTACGGTTTCTGGTCAGCGCCGACCTAGTGTTTCCGCAATGCCCCTCGGCTCAAAGCTCTCAACTTGTGAGTGCTCACCGGTTATGCATCTAGTTTACTGAGTTTGACGACGATGAGAAGTACCCCAGAGAATGTTTAATAGATCTTTTTTGCATATAGCAAGACAGGGTCTTAGTCTCGGTGCAATCTGTTCTTACAGGCTGACAAGCGCCCGATCTACAAAGCCGCTCAGGCTCTGAGTCCTGCTATACCGAATATGCGTCCACGAGATACACAAAACAGCGGTAGCGCATATCCAAACGCGTTTATAAGTTGCTGAGCTTGAACTTAAATTGTTGCCGCTTGCTACGTGTTAGGGGGGGCGGGCGGGTAGCCACGCGGGAACCGCGCCTCTGCTGCCAACATAATTCGACTGTACCCTCCAGCGCGTAGCAGGCTAAGTTTTAAGCTCGCTCCATCACCAAACTGCGCAGAAAATAAAAAGAGCCCGTCAGGCACCATCATTACGAGATCTCGAGCTCACCAGCGTTGAATGGATCTTCCTCCGGACGATGTACAGCACCAAATGCGATATCAAAGGCAAAGAAGCTGCGCTATAGGCCCGAGGCGTGAAGCCCCGGGCCGAGCACGACTTACCACTCGTCGAAGACAGAGCGGATATCGTATTCTTCTAGCATCATCTCATGGCAACATCCTTGGCAGGACTGCAGATGCGTGTGACATGTATGTCCCGCGGCTGTCCTGGCGAGGGCTTGTTCCTCGTCCATGAGCATTTCGTCATTCGCATCAATGAGACTGAGCTCCGCGACGTCGATGATGTACGTGACAGGGATGGATTTTGTAGTCATAGCGAAATCCTCATGAATCCGGCTTCGGCACCGGCTACCAATGGGCCACCGCCAACTTAATTTTTGTTGTCAACACTGGCGCAGCCACCCGCAAGGGCTTGGTGTTTACTACAAAAATTTTGGTGGTACCCTCAACAAAGCCGGTGGAGAGGACGACGAGATCCAGTGGAAACCGCATAAGAACACAAGGCTGGCGTAGTCAGCCGGCTAAAAAAGCGGTTGGAACGGTGTGTGCGGACAGTAAAAAGATGCGCCGCGGCTCAAAAGAGCAACACCTCAAACTCACCGACAAGGAGTACTTAAAATATGCTTCTTCCGCGCCTCCCAAGCCATGCGGATGTAAGCAGATTTTATTTACTCCGCCCCCTGGGCGTTCAACCATCTCGAATTATTGCACCAAATACGACACCATCAAAATAGTTTTTTTTCGAGTCAAAAAGTGCTGACCAAGTGGCTGCCAATCTACCTGTTTTAGGGTGGCGGGCGGGTAACCACGCGGGTACCGCGCCCTGCTTATTACGAGAACCAATTGCGATATTGAGAAGAAGGGGGCACTAAGCCCCCAGCTTCTCTGCTCGTAAACACTCAATGCATTTACGTGACTGAGAGCACGTTCTATCGAGGTGCTCGTACCAAGTCTTCAAAGCTCTTCGCTGCTTTTCAAAAGTATCCAGAGCGAAGATTTCTTCATAAGTTTCCTCGATTTCATCATCGAGCAAGTCATACATGATGCTCTTCATTTCTGGATCGTAATCGTCTTCGATAAGTTTGTACTCGCTCTCTTGATTGAAATTGCTCATCTTCGAGGTCCTCTTGTATCCGGCGTCTTCACCGGCTTCCTCTGGGATACCGCCAACTTAATTTTTGTTGTCAACACTGGCGCAGCCACCCGCAAGGGCTTGGTGTTGATAACAAAAATTTTGGTGGTACCCTCAAAAGAGCCGGGGGAGAGGACGACGAGATCCAGTGGAGAGCAGCATATAAACATAAGGCTGGCGTAGTCAGCCGCCTAAAAAAAGCTGCTCGGAACGGTGTGGGCGGACAGTAAAAAGATGCGCCGCGGCTCACAAGAGCGACACCTCGAACTCACCGACAAGGAGTACTTAAAATATGCTTCTTCCGCGCCTCCACGCCATGCGGATGCAAGCAGATTTTATTTACTCCGCCCCCTGGGCCGTTCGATCATGCACAGATCATGCGGAAATTTGAAGCACCATATACGATGCCAAGAAAAACCAGTGCTATGTTTTCTTCTTGCCGCTATCACCTAACGCAGCTAACAACTGGGCGTATTGGTCCTTCAATGCTTCCACCTGCCCTCTTAACTCTGCTGCTTCTCTAACTGCCTTTTCCTGCTCCAGCCTCAACTGTTCTATCATCGTTGCTGATTGATGCTGCGCCTCATTGTGCTTATCTCGCTCGCCTTCCGAGTCAACTCGCAAGCGATCAAGATCTCTTTCTTGTTTTTCAACGACTCTCTCAAGCTGCTCTGCAGCCGCCTTGTGTCCGGCTGCGTCCGCCTGAGCGGCATGAGTTTGTGCCTCCCACTCGACTAGCTTCACTTTCAGGTCTTCGATTTGTAGAGACTGAGATTCATTCTCAGACTCAAGCTTGCCCGAGTAGTCCAGGGCGTCTTGAAATTTTTTCAAGGCTGCTTCTATTTCTTGATCAGCTTTATCCTTTACCGCTTTTATTGAGCGCTCTGCAGCTTGCGAAACGAGCCTCCAGGAATTCGTGTAGCCGGCCATTACATCCGCCGGTATTTCATTAGTGACCGGAGTCAGTTCAAATGGGTGCGCCTGCTCCCATTCTCCAAGCAATTTGTAGATGGTCCGTAGACTGCCGCCGCCGAGTTCGTCTAGCAGCACCGTCGCTGTTACTTCCCTCCCTGCGGCCTTGAGGCGGTCAGCGGTCTCAAATAACTCTTCCGGCTCAATTGCCCGCCTGCGCGCCATAACCCACCCCACTAATCGCCCTATACACCGGCTATTCTAGCACATTATTACCATTTATTTTTATCATTACTATTATTATTACCATTATTACCAAAAGCTAGGGTGGCGGGTGGGTAGCCACGCGGGAACCGCGCCTTGCAGCTAGCCAGTGCCGCCGGCGCCTCCCTGAAATGACAGCGCGCTCAATCCTGCCAAGGACCAAGCGCGCTTTCGTCACTGCGATCTGGGTTAATCGTTCTTGCTTGCCACGCTCCACAAGTGCGGCAACTCTTCTCTCAAGCTGGTCAGTCCGTTTGAACTGACAATCACATGATCGATCACGTTCACACCCAACAAAACGCCTGCCTTAATCAGCGTCTCGGTCGTCTCAATGTCTTCTTTGCTTGGCTGAAGCGATCCACCCGGATGATTATGCGCCACGATAATGGCGTAAGAACTAGCCACGAATGCCGCTTTGAAAACCTCCCGACAGTGTACGAGCGAACTGCTCAAAGTCCCTTGCGACACAATTTGATAGCCGATCACCTGGTTCCTGGCATTTAAATGGAACGAAACAAAATGCTCGGTATCGTAGTATTTAAGCGGCTCTACGAACTTCTCCAAACTCTCAGGACTCAGAATAAAGCTCGGCTCTACACCCGGCTCCTTAATCAAAGCGAGCCTAATTTGCGGCACAATATATTTTAGATGCTTCTTCAAACGACGGCTATTCATCAGCTTTCCCCTCTAGCTCTAGTCAGGCAACGCCCGCCCTATCGCTCTCACTCACTACCCCAGCGGCTGCTTGCGCACCGCATGCAGCGCATGCCCGTAACCGGAACCCACGGGGTCCCCGTGTCAACGCCCCTCGCGTAGCGACCCGCAGGGCTTGGGGGCGATTTACACGGGGGTGGTTTCGGTTACGCTCGCAAAGCGGGCATGCAGGTAGCAAGCAGCCCGGACACCAAAGAAACGAAAGAATTCAGCGGGGCGATCACTTTAGCTAGCCACCACTTGTAGTGGCGATAAAACTAAAAGAATTGGACCTAACAAAATCAAACAAACAAAAAACAAACAATCAAAAACCAAGAAAGAACAAGAACAACAGAAAGAAGACGATACCTTCAGCCCATAACAAAGATTGAGTAGAGGCATATATATAAATCCGGAAAAATGAAAAAGAAAGGCAGGGACTTAAGCCCTGCCTTTTGTATTAGCTATTTACTGCAGCCAGCTTACTCCTCGTCGCCTTAACTTTAGGTTCCTCTGACAGAGTTTCTTCCTGAGCGACTGGCTTCTTGCCGCATAAGTAAAAGTCGTTGAGTTTGATGACAGGCTTTGTCTTCCTTACAGAGATTCCTTCTACATCCGAAGAATAAGAGGAAAGAGACAGTGATCCATAGAGGACGACCTCGCGGCCTTTGGTGATGGTCTTGAGCACACGTTCCCCTAAACCGTTCCAGGCATCAACATCGAACCACAGTGTTCTTTCTTCGTCCTTATTGGCGGAATATTCTTTCACCGCAATCGAGAATTTGACCACCTGATTGCCTGTGTCACCAAAGGTTTTAGTTTGGGGATCCTGTCCGACGTGGCCAGCAAGAGTGATTTTGTTATTGTTCATGGTTTGCTCCTTTGAGCTAGGGTTTAGTGCAGTAAAAAAGGTCACAAGCACAGCCGCGCCTCGCGCTTTTCGGAGGTGACAATAGTCGCGCAGCGTCCGCAGGATTCAACTATTGCCGCAGCCGGAAAGTTGTGGCATTAATGACGCACGTAAAAGCCAAGCCAAAGAGAGCAAGCCATAGAACAAGCAAAATCACCTAAGCTAAACACGTCGGACAGGGCCAAACAAAACCTAAGACACAGACAATCAGGTGTGACAAATCAGATTGCGGAGAGGGAATTTCATAGCCAATAAGAGACGAAGAAAAACGTGGTTCGATGTTGATGCTGGAACGGAGGGAACGGGTGCTCAAGCCAGAACCTAGCAGCGAGGTCGTCCTAAAGGACATAGTCGAAATCCACTAAAAGCGCGGATGTAGAAGGAATCCCCAGAAGACAAAGCCGAACAAAAAACTCAACGACCACAACTAATGCGGCAAGAAACCAGCGCTCATAGAAACGCAGACAGAGGAACTAAAGCAGCGACGAGGAGAAAACTGGCAAAGTAAATAGCCGAAAAAAAGACAGGAGCGCAAGCCCTGCTCTTTGTCGTTTTTCCGCTACCTCAGCCAGCCTCCAACCTTATAGTCTGATCATTCATACAACGCACCAATACGCTCAAACTCAGCAAAGGCAACCTTGAACTCATCATCCCGCTTGCACTTTTCTAAGAAGGCACAGTAGTGCAACAACACAGGCAAGAACATGTAGTCGTTGCGCTTGCCCTTAACTCGAATCAGATCGAGCGCTTCTTGAAACAAACTCTCCGCCTCAAAATGATGCTCGAGCTCAGATGCATCGATCGCCTCAACCAGCACTACATCAACGCTCTTAGCAAACTCAAGATCAAGCGTCGCAAGATGCTTCATCAGATTCTTCTGACCATCAGTACAGCCTTTCATGGCCTCAATATCGGAGATAGAAATTTCTTTACCGCTCATGCCCCACCAAGATATGTAAGGGTAATATATTCTTAGACTACCCGTATTTAGTCAACGACTTCCAGAGTGCCAACCAGGTCAATTATCCAGCTAAGGAGAGGTGCAACCATGAGCGATGGAAAGGATAAGCTGGAATCAATCGACGAAAAACTAGAGCGCATCTACGAACAAATTGACAATGCGGACTACCTCGAAAAAAAGAGAAACAGAGAATATCACGATGGTAGAGCTCGACATCAGCTTATATGGGAACAAAGCGGAGCCAAAGATGATAGGCGCGATTAGGTAACATCAGCGATGAACACAGTTTCAATCAAACCATCGATTCTGATTCACCAAAGCAGGTGCACGCATGAGCGAAGAATCAATTAAGAGCAAAATCGATCGCCTCATAAAGAAAATTGAACACAACAAAGAGCTAAGTCAACAAAGTCGAAAATGGTTAGGCGACCACGAAGTAAAACGACAAGTAGACTGGCAACGGCGTGGTGGTCGAGACGATCAACGGGACTGACAACCGTCGGACCGGCTCTGTGGCAATCGACACCGAGGTCTCCGGAGTAAGGTGTTCACTGTATTCTCGCTCGATTGATGCTGACTGTCCTCCACTGTTTCTTGCTTCACTTCTTCAGACAGTGAGTCCTTTTGAAAATCCCTGAGGAACCGCTCTATTAGTGGTTCGGCCAATGTGTATTTATCTTGGGCTAGATAAACTCCAATTAGATTGCTAAGATCGGCTGCTACTTTCTTACTGCGCGGTTCAACAAGTTCATCGATATGCAACGCCGTCAGAAAGCTGCATTCAGCCGAATTCCATTCGCCGCGCTTTGCTTGCTCAAAGCCAAGACGGGTCATTTCGACAGCAACGGTTTTCAGCCGCAAAATGTTTGACGCCGGCAACCGGTTTTGCTCCGGAGTCAATTGTAATACTGCAGCGAAACGCACAGCCTCACCCATAAAAACCGGACGGGGTGGCGTTGCTCGGCACGGGCTATTCATAATGAATGAAAGTGTGAATAGTGCCACAACTACTAGACGTTTCATTTTCTGACCCATCGTCGGTTCAAGCTCTTTATTCCACGTCGGAGCGAGCGCGAATGCGCCGCAACCACATAAGAAAAGGGCCGAAGCCAGCGGGTTGAGCCGCGGACTGAGGCTTTAGAGTGTGTCCAAGATTTAGCTGCAGTAAAACAACTTAAGCAAGGCAACTCATTGATCTGATACATCAAATCACAATTTTTATGAAGCTTCAGAAGTCATCTTCCGCTGCGCAGCTAGCCTTTTGAAGTACTTAGGTCTGATTAGTTTCCAACATTCAGGACAACCACTACCATTTCTTGTTCGATTATCAATCCTGGTTTCCCAGATGTGCCGAGGATTGTAACGACAACGCCACCAAATATATTCACGACCATATGCTCTTATTTCTGCTGCAGTCCTTTTACTGTTTCGCGTCGGATGTACTTCAGTTGCCAGTTTCGGAAAGAGCGCCAGTAAGGAACTGGTAGAGCATACCTTACGATTACGGCAGAACGGACATAGCATCTTCTTTCTAGGGTTAAAAGCGGCTTTCCAACTGTGATCTGGCGCTACTCGACATCGCCACCAAACAATTGTTCCTGTACAAACAAATCTTGGATTGAATCCAAGATTTTTCTTGCGATCGTAAAATTTCAGCACTTCAGGATACTTGTCTAAGCTAAGCAGAGATTCTGTGTGGCAATGAGAACACGTTGTTCTTTCCATGACACGGCGACACACATCTAGCTGCCAAGCGTGTTTCGGATTGTTTGGACATTGCCACCAGATCACTGTTTTAGAATGCCAAAGTACATCCCTAGGGGTCAAATCGTTGTTTTTTGTCTTATGCCACTCTTTCGCCAGCTCCGGATCTAAACAAGCCAGAGATCTTTCAAATGGCACCGGCACCCTCAAATTGGTACCAAGACAAAATGGGCAGCCTCTTTTTTGCACACATCGGGTAAGGACTCTAACTCTCCAAATATGCTTGGGATTGACAGAGCACTGCCACCAGGCGTTCACCTGGGATCCGTAGGAAAAGTCTTCCGGTCCGAAGCCGCAGTTTTTGGGATAGTACCACTCAAGAGCAATTTCTGGTTCTCTGTCCGCAAGGCTTATCAAGCCTGGACGAGAACAGGGTTCAATTACTTCTTCGATCGGTTTTCCGCCGATTTTCTCGACGGTTCTTTTAGCGACTGGAACCGCTGTCTTCTTCATATGACGGGTTTTAAATTGCATATTTCGATTCTACTTTCAGGCAGGACATTTTCAGGCAGGTGCAAGAACACCGTTGCCAGCCAAAAGGCTTCAATCTGTTGCTTTGTTAGCCGATGCTTCTTCTTAGCAATGATTTGATAGAGTGAAGACGTCAAAAACGTTAGCGCCAACGGTCCTCCTAATTAAACAACAGAAACAAGATTTACAAAACAACGGCACAGGCATCGACTCATGAAGCAACACAAAAGACAATCTTAATTGCCTAGCAAATATCCACCTGAAATCGAAAACGTTAGAGAGCCTTTTTGTGGCTCTCGCAAACGCGACATGGTTACTCTAGCTGATGCTGAACCGGTGATCGCATCAGATTGGCTTTATGCTAAAAATGCTGGTTGGGGACCAGAGCATTTCAGCCGCGGCTCTTCAGTTAGAGTCTGGTGGCAATGCCCTTTTTGTTTGCATGACTATAAAGCACCTATTATCGATCGAACGAAGAATCGTAGTGCTTGTCCATATTGCGCCAGCAGAAAAGTCTGTGCCGAAAGCGCCTTGGCAGCGTTATATCCAGAGCTCATTAAAGAGTGGCACCCCAAGAAAAACCTTAACCTCAAGGCCTCAGATGTGACCTATGCAGCATCGAAGTTAGTCTGGTGGCTGTGCAGCAAATGTAAACATAGCTGGCAAACACCAGTACATGCACGCTCGGTGCGTCAGTATGGTTGTCCTGCTTGCTTCAAGCAGCGGCGGCAGTATGCACGCGCACACCCGTCAGAGAAAAATCGGGATTGTGCTGTTCTGGGAGTAAACAATCAAAACGTTTCAAGAGCCTGGTACGAGGCGGGAAGAATAAAGTTTTTGCCGTTATCTAAAAGTCATCCGGCGCTAGCCAAACAATGGCATCCGACTGCAAATGGAAAATGGAAACCGGCGGATTTCGCCTATGGTTCAACGGCCGTTGCCTGGTGGAAATGCGCCAAAGGCATCGATCACGAGTGGCAAAGCCATATCTACTCGCGCACTAAAAACAATGGTCGCTGCCCATTTTGTCTCGGCAGGCGAGTCTCGATAACAAACTCTCTAAAGACTGTCTTCCCCCTGATAGCCCGAGAATGGCACCCAATTCTGAACAAAGAACTTTCACCAGGAGCGGTGACCGCTCATTGCGGTAAAAAGGTTTGGTGGCTGT
Source organism: Candidatus Melainabacteria bacterium (assembly GCA_003151275.1). The sequence goes on from PLXC01000143.1 coordinate 8,812, forward strand.
GTCCAAGAGACGCTACGCACGCTTGGGAAGCTCCCATTGCGTCTAGAGTGGTAGGAAAGTACAAATGCCCATTCTGTACTGAGTTCTGCCGAAAAATTGAAACATAATATACTTTCTAGGACGCTGAATATTGGTATCAGATGTGGTGTCAGAGCATCGTGTCACGCTTGAACATAATTTTTTGTTGGTGGCTATAACTATCTTCTGGACTGCGAGACGATGGCATTCTGGTCCGTAACTAAATAACGAAAAGGACGAGTCAAACCCGTCCTTTTTGATTTTTAATGCTTGCTAGAGGCACCTAAGCCGACTGTAGCGGCGAATATTGCCTAGAGAATGTAAGTTCGGCTTCGTGTTTATCAGCAAGTGTTTTCAGTTCAGCCATGTGTTCTTTCGGAACATTCTCGAAGATGATCATCGGCTCTCTTTTAGCCCGAACGAAGCGCGCTCCGCTTGTGCTGGGCTGCTGTGAAAGCAAATGCAAAAACAATTGCAGATCAGAATCTTGTTGAAAGCGTATAAATCCATTCATAATTATCACCGACTAGTCAATCCCATCTTACGCTAATGTCATTAGGCGTGCAAACTAACTCTTTGTTCCAACTGGTTCTACCTCAACTTCAGGACGGTTGGTGACCAAATCATGGGCTAAAGCTGCCGCACAATTGATGACTCCCGCACCGGCACAGGTCTTTCCAAGCCCAATGTCAGTACAAGATTCTTCAATTACGTTTGTCACTTGTGCGCTGGTCAACCAAGGAGCTTTCGCGAATATCAGCGCTCCTAAGCCTGTCACTTGGGGAGCAGCTCCACTTGTACCCCACCACTCCATAGATTGATAGCCGCAGCCCCACATTACCTCCCCATAGGTTGGTGCTACACAATTTGGCTTTTCGCTGTTTTGGTGTAATTCTCCGGGGCCGCGACTGCTATCCCTGTGACAGTACCCATTTGGATTTTTGCAAGGTTGGTCCATCTTGTTGTTTTCGTCGACTGTACCAACTGCAACGACTTCATCTAGCGAGTTAGTACTCCAGATAGTGTTCGGTGAACACAGCTTAGGGTCGTTAGTGCACACTTTGACATGATTGTTGCCTGCTGCAAAAACAACAAATATGTCTTTTGCGATGGCTTGCAGGACCAGGCTGGGAAAAGGATCATTGCGTGTGACACCTGATGGTTGGCATGTATATAGTCCGTATGAGTTATTCACGACTAGTTTGTTAATGGTTTTGCTGTCGACGAGAGTGATGAGGTGGTCGTAAATTTGATACAAGTCAGTGTCGGAAAGCGTTGAGCGACATGCGATCAGGGTGGAATCAGGGGCGACACCATTGTATTTTCCGCCGTATTTGTCAGTTGCAGTGGCGATGCAAGCCGTCATCGAGCCATGACCTACAGGATCGGTCCACGGATCATCCCCGGCCTGTGGCCATGTCAAATTGGCAGGCGCCTTCTTTGTACCGGAGAATTCCTTCATCGTGCCGCAAACGCCAGTGTCGACTATGGCGACATGAACTCCTTCACCCCTGCTAATCTGCCAAGCTTCTTCGGCTTTGATATGTTTCAAGACATCTTTGAGAGACTTACCCGGCATGTTAAAAGGTGCAAAGACCTCATTGATGAGCGGGTCGGGCAGAGGCGAATATTGCCGGCTCGGAATAATTTTTGCTCCTTCAGCGATGAGTGTGGTGTAGTCCTTATCAGATAGTTCTGCGATCACCGTATCGGCTTGAGATTTCGAGCGATACAAATTCTTTACGGGTGTAATAGTTTCGGCCATAACCGCCATCTGCGGTTGAGGGAAAACAACGAAAAATCTTTCGGGGTGGGTCAGCGTTGCAGTGGCTGCATTTGGCTCTTCTTGTGGCATCTGTGGTCCTCTTCAAGTGGAGTAGAATTGGGCGCCTTTGTTAGGTTATTCACGGTGACCGAAGTGCTGATAGCCACCATATACAGTGGCTACCAAGAATTGCTAATCGATCAATAACCCCTGCAGTATTACGCCTAAAGGTAGGATGCTCTTTGGCTTTGCGGCGAACTCGTCTGGTTTCTTCCTGAATCAACTCGGACAACTTCTGTAGGTCTTTGGTATTCTTCACGAGCGCTCCTATCGGTTGAGTTGGCAGGCTAAAGTCGCCTTTGCAGCGCCATTCCCGTTCGTGTAGCCAACTTATCCAGGAGGTATCATTTGCCTCGAGTCGAACGACTCTCCATCGCTCGTCATCGGGAATGCGCAATTTCCTCAATTCTGTGTTTGACAAATACATTACTGGACGACAGCCGTGCGAATATGCGTATTTCTTGTGAATGAAGATCCCATACGGTTCATAACGGGGTGTGTCCGAGCCTGCATCGCGCATATTCAGGACGTATTTTAATGCCGCAAAAGGCACATCCATAAAGCACGCTGCGGTGTTCGGGCCTTTCACGAATCCGGAATTGTCACTGCCGTTTATAATGCCTGTCAGTAGAATGCTTTGAAGATTCTCGAACGCTGTCCATCCATCAGTGGCGCTTCTCTTCGTGAGATGCAAGAGATACGGTGTCAGGTCGGGCCGTCGATCGAAGTGCAAGTCTTTGAAGTTAGCCATCGGTTTGCTCCAGGGTCCCAGTTATACTTTAATCCCAAAGCGTGACTTGGCGAATTAGGCTCCGACTTTTTGGCAAACTATTTTGCAAAGTTTGGCGAATTAAATTGCAATCGCTGATTCTATGAGCATTTTGAGACAAGAGCACTGCAAAATAATTCGCCATTTAATTCGCCAATCACACAAGTCACACCGAAGTAGGCCCAGCCCTGTTAGCAGAAGAGCGCTAAATTACTTTTGGTAAAAAAGAAGTGCCGCGATCGATATGCCAAACACATACAATCGTCTCGCGAAGCGACTTTCAGCATTAATTTTCGAAAGAAAATGATCATTGGGAAAAATTTTTGTCTATAATCCCGATCCTTGAAAACGCGATCAGAAGGATATTCGAACTATGGCTAAGAAATCGATGTATGAAGAGTTGATGAACAAACACAATATTGTCAGCATCATGGGAGGCAGCGACCTGGCTATAGATCCAGTCACGGGCGATCTAAAAATGGGTAAACGTGGGGACCTTATGTGGCAAGGAAAAGCCCACAACTCCATGTTTCAGTTCGTACGCGACTATGAAATGAAGGCACCGAGGCTAAAAGCGCAGTTCGCGGAGATTTTGGAGAGCCACATAAAGGAAGCCGGTCTTGTCGATGCCTTGAATAAGCATGCTGAAGAAACGGCGAAAAGCTGGATGCAAAACCAGCCGCATCATTCAGACGGCGAAGAGATGCATGCATTAAGCGATTCTCGAGGCGCGACATGCGTTGGTCGCGAAGTCTGCGCCGCCTCGATTTTCGTTACGTTCAACACCATGCTTCAGGCACTCAAGGATGAACTTGAAGTCGATAACCAGAAATTTCTGCAATCGGGGCCTTTATATACTGCTCAGAGTTTTGGCAACGTAGTTTGGGCAGCATCAAACAACGCCAGACACGCAGACGAATGGCGTGTCGAGTGGGTAGCAAACGGTGCCTTTAACAACCAGCAGCTTAAGTCAATTCGAGTATTGGCGCCTGTTTTGGGATATGAAGAGAAAGACTATAAACACCTGGCTGGCGAAATTTGCGCGCGGATCCTTGAAATTGTAAGCGGCGGCGACTTCGACATCCTGGAACGGGGACTCTTTACCTTTGCCAATAATCTGGCTGCTGGAGTCGAAAATAACAAGTAGTTGCAAGTCTTAAAAGACAAATGCTTGTGCACCACTTCTGGTGCTTATTATTCAGGGCATGGTGTCCCTTGGCGCAATAAATTGCCGATTTTTTGGCGCGCTATTTGGCAAAACTTGGCGAATTTGTTTGGCATTTTCAAGCCCAGCTTGGCTTTCTGTTGGAATCGATTGCCAAATAAATCGCCAAACATCGCCAAAAAATCCGCCAAATGACAGAGAATAGAACCAAATATGGTGCGGTGGCGCCTCCCAACAAACCTTTTGGTTGCGCTGCTGCTATTTATTCGTCGAAATTACCTTGACGGCAGTCGTGCGAGATCGGGTAAAGGGACTGATTCAAAGCAACCGCTCTCATAGTCAACATGGATTCTATCGGTAACAAATCCAAATTTCGAACCCGGCTCCATTGTGCCCGGAGTTTGCTAAAGTCAAAGGCTTCGAAAACGGCAGTGTCTGCCAGTATGACGCAACTGCTGTTTTCGTTGTACAGCCCCTTGCCACGTAGTAACGGAACGTTTTTTATCCATGCCTCGGTTTTTATCCTTAGCTCGCAAGTTAAAAACACTTTGCGAAATCCGCTTGCTGCGCCAACATCACGAATCAGAATCGGATTTTCAGCGATAGGGTAGTTCACTAACGTACACTCGTCTAGCGGCAAATCAAAATGGTCCAAAACAATGTCATGAATGTTTCCCAGAGCTCTTTGTTGCCCGTCGTAAACCTGCAAACACAATGGATTGATGTAAGAGTGCTTGGCAAAGTAACTGGTGTCGTCGTCGAAGTGCAGGCGCAGATCTTCTATTAAAGTGACCAGAAAAAGCGTCCTTGCATTAAAGCCACATCGCCAGCGATGGTTTGCGTCCGGATCGATAATACTCAGCAACGAAATATTCGTAGCTTTCGCACGCTTCATGGCGCCAGCTGTTTATCCTTGTCCCGCGACCATCGCCGCTTCATCAGCCTGCACATCGTCCAACAATCCATGTAATTTCTCTATTTCACCAATAGGAATGCGTTGATTCCAATCTTTAGCCTCGACAATTTTGAAGACGTCTAATCCAAGTGCGGTAGTCCCTCGAGCGCTCAGGTCGATTTGTCTTCGCACTCCTGATTTTCCGAGAACCTTGTCGTCTGGTATCAAAGATTGGCATGGCCAAAGCTCACGAAAGGTATCAGCAACTAGCTGCTCGAATTCGTCTCCTGGGCGTAGGTTTGTCATTTTCCAGTACTCTCAAATGATTGGGTTAACTATCGTTCCACAATTGCACAACACAAGGTTTCAACGGATCGAACCGGTTTCAACTACTAAAGCGAGGAGGTCCTCGATCACTCAACAAGCTAACTCGGTTGGCAGAGCTAAGAGGTCTTCTTTTCGAACGATTAGCAGAACGATATCGGAACTGGAACTGAGAATCTAAAAAAGCTTCTTGAAAAAACAAAGAAACTGCCAATAAATTTTTTTCTAGAAAAGAACCTGAATTAATACCACCAGGGGCAGACACGCGTAAAAGATCTAGAGCTAAAAAGGAGTTCAAATCGCCTCCTACACTTGATAACGCGCCTGGAATCGATATCTTCCAAATATCCGAATGGCTGCTTATGGTTTTGTTGCAGCAACCAGTTAGTCTCATTAGTTGTCGGAGAGTGACTCGGCGGCCTTGCGATACGAGAAGCTCAAAGGCTTGTTTGATTTTTTCTCTGGCTGTTTTACGACGTCCTTCATTACCTTTGCGGAAGTCTTCTGTGGACCATACGCGCCCAGTCGCTTTATAGAGTGCTACGAGTCTTTCCACGGCCCTTTCCGTAAGCGCGTATTCTTCATAAGCAATGGTGTCAGTAGGACGCCGCCAAGCAACCGCTCTCTTTATTTGAGTTTCTACTTTGCGCCAGTTACCCCGCCGAATGTGATTGCAAAATCCGTTGTGCTTTTGCTCAAGCCAGGCGCGTATAAGTTCGTATCTTAGGTGATCATTAGCGTGTCCCGGCATTGCCGGTATATCTTGCTCATTGTCGCCATGCCATAAATAGTGCTCAACAGCGAGGATAGCGTCATGTCTCTGTCCACTTGCCGTCAAGCCAGTCTGCCAGAACTGGCGTCCATTTTCGTACTTTTCTGAAAGCAGCCTGTAGTTAAAGAGTTCATCAAAACCCTCAGTATCAATGGCTTTTCTATGCGCATTTTTGTCTAGTTCGTTTGCGTGAGCTTTAGCATTTAGCTGAGTCTCAATCAGGCTTTTACTGATTGTCCAATCACTGGAGTTCTGATCAAGATCGTCCAAGAAAAGACGCAAAGCATTATCGGTCGCCAAATCTTCACGTCGTTGTAAGACATTGCCAAATTTATCGAGCCAGGCAAAACCCTGCTGTAAGGGAAGCCTAAAGCCGCGACCATCTGGAGAAACTTCAAGCGTGCCGTTGCGGATTTCGTAGTTATTGGCAATCAGCCAGGCTTTAAGCAGAGCTTGTACTTCACTACTGTTTTGCCACTGATCTAAGAACAGATAAATGTGCCAGCCGCGCCTTAAACTGCTTTGATATGTTGTGGCTCTGAGCCCAATAGCCCCAAGGCATTTCGTAAGTTTCTGCAGCTCTTCAACTGTTTGATATTTGCTACCCGGATCAATATCAAACACTGCAAAGCGGGTTTGCTCAGCCCAGCGAATTCCCCAAAAGCTCTCTTCCTCTCCAGCAATTGCACCAATGATTGTTTCATCGGCGATCGGGAGATGTTTGCTTACGGTCGTCCATTTCTTACAGCCAGGCGGCCTCAGTATGCCTTGGATGCGGTTTGGATATAGCGACAAGAATTCCTGTCGCACGCCATCGTAAGTAGTGGCTTCGCTGGAAGCCACATGTTTTTGTAAAGAGCTAGTCAGATCGACGTTTCCTTATAGAAAGACGTGTTGACCTAACCGACCCAATCACTTATTCTGGTTGCACATTCAGGAACTTCGACAAACCTGGAACTACAACTAAATAGCGATTGACCGGCAACGGTCATAGCGAAATGAGATCGCCCCTGGCGGTCTCATTTTATTTGGGTGGTTGTCTTATCGGTCGCTTTCTAGGGAGCGGAGCTCCAACGATGTCTTAAAGATATACACCAGGCAATCCTGCCAAGTGCCACCAGCCACTATATAAGGTGCGGCGGAAATGATCAATTCTTTAGATCCGGGATCTGCGATTCAAGCGGCGAATCAAATCACACCGAACCTATAGCGAACTCAGTTCGTCACAGAAACAGGCAGACAATAAGCCGCTTATCAAAGTCGGGTCAACGAATATCGCCTACAAGAAAATAGGCGTTGACGATCTCATGCCGAAATGACGAACTAGCGTCCGAATAAATTAGCAAGCACCGAACTTTCAACAGCGAACCGCGGCGAACAAATGACGAACCCTAGCAATTCATTGCAGAGCATACCTCTACGGGAACAGCAAAATTCAGTTCGGTGTACCCCAGATGGTGCATTCGTCATCCATGGCGAACAGATGCCGAACTTGGTTCGCCGGTTCGGCGTCAAAGTTCGGCAACGGCGAACAGGCAATTCGCCATCTACTGTTGCCGATTCGTCATGATGTCATGGATAACTTAAAACAGGAATTACACTGGTACGCCATCAGTTCGTCAGTTCGTCATTACCACGTGACGTGATAATCAACGTACAGCAAACACATTGCTCGAATTAGATTGATTGGGCGGGATAGAAGTCGGTTCGGCTTAGTTCGGCATGACGACGAACGCGGTTCGTCGCGTCTACAACACTGGCTTATCTAGCCAAATATTTGTGAAAAGATCACACTGTGTCGTATATAATTTGAGTTAGCTCTTGTTGGGGAACTGGCAGCAGAAGCCGGAATATGCGATCTATACGCACTGGATATGGTGACAAGAAATGGCAATGTTATCAGTAAGTGAAGTCTCAGAACTTCTAGGTATTGGTGAGCGGGCGGTTCAGAAACGGTTGGCCCTGGGAGGTCTAAAGGGCACGCGAAAGAAAAACCAAAACGGTGTCTCTGAGTGGCAAGTTTCTTCAAATAGAAACAAGGAGATTCGTGAAGCTCTGGAGAGAGCAGGGCGTTTGGATATTTTAGAAACGCCGGACGAAGAGGCGGGGTCTGATGTTGTAGATGCAACGATTGCGGTCGAGGAAAGCGAGGCAAGTGTAAGCGACAGCGCGGAAGGTGAGCCCACTGGTTCTGGGGCTGCTAGTGCAAAACAAGTCAGTGATGCTCTAAACCAGATTGCTGAAGCAATGGTAAAACCATTGCAAGAACAATTGAAGCAAAGGGACATAGAAATTCAGGCCGCTAACTATCGCCTGGGATATTTGGAAGGCATCTTGAAGGAGAAGGAAGAACAGATCAAGCTCTTACCAGACTATCAGGCCAAAGCCCAAGAACGTGATCAGCTCAATGCCGCCCTTGAAACACAGAAACAGGAAGTAGAAACAGCGCAACAGAAATTTGAAAAAGACCTGGCCGATCAGGCAGCCAAATTGGCGGAAGAAGAGAGGAAAGCCAAGGCACTCGCTGACGAAAATGAAGCTCTGAAACTAAAGGCAGAGGAAGCCGCCTTGAATGCAACCATGCTCAAACAGTTGCAGGAAGAGATGTTGAAGCTGAAGAACCCTTGGTGGAAGAAGTGGTTCAACGGCTCCGGTAGCTGATTGTCGGGGATACATGGTCATTCGAGACCCACATAACTTCTACTTCCAGTTCAAGATAACCCTCTTGGATGCACCTCTGCCAATCTGGCGGCGCGTCATGGTTTTGTCTGAAGTGCCGCTCAACATGCTGCAAGAGATTACACAAATAACGATGGGCTGGTGGGATTTAGCTGACTACGAATTTCGGATTGGCTCTCGCAGGTTTGGCAATTTTGACGAGAAAAGACCGCGCGGCGTCGAAGGAGATCTTGTCCGACTCTACGATCTCATCTCAGAACCTGGTGACACCATTCTCTATACCTACAATCTGAAAGCCAACTGGGAGCATAGTATTGAGCTAGAAGCTGTCAGAGACATTGACCCACACACCCTTTCAAAGACCGAACCACTCTTTGCGCACTGTCACGGCGGTAAGCGTGCCTGCCCGCCTGAAAGGCTTAACGGAGTCGCTGACTACCGCAGTTTCCTCAACATCATCGAAGATCCAACCAACGTAAATCGAGAGAACACCTTGCGATCAATCAACGTCGATCAGTTTGATCCCGATGCATTCGATGCCAGCTTGGTGAATCTACGGCTCTACACAATGGACGCTGACTTCAGGAGAACAGAGAAGGATTTAGCGGCTAGGAAACGAAAAAACAAGCTGGTTCTCCTCAAGCCCAAGACAACCGTTAACTAAACCCCTTCCGCTGGCACGGCTCCAGGATCAGCAAAAATCAGTCTATGTGCGAGGTTCATTTTTCAGCAGCCGGCAAAAAAGGGTGTTAACTAAACTACAGTATAATTAACACCATGGGCAATAAAAAAATCAGGGCGGCGATTTACGCCCGCGTGTCGACTACCGAGCAGAATCCAGAATCGCAGCTGCAAGAACTGCGGCAATATGTTGAACAGCGCGGATTTTTGTTGCACAAGGAGTATGTCGACTATGTCTCGGGCAGTTTCGAGAAACGAAAGAAGAAGCGCAAGCCTCAGGACACTGCTTATGAGGCGCTGATGTCTGATGCTCGGAAGCGCTTAATCGATTGCGTGATTGTCTCCAAATATGACCGCTTTGCTCGTTCGCTCAAAGTGCTGATAGACACGCTGGAGGAGTTCAACCAGTTGGGAATTGACTTCATCAGCTACAGCCAAAACATCGACACCACAACGCCAATGGGGCGGCTGTTCTTCAATATCATTGGCTCGTTCTCTGACTTCGAGCGCGAGATGATCGTCGAGCGCGTCAACGCCGGTCTGGCCAACGCCAGAGCCAAAGGCGTGCGCCTGGGGCGGCCGGAAAAGGATCCATCTGCAACTGATCGCATCTCAGTGCTGAGAGAGGAAGGCTGGAGCCTCAGGCAAATAGCCAAGCGCGAGAAACTCTCGCCAGCAGGTGTGCTGAAGATCCTGAGGCGCAGCAAAGAGCCGGCAATTCCATCGAAGTCTAGTCCAACAATACCCACGCCTGAAGCAGTGCGCACAGAACCACATGTGATACCGGAGATCTGGCAGCTCAAGATTTATCTCCTCATCGTCAAGCCACAAGTTTGGCGGCGGGTGCTGGTGCCAAGCAACATCACACTGGCGAAATTGAGCGATGTACTCCAGAAGCTATTCGGCTGGACAGATCTTTTCCGTCATATGTTCGTACCAAGGGATGCCCGAGACTTCGGATATGAGCTTAAGTGCGATGGAAACAAGTTCCGTCTTTGTGACGTTGATGTCAAGCCGGGCGGCGGCATGTTATATGAGTACGGCTCTCTAGATTGGACGCATGAGATCTCTTTTGAGAAAATCGTCCAGTTCGATCAAAAGCTGCAGTATCCGGTTTGTATAGCCGGCGCAATGTCAGTGCCGCCGGATGCAGAGCTTGATGGTGCGTTGCATTACATGGATGTGCGCAAGAGGAAGAAGCGGTTTACGTCACAGGTGAGGGTATTTTTCAACGGGCTGCCTGTCATGCCTGATCCCCCACCAGACTACCTATACCATTTCGACCCACACCAGTTCGACTTGGACGAGATCAACCAGCGGTTGGGTGTTCCCTCGCCACAGAAGAAACTGATCAAAACCAATCAGAGCAAAAATACTGCACCACTTTCAATACCGGAACTCTATCAATTCAGAGTCAGCATCTGCGGTGTCACACCAGTGATCTGGCGACGCGTGCTCGTTAGGAGCGACAGTACCCTTGAGCAATTGAGTGCAGTTATTAATGCATTGTTTGACTGGGGTGGCGACCACTTGCATAAATTCATGGCTCCAAGTCCGTTGGGCCCTGGGCTGAAAATTGAAGAAAGCTCAGAAGATAACCCCCTTTCAGTAATGCGTCTCCAACCAGACGATAGCCTTTTCTATGAATATGACTTTGGGGACAGCTGGATGCATGAGATCGTCTTGGAGAAAGTCAGCAGAGACGGCAAGCGGGGAATCTATCCTGTCTGTACTGCAGGTAAGAACGCCGGTCCGCCCGAAGATTGCGGGGGGCCTGAAGCCTTCATGAACGCCCGTAATTTCTTGAGCCGCCGCAAAGGCAAGCGCGGCAAAGCGCCGCGCGGGCGTGTCTCGTGGTCCGAGAAGGAGTTTTATAAAGAAAATTACAGGAGCTATGATCCGGACAAGTTCGATAAAGACGAGATAAACCAGCAACTTGCTGAGCTGTCCAAAAGAAATAAAGGCGATTAGGTGAGTGCAGAATTATCAGGCACCGTATATGGTGCTTTTATGGACAATTTTTTCAGGCGCGGCCAGTCAGATATTATTGGTGATAATATCAGGATCTGTCCAAAACGCAGTCACCATGCGATTTTAAATCATTCTACAGCGCAAGCCGAAAATCGGAAATTAAAAGACAAAACACATACCGAGAAAGTAACGGTTGAAAACCCCCGGACCTAAAGGCGCTTAAAATAAGATATGCCGGACACTTATCTTGATTGATGGCTCAGTAGAAGGTTCCCAAGATTATGATAGAGTGAAACTAATGATTAAAAGTGCAAGCAAGTTAAACACATGGATGACTCTGGGACTGCTCTGCGGTTCCTTTTGTTTCTACGCTACACTGCGCTATCAACTGCTCATTCACGACAATAGTATTCTTCCGATTTGGCGTTCAACGCCGGGAGGATTTGCTCGAGAAGTGACATTTTTAGCGGTGCTTACATCACTCAATTTGTTATCTTTGGTGTTCCTCGTTTGGTCAATCATCAAAAAACGACATATCGGTTACGCTCTATTATTTACCACAGGCCAGGTGTTTTCGACATTCGTTCTTGCCACCATCTTAGATTCGTCAATACCGATTTTTTAGTTTTGCGTCACAGAGCGTAGGAACTATGTCAGTACATTGTCATTTTCAATAGATCTGTTTAGCAGCTTTCAGTAGACGTGTTCAGCAATCGATCAGAACGTAGTCGGTAAGCGGGTTTTGCAGGCTATGTTGATCGGCCGGGACTGCAATCCTGTCTAAAAGCTCTCAGAAAGGGCAATACGCTACTGGTCTGGAAGCTTGATCGGCTCGGCAGAAATCTAACCCATCTGGTGGCGCTGATCGATGAACTCCACAAACGAGAAGTGGCGCTTAAAGTGCTGAAAGGGCAAGGAGCCAGCATTGACACAACGACTGCCGAGGGCAAACTAGTTTTCGGAATTTTTGCTGCGCTTGCTGAATTCGAACGTGCTCTTATTTCGGAAAGGACACGGGCAGGCTTGGTCGCTGCCAGATCACGTGGGCGCCGCGGCGGACGACGGCCTTCTATGACACCGGCTAAGGTTAATCTGGCCATGGCTGCGATGAGCAACAAAGAGACGGTAGTCAGTGATCTATGCCGAGAACTGGGAATCGCGCGCCAAACACTCTACCGGTACGTAAGCCCTGCCGGCAAGTTGCGTGAAAGCGGGAAGAAACTTCTGAAAGCCGGCAACCATCGGAAAGGACGCCGGTGACATCGACTATTGAAATTCAGTGACACCGACTACTGAAAATGACAA
>PLXC01000002.1 GCA_003151275.1 Candidatus Melainabacteria bacterium
TGCTACGGTTTCTGGTCAGCGCCGACCTAGTGTTTCCGCAATGCCCCTCGGCTCAAAGCTCTCAACTTGTGAGTGCTCACCGGTTATGCATCTAGTTTACTGACTTTAGCGATGATGAGAAGTACCCCAGAGAATGTTTAATAGATCTTTTTTGCCTATAGCGAGACTGAGTCTTATTCTCGGTCAAAATTGTTTTTACAGGCTGACAAGCGCCGGATCAACAAAGCCGCTCAGGCTCTCAATCCCGTTATACCGAATGCGTATCCACGAGATACACAAATTGCCCATTGCATATATCAAACCGCGTTTAAGTCGCAGGGCTCAGACAAAGTGTCGCCGCTCACTACGTCTAGGGTGGTGGGCGGGTAGCCACGCGGGAACCGCGCCTGACAACAGCCCAATTCAAACTATGCTGACCAAAATTTCAAACGCAAGCGCGCTCAATCCTCCGAAGATCAAGCGCGCTTTCCTGCCTGCACTTGGTTTATTTGCCCTAGCGCGCCACTTTCCACAAGTGCGGCAACTCTTCCCTCATACTGGTCAGCCCATTCGAACTGACAATCACATGATCGATCACAAGCACACCCAACAAAACCCCGGCCTTAATCAGCGTCTCAGTAGTTTCAATATCTTCCTTGCTCGGCTGAAGCGAACCGCCTGGGTGATTATGCGCCACGATAATGGCGTAAGAATTAGCCACAAAAGCCGCTTTGAACACCTCCCGAGGATGCACAAGGGAAGAACTCAAAGTGCCATGCGAAACAATCTGATAACCGATCACCTGATTACGCGCATCCAAATGAAATGACACGAAGTGTTCTTCACTGTAATGCTTAAGCGGCTCCACAAACCGCTCTAAACTCTCTGGACTATAGATCGGTATCGGCTCAGGACCCGGCTCCTTAATCAAAGCAAGCCGAATCTGCGGCACAATATATTTAAGATGCTTCTTCAAATGACGACCATAACGGCTATTCATCAGCTTTCCCCTCTCTCTTGCTCTAGCCAGGCAACTCCTGCCCTATCGCTGTTAGTCATGACCCAAGCGGATGCTTGCGCACCGCATGCAGCGCATGCCCGTAACCGGAATCCACGGGGACCCCGTGTCAACGCCCCCTCGCATAGCGACCCGAAGGGCTTGGGGGGCGATTTACACGGGGGTGGTTTCGGTTACGCTGGCAACGCGGGCATGCAGGTAGCAAGCATCCCGTACGCCAAAAACTAGAGAACTCAGCGGGGCGTGCACTATAGTTAGCCACCACTTGTAGTGGCGACGAAACTAAAAGAAGCTGACCCAATAAAAAAATAAACAAAACAAGAAAAAACAAACAGACAAGAACAATAGAAAGAAAAAGATTCCTTTGGCCACTAATCAGCAATGATTGGTGGCAAGCATCAGCAAGCATAAAAAAGATTCCGGAAAAACGAAAAAGAAAGGCAGAGGACTTTAGCCCCTGCCTTTTGTTCTATCTAACAGCTGAAGTCAGCTTCAGCTTAGGCGTCGGTTTAGTTTCCTCAGGAGGCGTTTCCGCCTGAGCGACTGGTTTCTTGCCGCACAGATAGAAGTCATGCAGTTTGATTACCGGCTTTGTCTTCTGCACAGCCACTCCTCCTTGATCCGAAGAAAAGGTGGAAACCGACAGGGCACCATAGAGAACTACCTCACGTCCTTTGGTGATGGTTTTAAGCACCCGCTCTCCTAACCCATTCCAGGCATCAACATCGATCCATAGTGTTCTTTCTTCGTCTTTATTGGCTGAATACTCTTTCACCGCGATCGAGAATTTGACCACCTGGTTGCCTGTGTCTCCAAAGGTTTTGCTATGGGGATCTTGTCCGACGTGGCCGGCTAGAGTGATTTGGTTATTATTCATAATTTGCTCTCCTTTGAGCTGGGGTTTAGTGAGTCCGTAATTTCACAAGCTTGCCGCGAAGCGCTTTTCGGATGAGGGCAATAGTCGCGCAGCGTCCGCAGGATTCAACTATTGACTCAGCTGGAAAGTTGTGAAATCGTGACTCGCGTAAAAAACACCGGCTCACAGGAGAGTAAATTTTGGATGATAACCAAATTACATTTGTTGGACACGTCGACATATGATCCCCGTAGCAAAACCCAGACACAGGCAGCCAGGTGGTCAAATTTGAGTGCGGTGAAAGTATTCAGCCAATAAAGACGAAGAAAGAACAAGGAGCAATGTTGATGCCTGGAATGGGTCGAGAGCAGGTGCTTAAAACCATCACCAAAGGGCTTGAGGTAGTTCTAAAAGAGCAAAGACGGAACCACTTAAATTCGGATCAAGAAGGAGTGGCTGTGCAGAAGACAAAGCCGGTAATCAAACTGAGTGACTTCTATCTGTGCGGCAAGAAACCAGTCGCTTCAGGTGAAACGCCTCCTGAGGCAGCTAAAACGACGCCGAGCATAGGCTGACTTCAGTAGTTAGATAGGACAAAGTTCAGGGTAAAGCCCTGACTTTCTTTTTCGTTTTTCCGCTACCTTGTAAAAAATACAAAGAGCCTCCAATCCTATTACCCTATTCATACAAAGCAGCAATACGCTCAAACTCACTAAAGGCAACCTTGTACTCATCAAACCGCTTGGACTTGTGCAAGAAAGCACAATAGTGCAAAAGCACAGGCATGAACATGTAATCGTTGCGCCTACCGCGCACACGAATCAAATCCAGCGCTTCTTGAAACAAACTCTCGGCCTCAAAATGATGCTCGAGATCAGCTGCATCCAAGGACTCAACAAGCACTACATCAACACGCTCAGACAACTCAAGGTCCAAAGTCACAAGATGCTTGATCAGATTCTTCTGACCAGGCGTACAATCCATGGCGTCAATGTCGGACAATGAAATTCCGTCGCTCATGCTTCACCAAGGTGTGTACGGGTAATATATTCATAGACCGCCCGTATTTAGTCAATGACTTGATAAAGCGCCAAGAGAACAATTCCAGCTAGGGAGAGGGGCACCCATGAGCGACGAAAAGGATAAGCTGGAATCAATCGACGATAAATTAGAGCGCATCTACGAACAAATCGACAACGCTGACTACCTCGAAAAAAAAAGAAACAGAGAGTATCACGATAGTAGAGCTCGACAGCAGCTTATATGGGAACAAGGCGGAGCCAAAGATGACAGACGCGATTAGGTAATTTCAGTCATGAACGTAGTTCCAACAGAGCTTGCAAACCATTCAAATAAATCAAGGCAACTACTGATTCATCAAAAGCAGGTGCACGCATGAGCGACGAAGAATCAACTAAGAGCAAAATCGAGCGCCTGCTAGAGAAAATTGAGAAAAGCAAAGAGCTAAGTCAACAAACCCGAAAATGGTTAGGCGACCACGACCTTAAACGACAAGTAGATTGGCAACGGCGTGGTGGTCGGGATGATCAGCGGGACTGATAACAGTCGGTGCCCAAGCTAGACGTTAGACGACAAAATTTTCTTGACAAATAGGTCAATCAGATTGTTATGTCGATTAATCGTGTCAACTATTGCTAATCGAGAACATGCCAAACATTCAAGATGACCGCTGGTGTGCGCTTCTCGCTCAAGATCACATGAGTAGAGATACATAATGTCCTGCAACAGACTATTTTCAATCGGGTTGATAAACTTGTTCATCATTCCTCCTGCTTACCGTGCTAGAAGAAGCATAAACAAGAAACCAACTTTAAGACATGTGGAATAACACAGTGCAATTGAATAATCCCAACTAATACGAGGACAACATCATGAACAAGGCTCTCTTAATCGCGCTCAGCGCACTCTTCATCTTCATGACTGGAGCAGACGCCAGAGACGTGAAAGTGCATGGCTACACAAAAAAAGATGGCACGAAAGTTGAAGGATACACAAGAACAGAAAAGGACCCTGCCACAGTTGAAGTTAAGGGCTACACAAAAAAAGACGGCACGAAAGTCGCCGGCTATACCAGAAAAGCCCCAAAAAAAACAAAGTAACTCAGACGAAAGTTAGCTTAGTTTGAATTGCCATTACTTTTAAAATCCTGGAAGAATCGCTCTATTAGTGGCTCAGCCTGGGTATATTTCTCCTGCTCCAGGTAAAGTCCAATTAAGTTATTCAGGTCGGTTGCAATTGTTTTGCTGCGAGAATCTTCAAAACGTTCGTCGATATGTAATGCCATCAAGAACGATCGCTCAGCTGAATCCCAGTCATGATGTTGGGCTTGCTCAAGTCCAAGATGGGTCATGTTAATCGCAACTGTTCTCATCTGCCAAATGTGTGATGATTGCAACAGATTTTGCCCAGGGCTTAGTTCTAATACTGCCGCGAAACGCACAGCCTCACTCATAAAAACCGGACGAGGTGGCGTTGCTATGCAGGGAATTTTCACAATAAATGAGAGTGTGATTATCGCCGCTACTAATAGACGTTTCATTTTCTGTCCACCGTTCTTCTAGTTCTATGTTCCCTAGAGCGATGAAGCGAAGACGCTTACAATGTTTTACTAGCGAAAACTTAAAGACAGCGGAAGCCAAACTTCGCAATACCCTTCGGTCAAGGTCAAGCTGGATTGGGATCTGCTCAGTTTTGAAAATGCCAAAGTTTAGCCAACTCTCTTATTTAAAGTAAGCCCATCACTCCGATGGACTTACTAACTGATGACCGCCATTGAACAACATGCAGTCACTGACAGAGGACAATCGCACAATGCTCAATCGGTATCTTTGCACAGCGAAGTTCACGAGCTACGGAAAAATGGCAATCTAAAACCGCAAGAACAACCAACCAATGCTTTGGACGCTTTTGGACAGTTTTCTATCGGATTCGCGAATGGCCTGGGCGGTTTCGTCCACGAAACAGTAGAAGCAGCAGGACAAGCAATAACTCATCCGCAAGACAGCGTTCAACATGCAATCGATGGCACAAAGACAGTTGTCCAAGGGGCAGTAGATGCAACCGGAGCAGGAGCACACTACATAGCCAACAAAGTCTCACACGGTGACCTGACTGGAATGGCACAGGATGCCGTACATACCGGACAGGCAATTGGCACAGTAGCTGCCACATCACTCGATCACTTCAATCATTTATCGGCTCAAGAAAAGGGCTATGTTATTGGACATGATGTCGCACCGACAGTAATTGGTACGGTGCTCGCACCAGAACTCTTGCCAGAAGGAGCGCTTGTTGCTGGAGCAGAGAAAGTAATGGCAGTTGCCGGTACCCTCATGAAAGAAGGATCAGCAGCTGCAAAAATAGCAGGGACACTGGAAAGCGCAAGAGAAAAAGTATCGGCTATTTCCGAAAAGATGGACACTCTCAATAAAAAAATGGAGGACTTGCTACACAAAGAAAAAACTGTCATCCATGCTATCGAAGACTTTGAAGGTCCCAGAGATAAAGTGGGTAAAATCGCCCGTGGACAGCGCGTGTCGGAGGATTTTTTCCATGAACTGAACAACGTACCACTAACCACCGGAGAACGAGAGTTTTTAAAAAGAGTGACTTTCCAACCAGTGCACAACATGGCAGAGGCCTTGAGCGCCGATCATGTGTTTGCCAATGGAACTTGGTCGAAAGACATGAACATACTCCGGGTAGCTGAACATAACGGTTTTGAGGGGGATTTGAGACGCAATGTAGATGTGGCACATACTCTGCATCATGAAATAGGGCACGCAGTTAATGACTATTTTGGTGATCGCTCCATAAGACCATTTAAACCAGTGTCATCTCGCCCGGAGTTTGTCGAACAGTTTGAAAAAGACCTGGCCGAAAATCCAAAAGAAGCAGCCATTGCAAGAGCACGCTTGGAAGCTAGATATCCAGGAGACATTGAGGCACAATGGCATGAAGTTTGGGCGGACATGTTCGGGCACGTATCAGGCAGCTCAAATACGGAATACTCACAACAACTGAGAAGAGCATTCCCAGGTTATTTAGAAAAAGTAAGAGATTTCAGAACGAGTATAGGAGTTTGAACCATGGGTGATGACGACGACAATGACGCTTGGCTGAGGGAGACGCGCGAAAAAGCCGCTAAGTTTTTAGGAGAGAGACAGTTTTCGCAAGAAGAACTCGACGCCATCAAACGCAAACACGCAGAAAATTCCACTATGCTTAAGAAATATCCAGGTAGCAACGGCTCAGAATTCGCACTCCTCAATGACAAACAAGAAATTGTTATCGAACATAACAGCAACGTGGATGATCAGCATTCACACGGCATACGTAGATACGCACCTGATGACCAAGAATATGCCCGCATGTGGAAGCGTCATCAATTTGATAATCCTAAAGGGTCCATGCATGTGATCATGAAGAAGCTGGATGAAAAATCGAAAGGATGGATTGAAATAGGAGACGAGTGGATCTGAAACAACAAGCATATTCCGCAATCCAGACAGGCTGCTGAGCGACTAGTTGGGCGGTTTAAGCTTTTCATCCTCTTTGCTCGCCCTCCTAAATTCATGCCGGTCTCCTTCCACTCCGCTTGTTTTATTCTCCATAACGCGCCGCACAAAAAGCATATATTTTGAGCGCCTTGTAAGTTGGCGGGATAAATTGCCCATGAGTAGTGCTACTACCAGCGGTTGTCATTTATATCCCTGCCTATATCCGGGGCATCTCACATCCAGAAAATTATTGGCTTCAGTTTCAAGCAAGTTAATCGGATACGCAAGCTCTAGCATATGGATATAAATTGCATTTATTTTTTAGGGGATGGCAATGAGCAGTGGAAATGCTGATAGGCAAAATCGCATGAGGCTGTGAACCGAGTCAGTACAAGCATTTGCAGACGCAACTACCGGAAATGAAACATAGTCATTATTATGCGAAGTCTAAGATTATGCGAAGCTTCGCATAACCTGCATTTTTGGACACTCACTGCTGGTATCAAATTTAGTACCACGCAAGCAATTATCAATTGGTGAGGTTCTCAGTGTCCGTGGGCTTGTTAAACTGCTGATTTTTTTCAACGTGTTTAACAATTAGGTTGGCTACCGTAGAACAGGTATTTACTATCTCCTCTGCTTTGCTTCTTCGTTCTTTCGTTGGAAGATGCATCAGCTCTGGCATGCAACTTGCTGCAAGCGTTGCAATCAGATTCTGAGCATGGAGCGTTCCCATGACCGTACCTAAACCGGCAAAGTCGGTATCCTGCTTTTTTGTTTCTGTCATTTTTAGTCGTGCTCCTCGTTGGAACGGTGATGTGAATTGACGATTTAAATGTCC
>PLXC01000174.1 GCA_003151275.1 Candidatus Melainabacteria bacterium
GTGCACTGGATTTTCCCGCATTAGAACGCCCGGCAAACGCGACTTCAGCGCCTTGCTCGGGAGGACATTGCTTGAGGCTGGGTGCGCTGATTAGAAACTTTGCTGTGTTGAAGTTGATTTTTGCCATGCTGACATCCTGTTTAAAAGTGATTTCATATCGAGATGCTCGGACTTTTCCAATGCGACGAAGCAAACCTAATTCAATGAATTTCTTGAGTTGACGCTGTTTAGCCGACGAGGGGAATTGAACCGGTGGAGTCAAGGTCAGTGTCAGTGTACATTCCTTCGTAAGCCGTAGGTCGAGGGTTCGAATCCCCTCATCGGCTTGCTTTTCACTTTTTGAAGCTTGGACCGTACCGGAACGGTACCGACTTAGAGCGGAAATTTAATCTAACCTTCGGGCAGATTGGTTTAGGGCGAAAACGAACCGTGGACCAGACACTGAAAAACCATCAACGTTATTTTGTCGGTTTGCCTTCGCCGTGAACTAAGCGACCGAGTACAATACTTTGAATAATATTGCCACCATAAGTGGTGCCAATATGTGAATGCATTATTAGTAAAATGCAAGAACTTTCATCAACGACGGCTGTAGGATGGTGCGACTGCACTACAAGCAGCGGCAGAGTTTCCAGGACTCGCTACCTGCACTTTACTGGTTCGGTAAATCCCTCGCAAAGACCGAATTCACCAACTTGGTATCAAGCCGTTTGCTACCTTCTTTGTCACTGTAAGTCAAAGTTAGCCCTTTTACGACGTTGGCGGGCACTTGTTTGTCGATATTCAAGACTGTGACCAGTGCAATCAGATAACTGCCCAGTAACGACGGATGATGTGTATCTGGAACATCGTAAAGTTCGACACCAGGGCAAGTCCTTGCATGATTCCACCAGTTCCCAACAGGCAGCAAGAAAACCGCATGAGAGTCAGCCAGTTTTTGAAACCTATCTTGTGAATCGAGCGCGAGGGAAGCATCGTCTACATATGTTTGAAAAAGCAAAGGTTGAGCATTTGTTTTCCTTATTGCCTGAATAAAAGCTCCTATATATCGAGCCTCCCCTGCCGTTTGATAGAACTCTGTGCCAGAGCTATCTTGGAGGATTACATAATCCCAAGGTCCCTTTTGGTTGATAAATTCTAGGGCTCTGCCAGCATCCCAATGATCTTTTAGAGAGTAGTTGTTACCAACAACATAAGCAATTTTTGTAGGTGATTTGGGATGGATCTGCTTCAACAAAGAAGCAAAAATTTTTGGCACTTCATGCCAGTACATAATACTGTTTCCAATAAACAAAACTTTTCGCGCGGTGGAAGTATTGTCAGTTGTGAGCATGGCGCTCATCACAGGATATCCTGCCACCTGCTCATTACGCTTATCCAGAGGCGGAGTCGAAGAACACGCTGTTAAAAATGTTGCTGATAGCACCACACCGAGTATCAACATGCGAGACTTCATACGTTGGCCCTTTTTAAAGCTTCGCGAACAACTTGATTCGACGAAATTCATTTCAAATGTAAGGAGAATAATAACAGCAAAATACTTACGCCTAAGCAAGTTTGGGCACTTGGTAAGATCGACAGCAGAGCTTAAAAGATCCTCTTCAGACTGTTAAGATCAAAGCTGTAGCCGTCACTGGAGACTTCTCGGGATGTTCAAAGCGATCAGGAACTAAGGAAAGAGTTGAAAATTGCTTCGCACATGCTGGATATTTACAACGATCATCTCCAGAAACTTAGGTCCTTATTAGAAAGATGCGATTCGCAAACAGAGTGAACAGAGAGGCATTTTGTTCATCCAACGACTTCTTTCTGTCGACAGCGGTTTTTGATTTGTGAGTGAAGTGCGATTACAGGCTGGTTTCGGAGCGTTTGAAAAAGTCTGGGAAATTATTTGATTTTGTTTGATAGTACATAACTTACCCTTATATGGTGCTGCTGATTATGTGTGACCGCTCTGTCAGAACAAGTCGGAATTCATATCACGATTTCAGCCGCTTCGAAAGCCGAGAACGCGATTACTCGCCGCTAGTCCGCGGCTTATAGATCCGGGGCTTTGGGTAAGTTTCTTCTAGTGACCACAGGGATCAGAGTGAGTGTAATGAACCTATCAAGAAAGGCGATTGTGTTAGGGTTGATTGCTTGGCAAGCCGTCCTTGCGCCGAAGGCAATGGCTCTCGAAAGCCGTCAGTTGACCGCCGATGTCACACTTATTGCTCAGGGAGTTCAGTCTCCACCGAAACGACCGTCCGGTTTGCCATCACTTATGGTAGTGGCGGGAACATCTGGTGGTAACTCTAGCGCCCAGTGGGTGAGCTTACACGGTCATCTGGTTTTGCATGAAACCATTAAGGCTGGCTCTAATGCCGGGTTTGAGATTTACCCAGAGACCGGCGGGCAACTGCCATCTCAAGTAAGCGGTACCTTCTCGCAGTGCGATGTTAGGTTCAATGCCGTTAACGCGAGCGGCGAGGCCATCAACTTTCGGGATGTTCAGTTTCACTATGTCGTTAACTATTCTGATGGGTCAGTTTCCTCTGGTTTAGCCCGTCACGTTGGTGGTGCCTATATCGTCCCAGCGAACCAGCCTCAAACTTGGTGGGCAACAGTTAAGAGCATTGTAGTTATTGCGGCCGCACAGCCAGGAGCTGCGGTTGCGCAGTCGGGAGCGGGTGCACCAGAGAGTTACTACTTAACGCCTATCGAAAACCTTCCTCTGCTCGATCCACTAAGGGCTATAAAATTTATTCCTACGCCACCGCCCGCTGATTTGATCGAGCCTGACCTTAAACTTCTGGTGGATCTGGGCTATGCCTACTAGCGACCCACGAGTTAGAGCAGAACCTAATGCGCAAGTTTGGTAACACAGTTAAAGTCCGTTCAGCTTTGCGTGGACTAACTTGCTAGTAACAACCACTGCAAACATCTAGGATCTTTCACTGCCGTGAGTGATAATGTCCGCACCAATTGAGAAGGATTCGCTCCGTGTCAGGTATTTCCTCTAATGATGACTGGTACAAAAATTTCTTCTCGGGTGCAGCGTTAGATCTTTGGCGCCAGGCAAAAACCAAAGATGAAACAGAACAAGAGTGTGCTTTCCTACAGGAGATCTTTGATCATGCAGAAGGCGCACATCTTCTTGATGTCCCCTGTGGTGATGGCAGACTCACATTGCCAATGGTGCAAGCCGGTTATAAAATCACCGGGATGGACTATTGCCAGGAATTTCTCGAAGACGGCGCGAAAGCAGCAACGTCTGCCAAGCTTGGAGGCGATGTCGTTCAGTTTGTTCACGGCGACATGCGGACAATTTCGTTTGAGCAGAAGTTTGACGGCGGGTTCTGTTTTGGAAATAGCTTCGGTTATTTCAATCGTAAAGGGACCGACCAGATGTTCGAATCGCTTAGCGCATGCCTCAAATCTGGTGCGAAATTTGTGCTTGAAAGCAGCATGCTTGCAGAAACCTTTCTCGTTAACGGAGCAGAGCGGGAATGGTTACGCGTCGGCGATATGCTCATGCTGATCGAGAATCACTACGACCCTCGCGAAAGTTGCGTGCAGACTGAGTACACCTTCATACGCAAAGGTAAGGAAGAATCTCGCCGCGCGGCGCACTGGATTTACACATCAGGTGAGGTTTGTTCGATGCTGTCGAAAGCTGGTTTCATCGTCAGCGATTTGTTCGGCTCGCTCGAATGCGATGCATACGAGCTTGGATCCGAGCGAATATTATTGGTAGCTGAAAAACAGTAATTGGTTAGTCGAGGTAAGTGTTTGGCAGATTGATAAGTCAATCAAACCAACCGTCACCTAAATCAGACCACTGCTTTGTTTCGTCATCATATTTCTGCGCAACGAAATGCATTTGGCCTTGCGCGCGTTCTGCTAAATGATGACGAAGCATCATCGGTTTGTACAAATCATGGTCAGGTGAATAAGTGCGCGATCCCACGCTATGTGAACCATCGCCAGACTCGCTGAATTCTACGACGATTTCACCATTCGCTTTCAGAAATGCTCGCTCGCATCCATTGCTGCCAGGGAATTCCTTTGCAAATGATCTGAATTTCTTCTCGTTCTCGGCTTCGCGCTTTAATAGTTCATCATCGGACTTATCAAAATAACCCAACTTCTCTAGTCGTTTGCGCGTCTCATCTGATAATGACTCGTCTTCAATTGTACTCATAGGCGAATATCCTTATTGTGGAGCTGTCTGTTGCGGGAGCCGCCGGTCGGTCAGATGGCTGATGTTGTTCAACGGCTGGCATAGTAAGTAGGTCCTGCGTCTGGAATGTCCCTACTTTAGGGATCAGATTTGGCAGGACCTTGGCTGCGACTTGAAAGGAGAT
>PLXC01000158.1 GCA_003151275.1 Candidatus Melainabacteria bacterium
TGAAGAACCCTCCAGAGGCTCAGCGTATTCTTCTGGAAGCGCTTCAGGGTCGCCGCGTCCGCCTGCCTAACCCGCTTGGTGGCTCGGTTGGCTTCGACGGCGTTGTGATCATCAACTCCAACGAGTCTGAATACAACAAGTTCGTCAACATCCGTGAGAATGAACCGTACCTCGACCGTTTTTACCGAATCTGGTTCCCTTACCCGGTGGAGAAGTCGGCGGCTCGGCGCGTGATTGAGAAAATCTGGGGTTCATCGGAGTTTGCTAAGCCGGAGAGCGAAGGTGGTGTGCATGTCGACCCTGACGTGTTCGACTACCTGGCTCAGCTGGAGATTCTCACTCGCATTGAGAAACACCCGTCTGTACCGATGAACATGAAAGTCGATGCCTACGATGGTCGCGATCTGCGTGCCAAAGGCATGGGCATGAAGCTCACTGTGCACGATCTGCGCGATCAGGCGTCTGCTCGTGAGGGTCTTGAAGGGCAGTCTCCTCGTGAGACCGCCAAAATCATCAACTCTGTTGCCGCGGAGGTAAAAGGCAAAGGTAATACTGTAACCTCGCGCCTGATTCGCGAGCGTCTCAGAGAGTGGTTCAAGGCTAATGTCGTCGACGAGAAAAAGCGTGATGCTCTTATGAGTCTGATCGCCAACGAACTCGACGAAATCCGCAACAAAACGCTGCGCGACATCGTGCTGCAATCGCTGATCGAGAGCTTCCCGTCCGAGTGCGAAGCAACCTGGCAGAAATACCTGGACAACATTCGCGCCTTTGCGCTTAACCAGAGTGTTAAGAGCCAGGCTGGTTATGCTCGTGGTCCTGTTGGTGGTGACGAGACCTTCATGCGTGAGATCGAGACGGACCCGGATTGGGGCGTAACCCTGTCTGAGGCACCGAAGTTCCGCGCTGAGATCCTGGCTGCTGTCAATCAGCATCTCACTGAGAAGCGCAGTGCTGTTGTGCCGTATTCCTGCCACGAGGCAGTGCGGCGTTGCATCGAGCGCTATGTCCTGAAGAAAGTACGTTCCGGCGCACGTTTGTTCAGTTCTTCCAACGCCCGTAACGACGAAGATAAGCGCAAGATCAATGATGCCAAAGAGCGCTTGATCAACCAGTATGGGTTCAGTGACTGGTCTGCTGAAGAGCTTTTGCGCGAAGCTGAGGAGAACTCGGACTTCCTCGTCGAGCGCTAATCCGGCTGCACCGAATGTGGTGCTGACCCGCCTGTTGCGTTTTGATAGGCGGTGTGGTGCCGGCAGTTATGCTGGCGCTCCCAGGTGTAATTGAAAGAGGGAAAGGTGGGCTCTAGGCTCATCTGACCCTCTTTCTTTTTTTGTCACGCTTGACAATTCACAAAATTGCGTCCTCGCAAGAGGGCAAGACCCGCGAAGGAGGTCTATCATGTCCAAAAGAAAGACCAACGTGGCAGCTGCAAATCGGTTCTTCACGCACATCGATCCTGATGTGCTGGAGCCGCCGATTATGGCTGACCGCAACGTAATTCGACCGCCTCACACAGGCGGTGATCCAACCAAGCCCGACCGCGATCGCTACAAAGACCGTCAGAAGGGCAAAGCAAAAAAGAAAATCGGGGACATCATTGGTGACAACCCGATCATCACCAAACCAGGCAAAATCAAGATCCCTGTCGAGCCTGACAAGGAGCCAATCTGGCGCTCTGGCCGCGACGGCAAGGGTGGTGGCGGCTCAGGCAAAGGCAAGGCAGGCGATCAGCCCGGTGACTACATTGAGGTGAGCTGGGAAGAATTCATCGAGATGTTCTTTGATTCCATAAATCTGCCGAACATGCTCAAAAAGATGTTCGCCCAGACAATGGTGAAAACCCAGAAGCGGCGCGGTGTTACCAAGGTTGGTCCACGCTCCCGCATGAGTAAACATGACACTGCTATTGCTCGCATGAAGCGCGCTTCTGCCTTGCGCAACAGCCGGCCTGACGAGTTTGTCGATGACTTTGCCGCCAAGTGTCAGTCCGTCTTTGAGGCTTATGCTTTCTGGGCGGCAAGCCGCAGCGGTTTTGGCTCGATCTTGCCGGAACCGGTGATCTTCTTGATTGGCGACGAAGTGGATGAGTTTCTCAGCCAGGTCGAAAACGCCATCCCAAGCAACCTGGTTCAGGAGCCTGAGAAATATCGCCAGGCAATCCTCACTACTGTTAATGCCTATTTGGAGGAAAACGACACCAATACTGCCCCATATACTCTGGAAGAAGAGCTTCGTCAGCGCATCGAAGCATATGTGTACGAGAAGGAGCGCCAGGGTGACTTGATCCCCTCAGCGTGGGAAGTGCCCTTCGCCAACTCAGACATGCGCTATAACCGCGTTGAAGAGAAGGAAGATCCAGACAGCAAAGCAATGGTCGGGCTCATTCTCGATCGCTCAGGCTCTATGTCAGGCGATCCGATCATCATTGCCAAGGCTTACTTCTTCATCTGTGTGCTCTTCCTCAAGACGAAGTACAAAAACGTGGCGATCGTGATGATCTCCCACGATGCACAGGACTACTTGTGGAGAACGGAAGAAGAGTTTTTCAAGATTGGTGCCGGTGGTGGCACTGTTGCTGTTCCTGCCTGGGATCTTCTTTTGCGCATCGCCCAGACCGGCGCCACCTGCAAGCAGACTGGCGTTCAGGCTGGTCCTTATCCAGCCAGCGAGTGGAACAGATACATGTTCCATGCCACAGACGGTCAGCTTTTCGATGGTGACGACACAATCAGAGATTGGTGGACGAAGATCATTCGTGCTCCATTCAATTACGCCGGCTACCTCGAGATAGGCAACTCCTGGGGTGGGTGGGGTAGTAGCCGCGGTTGGGACATGGCTGGTGAGGCGCTTCTTGGTCTACCTGCCGATGTGAAGGCGCACGTGGGAATGGCTCAAGCCAAGTCTCTGGCTGACGTTCCTGAAGCATTCAAGCAGATCCTGGACAAGGATCGCCAGAAGGAGGCGTAATTATGTCCACAGATAATAAAACCAGCCAGGAAATGGCTGCTTTGATGATTTACGACAAGCGCATGCGCCTCGCCGGAGAGCGGCTTGGCCTGAAGCCTTACCTTGTCGATTACTGGTATATGCACGACGCGCAGATCATGCAGGTCTTGCCGTTTGTCGGTGTGCCAGGCGACTATCACTACTGGAATAAAGGCAAAGAGGCTGAGAAGAACAGGCAGGGCGGCTACGGTGGACACATCTATGAAATGGTGCTGAACACTAACCCGAGCATCTGCTACCTCTCAACCACCAACACTATTCCTATGCAGCTCCACGTCATGGCTCACGCCGTGTGGGGTCACGTGGACTTCTTCGCTAACAACAAACTGTTTGCTGAGACCCAGCCAACGACAGTGCTTGCCCGCTTCAAGCAAGCGCGCAACAAGCTCCAGACTTTGGTCGATAATCCGGAATGGGGCTGGCAGAACGTTGAGTACTACATGGATGCCATCCATGCCATCGAGAACTATGTTGGCTGGTTGCCCACTCTTGCTGGCAAACTGACAGACAAGCAGCTGCGCCAGGAGCTGAAGTTAGAATTGATGGACTTGAAGCGGCGCGCCAATACCGAAGGCGAGGTCTCTTCATCGCTGAAGCGTCAGCTTGAGACACAGATCTCTTTGATCGAATCTCAGCTTAAGCGCTACCCGATCCAACCCACCGATGACTTGCTCGGCTTTCTTGCCGATCCGGAGAACACACCAGATCTGCCTGAGGAAGTGCGGATGATGCTGGCAATTGTGCGCGATCGTTCGCGTTACTTTCAGCCTCAGGCGCGCACCAAATTCATGAACGAGGGCTGGGCATCATACTGGCAGAAGGATCTCCTCCTGCAGCCAGAGGTCGACTTGCCTATGGAATACCGCTTCGACCTGGCTCAAAGCTGGACGATGCACGATCAGGTGGCAAGCGCCTGGTACCTCGATCCGTACGCTCTCGGTCAGGGTGTCTGGCGTTACATAGACCGCGAGTATGGCTATGACGAAGGAGAAGTGACGATCAAAGTGCCATTGCTCAAGAACGACAAAGATGGCAATCTGATTGAGAGTCGCAGCAGCAAGAAGGTGACAACAACCGTACGCAACCGAGACAAAATGCTCGAAGTGCGGCGTCACTATGACGATAATCGCTTTCTGGAAGAATTCGTCAACGAGGAGTTCTTTGAATATGTCAACACGCAGGCCCTGGACTGGCTGCGTCGGGCTATCCGGTTGATCAACAGGACGCTGATTAATAACGGTTGGGATCGTGGTCTCACTTTCGAGCCCATTCCTCCTTCTCTGGAAGAGATGATGCAGATCGTGCAAATCTGGATGCAGGTGCAGAAGACATCCGTTGCTTCTCGGCAGGAGACAGGCTCGCCTATCTTCCCTGTCTCAGAGCAGACCTTGCAGCAGATGGGCACTGTGCTTCAAATCGTCGCCGCTTTTGACGCCGACAAGAACAAGGCTCGTAAGCAGCTTGTTCTGCGCACTGGTTATCACTGGATGCCAAACATCCAGCTTGTCGATACCGGCAAATTTAGCGATAACTTGTGGACACTCAAACACGAGGTTGACGAAAACTTTGGACCGCTCATGCAGTCCGAGTGCAAGGACACCTTGAAGTTTTTCTGGCGCCTGCGCGGCACCTCATCGCCAGTGCGTCTTCTCACACTCGAGCCTAAGAAAGAAGATGGTCCGCTCGAGCCTTACGAGTATTACACCGAGGACGGCGAGAACGTCAAAGAGCGCTGGCTCTAAGACAAACTGTTTCGTTCGTAAATGAGGGCTTGTCTTCGGGCAAGCCCTCCTCTTTTAAAAGGAGTCAAACATGAAAATTACCGATACACTCGGGCGCACTCTGGACGTCGACATTGTCGTGAAAGCGACCATGTTCGATGGCTGGATGGAGCCGCTCGGTTACAAGTTGGACAATAAAAGCACCATGTTTTTGCGCGTGCCAAAGGGACCGTTTGCCTTGCGCGTGATCTCGCAATTGGGCGCAGACGTTCTTGTTCATCTGGACGGTAAGCATTTGCTTGCCACCGCTATCCCGAAAGGAATCCAGTATCTGGAGCGCGACGCCGATGGCAAGCCCTTCTATTTTGGGGCTCAAGGCGGAACGTCTGATCCAGATCTGCCTACCGGGGCGAGCCGAGATGGCACCACAGGCGATGGCGTTTCCGTTCCGGTTGATCGCACCATTGGCGATGCTGAAAGGCAAGCGCCTATGGTTGTACCATCTGGACAGGGACTGCTCTTCGTAGTTGCTCGCTTTGCCGATGACCCGACCAACGAGGGCTCCCAGCCACCGCGTCAGGAATATGAGATGGCATTTCAATTGCAGGCACCAGAGGATCATGACAGAAGCCTGTCCGGCAGCCTGAGCCAGATGGTTGAACCGCCCTTGCCGCCGGACCCGGATGACATCGTCAAGATGACACCATCCAACCATCCCACTTTCGTTTGCTCTTGTAAGAGCCATTCCCACTAAGAGGAGGAAAGCCCATGTTATGCAACCGCTGTCAGCAGACGCTTGTCGTTGCCGGCGAGTGCAAGAATTGTGGTGGCGTTTATCTGACCAAGGTTCGTGAAGCCACAGACCTCCACGAGACATTCAAGGGGTTGCGTGCAGGCGAAGAGATCCACATTGAAATGAATGAGGATCAATATTCCGGCAAGCAGTGGGAAGTGACAAAACCACTGCACACCAGCTTCCGCCTCAAGCTGAAGGGACCGTTTGTTCAGAACCCACAAGACGGACAGTACGGCACTCGCACTTTTGTATTCGAAGTCGTTGGCTCTGGCTCAGGCAACATCGAGTTGCATGAAGTGCAGCGGGTCTGGAGTTGGTTTAGCACCATCTCCAGCTCGACTGCGCCAGTTGTCGGCGGCAAGCAGTTTAACTGTGTGTTTCAAATTAAGTAATCTGCGACTCGTGGCCCCAAATCCGGTGCCAGAGTCTGTGGCGATCCGGAAGGGAACGACCACGGACTTACCAATAATTCTGCTTTCGGGCAGCAAATTTCTCAGGCTACAAGCGAGCGCAATAACTCGCCAGAAGCCAGGAAGGAGTCCGCTATGAAACGGTCATCTTTGCATGAAGCTGGCTCCACGTCAGCCAGCACCCCTGGGCTCAAGAAACTGGTACAAGGCGTACATAAATTCCAACTTGAGCACTTTGAAGAAAACAAAATTCTTTTTGAGAAGTTGGCTCACGGGCAGAAACCGCAGGCACTTTTCATTACGTGCGCTGATTCGCGCATCGATCCCAATCTGATTACCGGAAGCCAGCCTGGTGATCTGTTCGTCATGCGCAACGTCGCAAATCTCGTCCCGAAGTACGACAGCAACACGCCAACAGAAGCCGGAGCGGTTATTGAGTATGCGGTGTCGGCTCTAGGCGTATCAGACATCATCATCATGGGTCATAGCGATTGCGGCGGTATCAAGGCTGTATTGCATCCTGAAAAATTGACCTCTCTTCCGGCAGTATCTGACTGGTTGACTCACGCTGCCTCGGCAAACGAGCATTGCTGCGCATTCTCTGAAGAGTCTGTGCAGTTGGCCGAAATCACCAGAAACAACGTACTGCTACAGATCAGCCACCTTGTTTCATATCCGTCGGTGGCGGAAGCAGTGGCAAACGGCAAGCTGCGCATTCATGGCTGGATTTATGAGATTGAAAGTGGCTCTATCAGCTATTTCAATCAAGATCGGAAGAGCTGGTGCAAACTTTAGAAAGGAGTATCTATCATGTGCAAAAAATATCATTCGGCCGGTTCTTCTAAGGTTGGAAAAGCTTTCCGCCTGCCCAAGAACGTGGTGCCAATTAATTATGCTATCGAGTTGACTCCTGACTTGGAAATGTTCACGTTCAGTGGCAAGGTGTCCATTGAAGTGGACGTTCTCTCGCCTGTTTCCGAGGTCAAGATCAACACCAAAGAGCTGGAAATCAGCTCCTTTTATGCTGTCTGTGCCGGTGAAACCAGGCACAATGGCATGGTCTCTATTGACCACGACACAGAAATCGCCACGGTCTCCTTCGCTGGCCAACTCGGTGCAGGTAGGTGGATTCTCCACAGTAGTTTCACCGGCACCCTCAACGACAAGCTCAAGGGCTTCTATCGTTCCATTTGGACCGATGCCCAGGGCAACAAACATACCATCGCCACCACGCAGTTCGAATCGACCGACGCACGTCGCGCTTTTCCCTGCTTCGACGAGCCGGAGTTTAAAGCCACTTTCGATGTCACCTTGATTGTGCCGGAGAGGCTCACCGCTCTCTCTAATGGTGCTATCACTTCTTCACTGCCGGTTGATGGTGGCAAGAAGCGCGTCAGCTATGAACGCACCATGAAGATGTCGACGTACCTCGTCGCCTTCTGCATTGGCGAGTTTGTCTCTTCGCCGGCGGTGCTCGTCAATGGTATCGAAGTGCGCATCTGGTCTGTTCCCGGCAAAGAGCACATGATGGCTTTCCCTTTGTCCGCTGCTGCTTACGCCACCGACCACTATGAGAAGTATTTCGAGATCCCCTATCCGGGTGGCAAGAAGATCGATCACATAGCCATTCCTGATTTTGCCTCAGGGGCGATGGAAAACCTCGGTCTGATCACCTACCGCGAAACCTCTCTTCTCCTCGACGAGAAAACGGCCACTCACGCCGAACGCAACCGCGTCGCCGTGGTGGTGCTGCATGAATTGGCCCACATGTGGTTTGGTGACCTGGTCACCATGCGCTGGTGGAATGGCCTGTGGTTGAACGAGAGTTTCGCTACTTTCATGGAAAACCTCTGCCTCAGCCACTGGAAGCCGGAGTGGAAGATTTGGGATGAGTTTGGCCAGTCTCGTGCCGCCGCTTCTCGCGTCGACGCGCTGAACAGCACTCACCCGATTGAGAGCCCGGTCAATCATCCAGACGAAGTCGCTGAACTCTTCGATGTGATTTCTTACGAGAAGGGCTGCAGCGTTCTCTATCAGTTGCACCAGTTTATCGGTGCTGAAAACTTCCGTCGTGGCATCGCTGCTTACCTCAAAAAGCACAGCTACGGCAACACCGAAACACATGACCTCTGGGATGCTCTGGAAGAGTCGTGCAAGCTCGCCGACCCGGTACATCCGGTGCCGGTGCGCAAGATCATGGATGCCTGGGTTTTCACTGCAGGTCACCCGGTTGTGGAAGTCTCCTCGACTGACATGGCCGGTTTCGTCAAACTCAGCCAGCGTCCCTTTAAGTTTTTGCCCAGCGGTGAAGGTACCCTCTGGCCCGTGCCTGTCACCCTGCGCGTCAAAGCCAGGGGAGCGGTAAGTGAGAAAAAGTTTTTGCTCGAAACTGCCCAACAAGTTGTCTACGTTGGCGAGGACTTCGAATGGGTCGTGGTCAACGCGGGCGGCTCCGGTTTCTATCGGGTCTCCTACGACAAGTGCCTAGCAGCCAAGTTGACTGCTCAAGTGCAGGAAAATCTTTCGGCCATTGAGCGTTTCAACCTGGTCAATGATTCGTGGGCTTGCGTCAAAGCTGGCCTACTGCCGACCACCGACTACCTCGAGATGGTGAAGCTCTTCGCCAGCGAGGAAGACCCAAACGTCTGGGCGATTGTTCTGGGCTCGCTCTCCACTTTGCATTCTCTGGTCAAGGACGAGGCCGGTAGCCCATACCGTTCCTCCTTGCAGAAGATCGTGCGTGACCTTGTCTCGCCGACTTTGACCAGACTGACGTATGTTCCCAGCGAAAACGAGTCTGTTCAGACTCGTCAGCTGCGCAGCACCCTCATGGGTACGCTCGGCACCATTGGTGAAGACGCCGCTGTACAGCAGAAGTCCGTCGAGCTCTTTAACTGCTGGACGGCCGATAAGCAGTCGGTGGACGCCAACATCGTACCGGCCATTGTCGGCATCCTCGCTTATAAGGGCGACGAGCAGCGTTACAATCAGTTCTTCAAGATCTCGCGTGAAGCCACCAGTCCGCAGGAAGTGCAACGCTTCCTCTTTTCGCTGGCCCGCTTCCGTGACGAGAAGCTCCTGGCTAACACCATCGCCAAGTGTCTCACTGACGATGTGCGCACCCAGGACGCCCCGTCCCTCTTCGCCAGCGTCCTCGGCAACGAAGTCGCTAGCGTCGCCGCCTGGAACTTCCTCAAGGGCAACTGGGCAGAGATGGTGGCGCGCTATCCGGAAAACGGTGTGGTGCGCATGATCGGTTCGGTAACCGCCCTTGATACCATTGAACTCGAGGCTGAAGTGAATGACTTCTTCGCCAAAAACCC
The DNA here is from genome assembly GCA_003151275.1 of Candidatus Melainabacteria bacterium. Next base: position 9,260 of record PLXC01000158.1, read on the forward strand.
GGTCAAGTCGGGTGAAATGGCTATTGCCCAAGCTCTCGAGCAGCTGCGTGTGAACGTGGCCATGCGCGAGCGTGAGACCGGTCGCCTCCAGGCGCATTTGGTCAAGGCTGTCGCACCGGCCCCCGCTGCCAGTGGTGCCGACGACAAGAAGTAATCGCAGTAGGATAAAGCAGTGCAAGAGGCACCGGGCGAACTAGAGCTTCCGGTGCCTCTTCGCATCTTGCGCCAAAAACTTTCAACACGATCCAAAAGCTGATCGATAGCGAACAGATAAAGCAGCGCTGCCAGAGCAGCTGTTTCACCGAAGCGCAATTCCCCAAGTGCTGCCGCATGGGCAGTTGCCTGAACTCGTAAGAGCAGGTCGGGATGGAGGTTTCAGATGAAAAAACAAGCGAACAAACAAGAAGAAAGCAATCGTGGTCAAAATGCCAACGGTGGCGAAGTTCGTGTTTGCACCTGCGTCAATCAGTTTCAAGATGAACAACACGGTAAGGGCATGAGGCTCATGAATCGCTGCAAAGATGGCGGGCTGCGCTGCACGGTGTGCGGAGCAAAGGTCGCCAAATAAGGTGGGTTCTTTATTATATAGCCTGGCGCAAGCGAGGTGCAGAACTGTGATTTGAAGAGGAGGAATACGTTCAACAATAGGAGTTTGACATGACACTATTTCACTTGTATCTTTCGATATTAATTGGCATAGCAGCGATCAACATGCTATTGCTAACAACTCGTGTTTGCAGATACGGCAAACCTTGTATTCACAAGAAATCCAAATTGCCGACTGATTTCTTAGTCGTAGATCATGAAACCATCACTATTCTCGAGAACACGGTTTATACAGCCAGAGGCACTGCCAAAGTCATTTCCCAAGGCGCTTGCGGTGTAGCAATGGGTCAGGCACGCGTGACCGGTTTGCAGGGAGCAGAGACATTGGCGCTCGGCGAATCGCACGTCGAAGGTGAAGCACTCTCGCTGACCATCGTTTTTCCAGGCGTCAGCGCTCGCATCAAAGGCAATGCTAAAGGCATTATCGAAAGGGGCGTAAAAGCATATGTGCGAAATGGTGGCACGGTAGTGGACGAAGGTGGGCGCATTTACAACACAGGTGATCCCACTGTGCTGGCGGGACTTGAACCAGCACGCGTGGTCGGTGAAAGTGGTGCAGTTATTCACGCCCTGCCAGGCTCAGAAGTCATAGTTGAGCCAAACGTCCTGATCCTGATGGGTTGACAGTTTCTGCAGGACTCTTTGGGTCCGAAAATCTTTAATTCGACAGTGTGCTCGGCACACTGTCGAGTCTGAAGGGAGACTTGATGATAATTACAATAATACTGATTCTAATTCTCGGACTGCTAATTGGCTTTGCTGCCGGGTCACCTAATACCAGGGGCAGTGCCAAGATTGCTATCGAGACTGGTGCCTATCTTGGTGCCATATTGGGCTACGCCCTTTTTCTTGGAGGGAATGGTTGGATTGCATCATGTTGTATCTTCGGCAGCGTTGTAGCTGGCAGCTTTATGGCTGCGATCACGCCGAACAACGTGATCAAAAGTTTCTACAATCGTGCGATCTATAGACGGCAATAACCGAACTTGGTCAGTTTGTTTTTCTGAGGCTGCAAGAGGAGGGCAATTTCTTGCCTGACTTAGCTCAACCCGATCAAAAGAAAGGAGAAAACACCATGAAAACACAGATCATCAGTTCAGCTTTAACCGACGGGAACAACGCTTCTGACCTAATTCCGGGCACCACCTGGACTTATTTCGACGCCGCTTCCACAGCCAAAGAGCTCAACCGCGAAGCACGGCTCTTCCCCAAGCACAGGCACCCTGTGCCTATGCCGCGCCGGTCGTCCATGACGCGGTCCGCCAACTTCAAGGCCAACTTCCTCAAGGAGACTGGCTGGTCCTGGGACGATGCCGTGGACGAAGCCAAGAAAACTGATCGCGACCGGCGCCCCAGTAGCCTGCGTCTCTACGAGACGTCCAAGGCGCCGGTCTTTAGCTCCCTGCAGTTTTGAGCTGGAGAACCAAAAATCGGCTGGAGCAAATCAACTAGCTTTAGCACTCTGCAAAAGCGATAACCAAAATCAAAAATGGAGAACAAACATTGTGTAACAATTCGAATTGCAAATCTGGTGGCAATTGCGCCCCCAAGACCAATGACCCCAAAGAAGTCAAAAGCGGCTGCAAATGCGGCGGCTCCTGCGGTACAGACAAAGTCAAAGACACCAAGGGCGGTTGCGGTGGGTCCTGTGGTGGATCCTGCGGCACCGATAAAAGCAAAAGCAGCGACACCAAGGGCGGTTGCGCCTGCGGCGGATCCTGTGGCTGCTGACATTGTCAGTGCGCTAGCGCTTTGCTGCACCATGAGTGAAGCATTGGCACTTATCACTGCTTAATCGCGTTGGAGATGACTGTGTTCAAAGTTATCTCCGGCGCATTTTTCGGGGACGACAAAATTACCTTGCGGTCAGCCTTATGAGCCTGACGGCACCAATCTGTTTGAAAGGGAGACCAGTATGAATACCTATAATCCTAACAAAACGCTGCGCCAGGAAATAGCCGAAGTAATCGCGGCAGAAAAAAAGGTGGCAGCTGAGCTTGCCGAACAGCAAAGGACAGCAGAAGATCAGTCGAGGATCGAACAACATCTCGCGGATACTGTTAGGGCAGAGGCAATTATTGCCACAATCAGAGAAAAAGTCTTGGCTCCCGACAGGGCCAACTGGAAGGAGCTCATGACTTTGACTGAATCCCAGGTCTTTGTGCCTGACACCCACAGCGACAGCGATATCCTGCTTTTCGACGGCGCTGCTAAGCAGGTGCGGGACTACTGCAGGGACAACGAAATAATGGTGCGTATCGTGCCAGAGCGCAGGGACGGGCAGTATTCCATAACCTCATCCACTGGAAACTACATCATGAGTATTTGCGTTAAGTGAAGCGTAAGCAAGAGTCACTATATCTATAGGTCGGAGGGAGACCATTGCTCTCCACGATATCCGCACGAAGCTGTGTCACATATCAGAGTCGTAAGGCGCTCTAAGATCGATTAGTTTGGCGGAGATCCCCCGCCAGACCAATCCTCTCTTAATCTGAAACTGAGCCTAGCTCTTGCAAAACTGGCAGTTCTCTCTCCAGTGTTTCATTGCCTTTTGCCTCATTACCTTAAATCAGTTCCCGTTTGGGGTTCTGTTTTTTGGGCCCAGCCTCATCACCTTAAATCAGCCCCTTGTTAGGGTGTCTGATTTTTGGGGAATGTTAACTATATAATAGAGTATATGCAAAGTTTATACTGAGGTGAGCCAATAACAAGTTTCCCAAGGACCTACTAGAGTTCGCTAATCGATTCGGAACAAAAGAACAATGCGAGGCGATGTTAGAAAAGATAAGATGGCCCAAGGGTTTTACTTGCCCGAATTGCGGTCACGACGACGGTTACAAATTGAATGGGCGACGTCAAATCCAGTGCGCTCTCTGCCGTCATCAGTCTTCGTTGACTTCGGGCACCATTTTTCACAGAACACATTTGCCGCTTACAGTTTGGTTTTGGGTCATCTACCAACTCGCGCAAGACAAATGCGGTACTTCTGCGACTCGCTTGGCCAGCCAATTGAACAGACCTTACAAAACCATGTGGCATGTTCTACACAAGCTCAGATACGCCATGCGAGCCAGAGACCAAGGCATTACTCTTGCAGGATTAAATCGAACTTGATGAAGCGGTTTTGGGTCCAGAAGCACGGCGTCCATCAAACGCGGATGATGAGTCTAGAAAAAATATCGTGGGTGGTAGACTATTGTGTTGCGAGGGAGGTCTGGGCGGACAGGATTTTACTGACCGTGCCATGATGAAGTTCTCATGTCTAAGCAGATCGCAGATAACCGCATCAAGTCCAAACGCTTGTACAAATTGGGTCGTGCCGTCTTTGTTCTCTCCCACAACGATCCTTCATTTGAGCACGTACTCGGCCAATTATTGACTCATTGCAATGACAGCAATTTTGAGTGTGACCTGGTTTATGATGTGCGGCTTGGCTGGAGCTTCGATCTAAACGAGCTTTTAAACCAGCTGGTCGAGAGTCACAAGCGGTGCAGCCGGCTGTGCGCGGCCAGTCTGGTTAGTCCAGATGGACAAAAAGTTCTGATCTCAGGCGGCGCAGATACCGGCAAAACGACGTTGGCTCTGGCGCTCGTTTTTGGCCACGGTTGGAAAGTAATCAGTGAACACAGTACCTTGCTCGACATGGAGCGCAACGAGATCGTAAATTTCACAGCACCATTTCGTTTGAAAAAAGGCATTCGTGATGTGCTGGAAAGTGTCTCAATATCGCTGCCTCAATTTATCCTGCACGACTTCCTTCCAGTAAAAGAAGAGCATTCTGCTGAGGACTGCAATGGACCGTTCGATGTTGTCGTACATCTGGAGGGAGAGCCTGGAACCGCGCTGGACTGCTCTTCAATGAACGTTGCTCAGTATGTGCGAAAAATTTTGCCGATTTCGAATCTGCTCGCTGAGCCAGAAAATGTCCATAGATTCCAGGCTTATCTAACCGACTGTTGTTATCGGTTCATGGGCGGCGGCATCGAGCAGCGCATTGAGAAAGTTCTGCAAATCTGTGAGTTGGAAAGGACAGCTGCGCCTAAGGGGTCGGCAGTCGAAACCGAGTCTGTCGTGGTTCCGGGCATCGTCATGAAAGAAACGTTCGCCGCTGTGAAGCAACAGACCATAGAGATTGATGACACGGAATGGACCCGATCCTTCTCGTGGCTTTCTAATACAATCCTGGTTCCACCATCGACTCCGGTCACCAGAGTCGGGTTGCAGGATGATCTTCTGGTGTCCATCATGGGACCGGTTGACGGCAGGCGGCTCGACATATCGAATACGGGCCCGGTATTCGGCGGCTTGTTAGCTCTAAGCAGGGGTGCAGCTCCGACTTTGCGCGTGGTTGATCGACTTCCATCTGCAGGGATCTGGATCGATCATCGTGCATTTGTGCGTTCCATCTCTTGCGAGCAAATGGTCCTCCACCTGCATACACGTGAGGGCATGCGAGTAATAGTTAATACGGACTGCAGCTTTGTGCACGATGTGCGCCTTCAATTCGGGCAGCTTTACGTGGTATCAACAGGCACTAATGAGGTGGTTCAGCTGTCCTTGTCAGGAAAAATTTTGCGCCGCTGGAAATTTCCAGGCGAGGGTGACTCACGCCATTTGAACTGCATGGATCTGTGGAACGGTCGATATGTAGTCTCCTGCTTCGGGCGTTTCGAGAAACCCGGTGCATATCCGCAACATGGAGCGGGCGAGGGAGTTGTCTTTGATCTCGAAACGGACGAAACCATTTGGGACGGACTGCATTTCCCACATACTCCACGCATGGACGCTGGGCGGCAGTTTGTTTGCGACTCAGGGTCGAGCCGGTTGCTGATTCGCGATTGCGACAATGGTAAGGTTCGGGAGGTGCACTTCCCGGGATCTTTTACACGGGGAATTGCCTTCGGTCCTAAGTGTATCTATGTAGGTCTAAGCTGCATCAGGGATGCTATCAGGGGGCAATCGGTACCGAGCATTCCCAATGCCAGAATTGCAATCCTGGATCGGACAACTTTCGAGTTAATAGACGAGGTCGATGTGCCAGGACTAGAAATCTACGACATCATGGTGGTTACGCCCGATGTCGATGCGTTCCCATGAGCTCAAGATGACAGCCAGTCGCATACTATGAGATTTGGCTCACCTGTTATGGCATTCTGTTTGTTATCTTGTCATCCAGTTTTCGGCTGCTGATGCAGCCACATCTTCCAGAAATGCCCATTTGAACAGATGGTCGAACTAACGGACCCTGAAAATGTTAAGCACGCTAGAGATTGAGTCGCAGCAAACTGGCATGGTCAGCCGAGCCAATCGGACTGCATCGAGCGGCGCCGATGCTTATGTTCTGGCGCTGTTCCGCATAGTTCTGTCTTTGGTGGGCATCGCATATCTTGTCGCGTATTTTCTCAATTGCGATCTTCTATGGATGTGCTATGACGAACCGACTCAGCTTTGTGGGAAAGCCTTATGTTTACTGG
>PLXC01000089.1 GCA_003151275.1 Candidatus Melainabacteria bacterium
AAATGACTAACTCCTCATCTCTTTTAGTGATACCAAATGTAGTGCATACTGTAGAATATAGTTAAATAAAAGAGGAGACTGACCAATGCCAAGAAAGCCCGCCGGAGGTGATTCCGACAAATCTCGCGACCTGCCAGATAACGTTGGCGATTGTCATAATCTCATCACAGAACTCTTTTCTCGCATTGCCGAACTGGAAAAACAACTGAGCCGTCGCAACCGCGCCCTCTTCGGCAGCAAGTCGGCAAAAGTTGACGCTACTCTGCTGACGGGAACGGGGCAAGCCGTTCATACGCAAACCACAAATGAACTTGATGCCGAGAAAGATCGATTGCATATTGTTCCTGATAAAAATCATGGTGGCGGACGCTCCGCTCCATCGTCTGCACTTCCAACTCGCAAAGCAGAACATACTCTTGAAGCTGGCGAGATCGCCTGTCCGTGCTGCGGACAACCCAGAGAAATCATTGGCTTCGACGTCTCTCACCAGACCGAATTTGTTAAAGCATTGTTTGAAAACATTCAACACATCATGTTCAAATACGCCTGCAAAAAATGCAATGGACAAATGGTCACTGCTCAAAAGCCATATCAACCGATTGATAAAGGCTTGGCCGGTCCCGGACTGCTTTCGAAAATTGCCACCGACAAATTCTGGTTGCACTTGCCACTCTACCGCCAGGAGCAAGTGTTCAAAGCCTTGAACATTCCTGTCAATCGAGCTTCCATGTCTCGCTGGTTGAAGGAGGTCGCTGACCTTCTCGCACCAATCGTCAGAAGAATGAGCCGCATCATCTTGGATAGCCGAGTTATTCAATCTGATGCCACCACTCTGCCGGTCATCAAAAAGGGACTTGGAAAAACACATCGAGGATACATTTGGGTATATCGCGGCGATGCCGACCACCCGTATGTTTACTACAATTATTCCGATACCGAGCACTCCATCTATCCGGAGAAGATTCTCAAAGGCTACACTGGTATCCTTCAAACAGACGGCACCAATAAGTTCAACGATATCATCGCCAATGGCGCCACTGCTGCAAACTGCTGGGCTCATGTACATTGCTACTTCGAAGACGCCTGGAAGCTCGATCATGCTGCTGCAGAGTTTCCGATGGGAGTCATCAAAAGTCTTTTTGATATTGAACGGGTGGCAGCCACACTCTCTGCAGATGAGCGCACCGATCTTCGTCAAAGACTGGCAAAACCGAAAATCGCTTTGCTCAAAGAATGGCTCGATGACATGCGGTTGGTCGAACAACCGAAGACAAAACTTGGCGAGGCAATCTCTTACACTCTCAATCGCTGGCCGGCTTTGTTGGTTTACCTCGATCATCCCTTTGTGGAAATCAGCAACAACGCCAGCGAACGCAGCATCAAGCCGATGGTGCTCAGCAGGCGCAACTGGCTTTTCGCTGGCTCCGAGGAAGGCGGCCATACCGCTGCCACCAACATGAGTCTCATCGAGACTTGCAAACGCCTCGGTATCAATCCGTTCGAATACATGAAGGATGGCTGACCAGGTTTCCTTCCGCGAAGACTTCCCAAATCGATAACTTCCTTCCCGACCAGTGGTTAGCTCAACGACAATCGCAATCTCGTTCGATCTGATCGACCGAGAATAGCTTAATTTAAGCGCGCGCGATCACTCTTTTAAAGAGCGTGGTTGCTGCAACGCTTTCTCATTGTCGACAGCGAAACCGGCATGGCAAGCCAGTTGCGCCCGGAGCTTGTCGACAACCACGGGCGCCTCTTTTATCAGTGAATTTGCCAAAAATACTCACAACAACAGTTGAGAAAAGCATTCCCAGGTTATTTTGAAAAAGTAAGAGATTTTAGAACGAGTATAGGAGTTTGAACAATGGACGATGACGACGAAAATGACGTTTGGCTAAAGGAGACGCGAGAAAAAGCAGCTAAGTTTTTGGGAGAGAGACAGTTCTCGCAAGAAGAACTCGACGCCATCAAACGCAAACACGCAGAAAATTCAACCGTGCTAAAAAAATATCCAGACAGCAATGGCTCAGAATTTGCACTTCTCAATGACAAACAAGAAATCGTTATAGAACATAACAGCATCGCGGACAATCAGCATTCACACGGCATACGCAGGTACGCACCGGATGACAAGGAATACGCTCACATGTGGAAGCGCCATCAATTCGACAATCCACAGGGGTCGATGCATGTGATCATAAAGAAGCTGGACGAAAAATCAAAAAAGTGGATTGAACTAGGCGACGAGTGGATTTGACAAACCTAAACGTCGTAGTCGAATTAACACCGGACTGAAATCACCTTCGTTGTTCAGCAACTGAAATTAGACTTTCTTTGAAATCTCTCAAGTACCGCTCCATCCATCAGTGGCTCGTGAGTCGTATTTGTCTTGTGCCGCCACGCCCTCTAACCAGTGTCTGAGTATCGTCGTTAGATAGTGTTTTGTTTGTCAATACACCTTACTGCATTTGATGCCTGTTTAAAAAGCGTGAAAACACTGCCGCCAGGTGCCGGCGGTGAGTCTCTGCAGCTCGAACATCATTCTACGCTGTTAAACGCGCAGCTCTTTGGTCAGGCTTCACTGACACATGATTGAGATCATATGGCTTTCCTGACTTTAAGACAGCGAACATTAGTCTAAGTAACTTTCGCATCACAGCGCAAACAATTACTTTGCCTGGTTTTCCGGCAAGTTTTAAGCGCAACGCAAATTCACGGATAACAGGATTGCAGCGAATGGCACACACCGCAGGCATGTACAGGGCTCGACGAATGCGAGAATTTCCAACTTTTGAAATTTTCGAGCGTGTTCTCACCGAGGAGCCGGACTCAAGCAAACGTGGTGCAAGTCCACAAAATACCTCCAGTTCACGTCCACTGGTGAAGTGCTCGGCAGCGGAGAGCTCTCCTAAGAACGCAACAGCTGTATTGTGTCCAATGCTGATGATAGAAGTAAGCAATTCGAAATCGCGCTGCACAGCGGGATGCGCCTTGATGAATGTGAGCAAGTCTTTTTCCAAAGCCTTGATTTGAGTTTTAAGGAATTCAATGTGAACGTGGATTGCAGCCTCCACCAATGGATCGAGCACTCCAGATTTGAGCCTGTTGTTCTCTTGAATCCTCTGATCTTTCAAGGCGTCGATGTATCGATGCCTGTCCCGAATCGCTTTAATTTCTGCAGCCGGGGCCACCCAAGGAGCTGGATCATGCGCGCGACAGAAACGTGCAATGATCTTGGCATCAATCTCGTCAGTCTTAGACCGTCTTAGTTCGCTTTGAGCAAAGCCTTTTATCTTAGCCGGATTGGAGACACTCACTACAAAGTTGCGGGCGTATAAAAACTCGGCCAATGGCTCCCACAGTCGCCCTGTGCCTTCCATGCAGACATGGATCACTCTATGATCATGAGGCTCCAACCACTGAATTAAAGCGTTAAAGCCATCGATATTATTGTCGCAAACCTTGGATTTATATTTTCCATCAATCAGCAAAGCCGCGTCAAACTTAGCCTTGGAGATATCAATTCCTAATTGGTACATTTTCTGGTTCTTTCTAGTGGTGCTTACTGTGAACGCAAGGTAGAATCTTGTCAGGGCGAACCTTGTATACGAGCTAAATCCGCACGATTTGCTAAAGATAGTGTTCTGCCTTAGAGGACAAGATCAGGAAAGGGAGTCCTAATCTAACGAACTGGTTTGACCACATGTTTCATACTGGTTTCTCCCTTTCCTGCCATCCTCGCGCCCGAGGATAGCCTCGTCGAACTAACAAACACCGTCAATGGTGTCTCTAGTCAAGACCAACATACAATGTTTCGTTTCTGCGTTCGGGAAAATGGATGAGTCTTCCACCCCCTGGGATGCTGGGTGGTTCGAACTCTGGCTTCAGGACGAACTTCCCTTCACCATTACGCTCGCACATTGGATTCTGCAGAATGTATCTTCCGTCAACTGTGGCTGCTGTTACGAATTGCGCCGTGAACTCTTGTCCGTCCAAAAGTAGCGACATCTTACGGCACAACAAACTACCTTGTTTCCCGCTGTCCTTAACGATGACCTCGTAATAATCGATTCCCCCACACCTAAAAGGAGCGCCTTTGACGATGCAGATTACGTCATCATATAGTTCTGGTTCAGACATGCGATAACCCCTTTATGTTTCAGTCCAGTCCTGACATCAACTCTAGTCTCGACATATACGGGCTTCGACAACAGTATCGCCCTTGAATTTGACACAGAGCCATTCGGAATCAATGCTGATAAAACCTCGTTCTGGACCTAACCAGTAGACATAATCGTAGTTATTAAAATACGCCGTTGGTGGTGGCTTGCCTAAGAGTGTTTCTAATTCCGTCCGCGACATCCCAACTAGTTTGTATCGACGAAGCAGATCGTCCACCATCTCTAATCGGACTGTGTCGTTAGCAACGAGCAATGATTTTTTCCATCTTTCTGAGACAAATATCGACGCCGCACAATGCCATACAAGGAGCAACACAAGTGCACTTGCGATGGTTAACTTGATTATTTTGCCCTGTCTCATTTGGTTTTGAATGACCGATAAGCTTCACATTATGTTTCAGACGTGGATTCTGGTTCCGGACGCGTCGGTGGCCAATCACCCGTACTGTACAGGCGTCGATAGAAAGCCTCTGCCTCGTTCATTCTGAAAACCTTTGCCGCGGTCATAGAATCAAGAAGGATCTCCGCATTTATTGGCACCGGCCAGAGTTCATGTGGCTCGAGCTCCAGTAGTGTTTTGAACATGGACAAGAGCTGATCTCGATCAAGCACACCATAAGCTCCTGCGACTGATGAGAAGAGGGGAAGATCCGGGCAACGCCGAATAAGCCATTGAAGCTGGTCAAACAGAACTGGATCGACACGGCCTTCCGAGTACATTTTCTCGATGTAAAACCCTATAAGTTTGAACCGGGCCTGGACATCGTCTGGGTCGTGATACAGCGAGCTGGCAAGTCCAATCGCTTCCCTCTCAGCTAACTTCGCGCCTGCTTGTAGCAATGACTCTTGCTCGTCTAGTCTTGGCCTTTCCACGTGTTTGTTCTCTCTAAATCACGAGCGTCGCGGGAAGTCCCGCCGGCATAATTCGCTTGGTTCGAATTAACGCGCGCTGAGCGTGTTCGGTCGGATAATAACAATGTTTCATTCCGCATATTCTGAAACTGGCACCAGGCGCCACTTTCAGAATTCGCTCCCTGAAATATCGACTTTTGGGGGACACCGCAGGCGGTGATTTCACTTCAGAAGTCGATATCAATTCCAGAAAAACGCTGTGAGTTTCCATGAACGAATTCGTCTACCTCCTTTAGGTCGCTGAATGACTTGCTGGTTTTTGAACTGACCTTGATCTGCTGTCCAAAGCCAAAGCTGGTCGTCTCCTTTTGGTAGCTAGCCCTCCTGCCAAAAGGTTGTGTGGGCTTAAGTGAGGGTGCGAATATGATCACCTGCGGAGCATAGAAATGCCCGTAGAGCTTACAGTTAGGATGCGATTTCGACAATTCATCAAGAGTAACTTTTTCCGCAGCTGCGCAGCCTGGCATTTGCAGCAGGCTCAGTAAAAAAAGTAGCCAAGTTCTAGATTGCATAAACGTCTCCGGAACCACTTCCAGTGTGACATAAGCAGAAGTTTCGGGAAGCTTGGTTAAGCTCGCTGTTGAACCGAAGCTGCCGACAGGGGCAGGCAAGTTTTGGGCGCCCGTGACCATTGCCATATAGCTTCTAAACTTTCCAACTTTCTGCGCAACTATTGCCCGGGTTGCCACCAAAGTTCTCTAGCCTCTCTTTCGCATCGATTTCAATTGCCTATGTACGGATGTTGGACGTCATATTGCCTGGGTCCACCGAACGTAAAGCCGACCACACGATCGTTTTCGTAGTTCAAGACGATTGATATGCCAGCAACACATCCCCCTTGAATAAGTCTATAAATCGCTTGGCTATGCCAGGTACTGTCTGGCTTTCCCAATATCTTTTCTATCGCGTCTCTGTCTAGTTCGAATATATTGTGCTGGGCCAGAAAAATCCTGAATGCCTGAGACCTGTCCCAAGATTTTTGACTCGGGCTGATGTACCATTTGTCGGCAAAACTCATATCGCGGACATGAACTTCGGCTATTCCGTTCTTATAGTCTGTCGCGCGGTCATAAATTGGCTTAATTACCCAATCTCCCGTGTGGTCTATGTAGCCAAAGTTGTTCAAACTGTCAGCCACTATTACTTTTGCCAGACCTTCTTGAAACACACTTCTCAGTGGATAGAACCGTGGCGAAATCACAAATTTGCCAGTGGAGTCTATGAATCCGAGTCGAGCATCTCTTCTATAATCCATTCCGGCAGTCGTGTCTGGCGACGTGATAAGCTCACCACCCACGGCGACAGCAGCCAGACCTTCGCTGAATTCAAATGCTCCTGAACAATCTGTCGGAAGAGGAATAGCTTTCTTGCCCGATTTGTCAATGTAAAAATACTCTCCATTTTTCCGCACTGCGGCAAGACCTTCATGGAAATCATCAGCCCAATCAAGGTTTGGTGCTATCGCAATGTGACCGTCTTCATCCAAGAACCCGTAACGAAGCTGGTCTCTGGTCGGCACCTTGCTAACCGTTGTTCTCACAACGATCAATGCCATTTTTTCAAAGTACCGATGTAGGTAAAAAAGTGGAGGCAGTTGGAGTAAGGTCTGATGTTCGAGATCATAAAGGGCTTTTACACTGTCCGTAGCTCCGTTCATATCCTGAGCTAAATCAAGTTGAATCAAATTATGCCCATCGACGCCCATCCAGAACGCATCGTTAGATCTTGGAAAAGCTGGTGTCATTTTTGGTGGCAAAGTGAAGCGAACCGCACCGCTTTAATCAATTATTTCGTAGGGAGAATCAAGTGATTCTTTAACAACGGCCAAGCCCTTGAAGAATGTATGAGCCTCCTTAAATCGAGGAGCAATTGCGATCGTGCCATGCAAATCTGTATAACCCAGTTGACCATTATCATCAAAACAAAGCCTGTTCTCCTCGAAACCAGGGCGATAATCAATTAGGAGTAATTTGAATTTTTTGCCGTTAGGAGCAATTCGGATATCGGTTTCGCGAGGATTGGAAAACTTTTTGAATCGCCAACCTGGGACAATCCAAGTAAATCCGTGCTGCTCGGTTCGAACTTGTTTACCCTGTTTATTTATCCACTCAGCGCGACAATCCAACGGAAGCAAGGCGACTGAAATCGTCAAAGCTCCAGTAGTCAGCATTGTTCGAAGAAGTTTGTTCATGGGCAAGTTTGGTTGCTGATCAGTATCGCTGATTCAGTATATTATGGTGGATTCGAAACGGTCACTTAATACTTGAATTTTGGCTAAAAGAGAAACGTAAGGTATCGATCTCTCTGGCTGCAAATTTCTGCGTTCAACCTGGTTTTAATTGAGACGAATCGTAAACGCAAGAGTTCTTATCCAGCCCCAGCGATAGGCACAATACTTGGCTGTACATACTTGCTACTCATTTAGTGTTTCAAGGATTCGATTTGTTGGGGCACCGCAGCTGGTGTCTAAAAGGAACTGTTGGGTTTAATATTCAAGCAAGCAGACTATCTTGCATTGAGCTTAATCTACGTTCGCGGAAATTTCTGCAGAAGGGGCCAATCAGGGGCCAATAGCAATTTCAAACCACCCCAATAAAAAATCGGCACATCCTCGAGACGGCCGATTGATCATGTTTTAAGATGGCGTGCCTGGAGAGATTCGAACTCCCGACCTCATGGTTCGTAGCCATTGGGTCGAGCTGCGGATACTCAGTTATCCGGCTAAGATTCCTTTCGAAAAAAGCAAAAAGCCCCGCGATTAGCGAGGCTTTCGTTTCTTCATATTTATTGGAAGCGGGCGCGCGATTATCCTTCAGCTACTTGGATTACGTTGTACATTGTTTGTAGAGCGTGGGTGGCACCACCGCATTTTCTTATAAAGTCGCGAGCAACTTCGCGAATTGCATCCATATCTTTAAAGTTCGGCATGAAGCCGAATTTCATCGATTTTGATGTGGCCATCAGATGGCGCACAAATCGCAGACCGGTTTCAGTTATCTCAGCGTTGTCTGGTCCGCCGCTTCCTTGCACAATCGTCCGCACGATAGATGCTTCTGCTACAAATGCCGCCACGACGTCGGCAGCCGGTTTATAGAAGACGGGTTCAAAATTCAGTTCATTGGATGATGGTTCAAAGTTCATAGACGTGTGCTCCCAAATATAAAGAAATTGTTGCGTGCCACCCCAGTAATCTAGCAGCCTGAAAAAACTTGGCAACTAAACAAACGCTAATTGACGATATCTTCCAGCTATCTAAGCGGCGACGATCCTGTATGAGATCCCCGCGAGACACTGATGGAAACTAGTTTTTTGCCAGATAAATAGAATTACAGATTGGCGTTGCCATATATCTAGATAGGCCCCCACTATGTTTCAGTGTGTATCGCTGTTACTGACCTTAACAATTCCGCAAACAAGCTAGCGTGCCGTTTCGCTTGTATAGATGCGCCTATTTCAAGTACAGTTTTTCCAGTCGGGCGCGGCTTGTGCCGCTCCTATTAAGTCCAAGCAGCATCGCTGCAGAGACTAACCTGGATGATCCTGCAGTGAAGCGCACAAGCTAACCTCGGATAACGGACTGCGAAGCCGATAGGCTGAAACCGGACTGTGAAGCCCAGGCTGACTTGCATAACCGGACAGCGAAGCTGCATAGGCAATCCAAGCTAACTGATTCCAGGCGGTGACTGAGATGCCAACCGACGCGCTGACTAATCGCAGCCAAACAAAGGAGCCCACGCGGAAACTAATGAAATGTCTTTTGAAGGAAGATGTGACCAAAGACGGAATGACTCTACGCACAGATGTGCCTGAGCCAGAGCTGGGCTTCGACGATGTGAAAATTAGAGTGCTAGCCACTGCGGTGTGCGGCACCGATAAAAGCATTTACAGTAGCGCAAATAATGAAGGTATCCGCAATGAGATGCAACGCTACATCACCAATGGTGCCGGATACAAACCGATTATCGTTGGTCATGAGTTCTGCGGAATAGTTGAGAAAGTCGGTGCTGGTGTCGGTCGCGATCACTGGACCGATGTGCCGGAACATCTGTTGATCGAACCAGGCGATTACGTTACCGCCGAAATGCATCTCTCATGTGGACATTGCATGTTGTGTCGCACTGGCAATGAGCACATTTGCACGCAAGTGAAAGTGAAGGGTGTTCATCTTGATGGTTGCTTTGCTGAAAGTGTTGCGGTGCCGTATAAGAATGTAATTCTGCTTGGCAAATCGGGCGATCAATCACGAATTCCTATAAGGATAGGAGCGATGTTGGATGCGTTCGGCAACGCTGTGCATACCGTGCAAGAGGCGGATGTGCGCGGCAAATCGGTTGCTATCCTTGGTGCCGGTCCACTCGGTTTGATGGCTACTTTTCTTTGCCGCGATTTTGGTGCCTCACGCATTTACCTGACTGAGGCAGCCGATGTTGATCGACGGTTCGCTCTGGCTCGCGAGTTTGGCGCTGATGATTGTTTCGATGTCACGAAAGGTTCGACTCTTCTCTATCAGTCGGTCGACAAGCACGAAATTGGCTCAAATGGCGTCGATATTGTTCTCGAAATGTCTGGATCGCCTGCCGCTTACACCGATGCTTTCAAAATCGTGCGTAATGGTGGCACTGTAATTTTGCTGGGTATTGCCCGGAAGCCACTGGCCAATTTTGATATCGCCAACGCAGTAATTTGGAAGAGCGTGACGGTGAAAGGGATCTTTGGTCGCAAGATGTTCGACACCTGGGAAACTATGCTAAGAATGTTGCGCTGTGACCGTTTCGACTTACAGAACAAGTTAGATAAAGTCCTCAGTGCAAAAAATTATGCACTCGACGAATATCAGGATGCTTTTGGTGCTCTCGCTAATGGGCAGGAGATGAAACTTGTATTCACTCCTGATGGAAATAAAAAGTAGGACTATATCCACTTACAACAGGGGTTGAATCAATGGTTACCTCATCAAAGAATCACAAGCTGGGCGTTCGCGACTTGTACGCATCACTCGGCAATGAACTTGCACAAGCCAAAGAATCGAAGACATATAAGTACGAAGTGCCAATTGATGGATTGCAAGGTGGCACTGTCAGTGTCAACGGTGAAAACGTTGTCATGCTCGCTTCCAACAACTATTTGGGATTAGCCAATCATCCGCGCATCAGAGAAGCCGCGAAGTTGGGCTTGGAGCGCTACGGATTCGGTATGGCCTCAGTGCGCTTCTTGTGCGGCACTCAAAAAATTCATGCTGAATTAGAAGAACACATAGCTAACTTTCTGGGGGTGGAAGCTGCAATCTTGCATTCGTCTTGTTTCGCCGCTAATGAAGCTTTCTTTACTGCTTTGTTGTCTGGCGATTTTGGACAGTCGGATTATCGTGACATCATCTATAGTGATGCTCTGAATCACGCAAGCATCATCGATGGTATCAGACTAGTTCGTCAAGCTACCAAGACAACGGATCTAAGAGCGTACAAACACAATGACTTCAAGCAGCTGACAGGCTGGATTCAAGAAGATGCGGGCAAAGATTATCGCATCAACATAGTTGCAACAGATGGCGTCTTTAGCATGGAAGGCGAATATGCTCCATTGCGTGACTTTGTTGACTTGGCGGCCAAACACAATGCGCTTTTATTCGTTGATGAATCCCACGCCACCGGAGTTCTGGGCAAAACCGGCCGAGGCACTCCCGAGCATTGCGGCGTCCACGGCAAGATTGACGTGATCACCGGCACGCTAGGTAAAGCGCTTGGTGGCGCTGCGGGCGGGTTCATCGCCGGCAAGAAGGAATTGGTCGAGTTCATGCGTCAGAAGTCGAGGCCGTATACTTTCTCGAACACCTTGCCACCACCGATAGTGTGCGCTTCAATTGAAGCTATTAAAATGCTTGACGAAGACAACAGCCTCGTACAAAAGCTGCACGACAATACGGCATACTTCCGCAAGGAAATTAAAAACCTCGGTTACACGATTCTGGAAGGTGAGCATCCGATTGTGCCCATCATGGTAGGAGAAGCATCCACAGCTATGGATATGAGTCGCGAACTGCTCACGGAAGGTGTGTATATTCGCGGTCTTTGGTATCCGGTGGTTCCACGAGGCGAAGCGAGATTGCGAACGCAAATTTCAGCTGCACATGAACTAAAGGATCTGGATAGAGCACTGGAAGCATTCAAAAAAGTCGGCAAGAAACTGGGCGTTTTAGCATAGCTCTATGTTGAAAACTCTCCTGATCATATTGAGATTCAAGTGCCAAGCAGAAATCGAACTTTCAAGGCTGTCCTAGCGAGACTATTTTGCTTGGCAACGCTCTTCGCGAACCTAAGCTATGAGAGGGCCACCGCCACGATAATGCCGTATCCGATGACCATCGCCAAAATGACCGGCGGATCAGCACTCGTGATCAAAGCTAAGGTGATTTCTGTCGAGCCCGTTGATGTGCCTAAAGACTCGCCTATTAAGTCCCTTCACTGGAAAATTTATCGGGCTAAACTAAAGGTAATTTCGACTTTGAAAGGTGCGGCTGCAGCGGCTGGACCAGGTACTATCGATTTTCTCTATCGCTCCAACGTGCCAGCTGCAAACGCGCCTAAGATGTGGGTCAATGTGGGTCCTGAGAGTGACGCGCATTTCAAACTTGAACCGCAGAAAAGCTACATCCTCTTTGCACAAAAGCCCAATTCTAAAAATCCACTGATGCAGATTTCTGATAACTATACAATGAGATCATGGGAGGGCTTTTTCCCAGCTGCAGATGATTCAAAGGTGGTGGCGGGCGCAACAGCAGAACAAGCCGTCTGGAACGAACTTACTAAGCAGACAAATAGCCAACAGGGAAGTGTTGCGGAATACGCAGCTTTGACTTTGCTCGATCTGTCGTGTGACACCGATAATGGTGCTAACGGGACCGCTGACTTTCCGCGAAAGAAGGTTCTTGAGTTTCTCTTTAGCCATAATAACGCACCGCCCGCGGCACTGTGCACTGACAAATTTTTGAAGACTTTGCTTGAGTCTATCGGCTCTGCAAGTCCGTACACTAACGATGACTTTAGAATCAGGTATTTGTGGTCCAAAGCCAGTAATCCAATGTGCAGGTGGTCACCATGGAGCACCAAGGACAATATCGCAGCCAAGCCAGCCGTACCTTTTCTGATTAATGTAGCCGACGGAAAACACAATCCCGACATTTGTGCTGCCGCTATTTCAGCACTCGGAATGTGTCAAGCTGACCCTAGAATTGCGGAATCTATAAGCGCCAAGCTGCCGGTTTGGATCAATTCTAGTGTGCCTGCAATTCGGGCTGCAGCAATAGTTTTGAGCAGTGACTATCCGACAAAGATAAGCGCCGAAGAGCGAATTAAATTGATGCACGATGCTGAACCGCAAGTGCGCAAAGAAGCAGCTCTTTCTGCAGCATTAGCTCAAAGTGACTCCACAATTCCTCAACTGGAAAAACTACTCAAAGACAGCGACTCCAGGGTGCGTGCCTATGCAGCATTGGGTCTAGTGAGCTTTCCTGTAGACAAGGTTAAGTCTGTTCTGATCTCGAACATGTCGAATCCTGATTTTGGTCTCGGCTTTCTCTGCCGAGTCGCGTTTCATAATCCAGCGATAGTAAGAGATCAACTGCTCTCCGAATGTCGGAAGAAAACAACACCAATGTCCAAAATGCCGAGCAATGACGCACAGATTGTATTTCAAAACGGGTTGGCGACAAGTCCGCATGCACTGGCTCAGCAAGCGCTCTTGAAGTATCTCGACGACACATCTGGAGCTCGACTAGCCCAGCCAGAGTTCGCCAAATTCCTCAACTGTATGGAGGAAAATTCAATCAGCGACCCATCCTTAACCGGAGATGTTTTTGAAATGCTGCTAACACACAAGTTGGATCAGCGAGCCGCCTCATTCAAGAAACGAGCATTGTCGGCTCAACCGACGCTTCCACAGGTGGCATTTGAACAGCCGGAACGCCTTTTGAAAGCCGGTGCTTTGAAATACAAATAGCACCAAGAGGGATGGTTTTTTCGAGGAATTCTGAGCATGTCAGTTGGTAATTTTGTCCCAAACAATGCTGGTCATAGAAGCCACAGCATCACCGATATGAGTCCTATATAACTGGTTCTGCTTACTCAACGCGTTGAGCTTCCCAATTGCCACCACCTTGCGTTTTGCCAGACATGTAAGGTCCTTGATAGTCCTTGTCGCTAATGAAGGACACTGAAGCTTTAAAAGCCATTGTGCGGCTGGAACTAGCTTGTCCCTTGCCTTTTACATATTTGCGAATGATCGTCACTTTAGGATAGTGATACCATCCTTTTTCAATTGAAAATTTCTCTTTGGTGTTTAAATCAATCCCATGACCACTAATGCGATCGCCTTCTTGTTCCAAAAACATTGACGAGCGCATCGTTTTGAAATTGTATTCGTAGCCAACATCCCACTTGCCGGATAAATGCGGCGCACGATCCGCAGGCCAATTCGCAAGCAACGAGCGTGGTTGGTCGGGCGGAGGTTGTTGCTGTGCAGGTTGATCGGGAGGTGGTGCCTGTTCAGGAGGCGGTGCTTGTGCGGTTGCGCCCCCCTGATTTGGAAGAACCATCTGCGCTTCCCAAATGTTGTTGATGATCTTGCCATTGAATGCGGTGGTATATTCTCCGCTCATGTACGGTCCGTGATAACTAGCATCGTCCTGGACTTCGATCTTGCCTGAGTATTCTACCGGTGGTGAGCCTTGGTATTGTTTGAAAAACTTGACTTGCCCGTTTGCAATTTGACCTTGATTGATTGCAAAGGTTGCCCCTCCTTGATCGTCAGTCCCGCTCCCTGTAAATTGCTGACCCACTTGATTAATATGGATCGTCGAATTGAGAGTGCTTGTGTTGTATTGAAAGCCGACTTTCCAATCTCCCGCCACCGAGGTCGGAACTTGACCCGCCTGCAACTTTGCAGGGTCCGGTGCGAGCGCGGCTGTGGCAGTCGTGGTGGTGGTAGTGGCCCCGGTGCCGGTTTTCTTGGATAAATCGATCTTGGCACAGCCAACCAACAACCCACTCACCAGCATTGCGGCGAGCAGTGTTTTGATCATTGATTTATGCGTCTTTGCCATTAATGTTGCCTTCTAGCTGCCAGACGCACTTTAAGTCGCTTTTCAAAGGATGCCCTGTCCGGAGGTCACTGCTTTCTGCCGGGCTTAACTAGCCTACAGAATCGGATGCCGGCTGGAAACCCTTGAGAATCCAGTTATTTTGAATTCTAGCGTTATCACCTGGATTTTGCCGGGAACGCCGCGGTGTAGGGCTTCAATGGTTGAAATTGCTTGAAATTGGGTACTTTTTAACTACCAGAAGGGTAAAAAGCGCTTGACTAGATTAATTCTGCACACTTTTGTCCCGACTTTAAATCCTGAATCCAATGTGGCGCATGGGTTTTGGTATGTAATAAAGAGGGTGGATTGCGGACTACGTATTTTCCCCAATGACATGATTTACAAAGTTCCCTAAAGTACTCATGCTTACCACTTATATATTGATGACTTCCCCCTAACTCCATTTCAGAGCGAGTTATCCCCGTGACCACCACCGACAGCGTCTTTAAAGCTGACTCCGGCACATCGCCGGAGAAGAAGGGCGTGGTCGCAGATCCGAAGAAAGATGTCGCGGATCCACAACATAATGATGCTACCGATCATCCTGTAGAAGACCACTCGACTATCGCTGCAACAAAACTTGCCGATGTTCACGAATCCACATGGGGTGGTTCGGCTTGGAATATGTTGAAGGGTGGCTATGACGCCATCACCGGTTTTGTGAAACCTGACAAGGCGGATCAGACTGTTGCTGATATCGAAGACTTGCATTTCACTGATGATATTTTCAAGACTGGGAATACAACCAAACCGGATGCGACCGTCGCTGCTGCCGCAAATAAGCCGGCAGATAGCGCTAGCGGCATTTCTGGGTGGTTCTCAAAAATGGGAGATGCTGTAGCCAGTGTAGGCAAGGAGGTGACCGGTCACGTCACCAGCGCAATGGATTGGCTTTTTAGTTCGACCGATAAACAAGGAAATAAAACTGAAGTTTCGGCCAACAACGGCGAGGCTCATATCAAAGGTAAGAATCCCGACGGCGTGCCAGTTGATGTCAGTGTCGGACAACACAAGATTGAAGGCGACGTTGGTGCCGCCAAGGTCATGTTGGACAAAGACACCAAAGAGGGCCATTACACAAGCGGCGCTTATGATGTCACCGTCAAGAACGGTATTAAGACCGTTGTGGATGGCGCCACGCATGAACAATTCCAATGGGACGAAAAAGCACAAAAAGGATTCATTGCTGACAAAGACGGCAAGCACTTGTTTGATTTCACTTCAAAGGATCAATTGACGCAGAGATTAACAAGTGAGTCCGCAATTACCCAAACAAACACTCGCGCAGATTCGACTGGTGACGCTGTTAGCGCGCAGATGGCCAATGGAACGGCTGAGCGCCAAACTCGCTACATCGTAGACAAAGAAGGCAACTACGCGGTTGTTCGCAAAGATGGCTTGATGGTCAAGACTTATAAGAGCGAAGGCTTTGTCACCATTGAAAAAGATGGTCACATGGTGAAGATTCAGAACAATCAAGCCTTTGTCCAGGAAGAGATAGACGGCAAAAAAGAATGGGTCGCCATGCGCGGACATCAACACGATCTGCCACCTGGCATGGTTGTTGATACAAACACAGGGGCGGTCGCGATAGATGGCAAGACTGTCGTTACTGATAAGGGTAACGTTCAAGTTGATGCCGGCACGCACATCGATACTAAAACCGGAAAGATGACGACGCAGTCAGATACAGGTGTAGTCACCGTTGATAATGCCAATGGCAAGACTCATGTTCGGCACAACGGTTGCGGCGACATAGTCAACGATGGACATTCATTCGTCAATTTGGATCCGAAGACGCAGCATACATTTAGTGGCTGGAATACGGACACAGGAGTAATCCAAGCTTTCGGTGGAGAACACGGCAGCGGCATATCGCTTGATACCAGAGTCGGCGGCAATCTAACTATCAGAGAGGCCAATGGCCAAGTTACTCAGATGAGTAACACTGGCTACTTCAATTCCGTTGATGCTCAAGGCAATTCGTTGATGAGCGTTGATTCGAATGGAAACGCTACTTTCTATGATGGCACCCGCGTAGGTTCAGATGGCACCGTCTCGAATCAATATGGTTCTGGCAGCGCTTGGGATGATGGCAGTAATGCATCATCCGCGATTGCTAATGCAAGCGGAGCCGTAGGCGCTGCACTGGCAGCAAGCTCACAGTTCGATCCTAACGGTAGCACTTTAGGAATGTTAGACGCTGCTGATTCAGAATTGAGTAGTTTAGCTCAGGTGTATACAGCAATGGGCCGCTTAGATCTTGTCGGTCAATTGAGCAGTACCCAGGGTCAGGTCGCTGATGCTCGGTCCAGAATCTCGCAAGTAATCGGGGTTTCCGACGATTCCCGTCGATTGACCGGTGACGGAAGTTCCAGCCGTGTGCATGAAGCCCTCAATAATGGTTCACCTGAAAATTATCTGCTCAACCAGATGGCTGAAAAGAACCACACAGACGAAAAGAGTACGGCTGCTTAGTTCAGCATCATCTCCTAGCCAAGCTGCCTGACTTACAATGCCGGTCCTTTTAACTGCGCCGTCAATTCGCTAAACTATTTGTGTAAGCGAAAGAAGGAGGATTTCGTTGGCAATTCCAATGAACACGCCTGTAACTGTGCTCCTAGTAAGTGGCGAGCAGGTTGAAGGCGAGGTAGCAATGGCTGACCAGGGCACTTATCTGTGCATTAGAAGAGAAAGCGAGACGCTATATCTTCCTTGGTCGGCAATTAAATGCGTTCGCGGACCTTCGTTACCTGAACGATCCGTTGGCGCCGCATATTCTGCCGGGCGCTTGCCAGGCGCAAGTCCCTAGCACGGACAGGCGCGACGCACCCTGCGTCCTTAGATCAAGCACGGCAAAGTTGTAATCCCAAGGATTCTTGCCAACGCACCAAATTGGTGTTCCAGTCGTTACTCTTTGATTTTGAATTTTAGAGCATGCGAGTTTAGCCATTCTTCGATGCGCAGCCTGGTCTTGCTCAGGCGGTATACTTCAAAACGTTTAAGTTCCTCTGGATTGCCTTCCAAAATCTTCTTGAATGACGAAAGCAAGTGCGGACTTTCGAATGCCATAGAAAGTATATTTCGCAGCTTATCATCTTGTACGGTTGACCAAAATTCCTTCAAGTCTAAAACTAGCTGAGCTTTCTCTGGCTTGGGCATATAAAGAAACTTGTGTCTGTCTTGTTCAATTTCGTCAGTTAGATCACGCAGGTCTAACAAGTTCCGATTGACAAGCTTGACGATACCAGATTCGATATCAAGATAATATGCATTGTCTTGTGCGTCGTCTTGCCAGGCGAACACTAACTCGGATAAATCTAAGGTCAAGGATTCTGGATTTTCCATATACTCCTGCGTTCTTGATGCCTAGCGAACGTAGCGTTCGTAAACGGTTTGAATTCCCTTCTCTTCTGGTTTTAAGGCATGAGCCTTTTTCAATTCGGCTTCGCCATCGGTGCGACGACTAAGGTGCTCAATTAAGAGTAGACCAAATTTACAGTGAGCATCTGCATCAGTAATGTTTGACTCGAGAGCCTTGCGGTAAATTGGCTCCGCTGCCTTGTATTGTTTGTCAATGACATAGAGATTTGCCAATGTCGTTTGATACAGGGAGTTGGTTGGCTCCAGCTCAATGGAGGTCTCAAGTTGTTTGCGCGAACGATCGACTAGGGCTCGCCACTTTTCTTTATTCTGCTCGTTGTCTTTCAGTTGACTGATCAAAAGCACACCGTAATGAAAGTGAGCGAGTGAATTGTTGGCGTCATATTTGATGGCCTTTTCAAATTCCAATTGCGCTTCAGCGGGAAACTGCATGTTTTCGAAATACAGCTGCCCGAGCTGATCGTGAGCGTAGGAGTTAGATTCTTGAATTGTGATTGCCTTTTTGAAGTTTTGTTCGGCCGACTTGTAGTTCTTGTAGAGCACCGTGTCAATATGTCCAAGCCCGATATAGGCAGCACTATTTTTGGGATTGATCTTAATCGCTTTTTTGAATTGGTCGTCAGACTGATCGTAGACTTTGCGATAATCAATCAGCATATTTCCAAGCCCAACACGCGCCTCGTCCAAGTTTGGATCCAATTCAATCGCTCGCCGGTACTCCCTTTCGGCCTCGTCTACACGGCCCAAAGGAGAGAGCAAAAACGCAGCAAACATAGAGTCCGGCAATCCCTTGTTCGGTGCCAGTTCGATTCCTTTTTTGAACTCCGCTTCAGCTTCGGGGTAATGCGCTTTGTCTAGTGCCACCACTTTGCCAAGTTCACTATGCAAGCGCGAATTGGCCGGGGCCAATTCTGTAGCCTTTCGGATTTGCGCTTCCGCTTCCTTTGCATTGCCTTTGTACTTGTAGAGAATATTGGCTAATCCAAGCCTGGCTTGCCAGTCTTCGGAGTCTGCATCGATTGCTTTTTTGAATAGACCTTCTGCTTCATCGATGTTACGTCCCTGGCTTTCCAGCAATACTCCGAGGTTGACCAACGCTTTCACATTCAAGGCGTCCAGAGCAAGGGCTTTTCTGTATTGTTGTTCGGCCTCGTCGATACGATTGTTTTTGTATTGACCAAGAAATCCGAGCAGAAAGTGTGCGTCAGAGCTTGTCGGGTCGAGAGTAATAGCCAGTTGGATTTGCCTTAGCGCTTCATCTGTGTTGCCGTTGCGCACATAGGCTCGGCCAAGCACTTCGTGACCTCGCGTGGAGTTGCTATCGTTGAGAACAGCCCTGTTCGCTGACTCTAACGCCTCTCCGTATCTTCCCTGTTCGTCATACGCGTCCGCCAGTGCAAGGTAGGCATCAACAGAAGAAGGATTGTCCTTTACTGCAAGCTGCAGCTCGTGGATGGCGTCCCATAACTTATGCTGGCGAATCATTCCTTCTGCTGCGCCTTTGTGCGCTCCGTAACTTGCAAAATTCAGACCTGAAGATTTTCCCGTGCTTGAAACTGCACTTGGATCATCTGAACCATATGGTACCGTCACTGGTGCAGTACGATTTACAGAAGGTGGAACATTGAGTGTGAAAGGCGCACCTGTGAGGGCGCTTGCCATTACCGGAGTTTGCATTTCTCCCTTGTCTCTCAGAACGTCGCCTTGCACTTTCTGTTTCATTAAGACGAAGTCTTGATCGATGGAGTGGTTCCCAGGCGCTTTCAGTGCGTCAATCAAGTAGTGAGTAAAATAGCTGTTTTTGAAATTGTCAGACTCCCAGGCGCGTTGATCTGGAGCACTGGATGACAAAACCACGCTGCCGCTGCCTTGCGCAAGGGCTGTAGGATTGACGTTGGATCGCGTCAGCCCTTTGTGAGAGTCTCCGATCGCTCCTGCACCACTGTAGCAAGTGTCCATGACGAGCATGATCCGATTCGTGTGCACGCGTTCTTTGATGATCCGAATCAACTGTTTCATTTCGATGCCCGTGGCAAACATCTTGTTCACTAGGGTGTCATAGGCGATCACATAATTGACACCGTTGATGTCGGCTCCAGCTGGTGAACCGTGAGTTGACAAATAGATCACCACAAGGTCGCCAGGCGCCGCGGCATGTGGCAGGAAAGAATCGCCCAGCACGTCCATGATATTGACTTTGGTCGCATCAGAATTGACGAGCAGCTTGACGTGGTCTTTGGCAAAATGACCTTGCGCCGGGTCGACCAGGTAGTCGTAAAAATCTTTGGCGTCTTTGCCGGAGTATCTTAACTTCGGAATGCTCGGGTCGGCAAAATCAGCCAAGCCAATTACAACTGCCCACTTGTCTTGAATCTGTCCACTGCCTGCAGAGGCTCCTACTGCCATCGAGGCATGAGGGCTGCAAACATTTAAGGCGATAGCAAGAAAAGCTGCGATAAATCGGTATCGCTTCATTTTGTCCAAACCCTCCTGGATCTTTCAACGTGCCGATTGAGTATCAGGCACTCCACGAAAATATGACTGGCGATCATCTCAAATTAGGCCTCAGTTTAATAGATCGTAGGCGATTTCGTCAGTTTCCAAGCTATTATTAGCTCAGAAAAACCCCATGAGACCATTGTGAACAGCTTATTCGAGACCGTCTTGCATATTCCTGAAGGAATTAACTTCGACTGCACTGGCTGCGGGAATTGTTGCTTTCACTGGCCAGTGCCAGCTACTAATGCAGACGTCGAACGTATAAATGCTCTGGTCGATGCTTCGGACAAGCCGCATTTTCGTAAGCTCTCTACATCCGTAGATAAGTTAAAAGCTTTTACGCATTCTCTGGAGAAGGGCGCTGACGGACGCTGCCAGTATTTGGACGAGGATATTCGATGCCGATTGCATAAAAAGTTCGGCATTCAAAGTAAACCTTCGATGTGCCAGCTCTTCCCGTACACCTTTACGATGACGCCTACAGGTGCTTACGCCTCACTAAGTTTTGCCAGCACTGGAGTGCTGTTGAACAGTGGCACTCCGTTAGTTGGACAGAAGGAATTTCTTCAAAATCAGTTAGCGCTTTTTCTGGAATTATTTCCCTCAGAACCAGATTGGACAACTATCCAACTGGTGGACGGAATTCCGATCAAGTGGATCGACTATCTATTAATCGAAAAGGTGCTTCTGGAAAAGATCAATACTGCCAATGCTAAATCGCTGAGCCGGGAAAATTTGACCGCCCAGAGCAAATACATAATCGGCAAATTGCCGAAAGCTATGGACTTGGATAATGCGCACCTGACCAAGGTTCGACCAATTCTCATCGATCAAATATTGCTCAAGTTGCTCTACGAACTCTACTTTGTTGACGACGTGTATAGAGAAGGCACCACTGAGTTTGATCCCAAACAATTTCTGAATTTGCTAGCGGAACAGCCCCAGTCTCTATCATTGCAATTTGCCTCGGCTGACCGTCTCTTGCAAATTTCGTTTAAAGCAATAAATGACACGCGCTTGGGCGAAAAATGCGGTGCCGATTTTGAACACTTGTTGAATAGACTAATATATTGCCGTCTATTTTCCAAACTTTATTTTGGTCCAGGTTTTGGTGGACTGAGTGTGATAGCCGGGTTCCATCACTTGATTATTATAGTTGCGCTGGTGCGGATCCATTTTAAAATGGCTGGTCTTGCCGGTGTTGAGGGGATGGATTTTACCTGGCAAGCTGAGCAGATTCGAGTTTTAGAACGTCGTCTTACGGTAGCCAGCCTGTCACGGGAGGCGCACGCTATTCTGGAAGTTTTGCTGCAAAGTCCCGCTCGGTTAGATCGTATCTTGTCGCTTTCGGCGTAGCCATGGCAGCTGAGAAATCGCCAAATAGTATAAGACGAGAATTCGATCAAACCTTTCGTTCGCTGAAACATAGAAATTTTCGCATCTATTTCATTGGTCAAATGGTTTCCCTGTCTGGAACGTGGATGCAAGGTGTGGCGCTCAGTTGGTTGGTCTATCGTATGACTCACTCGCCTGTGGTTCTAGCACAAGTTGAATGTGCAAATCTTTTTCCAATGCTATTTTTCGGTCTCCTGGGCGGATCTCTTGCGGACAAATTGGATAGAAAGAAGATGTTGCTTTGCACGCAGTCTTTGGCAATGTTGCAGGCTGTTGTCTTAGCGACGTTGACGTTGACGAATCAATTGCAAGTGTGGGAAGCGATCTGTCTTGCAGCTTGGGTCGGCACTTGCAGCGCTTTCGAGGTGCCATCTCGGCAAGCTCTTCTTGTCGATTTGATTGATCGCGAAAATTTAGTAAATGCCATCAGTTTAAATTCATCTCTGTTCAATGGCGCGCGCGCAATCGGTCCAGCCCTAGCCGGGATTTTAGTTGCTGCCGCAGGTGAGGGAATTTGTTTCGCCTTGAACGCGGTCAGTTATCTGGCTGCAATTATTGCAATCGCACTTTTGCAAGTTCCAAAGAAAGCGAAACTAAGCCGCTCCGAGACGCAGCATGTCAGCGAAGCTTTGAAGTTTGTTTGGCACGAACCATCAGTTCGCAGAGTATTGTTGTTGGCGGTGATCATGAGCTTGTTTGGCCTGCAATACTCCGTGCTCATGCCAGTCTTTGCCTCCGACGTTTTACACGGCGATGTGAAAACGCTTGGTGCTCTGCGCGCTGCAGCTGGAGTTGGTGCCTTTATAGCCGCGCTCGCCTTAGCCAATCGCGGCAGCGGCGACTTTCTCAAATACGCGGTCGGGTTTGCCAGCGTTACTTTCAGTATCTCTCTGATACTATTTTGCATGTCCACGAATTTCTGGGTTTCTTTAGTGCTGGCTTCCGTAGTTGGTTTGTCCATGACTACGCAACTGAGTGGCGGTCACTCGCTATTTCAACTGGCTGTAACAGATAAGTTGCGTGGGCGTGTGATGAGCATTTACATGACCGTGATGTTGGGAATTGCTCCGTTCGGAACTTACTTCGTCGGACTTTGCGCCAGCCGTTGGGGTGCACCATCCACAGTGGCTGTTTGTGCACTTATCTGTGGTTGTGCCGGAAGTCTTTATCTATTCTCGGTACGCGCAGCCAGACTGGCGGCCGAACATAGTCCAATCAAGAAAGCAGAGACGTCCGAATCTGTCCGTGATGTTTAACCAACAACGATTGAGATTGGCCTTCAATCTGAATCAGTCAACCAAGACCTGGCGATCATGTTCTGCGATGCGCGGAAAACGCTTTTCGACATCGGCTTCACCGGTTATTTCTATCAAGAGGTTGAGCGCTTTTTTCTAGGTGATTGGCGTCGGCGTCTTTGCCTTCAATGCGGTAAATAGCAATCAAGTTATTTAGGCTCTCAGACCGCTTGGAATGCGGTAGACTAGATGCTTTATCGCGAATAGTCAATGCTCGTAAATAGAGCGACTCTGCTTGAGGAAATTTTGCTTGAGCGCAATACAAAGCCGCCTCGCCTTCGAGGTTCTGGGCAATTGAGAGCGAATCTTGTTTCTTCTCGGCTTCGGCCAAATTCTTTTGATAAATCTTTGCGTATTCAGCGAAGGTAATTTGTTCTTGAGCATAAAATTTTGGCAGAGTTTTTCGATTGAGCCAACGGCTTAGTAGGCTTCTCGGCTTAGTCTCTTCAATCTTGTAACCAGGCAATCCGATCCTGGGAAATGGTGGACCGCCGTACGGCGGAGAATGCGGTGTTGAATTGGGTTTCTCAAGCATATCTAGCATCCGCTCTCGAATGGCGCTGTACTCATCCTGTCTGCCATAACTGGTGTACATGGATGCAAGTTCATTCAGACTTTGTTTCAGCGCGGAAGTGTCGGAAGCGGGTGACGCTTCGCTTTTCGCCACCACTTTCAGGAGCGCTCGCTCTTTCACTAATAAACCGGTTTCCTGACTGTCCACAGAAAGAGAGCTTAGTGCCAAATAGCCGAGCGCGAATATTAGAAGTGTGATGTACCTACAGAACTTCATGCCATATCCTTCGTCTCCATGCGAAACGAGCTTGTCTAGCTAGTTAAGCTAAATTATTGCATCAGTCAAAAAACTCTATTCAGATATAATCTTAACCACTCAATTTGGTGAGCGATGCCACATTGGAGACGTGGGCCTATTATACGCAATGAGGGACAATGAAATTTCAGATCAGCGAAGAATCGGTGGCAACACTTTCTGAACAAGCCGAAGTATCTATCGCTTTTGATTATGATCACATGCTCGAACTGACGATTGTACGGAACGGATTGGGTGGCTTCGTTTTGGAGGAGCGGCGTTTGTCAGTTCCTCGGACAAAGGATTATGACGCTGTCCACGAAGACCGTCCTTCAAGTTGGTCTCAGCGGTTCGATGTATCGAATTGGGGTTTCATTGTCGCTCGCTCGGAGGGTCAGCGAATCGGTGGTGCGGTCGTTGCATTTGATACCAACACCGTGGGAATGTTAGAAGGTCGTCGCGATCTTTCTGTTCTTTGGGATATCAGAATTGCTCCAACTTTTCGAGGTAAAGGTGTGGGTGCCTCGTTGTTTAAGGCTACTGAGAAGTGGTCCGCAGAACGAGGTTGTCACCAGTTGAAAATTGAAACTCAGAACACAAATCTTTCAGCGTGCAGATTCTATCTTCGACAGGGCTGTACACTAGGAGCGATCAATCGTCTGGCTTATCCCGATCTGCCAGATGAAATTCAGATGAT
Source organism: Candidatus Melainabacteria bacterium (assembly GCA_003151275.1). Next base: position 24,308 of record PLXC01000089.1, read on the forward strand.
TTGGTACAAACATATCTATGGATAACGATGAAATTCAAGTGCTCTGCAGAGAGACTGGCGCAATGACATTGAAGGTTTAGGGACTCTTCTATCAAACCACTTGCCCGCATTTGCAAATTTGATGCAAAGTCATTTCGGAAGAAAATAACCTCGTAATCAGGTTGCTCTTTGTTAGGATGAACTAGAGTGCATCCTTCGGCACAAGGTATAACTATGAATCGCGCTCTTCTAAATCAGAGGCAAGCTAACTGGGTGACGAAATTATGGTGCCAATTATTTCTATCCGTTCTCTCTGTGTTGCTGCTGATCAACACTTGTGGAGCAAAGCTTTATGCGGCGACTGCAGACGAAGCTCTCACGCAAGGCGAGATACTACTCAATAACCGGGACTACAATGGTGCAATCCGTGCTTTTGATAAATCCATAAGTGACAATTCTAACGATTCCCTGGCTTACAGTTATCGAGGATTGGCTCATTTCAGATTGCATGAGTATCAAAAAGCAATTGACGACTGCTCGAAAGCGATGCCGCTCGATCCAAATAATGCTTTGGTGTACTACTATCGAGCCGCCGCTTATCTAGAGCTGCATGCTTATGAGAAAGCGGTCCAAGATTGCACCACTGCAATTCGTCTTGTTCCAAGCCAGTCTGCAGTTGTTTTGATTGCCAGAGCTCGTGTTGTAGGGGCATGAATCGAACGTGCTCAGCCCTGACTCACAGCTCTATGCACAATCAGCATAACTGGCTGTGACCTGACGATTTATTTGGCAAAGCGAATTCACACACCGTTCCATTTAGCACATCATCCCGATACTTAATTCAGGGAAAATGCTGTGGTCGGCACTTGAAATAGTGTGTATCGTTGCGATGTTTACTACGCGAATAATTACCATGCACAAGAGACTTATCCAAGCACTGCTCGGCGCCCTTGTTTTTGTGGCTTACAGTACACAGACAGTCGCTGCCGGCAATGACGAACCCCATGATTTAACGCCTGCGCTCAGGGCCACACCACTGCTGCTAAAGATGGGTATGGTCAATCCTAAAGACGGGGAGTACCGTCAGATTGAGGTAGTGATAGATTCCGGGTGGCACAAAACACGCAAAGTTAAGACGCATGGATGGGTTCTGGCTGGCGACGGCAAACATGCACTTTGCTGGAACGGGCAATTGTATTCCCTGGAAAGCGTTGGTTCGCCTGCCGATTTGCGCTCGGACGTCTTGGCTGCCACCATTGGCAGTGATCAATATATACCTGAGGGGATTGACTGGCGCTCATGCGATAATCGGAAAATCCCGCTCTTGCTGTGCCTTGGACAACGAGATCTTGCATCCCAGTTATGGACGGCAAGCGATAGCAAAATACATTCAGGAAAGCAAGGTAAAGGTACCACTGATGAGTGGTATGTGAATGGAATCATGAAGCAGTTTTTGTTTGCTTGGCTGACTGGACTATGGGACCGGGCTGCCGGTGCTCATGAGCTAGGCGATGATGCAATCGCGCTGGCCTGCGTACAACAATATGTTGATGCGCTGAAGGGTCCGGCTGCTGCGGCCTTGAAAAGCGACGAGCGAGAAGGTAATTCGCAAGGTTTTGAGGCATTAGCAGAGCAGTTACTGAAGGATCAGCAAAGGCGCAATGCCAAGAAAAAGGTTGGCGCCAGCCCGGCGTCAAGTGATCCCGCTCAAGCTGGTCAGGCCAGGTTTCTGATTGAGCAGCTCGATGAAGCGACCGGACATGTTGAGGCCGTGCCGGGTCCGACCTGCATGGATGATAATACTAGCTTTGATCAACTTCTCAAGCTCGGTCCCAGTGCAGTAGGATCTTTGATCGAATGCCTTGATACCGACCCGCGTCTCACTCGCATTGTGCAACGTGGACGCCCATGGAGTCCAGCCATTGGCATAGAACCCGTCAGCCAGATAGCTTACACAGCGCTTTGCGCGATCATCGGCCGGGAATTTGGAACGTCAGACCAACCATGGGAATCTGAACGCCACGAGCTGGCCAAAAAGATCCGGCAATACTGGGGCATGGCAAATAAGGAACCCGTTGAAAAAAGGTGGCTAAATATCCTGGCGGATGATCGGGCGCAGAATCAATGGCTGGACGCCGCAAATAATATTGTTACTCCTGCTAACAACGAGCCGGGATGCAGTTCAGCTACTGGAGCTGTCACTTACGTTGACGCATACATCCCAATGATGATCGAACATCATTCTTTGGGTAAAACGCGCGGTGAGCAACTAAGAAGCGAGACGAAACAGAGCGTTTCAGGGCTCATGTCGAAGAGAGCGTTTGAAATGTGGAAGTCCAATCGACAGCACGAAGCAGTACATATGATCATGGATCTTGGGCTCTGGGACGGGCGCCACCAAGTCGATGATATAAAGCGTTTTTCCCAAATGGTGGCTGCCACTAAGAATTTCCGCGCACCAAAAGTGTTTGGTGAGTTTGAAACCTGGTCCGAAATTCTAGGCAACCTTTACGAAGCTCGCCTCGTGTGCGGCGATCGAACGGCCATCGACGATTATTTCAAGATGATCAGATCGATAATTCCGCAAAATGTGGAAGGCGATAAAGTATTCACATTCATTTTTCACCGTTACGGAGATTCGGGTGTTCAGAAGCAGACAGATTTGCTCTTCTCGGATAGGAGTTCTTCTTGGAACCCGAAACATTCTCACACCGCGTCAGGATTTCGTCCTGATCTTTGGGCAAGTCCACTTCTCAGCTCTAAAATTGTCAGGGCTCTTTGTTTAGAATTTCTGGCGGACAGGAAAACGGTGGGGAAGAGCTTCCCCCATTCATCGAACGGTCGTGCAGGTGTTGACCTAAAGTCAGCAACTGACGTTATGTGCGGCCCGTATGAAGCGGACAGTGGAACCTCCATGTTTCTCAAGGACAGACGCACGGCACCACGAGATGCGAGTGCAAAGCAATCGTATGATTTTAATACCGCAGACTTTGTGGCTTCGCGACTTTCAAGGGTAGATGGGTTTCCTCGATTTGCCCTGAACGGCAATTTGAAAGAGCGAAAAGCGGCCATTGAGACATCGATCAAATTACTCACACAGTACGGGGCCGCATTGTCACGGCGCGAGTCGATCACAGACCTGTATGGACAAGCACAAATCCAATTCGCCTTCCCGCAGCTATCCAAGCCAGCCACACCTGCTGATGTGAGTAACGGTCTAGCTATGTTTTCGCTCTCTGACAAAGGCAGCGCTTCTGTGGTGCCGTTGAAACTACCTGCTGAAGCATTTCGCAAGGATGCAGCTCTGGCAAAGTCATCTTTTGATCCAGAACAGGGAACTGTATGGCAAGCGGAAGAAGTGACAATAGCGGGAAGCAAGAAGAGATTTTACGGCTTCGTCAGCAAGCACTTCTTTGGACTGCTGCCAGCCAAGCAAGTTGTAATTTACGAATCTAAGGACTCCAAATTCTCCACCGAGCCGTCGGCACATTGACGAGTGCTCGAATATCAGCTCGTGCTTCCGTTTTATTTCGCTCTTCTATTTGCGGATTTCAAAAAGGTCTTTGGCGTCCGTGCTAGAGGCTCGGGTTTCGTTGCTGATGAGCACCTCCCGTAGTGACTTGGAAAGTTTGTAACCGGATGGTGCGGTATAAACGTTGGCGGGCGGCGTGATCTCGGATGCCGATTGTGTGGAAAGCATCATATGCTGTTCTCCATTTTCGTTAAGTCCGGTCATCCAATCTGTGCCTGCTTTCATCTCCACAAACTTTAGTGCCACTCCACCGCCAGTTGGCATTCGAAGACTTTCGTAGAGAATTGATGCCACCTCTGATGCTACCAGAGTTTTACCGGGAAGAAATTCGCACACCGAATATGGTGTCACCAGGCGCTTTGCACGAACGCCACCTACAACAACCCTCGATCGCTCTTCGTTACCTTCAGCGTACATTGATTTTTTGCCGAACAAGTATTGCGAGACTAGCCCGCCGCCTTCAAGGAACTTCTTCAAAGGGCATGAATAGAAAATCTTATCGTCATTTCTAAACACCGTCACCTTCCAATCTGGTGCTTTTGCAACCAGCACGAATTTCCAGGAACCCGTGCTCTCGAGACGCAGTCCAGTCATGGACGCAATCTCTTTTAGATTTCCAAAGAAATAATGCTGCTGTTTCAGCTCAATTGTTTTTTCTTTTGCGTGGGTTTTAACGAACGTCTGTGCGGAACACTTCAAAGCAGACGTCCAAAACAGAATCAATACAAGATGCGGTAAAAGTGAATTCAAATCGTCCAACATCCGAGTGAGAAGTGCGATTTTAAGCTGGGTTCCTGCCGCTATACTACTCTGATCATTGGTGGTCCGCCTGGACATAGTTGACAGCGCGACCTAGGAGGTCGGCATCCGTACTTGCTGCTTCTTTAGCAAAAAGCATCTATATCAACCTTAGCCCACCAACAATTTTCGTGCTGCAAGTCTTGCCAGACCTCCACTGTTTTGCCTTTGAGAACGACTGCGCCATCCTCACTGTATGTGGTTTCTAGGACGTTTTTCACGGCTAAGTCGTCATGCACCAAGCTGTATCCGTCGGCGTTGTCCTGGATTTGAAAGAGCAAATATCTAATTCCAACACTGGCACCATCTTTGAACGATTTCGGTTCAAATCGTTGACTGCCAATGTGAAGTTCAAATTCTCCTTGCGGCTTCTCTTGGCTTGATTGCAATTCGAGATTCTGAATACGCTTCTCGAAGGCTGCCAGCTTATTTTGGGTTTCGGAATCGGTTGCCAATTTGCCGTTGCTCCTCGCGCTTGCGTAACTGAGCAATCTTACACTTGTAGAGCAAAGAATTGGTAGACGGCTGTCGGATCAGCGCTGCGGTTTCTGGACTGGCGATTCTTTAAGAAGCCACTTTTTTATTCTTCTGTGGTTTAGAAGATTTGGCCACGTTGTTGACACACAGACTTGATTAAGGAGTTTAAGCAGCAAGTAATATCGGCATGGTTTGTGCAGTTCCAGGCATCCAGCCCATCTGAGTTAGAACGTCGATTAAGGATGCTCCTGTCCAGTGGCATTGATGCAGAGTAAAGATTGCTTGCTCTATGGTTAAGTTTCCTTCGGCGATTAAGAGGTGACAACGAATCGCGATTTGCAGGGCTGTCTCTTCGATCAGGTTGTACCTAAGCAACATATTGTTGAACGGCAACTTGCTGGCGTAACTTACAGCGAGAGCCTTTTCCGTGTTCTCTTGCGTGACCAATCCGGAACGATGTAACAGTGTTGCCAGATCAACTGCCTGTAGACGATTGATATTTAAACGGGAAACAGCTGGTACAGAAAAGACTACATCTGTGCCATCCTTTATAACCTTTCTAAGCGCTTTGGCAGCCTGTTCCAGTGAGAGCGACTGATTGTTGACCATTTGCTGCAACTCTAACGCCGCATCCAGACTTTGCTCACTTATAAATCCAAATTGAATGAGGACCTGGCCAATTTGCTCCTCTTGGGTCAGACTGAGTTCCAGAGCTGTTAGCAAATCTCCCTTGTTGACCAATTCGGCCATGATCAGAAGTTCTCCAATCAGTACCGTTTCTGAAATACCGAGCTCAACGCCGATTGAATTTAAGCTGTTTTCGATTGATACACCGATGTTTGCGACCGCTTTTATAGCGACCACGGCTTGAGTACGATTGATCAGTCCATCGCGAATCAGAACAAGCGTGTTAAGCGCGGCTTCGACAACTTGTTCAGTTAATACATTTTTCAAAACCAAAATTCTGCCCAAGGGAAGATTTAAGTGCTGACTCGTTTTAAGAGCTTCAGCAAGCTGATCTTTATTCAGCAAACCTGAAAGAACAAGCAGTTCACCGATTTGATTGACCTCAACTTTTTTAGCGGGTGCACAACCGGTGTGTTCGAGAGCTCGGTCCAGATCGACTCGGTATCTTGCCACAACAGCGATAGCTTTGGCGGCGGCTTCGAGAGTGAGTACTCGACTGCGAACTAGTAGCTGAGCGCGCACAGCGGCTTCGACAGTTTCCGCGGTAACAAGCCCCAGCATGACTAGCACTCTTTCAGCCGGGAGGCCAGTGCGAGTGGCTACTTGAGAGGCATTGGTCAAGTCAGCGATGGCCACGAGTTTGGCGCTCTTAAGAATGTCACCGATTTGTATGTTGCAGCCGAGAGTTTTCATTTTTTTGTCCTAGAAATCCACTTAGGGTTAACAGGCAGTCCGGAAAAAATAGGAGGTGCTGGTTAAGCAATTGAAAGATTGGAAAGTTCTTGGTTCCAAAAACATGTTTAACTTGGCTTCATCATCTAAATGAATCCACGACGAATTGGCTATGCGTCATGCATCCGTTCGATAGCGGTTCGGATTTTGGGCTATCGATACAAGGCAAAATGAGGCTCTCTTTTAACTGTCTCTAAGCAAATCGGGCATTTTTGAGAGGATTGCAAGTGCTGACTTAGGTATGCCTAACCTTTCCTCTTTGCCTCTTCGGTATAATGCCGAGTGATCAGCAGAACCCCCGTCCAGTCATGGTTTCCCTTCGGTAATAAATGCCCAGAAGATCTGACATTAGTAAAGTCTTAGTTCTTGGAGCCGGACCGATCAGAATTGGGCAAGCCTGCGAATTCGATTATTCCGGGACGCAAGCCTGCAAAGCTCTTAAAGATGAAGGCTATGAAGTTGTGCTCGTAAATTCGAACCCGGCCACGATCATGACCGACCCGGGTCGGGCAACCAAAACTTATATTGAGCCGCTCACTGCGGCAGTCGTTAAACAAATTATCGAAATCGAACGCCCCGATGCCTTGCTGCCGACCGTAGGCGGTCAAACGGCGTTGAATGTGGCGGTCGAATTGGCCACATCCGGGTGTCTGGAGACGCTCGGCGTTGAGCTGATCGGTGCTTCCCTTCAATCGATCGAGATCGCTGAGGATCGGGAACTGTTCAAGGCGAAGATGCTGGAAATTGGCATGCCTTTGCCGAAGTCTGCCGTAATCCGGTCGGTTGAAGAGATAGGACAAATTGCTAAAGAGCTTGGATTTCCAGTCATCGTTCGACCAGCTTTCACTCTTGGTGGCAGCGGCAGTGGTATCGCATACAGTGAAGCGGAACTTTTGAAAGTTTGTGCGGATGGTTTGCAAGCCAGTCCAGTCAGCAAAGTTCTTTTGGAAGAAAGCATTGTCGGTTGGAAAGAATTGGAATTTGAAGTTGTGCGCGATAAAGCGGATAACTTTATTGTTGTCTGTTCGATTGAAAACATTGACCCGATGGGAATTCACACCGGTGATTCAATCACCGTGGCGCCAGTCCAGACCTTGTCCGATCCCGAGTTCCAGGTTTTACGAGAAGCGTCGAAAAAAATTATTCGAGCTGTTGGTATCGATTGTGGTGGTTCGAATATTCAATTCGCGATCAATCCGGTTAACGGCCAATTTGTCGTCATCGAAATGAATCCGAGAGTTTCTCGTTCTTCTGCCCTGGCAAGCAAAGCCACTGGTTACCCAATCGCTAAGGTCGCAGCCAAATTGGCTGTCGGACTGACTCTCGACGAAATTCGCAACGATATAGTCGGAGATGTATCCGCTTGCTTCGAACCTGTTTTGGACTATGTCGTCACCAAATTGCCCAGATTTGAATTTGGAAAATTTTCGGGAAGCTGTGAAATTCTCGGAACGCAAATGAAATCTGTCGGAGAAGCGATGGGCATTGGATCGACTTTCCAAGAATCATTGCAGAAAGCTTTTCGCAGCTTAGAGCTCGGCGTGAACGGGTTCGCGCAGCTTCCCGGGCGGATTTCAACCGATCGCAGTGTTTGGGAAAAGCGCATGAGTGAGCGCTCTCGCTTTAGATTAATGGATGTCTGGGGCGCCTTTGCTGCCGGTTTGTCGATCGACGAGATCGTTGCTTTAAGTGGCTTCGACGCTTGGTTCCTGGCGAACCTGCAAGAGATTTTCATTATTGATAGAAGATTGAGCGAGCTAGTTCGTACATCGACTGAACATATTTCCAACCTATTAAGCAAAGACGAATTGATCGGTCTCAAACAAATGGGGTTTGGAGATGCGCAAATTGCAAAATTATTCTCTGAACATGGTGCCACGGTTTCAGAAGATGTGGTCTATGAGCTGCGTAGATCGCTGGACGTTTTTCCGACATACAGAAAGGTTGACACTTGCGCAAGCGAGTTTCCTACGACATCTAATTATCTATATTCCTCATACGGCGCCGATGAAAGTGAAGATGTGATTTCGGCACCTGGTTCAGAAAAGGTGATCATTCTAGGCAGCGGTCCTAACAGAATCGGTCAGGGCATTGAATTCGATTACTGTTGTGTTCAAGCAAGTTTGTGCCTGAAAGAACGGGGACTGACACCAATTATGGTGAACTGTAATCCTGAAACGGTATCAACGGATTATGACGTTTCGAGTAAGTTGTACTTCGAACCGATCACGCTTGAAGATGTTTCCAACATAGTTTTGAGAGAAGGTAATCCAGGAATCATCATTCAAATGGGGGGACAAACACCTCTTAAACTGGCGTCTGCTCTAGAGTCCCGCGGTTTCAGGCTGCTTGGCACGAGTGTTGAGTCGATCAATTTGGCTGAAGACAGAGATGCGTTTATTGGTCTTTTAAAGAGGTTGGGACTTAAGCGCCCGGCGGGCGCGGTGGCGTATTCGGTGCAAGAAGCTACTTCTGTCGCTGCAACCATCGGCTATCCGGTCCTGATTCGACCAAGTTATGTGCTTGGTGGCAGAGCGATGCAGGTGGTTCACAATCCGGAGCAACTGCAGAAATTTCTCAGTGCAGGGTTCGCCGCCGCAGCTGGAGTGTTAATCGATAGATTCCTGACTGATGCCATTGAAGTTGACGTCGACGCGATTTCGGATGGACACGACACGGTCATTGCCGGAATCATGGAACATGTCGAGCAAGCTGGAATTCATTCCGGCGATAGTTCATGCTTTATGCCCCCGCAAAATTTGAACGCCCAAATAATTGAGCAGATGACTTTGATCACCAAAGCAATTGCCGCCGAGCTTTCGGTAAAAGGATTTCTCAATATTCAGTTCGCCATCCATGCTGGGGAAGTGTATGTATTAGAAGCCAATCCCCGAGCCAGTCGAACGGTACCATTCGTTTCGAAGGCAAGCGGAATACCATGGGCGTCAATTGGCACTCGCGTTATTTTGGGCGAATCGATCCCGTCATTGAGTCACCTTTGGCAAGATCGTGTCGCTTGTGTCGCGGTGAAATCACCAGTACTGCCGTTTGATAAATTCCGCCAATCCGTAATCGCTCTTGGTCCCGAGATGCGCTCAACTGGGGAAGTTATGGGCATCGCCCAGGATGCCTGTTGCGCATTTAGCAAGGCCCAAAATGGTGCTAATCGCGAAACCAGGCAGACAAAAGCTGTCATTGTTTCTGCGACAGCTGAATGTTTGTCTCAAGCCGCAGACCTGCTCAGTCAGTACGCTGCTCTTGGACTGAAGCTTTACATCACGGACACATTATCCAACAGTCTTTTTGCGCCTCACCTGAATCTTTTGGACACATCCACGATGGAGCGGACGAGAGAAGGTTTGCAGGCTCAAGGCATTGATTTGATTGTGAGCTTGTCATTGATTGATGCCTTTGATGCGCGTGAACAAAACTTGCGCAGGGCCGGCATCGATCTTGGCATAGTGGTGACAATGACAGTTGCAGAAGCGAAGCAAATCGGCATCTCGATAAATTGCGGTCAGATTCATGACGCACCACCTGTAAGCTTGCAAGACCTGCATTTACAAGGGGCACTGAGTTTCATTCCACCTGCGAAAAATTTGGCCACCACTTAGGTACGCCATCACTTGGTACGAACCTAGGTGCGACCCCTTACGTGTGCCACAACTTAGTACGAACCCTAGGT
>PLXC01000162.1 GCA_003151275.1 Candidatus Melainabacteria bacterium
TCTTTGCGGTTGCTGATGGCATGGGCGGCGCGGTTGGCGGAGCGAAAGCGAGCAAACTTGCTGTCGATGCGATTGAAAAGCGTTGGAAGGAATTACCACCGCCGGCTTCTGATCGAGAATCTATTCAAAAATGGCTACTCGAGACGGTGACTCTGGCAAATCAATCTGTTTGGCACGAAGCCGAAGAAGATTCGACAGTTCGAGGAATGGGAACCACGGTAGTTGTTGCCGTTCAAGGCGAAGATAACTATATGGAGATAGCCCACGTGGGCGATTCTCGCGCTTATCTTTTACGTGATGGCAAACCGACCTTACTGACCAACGACCACTCAGTGGTCCAGGAGATGGTGAGAGCGGGAAGATTGACTGAAGAGCAAGCTCGAATCAATCCTTACAAAAACTTAATCACTCGTTGCTTAGGGCACGAAGAGAAAGTTGAAGTTGATCAGACGCCTGTTGAGCTGAAACGTGGAGACTGGATTGTTTTGTGCTCTGACGGCTTGCCGACAGTTCTACGAGATGAGCAGATATGCGACGTTGTCAGCACTACGCATGAACCTGATGGGGTATGTGAAGAGCTAGTCAAACTGACTTTGGATGGCGGAGCGCCCGACAACGTTACCGTCGTAGTAGTGAATTATTTTGATCCGGAAGATTCTGACAACGGAAACAAGTAAACGTCCATGTCAATGAGCGGCACAGAATGCGCACGTTGCGGTGGGGTAATCGACCCCGAGGGCAGGTGCTCCGTATGTGGCATCACTCAGCAGATAGGCGCTGGCGATTCTAATGGTTCTCAAGGCGATAAAGCAGCAGAGCTTTACGCCGCACCTGGCGGCGGGCGCCGAGAAACGAAGCAGGCCCGACCTGCTTTCTTGTTCAATAAGTTGACCAACGACCGATTTGCCTTGACCCAGTCAGTAAGCAAAATCGGTCGAGATCAGACAAATAACATATCCCTCACCGCCGATCATTATATATCCCGGCATCACGCCTGGGTTTTACAGATGCAAGGCGGCTTCTGGGTTGAGGATCTAGGTAGCACTAACGGCACGCTGTTAAACGGCGAGATCTTGACCGAACGCAAACAAATCTTCCCCGGCGATCGCATCACGTTTGGCAAAACCGAAATGATCTTCGTGCTGGAATAAACATGACTGGCGACTTTGGTCAGTACAAAATTCTCGCCGAAATTGGTCGGGGAGGAATGGGCATTGTTTATCAAGCTTTGGATCAACGAGACAAAAGACTCGTGGCTATCAAGCAGCTCGTTATAGCGAACATCGATCCAGCCAAAGAACAGGAATTTCGCGATCGGTTCAGGCGTGAGGCGGCGACTGCGTCTCGATTGAAGCATCCGAATATTGTCACCGTCTATGATGTCTCAACTGAGACCAACAACTATTTCTACGTCATGGAGTTTCTCGAAGGTCACAGCCTTCGCCGTGAGCTTGAGATCAATGGCGGACGTCTAACCCCAGAAAAGTATTGGCCAATCTTTGCCCAAGTTGTCGAAGGTCTCTCTTTTGCTCATAGCATGAACGTCGTACACAGGGACGTGAAGCCGGACAACATTTTTATCCTCAACGATGGCCGGGTAAAAATCACTGATTTCGGCATTGCCCGCTCGGCGGATGATTTCGAACAAACTAGTTTGACTAAAACTGGCGTGATGATGGGCACTCTGGCCTACGTTTCGCCGGAGCAACTGCAAGATGCGAAAAACGTTGATCATCGTGCCGACATATTTTCACTCGGCGTCGTCAGCTATGAATCACTTTCCGGCCATGTCCCATTCACCGGAGATGGTATCGCTCAAACTATTGTCAAAATTGTCTCACAGGAGGAAAAGCCACTCCACATCTTGCTTCCATACATTAGTGTTCAGACTTCAGCAACTGTGACAAAAGCACTGAGAAAAAGAGCGCGTGAACGATTTCGTTCAGTCAAAGAGTTTGCCAGAGAATTTCAAGAATCATTGGGTGACGCTGCTTGTGAGGTGCCGTCGGGCGAACCGAGCCCTTCCACTGCCGCTTGTGTCACCGATGCTGGTGGCTGGCAAGAGCCCGAAGATTTGAGACAGTTGCGCATGCAGATGGCACCGCCATTACACAGCACACCTTCAGATTACACATTCAAATCCAATATAGTCGGAGATATCGATCCAGGTATGACGATTGCGCCTACGGCAGCGTTCGACGTCAAAGCTGAAATCACAATGAAAAATCGCTCTGCGCCTGCGCGTCAAGAGGTATCGCAAGCCAGTAAACCGATCCATATATTTGATACACATGGCAAAAATCAGACAAAACTAGTTGAGCCGGCTCTGGTTTGCTACAGATCCGGGCGCGTCATCGTTGGCGATACTGCCACCCGACAGGTGCACGTATATTCATTTGAAGGCAGATGGGTTGGCGATTTGGTTATGAAACCAGATTCTGAGACGAAAACACGCGGCGGCTCTCTCACCAAACCTAGTGGCATCGCCATCGACGTTAAAGGGCGCGTCTACGTGGTCGATAGCAGCGACCCGTACGTTCGAGTATTCGACAGCAAGGGCGTCTTCATCAAGGAATTTTGCAACATCCAAGGTAAAGAAGGGGGGCTGCAAGGTATAGCGTTGGATTCGACTGGCCTGATTTATTTGTCCGACGTTACCAACGCCTGTGTGCAAGTATTTCAGTCTGATCTCGGCTTGTGGATGAGAAAAATAGACAATAAAGGTAAAAGCGATGCTAATTTGCAATTACCGGCGGGATTGGCCATCGATCGCTCGAACCAGCTCTACTGCGCCGATTACGGGACATCACAGATATATGTCTTCAGCAAGTCAGGAAATTTGCTGCGATCGTTTGGTGGCAAGGGCACGGGACCAGGTCAATTCAATGTTCCGAGAAGTGTTGCCGTGGATAAAAACGACAAAATTTACGTGCTTGATTCGCTTAACCATCGCATTCAAGTTTTTGGCCCGACCGGTAATTTGTTCTATGCTTTTGGCGGACGAGGAAGCGATCCCGGTAAATTTGTCGGTCCGTCAGACCTGAGCATCGATCTGGAAAATAATCTTCTCTACGTCGCGGACAAAGGCAATCAACGTATCCAAGTATTTGAGCTATCTTAAAATTGAACACCGTTTCTAAACCAAATGGCAGACTAATCCTCGCTTCCATCTCTCCGCGACGAAAGGATTTGTTGCAGGCGTTGGGATTGTCATTCGACGTCCAGCCAAGCACCATCGACGAAATCATAGACCCTGAGTTGAAACCAGAGCAATTGGTTTTGAATTTGGCCAAGCAAAAAACTGAAGACGTATTCGCTAGTATTAATCAAGAATCCCATTCTGAGCGGCTTCTTGTCCTTGGTGCGGACACTGTCGTGGTGCTTGATGGAAAGTTTTTGGGCAAACCGATCAATCAAGATGACGCCGTTACGATGTTGAAGAGACTCTCTGGGCGGCACCATGAGGTCTATACAGGCGTCTGGCTAATTGTGCGCGAAGCGGATGGTTCTATCCAGGCAAGCCATAGCTGCGAGCGGTCAATCGTTTACTTCCGAGCTTTAGATGAGCGGGAGATGAAGGCTTATGTGGCTACTGGTGAACCTATGGATAAGGCCGGCGCTTACGCGCTTCAAGGTATTGGTGCGGCATTAGTTGAAAAAATAGAAGGTTCACACACAAACATTGTTGGCTTGCCAATACCAAATGTAGTATCACTTCTGCGTGCATCAGGTTATCCAATTCTCGGTTTGCCGTAAATGAGCCACTGGAATTAAACAGCCTTAATCACAGGGTTTAGCATATGAAGTACCCGGGATTTTAATGGGCAAGCCCATCCACTTATGTGTTAACTTCTACTAGGAACGTTTGAGGGTGAACCGGTGCGAAGACGAAATTTGACGGCAGCGCTGCAATTGGCGGTACTTAGCTCTTTTGTGGCATGCGGAACAGTTCTCGCCTCCGATTCAGATCCATCGTTAGATCCAATGTGGACAGACCCAGCTGTTGCGGACAAAAAGGCTGCGGCTGTGCCAGCCGAGGTCCAGTCAGAAGCGCAAACAGGCTCAGCGCCCTTATGCTCAATAGACTCTCTCAAACAAAGCGCCCTAATCAAAACCGGTGGCTGGCCAGGCATCGGACCGTTTAAGGGAGACGGCAATGAATATGTCGATGCCGGCCTAAATCGGCTCAAAGTCGAATCCAGTAAAGACAAGATTACCAGCGCAGAACTGCGTCTGAATAATCAAAACAAAAACACAGCCATATTCAACCTGGAGATGAGTGCGGATTTTCTGCTCGAATCACTTGGTGCCAAGGCGGCACGAATATCCGATTTCAATGGTCAGCTCGAAAAGTCAAGAGCTAAACTTTTGCAGAGTAGCGAAAGCGCGCCACTCAACCTCTCGGCGGGCAGCTACTTGGTTTACTTGCACCCGGAACAGGATAAGAGTGCCGCAGATAAGTATTCATTCGTGATCAAAGTGAGCAGCAAAGATGCAAGTTCAGACTTGATCAAGCGACATTCAAGTGGTGCAACCACCGCAGCCGCGACGGCGCCCACAACGGCGACAACAACGCCTGCGACAAACAAGGAGAACGGCTGGGAGACCACCAAAACCGCGACTAGCTTAAGCCCGGCAGATGCCGCAACAACGCCAAAAACGACCAGCAGCAGACCGAACATATCTACTCCAGCCGGGCTCGGATTTGGTATCGAAACGGGCATCCCAAAGGGTACGGCTCGCACGACAACGACTCAAACCAAAATCGCCACAGCGCTGCCAACCACATCAACTACGAGTTCCGCGTCGAGTCCTTTGCCATCAACCTCTGCGCCTACGTCGACGTCGACGACATCAAATCCTGATGATTCAAATCCACCTGCAGCACCACTATCAATGAAGGATACCTTTAGAGACGTGATCGCCGGCTGGCAGAAATTGAAAAAAGTGGCAGTCCGACAGAGAGATACATCAGAGTTGTCGCAAGTGTTGTCGGGGCGCGCTCTGATACGCCAATCAGATGCAATCAAGTGGTTGCAAACCAATCACAAATACTACGACATGAATCCAAAAGGGGTAGTTGTAGACCACTTCGTTGATCTTGGCAAAGGTCAGAAATATGCGGTATACGCTCTGGTCAAAGAGGCCAGCAAGTACATGGACGAACCGACAGGGCAAGTGATCAAAGACAGTGAAGACACGTACAATGTCAACTACACGATTGAAAAATCCGGAGACAAGTGGCTGATTAGTGATTCGTCAATTGTTGGTCAACCAACCAAAACAACGACCAAGACCCATTAAATGCCAACAAGCTGGCACTAGAAAGATCCATTGATTTCGTCCCGCAAAAACGCAAACGCTTCGAAGTCTACTCAGTACCTTGTTCTTGGATGCACGATTGCGCTCTGCTCTTCGCTTGTAGTTTTGGCGCAAAAGCCTCTATCTCTGGGTCAGTCCTTACTGCGTGCAGACTCACAGAGACCTTATTCGGTACCTACCTCGGTGTCAGCGCAGTCCCTCAAATCCGCGGCGTCGCCTGCACCCGAAAGCGTTGCGAGCGATAATGCTCCAGCAAACTTAAATGTTATCGCCCTTAAAGATGAGCAGGGCAAGGATGTGAAACCATCCGCGATGCTAGCTTATGATCGAGATCTGCTCTTCCTCTCACCAAATCGCCTTTGGATCAGCCCCGGAGCGGTGGCTGAATTAGGCAGTGTAACAGCTCTTACAGTCAAAAAAATAGAACCTCCAAAGAGTTTTGGCAGTCTGAAATTCCAAGAATTCAACACATTTGCGCTGTTTCCGGCTCGCAAATCCATAATCGTTTTGGACAAGTCTGGAGACCTATATGAATACTCTCCTGCCACCAATAAATGGCAGCTGTTCAGAGCCAATCTGCCTTTTTTAAAAGGGCAGCCTGATCCCGAGTTCATCGATCTGAGCATCGCCGGCAAGACCGTGATATTGCTGGATCCGGAACGCAATCAGATCTGGCAAACTTATGGTGGCGCCGCACACATGGACGGCTATCTGAAGGATATCCTGCCATGGAGAATTAAGCCCGGCGACACTTACGTCGGAGATGGACTATCAATGGCGGCAGACAATGGCACCTTCTATGTCTTAAAAAAGTACGGCGCGATCACGAAATTCAGTACCGCCACTGGTGCCCCGGGCAGTCATCAGCTTCCCTTCCATCACAAACGTTTGAGTGGCATGCGTCCATCCCGCCTCTCTACAGCAACTGGTGCTCCCCTGTATGTCGTGGAAAGAGAAAACAATCGTGTTTTAGCGATCGATAAGACGACCGGACACATCTCTCAATTCCTGTTCGCAGGGAGCAGCGATTTGCGAGGGTTGCTGCCTATAGAAGATGGTTTCTGGATTCTAAACTCTGGAAAGTTATTGCTGCGAAAACTGGCACAGCCGGACAGCATCAAAGTTGCATTTCAAAGACGGGGCAACGATGAGCGATTGGATGGAATGATTATTCCGATCCAGGGAGTGGCATTGCCTAGACATGTGGGTGTTTTTCCAGGCGCGCGCAGGCTCTATCGTTTCGGAATTCATGAGGGAATGGATTTCTTCCTTGATCCTGGCAGCAAGACACAGGTAACTATGGGCACGCCTGTGAGAGCGACAGACGGCGGCAAAGTGCTGCGCGCGGATGCTAACTTCAAAGACATGACGTACCCGCAGTTTAATCGAGTTATGAATGAGTGCTACAAGGAACACCGCACGTCAGATCGCAATGAGGATCTGTTCCGGGGCTGCCAAGTCTGGATCGGTCATGGCAATGGACTCATGACGCGATATGCGCATTTGAGTAAAATCAGTCCAGTACTGAAGAAGGATCAATTGGTATCTCGTGGGGACCTGATCGCTTTTGTTGGTGTCTCTGGCACGGGGCAAAATCTTCCAGGAAGAACAAAGTACCCACATCTCCATTTTGAAATTTGGTTGGACGGAAAATATTTAGGCTGGGGGCTGACTCCCGCGGAAACTATGGGTGTGTACGAGGATATTTTCGGAAACGGAGCGGGTGGATAGAGATGTACAAATCCGAGTCATACAAGGCGATCAGTCGAACCACATTTTCAATTCTGGTGGCTTTGTCGATATCAATTTCCGGATTATCACTTTGCGCAGAAGCTTCCAGTCGATCGCACCATAAACGCACTAACCAAAATGACGATGTATTGATTGCCGGTTTTCCTTTCCATAAGTCGAAGAAAGAAGACACGAGCGGTGATTCTGTAAAAGCGGACAAAAGAAAAGATAAGAACAAGGATCAAGACAGCGACAAGCAGACGGTCAAGGATAAAGACAAAGCCACGGCTAAGTCACCTTCGGATCAAGGAGATGCTCAAAAAGATGCGCAAAAATTAGCGAAAAAGGCAGAGAAGAAGAAGAAGAAGAAGGCAAAAGAGGCAAAAAAATCGAATGCTGACGCTGAAGTCGCCAAGGCGGCTAAAGCCGCTGAAGAGAAGACTGTCAAGCAAGGGCAAGCAGAGAAAGCGGCTAAGGCTGCCCAAGACCATGCGACAAACGCAATCCCTCCAGTGAAAAAGTCAGCCACCGAATCCAGTGCTGCGGTGTCAAAATCCGAGAATGGATCAGGCTATTCAGCTGACAGTGCTCTGGTAAGCCTGCTTAACGACCTGTCGAGAGCTTTAAAAGATCCAGCTGAACAAGCGAAAATAGGCGGTGACGACAATCAAAAAATGGTCGTTCAAATGGCGGCGGACGTGCTGGCGAAAGCACTAGTGGACGCAAAGAAGGAAGCCAACCGGATCGTCGAAAAAACCGCCATCTCCGGTGCGCCGATGAGCGCCGAAGCCTGGTCTTCAGGTGACGTCAAAGTATCGGATGATTGCCGCGGATCTCTGGCCGCGCTCTGGGCGAAAAGAGAAAACGGCTTGATCAATGTAACCATTGCCGGCAGCTGTCGAGATAAGTTAGCGCCATCCGGCAAGAGAATCGGTGAATACATCGTGGTCCTATTGGCTCGTTCAACAGTGCAAAAAGGATTTGACATCCAGAGTCAGGCGGACGTCAACTTCTGGCTTGCCAAGCTTGCCTCAGTGAATGTGGACGCTGACTGCTGCACAACAGCTGAATCGGCGAACACGGACAAATCAGCGGTCACTGTTGAGACAGGCACGAGAGAATTGAAGAAAAACTCGACAGTGGTGCTGCAGTCGATTATCACTGAGCGAACGCGAGCTTCCGCCAGTCGTAATGCCATTTCCGAAACACCGAGTGGCGAGGGAGATCAGTCCAAAACTAGGCTATCTGCAAAACCAGTTGAGGGCGAAGAAAAAAATTCTAGCGAAGCGGCGAGAAAAAAGGAAAAGAAATTAGCTAAGCAAGCAGCTAAAGAAAACGAGGAAACAGAGAAACGCGCTCAGTCGCTAAAAAAGGCTGAGGAAGAGCGTTTGGCTGTTCAACGGAAGGCCGACAACGAAAAGAAGGCTGAACTGGAAAGAAAGCAAAAAGCTCAAGAAGAGCTCAAAGCCGAAGCTGAAAAAAAACAGAAGCTTGAAGATGAGCAACGATTAGCCGAAGCTGAAAAAAAGCAGAAGCTCGAAGAGAAGCAACGATTGGCCGAAGCTGAAAAAAAGCAAAAGCTTGAAGAGGAACAGCAACTCGCGCGACTAGCTGAAGCAGAAAGAAAGGACGATGAAAATCGTAAACTGCAAGCCGAACTGAAAGAAAAAGCGCAACAGATAGCGCTAAGAAATGTACGTCTCAGCAAAGATGACATTCTAGCTGAAGCCACACGGCAAGCCGAACTAGAGCGCACGGAAGCCGCTGATATGCGAGCGCCGTTCAGCAGCAAAACTGAGAATCCACCATCCGTTGAAATCGACGATCAACAAACGGCACTTCGACCCACTCCGACTGCATCGAACCAAATGCCAAGCTCACAGACACCAGCATCCACGATTGCGTCCGCAGCTACGACTGCCACCACACCCAGCATCGCGTCCGCACCACCCGTGACGCGGCAATCTTCTGTCGGCTGGGAGAGCCCTGGCGTCCCTGCTGGGGTGAAGCAACCGAGTCTGAGCGCGACGCTGGTGTTGCCCGAGCGCGCGATCGCCGGACAATATCTCACGGCTTCAGTGATTGATATCAATCACAACGGTGAAAGCGGTGTCGAGCTCGGCTTCAATGGTGTTAGCCTGACTACGGATCCTCATGGACAGGTAATCTTCATGGTGCCTGAAGATGCCACGCCTGGGAACTCTCTCAGTGTGGCAATGACTGGAAATCCACAGTTGCGTGCGTCCTCAATCGAGGTGATACAACCGCTCACGACATCCTCTCAACAAGAAACGCCGCGCGTCGACCGAACATCGCAGATGGTATCAAGCAATGGAACAGTGATCATTGATGGACATAATTTCGACGGTGTGGCAGACCACAACAAGGTGTTTATTGATGGAACGCATGAGGGCGCAGTGACTGCAGCATCACCTGTGCAGTTGCGAGTGGTACTGCCCAATAATCTTCTGCCAGGGGTTCATTTCGCAACAGTCGGTACGGGTCAGTCGAAAAGCAATCCTGGTCGTTTTGAGTTGGTCGTCGTTGAGGTACAACCTGACCCAAAAGAGGCGGGAAAAGAGCAAGTGACTAAACTTGTCGTAAAAATCTTAGGCACCACTAATAAAGTGCAGGTGCACTTAACCAACCAAAGCCCTGATGTGATTAAGATTTCGAAAGGAAATGACCTGCGATTGACGACTCCAGGCGGTGACAACAATTCAACCATCATCAATGTGCAACGCTTGCGCAAAGGTTCTTATCGAGTCGGCGCAGTTGTGGAGTAGATGCCGTTCGTTTGTAGTATTATCCTGGCAGCCCTCAGCCGTTAGCAGGCGTGGAGTTGCGAATGACTAATCAAACAGACGTTGGACCTTCGGTTGGAGGATCCTCGAGCGTCAACACAAAAACGGCGAAGACCAAAGAAACCCTTTCTCTCCTGTCGACAGCACTACCTCTGATAGGCGTGTTAGGTACAGCCTTCGTTTGGCTTGCCGCTAACTTTTACGTTGGCACTGTAGATATCAAACCTTCTGCTGAGTATCAAGAAATCACAGTAAAGGTTTTCGATCAAAAGGGGGCGGAATCCCAGTTTCATACGTCCCACTTCTTATTGCAACCGGGCAAGTATCATTTTGCAATAAGCCTAGACGACAAAGGCGCGCGCCATTTGGATGCAGAAGTGGTCTTGGGAAGAACCTCGAACATCAAGTTAATTGAGCCAGAAACGCAATCAGTCAGTTCTCAAACCAGTTCAGATCAAGCGGCCGCATCTCGTAAACACTGGTGGCAATTCTGGAAAAAATCGAGTTCGGATCCGCAAGATTCTAGCTCTGCGAGTGAAAAGAAAGAATCCAATTGAAGACCAGTGGTACCAATACTAGTGCAAGCGGGGATCTGCTAAATACCGCTAAGTCTCGGGAATACTCTCGACTAATTGCAGAAGTAATTCCGGGCGGAGTCGATAGTCCTTTTCGATGTTTTGAAGAAGTCGGCGGACACACAATCTTTTTCAGTCGTGCGACCGGGTCTCGACTTTACGATTTGGACGGCAATAGCTATTTGGATTATTTGGGAGCCTGGGGTCCGGCAATTCTTGGACACTGTGTGCCGGAGGTGGTCAGAGCCTTAAAGTCTGCCATCGAATTAGGCGCCGTATTTGGTGCGCCGCATGAGCTTGAATTGGAAATGGCGAAGCTTGTGATCGAGGCCATGCCGTCCATCGAGAAAGTGCGTTTTGTCAATTCTGGGACGGAAGCTGTAATGAGCGCTGTTCGCCTTGCGCGGGGTTATAAGCGCAAAGACATGATCGTCATGTTCGAAGGTGGATATCACGGACACAGCGACGCCACGTTGTGTTCGCAAGGGCATAGCTCAAGCGCGGGCGTGCCCACATCAACATCAAGGAGCACTGTTCTGGCAACCTTCAACGATCTCGAATCAGTGAGTCAAGTTTTCAACTGGCATAAAGGCGATCTTGCCGCTCTTTTAATCGAGCCAGTTTGTGGCTCAATGGGTGTAGTACCGCCCGAGCCTGGTTTCCTTGAGGGTGTGCGAAAACTCTGTTCGAAGCATGGCATTCTTTTGATCTGCGATGAAGTTTTGACGGGACTTCGGGTGGCGCGGGGAGGCGCCCAATCCCTTTACGGCATCCAAGCGGACATTACTTGCTTAGGAAAGGCACTCGGTGGCGGCATGCCAATCGGTGCATATGGCGGCTCGGCAGAAATCATGAGTCATCTACAGCCGGGTGGCGACGTCTATCAAGCAGGAACATTTTCAGGCAATCCGGTCACTATGGCCGGTGGCATTGCCACCTTGAAGTTATTAGCAAATCCCGAGGTCTACAAAACGCTAGAGTGCCGAACAGCCCAGTTATTCGACGGATTGAAATCAATCATCGATCAACGAAAACTGCCTATCCAACTGCAAAGAGTTGGTTCGATGTTTGCGATCGTTTTCGCGGAGCAGCCTGTGAAAAACTGGCAAGATCACTTAAAAATCGATAGCGAGGCTTTCGCGAAATTCTTTCACAAGTTGTTAGCGTCCGGAGTCTATATGCCGCCCTCAAGTGTGGATGCAGCCTGCGTTTCCGCGGCGCACACAGAATCTGAGATCGACGAAACGATAAAATTCATGAGCGCGGGATTGATATAAGCGCTTTTTTTGTCCGTTAGTCAGGGGCGCGTCAAATTATTAAAGGGGAGGCGAGTACGTCCAAACTTTTTGGTTCAGAACGAATGTTAAGCAAAAAACGCAGACTTAACGGAA
Organism: Candidatus Melainabacteria bacterium; assembly: GCA_003151275.1. The sequence goes on from PLXC01000162.1 coordinate 11,824, forward strand.
TCCCAAAACCCAACAAGTTCGAGCACATACGGAACATTCAAAATCCCGAAACCCTGATGTAATATTCGTTTACTTGAGATGGGATCGAAACTTTTAGGAGGTACCCCCAGGTTTTAATCTAATCTGACTATTGGCGAAGCCAGATCCCAAGATTACCTCTGCGGCTGCTACTTAATTGGCAGGAAGCGACCGATGGCTGACATGAGCTTTGCCACAGCGCCTTGATCTACTGTTTCGCCTGCGACGCGAAGCCTTTCGTATTTATCTACTAGCTTGCGAAACTCGGCATCGCGCTTGCTGTATTGAGAGTTCAATTCATGATAGTTCAAGCTTATAGCGACGTATTCTTGGTGCCGTCTCGTGTACAGGCGGTCGAATGAATTCATCAGATGCGCAAGCGCTTCACCATTCAACAGACTCTTTTTGTCAAAAGTCGAGAGCATTTGCTCTGCTTGATTGAACAAACCTTCTTCGGTTAGCATTTCGCCCATTATAGTTGCCCCACTGTTGCTTCGGTTTTTAGAGCGTCGTGTTCGAGGTCGTGATAATAACTCATCACATTGGTCAATCCGCGTTTCAAGCGTTTGTCGTCAATTGCAAGTTTCTGAAAATCACGGCTCAATCGAACTCGAGCTACAGTCAATTCCTGGACTCGAACTTTTTGCAATCCCAAAATTTGCGGCAAGTGTTGCTTGTATAAGTTGATATTGCGTTCGACGAGATCCTTGTAGCGATCTTCCAAGCATGACGGCTCAGCGTTACCGGTGTGCTGTCTGCGAAAGTACAACGGCTGCTTGATTTGCTTAAAAGTGAATCCTTTCTGTAAAGCATCGAGCAAAAACTGACGCTCCTGATCGAATGCTAGCCCTTCTCGATATCCATCAACTGCATCAAAGACTTCGCGACGATAGAGGAAGGTATTACATACGGTGCCGCGACTGAGGATCTGAGCAATATCCAGTTCAGGATTGATAATAGAATCGGCATTGCCAAAGGTGCGTATCGCGGTGCAAACACCTGCATCATTGCTATCTATGAGTGCTTTGACCGTCTCTGAGACATACTGGGGATCGAGCAAGTCATCCGCGTCTAAGGGCAGAATATAGTCGCCAGATGAGCGAATGATGCCGGCATTGCGCGCGACCGAAACTCCTTTGCGGTTTTCCAATTTGAAAACAAGCAGCTTCGGATGACGCAGTCCACGCAACAATTGAATTGCGTTTACGCCCGGCGAACAATCATCGACCACGATGATTTCTACATTTGGATACGTCTGTGCGATAACGCTTTCAACTGCATCGCGCAGAAATTCTGGTTGGTCATAATATGGAATAACAACCGAAACTGTTGGTTGTGTAGTCATGGTCACCTCAGCGTCTAAAACGTCGAACGCATTTTAAAGAGATCGGAGAACGTTTCCCAGATCACGGAGAACTTACCTCCAGATGCGCCTTGCGAAAGTCTTGGTAGATGTTCAATTGGAATTTCGACAACCTTGAAGCCCGCTCTCTCTGCTCGTATGCAGAGTTCAGCATCAACAAAGGGTGTGTGGGATCTCAATGTAATTTTGTCCAGAATCGATTTACGAAACAGCTTGATTGAGTTGACGTCAGTATGACGGTGCCCATAGAGAAAGCGCAAGAGCGTGTTATAGATATGCGATTGGAGTTTTCGACGAGCTGGATCGTTGCGCTTTACTCTCAGACCGATGACGAAATCATTTTCTATCAGACCCTTGGCCATTTCCAGAAGTTCTTTCGGCGCGTATTGATAGTCACCAGGCAAAGAAAAAATCAAATCCTTGCCACCAGAAAGGTACAGTTCGCGGATCGTTTCTCCAAATCCTCGATTGACCTCGTGATTGATCAATCTAATGCGGCGATTGTTTTTTGCTGCTTCTTGAAGAACTGCCAGGGTGCCATCCTTGCTACCATCGTTAATCACAACGATTTCATAATCACGACAGACTTCCTTCAGGAGCTTATCTGAGTCTTCTATTAAGCGCCCGACTGTAGTTTCATCATTGTATGAAGGTATCACCAGCGATACCGAGGTCAGGACCTCAGTTAGCGACGATGGTTGCTTCAGTAATGTGGTTTGTTCCATTTGGTTGCCCATTTATTTCATGTCCGAGGATAGTCTAAGCACACTAGTGGGGTCTATGCAGCAAGCTGCCCGACACAGCAAGCTGTGCGACTTATCTTGTTTGCGATGCTTTCTCAAATTTGGAAACATTGCTTGTAGTTGATGTCTCAGCGCAGAAATCGCGGATACCCTTAATCACTTCGTCGATCTGTTCATCGGTCAGTTGAGGAAACATTGGCAGGCTCAAAATTCTCTTCGCAAGCCGCTCGGTGACTGGCAGATCACCAGGCTTATATCCCAAATAACTATATGCCTTTTGAAGATGCGCGGGAATAGGATAATGAATCAAAGTTTGAATTCCACGATCCAGTAAATAATTTTGCAAATCATCGCGATGTGGTGTCTGGATTACATATAGATGATATACGTGCGTACTAGCGGCATTTTCAGCTGGTGTGAGAACAATATTTTTCAAACCTTCTGTATATCTTTTCGCTATTTCGCGGCGACGATCGTTCCACTCATCCACAAATGGAATTTGTGCGGAGAGAATGGCAGCTTGAATCTCGTCCATTCTGCTGTTGATACCAACTACATCATGGTGATAGCGTTTTGACTGACCATAATTTCTCAGCATTACCAGGCGGTCAAAGTTCTCTCTAGCTCTTGTGGAAACGGCTCCTCCGTCACCAAAAGCGCCAAGATTCTTACTAGGATAAAAACTGAATGCTCCAAAATCGCCTAAGGTTCCGACCTTAGCACCACGATAGGTGGCGCCGGTGGCTTGTGCAACGTCCTCAATAACTTTCAATTTGTGAGCAGCAGCTACTTTCAGAATCGCGTCCATATCAACGATCTGTCCATATAGATGAACAGGAATGATCACTTTGGTATCTTCTGTAATTTTTGATTCAAGTTCCGTCACATCCATTACATAGGATGCAGAATCAATATCGACAAACACGGGCGTCGCCCCAGTCATCGAAATCGCCGAAATCGTAGGCACCGCGGTGTGGGCGACAACGATTACTTCATCGCCGGGTCCGACATCACAGGCTGCCAGGGCAAGGTAGATAGCCTCAGTGCCCGAGGCACAGCCAGCCACATAGCCGCTGCCGAGATATTCCTCAAAGTCCTTCTCGAAACGCTCAAGCTCAGGTCCCAGAATAAAGTGTCCACTCTCCAAGACCCGGGCAACTGCCTTATCGATCGGAACCTTGTACGCCTGGTAATGAGTTTTTAAATCGCCGAACGGGACTTTCACAGGTAGCTCACCTTTACATTGACAATCCCGACCATACTAGAAGAAAAGAGCTTGCGGCGAATTAAGACCGCTTTAGCATTGGTTCAAGGCCCCACCGCGCCAAGCTCACACTGCTTCAGTTTAGGGATGGCGCGCCAAGAGCCATGGTAAGATTTGGCTTCATTGTCGTGGGAACAGCCCGGCGACTTCGTTTTGTCCAGCCCCAGGTAAGCGCAATTTAATCAACCAGTCATGATAAACCAAGCATTCAGCGGAAAATCGGTTTTGATCACAGGTGGGATGGGCTTCATTGGCTCTAATCTAGCGATTCGCCTGGCTCAAGCAGGCGCCAAAGTGACTGTGCTGGATGCGATGATGCCGGATTATGGTGGCAATGAATTTAATATCGCCCCAGTTAAAGACAGCATCACAGTTAACTTTTGCGATATTAGAGACGATTCGGCTGTCACATATCTTGTCAAAAACAAGGATTACGTTTTTCATTTAGCCGGACAAGTCTGCCACTTAATGAGTTTGTCCAATCCATTTCCTGATATTGAAATCAATATCACCGGCACCGCTGTCGTTATGGAAGCATGTCGCAAACACAACCCCGATGCAATTGTTGTCTACACAGGTACACGTGGGCAATACGGCCCATCCGTTTCACTGCCTGTGAATGAAGAGGCGCCCACAAATCCGAAAGGGATTTACGAGATATCCAATTTGACCGCAGAAAAAATCATTCGCGTGTACAACGACGTTCACGGAATACGATCAGTATTGCTGCGTTTAAGTAACATTTATGGACCTCGTTCACAAATGAAGCATTCACGCTTTGGTGTATGCAATTGGTTTGTGCGATTGGCAATGGATGACGCGCCTATCCAAGTTTTCGGTGATGGCAGCATCTTGCGTGATTTTTGTTACGTTGACGATTGCGTAGACGCAATTTTAAGAGCAGCGATTACAGAATCGGCATTTGGCGAAATCTTCAACGTTGGCTCTGACATTCCAGTTAGCTTTTTGGAATTAGTGAAGACAATTGTCGATGTTGCCGGTCAGGGATCCTGGCAATACGCTGAATTCTCAGCCGAACGCAAAGCTCAAGAGCCAGGCGACTTCTACTCGGATGTTAGCAAAATCGCTCAATTCACCGGCTGGAAGCCAACCACAGACCTGACGACAGGATTATCACAAACTCTCGATTACTACAGAGCACATCGCGATCACTATTGGACGCCGTCCACTGCAACTAACGTGCCTACTGCAAAGCCTCGACCAGCAACCGCGAAAATTTAGAACTTGCCCCTAAAGAGGCTTCAAAAGCCGCCCTCGCGAAAGTTATCGGCGAACAGTTTGACATTGTCCAAGACGGTGGAGATCTTCTCTCGCTCCAGCACCGAATCTCTTTGGGGATCCGAGATCTGCCCGCAACCTACCTGCCTGAGAACTTCTTGAATGCACCAGGTACCGTATTCCTGAATCGATTCAGCATATTGGAGTTCATCGTCAGTGATACCGACAGCACAAAACAATCCAAATCCACCGGATGGAAGTTGATACCAACAATCAGGGGCTTCATCCGCATACCAAATAAAGACATTTCGCAGTTTCGATTCCGTGTTCACTGCAATTGGTGCGTTCAATCCTATCCTCACTCCCGGGCTGATTGTGCCAGCGTGATTGAAAATGTAGAAGGCCATGCTTCTTAGGATTTGTGCAGGCCATTGCGCATCAACAGCTGTTTTGATCATCAGCTCGCAACCAAAAGCAGAAACTTCTTCAGGCTCTTTTTGTAACCAAGGAGTCGATAAACCAGCTGTCACGTATGTCCAACAAGGGCGCAGCGGATCGGGTCCATAAGCCAGCACAGCCAGATGGTGTTCTTCTGAGTCCGGATCTCCAGGGTCAAAAGTATCGGTGCTATTTAGTTTGTCTGACTTCGCTATCTTTTCAACAATTTCCGATTTTGGAGGACCATAGTGAGATGGCGTCACATAGGAGTAGTCCCCAAATAGCTGTTTGTATAAGTCAGCACGGGCGTTCCATGAATTGATCAGCAGTCGTCTTTGCGATTGAGCCGATTCACGCTCGGCCGCTTCGTCGAATTCACTATCGCTTTTGTCAAAGGTTTCTTCGCCCAACTGCCTGCTCCGCCAGATTTTTACTCAGTCCTCAAGCTTCAACAATGCCATGAACGCCTCTTGCGGAATCTCAACCTTTCCAACAGACTTCATGCGCTTTTTGCCTTCTTTTTGCTTCTCTAACAGTTTTCGTTTACGGCTGATGTCACCGCCATAACACTTAGAAAGAACGTTCTTGCGCACCGCCGATATAGTTTCTCGAGCCACGATCTTGCCACCAATTGCGGCTTGAATAGGCACCTCAAACATCTGTCTGGGAATCAATTTGCGCAATTTCTCAGTCAATTGGCGTCCGCACGAATGGGCTCGCTCATAATGAACAATTGCTGAGAGGGCATCGCAGGGATCACCACCGATCAGGATATCTAGCTTGACTAGCCTCGATTCTCTATATTCATGGAAATGATAATCCAGACTGGCGTATCCTTTAGACCGTGATTTAAGTTGATCGAAAAAGTCAGTGATGATTTCGGCCAACGGCAATTCGTAATGGAGCATCGCGCGTCGACTGTCCACATACTTCATGTCGACGAAGACACCGCGCCGGCCTTGAGCCAATTCCATCAAAGGTCCGACGAACTCATTGGGCACAAGAATACTTGCCGCAACGAAAGGCTCTTCGATTTTTTCACGATAAGTTGGCTCTGGTAGCTTGGCCGGATTTTCGACCATCAAAATCGTGCCATCTGTCTTTGTCACACGATAAACCACAGACGGTGCCGTCGTGATCAAGTTGAGATTGTATTCACGCTCCAATCTTTCTTGGATAATTTCCATGTGCAGCAATCCAAGAAAGCCGCAGCGGTAGCCAAAACCCAAAGCGTCAGACGTTTCTGGTTCATAGAATAAGGACGCATCGTTCAGTTTCAACTTTTCCAGAGCATCACGGAGTTCAGGATAATTCTCGTTGTTGACCGGATAAATGCCGGCATAAACCATTGGTTTAGCAGGGCGATAGCCAGGCAGAGCCTCCTCGGCTGGCCGGTCGTGATTTGTGATCGTGTCGCCCACGAGAGTAGCGACGTCTTTAATTGAAGCAGCGAGATAACCCACTTCACCAGGACCCAATCGATCAACTTTCACTTGTTGGGGACGGAGAATACCAAGCTCAAGTACTTCAAACGACTTCTGATTAGCCATGAATTTGATTCGATCGCCAACTTTGATCTCTCCGTCTTTGACACGGAAGTAAACAATGATGCCTCGATAACTTTCAAAATAACTGTCGAAGATCAAGGCTCTAAGCGGTTTGTCAATTGTGTCGGCCGGATGCGGCACATATTTCACGATTGCTTCAAGCACGTCCTCGATGCCGATGTTATTCTTGGCACTGGCCAAAACAGCGTTAGTGGCGTCCAATCCGATTACTTCTTCAATTTCCTGGCGAATCCGCTCGGGGTCTGCGCTGGGTAAGTCAATTTTGTTTATGACCGGTACGATTTCTAAATTGTTCTCGACCGCCAGGTGAACATTGGCTAGTGTCTGAGCTTCAACACCTTGCGTCGCATCGACAACGAGGAGTGCGCCCTCACAAGCAGCCAAGCTCCGCGACACTTCATAGCCGAAGTCAACGTGTCCTGGCGTGTCAATCAAATTGAGGATGTAGACTTTGCCATCCCGAGCGGGATATTCCATGCGCGCCGGCTGGGCCTTAATCGTGATGCCACGCTCACGTTCGAGATCCATGGTGTCCAACACCTGTTCTTGCATCAAACGCTTAGCAATGGTTGCGGTATTCTCCAGCAACCGGTCAGCAAGCGTCGATTTACCGTGGTCTATATGGGCAATTATGGAAAAATTGCGGATCAGAGTTACGTCGATGGTCACTGCGGAATGAACTGTCTCTTATCAATTGGATAACCAGCTGTTCGCGAAGATAGCTCGGTATCCGAGGATAGCCTGGGCACTAGAAGGTTTGACCTATTGAGCGCCTTGGCACACTAGTGGGGTCTGTCCTAGGAGCGCCTATCCTAGGAGCGCCTATGCAGCAAGCTGCTCGGCTGCTGCAGCAAGCTGCTCGGCTGCTGCAGCAAGCTGCCCGACTCCGCAAGCTGCTCGGCTTATCCGAGGATCGCCTCATCGAGGAGCCCCTAATGCAGCAAAGCTGCCCGGCTGCTGAACACTAGTGGGGTCTATGCAGCGAAGCTGCCCGACTCCGCAAGCTGCTCGGACTATATTAGCAGGACAAGCGTGCAGATCGCCGAAGAGAAAGTTTGGAAACGTAACGATACTCATACTTGCACGAAAGGCAGGTAGTGACTGAAGTACGCGCGTTAGCACTGCAAATGCCGATTGGCAGGCACAAATGGCATGTTAAAATTGGCTGCCAGCCTGGATCGGACCACCGCTGCCTTAAAAGGATCTTTCATGACACACCCTTTTTTACAGGCGCTCAAAGAGCGACCACTTCTGGTTGACGGCGCCACAGGCACTCTCTTGTACTCAAGAGGCGCCTCTACCGAGGCTAGCTTCGAGCACCTTAACCTGACCAGACAAGACCTGGTTCAGCAGGCTCACATTGATTACATAAACGCTGGCGCGGATGTCATAGAAACTAATTCCTTTTCAGGTAACAGATTGCGACTGGCTAATTTCGGACTCGAAGAACAAGTCTGGAAGCTCAACGTATGGTCAGCCAAGGTGGCAAGGAACGCCCGTGAAGTAGCAGGTCAACCTGTCTTCGTGGCTGGATCGGTTGGCCCGACAGGAAAGTTGTTGAGTCCTCTTGGAGATACATCCGAAGAGGAAATTGCCAATGCCTACCAGGAGCAGATGGAAGCTCTGCTGGCTGGCGGTGTCGACCTCTTTATGATTGAGACGATGTCTTCTCTTGAGGAAACGGCGATTGCGGTGCGCATGGCCAGAAAAGTTTCGAAACTACCTGTGGTGGCGCAGCTGAGCTTTTCTGTGGAAGGTCACACGTTTCTTGGTGTCACTCCAGAAGACGCCGTTCGTTTATTAGTGGAATTAGGAGATGACTTACCGGATGTGCTTGGTATCAATTGTGGTGCCGGTCCGGGCCCGGTTTTCGACAGCTTGATCCGATTGTCCGCGGCGGTGAGAGCCAAAGGCTATAGCGAAGATCAAGTCTCATTTTCATGCTTGCCCAACGCCGGTCAACCAAGTTTGAGCGGTGGTCGTTATACTTTCATGAGTCGCCCGAGTTATTGCGCATCTTACGTAGAACCAATGGTGCGCAGCGGAGCACGTCTGATTGGTGGATGCTGCGGGACAACGCCAGAGCATATAAAGGCGATGCGAGTGGCTCTGGACCGCTATATAGAGTCAGCGAAACAGTCCGCCTCATCCACATTGACAGACCTGCCGGCGATAGAAGTACCTCCAGCAGTATCAATCATTGCAAAGTCAAACAAAACACATTCTTCTAAATCCTCCAATAAAGATGGCAAAGAAACGAAAGGAAAAGGCAATTTGCCTCAGTTGGCGGCACGCTTGAAAGAGGCTAAAGAGCAAAATAACGGTGACTTCTATATCAGTGTTGAGTTGGATCCGCCAAAAGGCGCGGTGACAAAAAAACTTCTGCAAGCGGCTCAACTAATCTACGAAGCGGGCGCCGATGCCATCAACGTTGGTGACAGCCCCATGGCTCGCGTGCGCATGTCGTCTCTAGCTACGTGTCAGTTAATCAGTCAGAAAGTGGGTATCGACACAATCATCCATTTCACCACTCGAGATCGAAATTTGATGGGCATACAAGCTGATTTGCTTGGCTGTCAGGCTCTCGGAATTAAGAACGTGATCGCTTTGACGGGCGATCCGCCCGCGCTGGGAAATTATGTCCACGCCACTGCTGTCTATGACGTCGATTCAGTGGGATTGATTAAAATCATTTCCCAATTGAATCAAGGTCAAGATATAGCGGGCAACTCAATTGGCTCACCAACTACGCTTTCAATTGCCTGCGCGCTCAATCCCACCCACGAAAATCGCCAGCAAGAGTTGGAGAGAATAAAGAAAAAGATTGATGCAGGTGCGCACTTCATCATGACTCAACCAATTTATCAAATGACCGACTTGACAGATTTTCTTGACGAATTCGGGCCTTTGCCAATTCCAATTCTGGTCGGAATCATGCCATTACACAGCTTCAAACACGCGGAATATCTGCATAACGAAGTACCCGGAATCAGCATCCCTCAGAACATCCGCGATGCCATGGAAAAGGCTGGGGATGACGGATCCCGTGTCGGTCTGGAATTAGCCGAAGAATTGCTCGAAGAAGTGCAGTCAATTTGCCAGGGCACTTACCTTGTGCCGTCGTTCGGCAGATACGAAGAGATGGCGACATTGGTTCGTCGTTTAAAAGCCAAATCCAAATTCAAAAGCGCCGCGCCGGCTTGAGGCCGGCCGTGCTTCACTGACTGCACTTTCGCTACTGAATTCTACCAACTACCGTTGAACATGCTTGTCTTTCGATTCGCGGTTGCGTCACCGATATGTTGAGCACGAATCGCGCTCACGTGTTCGTCTAAGGTTTCGGCTAAGTAGGCTCGATTGGTTTTTCGCAAGAGGTGAGCATATTGCTCTTCTATATCAGCAACGCGCGGGTGCATGCGTCCATACGCTTTCTCACGAATAGCAAGCGCTCTTTTGAACAATGGTTCGGCAAGTGCGAATCTTTCTTGAACGAGATAAAGACGCGCAAGATTTTTTAGTTCGGTTGAAACGCTCGGATGATCCGAACCGCATGCCGCCTCCCGAATTTTCAGGGCATCAACCAAAACCGGCTCCATCTGCGGATACATGCGCAACCGGCAGTACAAGTCAGCTAAGCGAGTAAGAAGATCGGCGACTGAAGTGTGGTCAGCACCAACCATTTGTTTGAGCAGTTCGAGTTCAAGTTCAGTTTCTTTGATAGCGTCGTCCAGTCCTTTGGTATTGTTGAAGGTTGGGCGGACTCGGTCGCTTGGTTGTTCAGGCATTGCACCAAATCTGGTACCGGAAATTGTTGGTTCAGACTTTGTTTTATTAGGATAATTCGTTTGAGGCGTTCTCAAGCTACAGTCAGCAGCTTTAGTAACGGGCTTTTCCGCAACAGCTTGTTTGCCCGTTCTCAAGTTACCCAAGTGCTCTAAAGTTTGTGTGGTTTTATCGATGTCGTTGTGATGAAAGCCAACGAGCTTCTCTTGGATTGCCAGTGCTCGCTGCAGCAAAAGTTCGGCTTGGTCAAGTCGACCGGCCTGCAAATACAATTCTGCAAGCTTGCAAGCGGTTGTAGCCACCTCAGCCGACGATTCGCCCAACGCCTGTTCTTGAATTATCAAAAACTTTTCCAGGTCAGGAATTGTGTCACATTTCATAGTCTGCACCGTATATCCATGGGCACCGAATCAAAGCATGGCAGTTGAGCGTTCTTAAAGAACACTAGTCACCAAAAGCTTCTTCGAGATCACTAAAATCTCGAGTAGCCCTTGCAAAGAACTGGTTGTGGGGGACAGTTCATGAGCTAATTTCCCGCGTCAGACGGAAATTAAGGCTCCTGGTAATGGACTGCATCTCGTTTTCAACGTGCAAAAGCGAAATCGCTGAGTGCACTTTCTTATTCTCACTCGTTTAGCGCGAATGGGGTACTGGTTTTTCTATATAACTTTGTATGGGAAAGGTATACTTTCCTGAAACTTATTTCTGGCAACGTCCCGGACATGAATTCCCAAAGCAGCGATGGGCAACCATTTGGCCCTTGTTCCAGACCACTAATTTCCGTCTTGCCCTTTCTCACCGAGATATCGCTTGACACTTTTAAGGACGACCGCTTTTACTTGCTCAATCTCAGAGCGATATCGCTTTACACTATTAAGGACGAACCAGTTTCTTCCTGATTCAGATCTCACAGCGATATCGCTGGACATTATTAGGACGAAGCAGTTTCTTCCTGTTTCAGATCTCACAGCGATATCGCTGGACATTATAGGGACCAATTTCATAATTCACGCAAATAGCAGCAATAGCAAATGCAAGGCACCGGCTCCAAATCTTTCGTTATTTATGGATTTTGCGCAATTCTGGCAGTTTCGGACATGCGTTTGATTTGCAGCAGGCGCGATTTCATATCTTTATGAGCTGCCATTTGTCCAATTTCCTTAGCAAAAGGAATCTTGCATCCGCTATCCAATTCGGAACTCAGTTCAAGAGTCACTGAATCTGCGCTGCCCGGCAATATGACATAACTTCCCGAGCCGGAAACGAACTTATCGGATTGAACCATTTTGTAGTCGATGCGTTGGTAAGGGACTTCTTTTTCTACCCACGTGCAATGCACACTGCCTAACACGGGCACGCCTTGAAGCTGCTCATCGACAAGAGCGCTTGTGCCGTCGTACGAAATCAATTTGCGATGATAGAGAGACGATGTGCGATAACCCTGAATTGCTGCAAAAACAGCTTGCGGGCTAGCGTCAATTTTTAAGGTCTCGGTAACTACTTTGCTTTTCGCGATTGCCGGCGAAGCAAGAGCCAACACAACTAAGACTGTTAGAGCTGGTTTTAAAGCAATTACTTTCAACATCTTATAAAAGCTCACGGAAGCGGACCCTGGCTTCTAGCCAAAGTCGTGGGATTAACGGCACAAAATTCCGCAGAATCAGAAGCGCCCTGGGGCACGCTCTTGATCTGTCTAACTACATTGTGCCCCTAGCAGCGGGGTTTATATCGCCCGGATCGAGAATTTTCCTTTTTTAAATTGAACGAAGTTTCAACGTGGCTTGCATGCTACATTTGCGCCTGTAAATCCGGAGCGATCAGATGAAAATAGATGCAAAGAGTCTTGACGAAATGGTCGACAAATTCATCGTGCCTTGGGATAAAAAGATTTCTCTGAAGAAAGACTTTGTGACCGCGTTTAAGCTCCATAACGTAAGCAATGATGAGCTCAAAGAGGCACTCGAAGTGGGTAAAGCTCTGCTTGCCAAAGAGCAAGATAAGCTTTACGCGCAACGATCCCACGCCATGCTTGTGATAGTGCAGGCGATGGACGCAGCTGGCAAAGACAGCACGATCAAACATGTGATGAGTGGGGTCAATCCGCAAGGGTGTCAGGTGCACAGCTTCAAAGCTCCGTCAAGTGAAGAGCTTGACCATGACTATCTCTGGCGATGCGCTAAGGTCGCACCGGAACGAGGTTGTATAGGCATTTTCAATCGTTCTTATTATGAAGAAGTGCTGATCACAAAAGTGCATCCAGAGTTTCTAGTCAAGCAAAACCTCCCGCCTCAGCTAAGAGACAAGGATGTCTACAACCGTCGCTATGAGGAGATTAATGCGTACGAGAAATATTTAGTCAACAATGGCATTTCAGTTTTAAAATTTTTCCTGAACGTTTCGAAAGAAGAGCAGAGGAAGCGGTTTCTAGAGCGAATCGACTTGCAAGAAAAGAACTGGAAATTCTCGGTACAAGATGCATACGAACGCCAACGCTGGAATGACTATCAGGATGCGTACCAACAATGCCTTAGCAATACCAGCACAAAATTTGCACCGTGGTACGTCATTCCTGCAGACTACAAGCCGTTGACGAGACTGTTAGTTGCCCACGTCATTTATCAGGCAATGAAGGAAATGAAACTGAAATATCCCAGCGTCACTCCCGAAGGCAAAAAACAGTTGTTGGAAGCGAAAACACTCCTGGAAACATGACACTATTTTCCACCTGAACTGGAGCGCCAAAATTTCCAGATTGAATGGATTCTAACGAAACTGCATATATAGAACGAAAACAGCGATCGCCGAAAGCCTGACAGGCTCAGCTATACACGGATTCGTGTATTTGGAAACCAGCATGAATATATGTGCTGCTGTATACCACACACCCACGCTGGTCCGGTACATTGAAATTAGTTCGGTTCTTAGTGGAAGGTAGTGTCCCTTTTAGACCGGTTTTTCAACCAGCCAGTCTTTGCTTGCGTTCAGCTCGAAGGAGCAGAACGGGACAAGGATCTGCTCTGTTGTTAGACCAAGGAAAGTTGGAGTCACATGTTCAAAGTACGTTTGCTGCGATTGTTCCGCAAGCTCTGGAATTCAGGTGCCGAACATGCTGCACCAGAACCGATCCAAGATCTTCAATCGCGGCTCCAGCACTTGAACGACCGCTATCCTGATTGCGATCTTGGTCCCGACTCTGCCCATGTCACACTGCACGAATTGCGCAACAGTGAAGCAGACGATCAATCAGAATTGCTGGCAACGGAGAACCATGTCGGCAACACGAGCAAGGGTCTAAACCGCTGGTGTCTGAACCAGCAACAGCGAAAGAACAATGCAGCTCCAAGCGACAGTCGCTCTGCCAAGAAACACACATTTGAAATTGATCCAAGAATTCCAGCTCTTGAACCGAGCGAACCACCGATCCGGACGGGTAGGTTTGGGCATAGCCCAGGCAGTCTAGACATGGCTATGCAGCAGGACGCCAGACTCCGCAATAGGCTCGGACTGACCGACGACAGACCAGGCAGCAAGTTGGTCGGCCCGTCAATCTCAGATGCGGCTCTTCGCGAAGTGACTAGACTAGAGCTGATTAACAGAGGACAGATTTCGCGGTCACTGGCAGGCTTCAACGATGAAAGGCAAGCTGGCGATACCTTGCTGGCAGACAAGTGGGATTGTGCTGAGTACAACTCGCTCTTTGCCCTTCCGGATGAATCTCGTTATGGAACAACGACAGAATATGAGGAAGATTACGAAGAAGATTTGTTGCCTTACTTTACAGAGACTTTGCTGATGCAAGAGGAAGAGCTGATTGGCGTGGCAACGATAGATCCAAGCGAGGAAAAGCCGATCAAAATTGCAGAAGCCAAACAACCAGGCGTCGCAACAGAAAGTTCTACCGCTCTGCAGCCTTACAAGAATTTTTCCGAAAATGCCCTCAAGCTAATCGCTCAAAAACCAGAGACACCCGCACCCACCCTCAAGTGGTTGGCATCACACACTAACCCCCACATCAGAGCCGCCGTCGCAAAAAATCCGAGCACCCCCAGTGATACCATTACCGTGCTTGCTAAGGACCATGAAGCTGGGATTCGCCATTCCATCGCGGAAAATCCTCTTAGCTCGCCCGAAGCGCTCAATCTTTTGGTCAAGGATCGCAACCCGTTGATTGCCTGGCGTGCGCAAAACACTGTCAACCAGATCAAAGATCTGCAAAAGGCGAGCGACAAAGCGAAAGAAAGAGCGTTGCTGGAAGTATACAAAGAACCGACTCAAGCAGTTGCCAGAGACATTGCCACCACTGAAGAAACAATCGCCTTTTTGCAAGTGATTGCGCGCAAAACCAACACGCCGGTGAGAAGACTGGACGACTTAGCCAAACATGCCGACCCTAGAATCCGGGCAGCTGTCGCCGAGAATGCCAATGCTCCTGCCGAAATCCTCTGGATTCTGGCAAAAGATGCAGATTCGAGCGTAAAGACCAAAGTGACTGACAATTATAACTGCCCAATTGAAATCCTCGAGGCCATGAAAGAAGACGAAGATGCTTATGTGGCCTATCAGGCGCACAGCGTTCTCAATCGCATCCTCGGTGCCACTTTTGGCGACAACCATCTGCGCTCCGCAACCTGGCCTTAGAGACGACTGACAATGACAAATCGCGCCAGCACCATCTCAAGTTGAGCCCTCGGAAATGGGACACAAAAATTACTAAGGGTCTGCAAAAAGGCGGCAAATAACGCAGAGTAATCAGGCAATGTTCGAACGATCAGGGGGACTTACCCTGGAACTTTTCAAATCACCCATCTCAAGTAAAGCTATATTACATCAGGGTTTTGGGAGATTCTGATTTCCGCGAAGTATTGCTAGACAAGCATTTGCAGAGACACCAAAGTCTGCGTTTTTTGCTTAACATTCATTTTGGCATTTTTTGGAAAAAAAAAGAAATGGTACCCCGCTCGCTTAATCATCAGCGAGAGTTGCCACTGAAGTGCGCGAAATATTGAAATATTTTGCTTCGGGATGCGGCACCACAATTGCCGAAGTGCTTTGTTCTGGAACAAGCATAAATTCCTCAGAGAGTGCCATGCCGATGCGTTCTGGTTTGAGAAGTTCAAACAGAAGCTTTTGGTCTTCGAGATTAGGGCAAGCGGGATAACCGAAACTATATCTCGTGCCTCGATAGCCCTGCTGAAACATTTTCTGTCGCTCGGCAGCATCGTATTGGGATAGTCCAAGTTCCGCTCTAATCCGCTTGTGGATAACTTCAGCCAGACCTTCAGCCGATTCCACGGAAAGTCCATGGAAATAGAGATATTCAGTGTATTTTCCAGCTTTGAAGAGTTCTTGGGCATGTTCGCTTGCGACATCACCCATGGTGACGACTTGGATTGGTAGCACGTCAAATCTACCTTCGTCTACAGAGCTAAAAAAGTCTGATATGCATAAGAATCGACCGTGGTCCTGGCGAGGAAAGCGGAAGCGCAGCCACTCGCTCTTTTTATCTTCGTGATAAACAATAAGGTCGTCGCCGGAAGATTGACAGGGGAAATAGCCATATACGGACTTGGGTGTGAGCAACTTCTCGTTGATACATTTTTCTTTCAGCTCTTGCAGCGCCGGCAAAACCTTTTCAGCCACCATTGCTTTGTATTCGGCTTCGGGCGTAGTTCCTTGCCTGACGCGGAATTGTCCTCGAATCAAAACGTTCTCGTTGACGTGCTCAAAGACTTCCCTTAATGGAACATCCTCAACTATCTTAGACCCGAAGAAAGGTGGAATCGGAATTTCGACACCACGTGATACATCTGAACGTTCAGCTTTCTTGCGTCCGTTTTTCGGAGCTTGAGTGCCGTTGTCACCACTATCACCATTGTTAGTGGAGGTCGGTTTAGGTGTCTCAATCTTGGCAGGAACAGCCTTGTCCGCTGGGGCCGACATAAAGGGCGTCAAGTCTCGCTTCTTGGCAATGGCTTCCATGATTTTCAAGTCATCGAAAGCGTCACCTGCGTAGAACAAAGTGCCCTTGTAGACACGGCGACAGTCTTCTTCCACATATCGTCTCGTCAGCGCGGCGCCGCCAAGAATGACAGGGATGCCGATGTCTCGCTGATTGAGGATATCCAAATTCTCTTTCATGATTACGGTTGACTTGACGAGCAAGCCACTCATACCAATGCAATCCGCTTTGTGTTCGACCGCCGCAGAAATTATGTTTTCAATTGGTTGCTTGATGCCGAGGTTCACGACTCGATAACCATTGTTAGTCAAAATGATGTCGACGAGATTTTTTCCGATGTCGTGGACGTCGCCTTTCACCGTCGCCAGCACCATGGTCGCTAAAGTCGAACCTTCAACCCGATCCATGAACTGCTCAAGGAAAGCGACAGCGGCCTTCATCGTTTCAGCTGACTGCAAGACAAAAGGTAATTGCATCTTGCCTGAACCAAACAACTCACCGACAACCTTCATACCGTCCAACAAGATGTCGTTGATAATCGCCAAGGGCGTATGTTTTTCAAGAGCAATCTTCAGATCTTTTTCCAGATTGACACGATTACCGTCGATAATTCTTTGTTTTAGAACGTCTTCGATTTCTTTAGGTCCAGTATCAACTTCTTCAATTAAAGCTTTGCCGCCCTTTTCCTTGTAAAAATCAAGCAATCTGAATAACGGATCGTAATCATCAGTGCGCTCGTCAAAAATCAATTTGCGATGATACTCGCGCTCTTCTTCGTTGATTTTGTAGAGTGGCAGAATTTTCTGGGCATTGACGATTGCCATATCAAGCCCGTACTCGACGGCATAATGCAAGAACACCGAATTGAGAATTTGCCTTATGTGCGGATCGAAGCCAAAGGAAATGTTGCTCACTCCCAAAATGGTGTGAACACCAGGAAGATTCTCCTTAATTAGCTTGATGCCTTTGAGGGTCTCCAGGCCTAACTTCCGATCGTCTTCGTTGCCTGTCGAAAGAGTAAATGTGAGCGCGTCAAAAATAATGTCGTAAGGAGCAATGCCCGCGCCCGTGGCCAGATCGTAAATGCGTCTGGCGATTTCCAGCTTCTTTTCAGCGGGGCGAGCCATGCCGGCTTCGTCGATGGTCAGGGCCACGGCAGCAGCACCGAATCTGGTTATTAACTCGACCTTACGCAACATCTTTTCTTCGCCATCTTCCAAATTGATGGAATTGACGATCGGTTTTCCGGCCACCAATTGCAGCGAGCTTTCCAGCACATTGAATTCAGTTGTATCGATGACCAGCGGTATTTGCATTTCTGTGTTCAGCCGCTTAATCAAAATGGTCATGTCGCGAACTTCGTCTCGACCCACATAGGCTGTGCAAACATCGAGAACGTGTGCGCCTTCTTTTTCCTGATCGCGAGCCATGGCGACCATCGAATCCCAATCTTCCTTTTGCAATAACTGCTTAAATTTGCGACTGCCATTGGTGTTCGTCCGCTCTCCAACAATCAAGGGAGCTGGATCGATGTGCATGGCAACGGAAGTGTAAATACTCGAAACGGCAGGGGTGAATTCAATCTCGCGCACCTTTGGTGCAAGCTTACCAACAACTTCACAGACGCGAGCCAGATGCTCAGGCGTGGTACCGCAGCAGCCACCAATGATATTGACGCCTAAATCGCGAGCGAAATGATTGAGCGAGTCAGCCAACTCTTGCGGTGTCAGTTTGTAGACTGTCTCACCATTCACATTTTCCGGCAAGCCGGCATTGGGCAATACAGATACGTATTTGGGGCTATTTCGGCAAAGATAGCCAACCGGGTCGATCATCTCACGTGGACCAGTGGCACAATTCAAACCAATCACATCGATTGGAAATGCATTCAACGTAGTCAATGCGCATGAAATATCTGAACCGACCAGCATCGTGCCTAAAGGAGGCGCTTCGATGGTTACCTGAGTAATGATTGGCAGCCGACGTCCAATTTTCTTGCAATAATCGAGAATGGCTACGATTGCCGCTTTTGCTTGGAGTAAATCCTGTCCGGTTTCAAATTGAAGAACATCGACGCCGCCATCCACCAACCCGGCAACCTGCACGTAGTAGGCATCTTTCATCTCGGCAAAAGAAATGTGTCCCAACGAAGGTAGTTTTGTGGTTGGACCAATTGAGCCGGAAACGAAGCGCGGCTGTCCATTTTGCGAATAACTGCGAGCCACTTCCTTGGCTATTTCGGCAGCTTTTTTATTCAGTTCATAGGCTCGGTCGGCCAGTCCAAATTCCGCTAAAACTATGGGCGAGCCACCAAAAGAGTCCGTTTCGACAACATCACAACCGACCTTTAAAAAGGAGGCGTGAATTTCTTGGAGAACTTCAGGATGGCTTTCGACAAGAATTTCGGGGCAATTTTCGTAACCGAGGTAATCGTCGATAGACAGATCGTACTTGTGTATCGATGTGCCCATAGCCCCATCGAATATGAGGACTTTTTCCTTAAGCGCATCCAGAAAATCCATCGAACGCTACTCTCGTGCCACCTGTAACGACACAGTTATAGCTTAAAGAGCTTGTCAAAATCAAAGTAAGGTTAAGCTGCTGCGGGTTTGCATGGCTTCCATGTAACGGCACAAACGCCATTTTGGCACAGGTCAGCAGTATGCTTGCGATCACGATGATTGGGCTGCGCTTTGAGCCGGGACTTATCTGGCTGTGTCTGAGCATCAACCTTACAGAGGAGCTCAAATTGATTTAATGAAGGTTTTTTTCAACTGGCGCATAACCCTGTTCGCGCACGAGCTTCTGTGCGTCGGCACTGAGACAATAATCGACGAATTTTTGCACCGAAGGTTTAGGGTCTTCGTCCATAAACATTATTAGTGGCCGACTCAACGGGTAGTCCGTCACTGTGGATAACTCGGTTGGTTTAACCGACTCCGACTTTAAGGAAAGCTTTAAGCCCAGCACTTTTACTTTGTTTCCTGCGCTCGACGCGCTTCCCATTCCTATATAACCAATCGCGCCCTTATCTCTGCTGATGGCCATGAGCAGGTCAGCACCAGAAAGAACAGTCTTGGCGCTTCTTGAATAATTGACATTTTGCAAAAGGTGTTCTTTGAAAAATTTGTAGGTGCCTGAATTTTCTTCTCGCGAAAAAACATTGATTGGCAATTTCGTGCCACCTACTTGATTCCAAGTTTTTATCGAACCAGCAAAAATTCCTTTCAATTGTTCCAAAGTCAGCGATTGAACAGGATTAGCTGAATTGACGATGATCGCGACCGAGTCACGGGCCACTGTTACTTTCTTCAACTTGATCGACTTATCATGCAGCCTGCGATTCTCAGAAGGGCTTAGATCTCGAGAAGCTGCAGCCAAGTCGGTTGTGCGATTAATCAGCGCATCGATGCCACCACCGGAGTCGCCGGAGTTGACTGAAATAGGCACGTTGGGCTCGTGCTGCATGAAGTTTGTGGCCCATGACCGGACCAGCGAAGTCATGGTGTCGGAGCCTTCAATTGAGACTAATGCCGTTAATTCGCGGGCGTCCTTGCTCTTTTCTTGGGAGCAGGCGCCAAGAGACAGAGTTACCAAAGTAATTAGAAGAACAAGCAAAGCACGCACTGGATTTTCAGCCTCGCCACAATTATTGTCGCCCGCTAGAAAGCGGAACTCATGATACATCAGGTTTCCAAAAGAACGTTGCCTGGTTGTGCGACTTGCTGCGTTCTTGAAACAATCTCTGTTCAATCAGACTCTTCATTTCAATCAGACTTTTCACTCAGGCGATCCTATCTTAATCAGACAGACGATTCTCAGTGCCACTACCTTTAGTGCGACACGATTACAAAGAAAAGGCCCGCTTTCGCGGGCCCAGCCTAATCAAGATAGCGAGTTTTTATTCCTCGAATCCATCGTCTTCGTCTTCTTCGCCTTCTTCTGCGATCATTTCGCAAGCTGCGAGAAAGAACTGGCTGGTGATTGTCGCTGCGGTGTCAGGTGAAACACCCACTGCGGTCAGACTTTTAATCCAATGTACTACTTCATCAAGAACTGAAGTGTCAACAATTGCTTGTGTTTGAGGCATATCATTTATCCTGAGCGGTAAGCTATCGACAGATCCTATCCCGCTTCTGGTGCCGGTTACAAGTGAGAAAGTCACTTCGTAAAAAATCCCATACATCAGGCCAAACCCGACCACGTTTCACGTTGACAGGCGTATGTATGCCGCAGATCGTCGGTCCACGCAGCAGCGCGGCTGGCCGCTCAGCCTCTTGCGTGTAGTCTATCGAGCCATTTAAACGACTTGTTTTGTTGCTTCATAGGCTTTGAACATCGCTTGTGTTCCTTGGCGATACCCCTGTTCGCCACCGAGTTCACCGGCTTGCTTAAAGAGTTCTTGGGCCAAGGAAGTGCCGGGAAGATCGCAATCTTGCACATTTTCTTGAATCAGGCGTAAATCCTTTAGCATGTGTTCAAGCGTAAAGCCGGGCTTAAAGTCACCTTTTAAAATTCTGGCGCCCAGGTTCGATAATGCCCAGGAAGCGCCTGCACCGCTGCCAAGAGATTCCACAATCAAATTTCTGTCGATCTGCATTTCATCGGCTAGAGATAACGTTTCGCTCACAGCAATCATATTAATAGCGCAGAGAACTTGGTTGCACAGCTTTAAGGCTTGTCCGCTGCCTGCGTCACCACAGTAAACGATGTTTTTTCCAATCGCGTCGAGCAAAGGTCGCACTTCGTCGTAAGTAGATTTGTCACCACCGACCAGGATAGTCAGCGTGCCTAGCCTGGCGCCAATGTCGCCGCCGGTCACGGGAGCATCAAGAAAACGAAGTCCAGCCTCGCTTAGCTTATTGTTCAAACGAACGGCTGCGGCCTTGCCAATCGTTGTCATGTCGATAACGACGGCGTTCTTTTGGGCGTGTTTAATCACCGAACCGAGCAGAACCTGCTCAACATCCGGCACATCGCCTAAGCACGAAAATATGTAATCAGCGTCGCTTACAGCTTCCTGAATCGATTCAACGACGCGGACACCATTTTGCTTCACTTGATCAACGCCGTCACGAGCCCGAGTGCGGTTCCAGGCCACTATGGCATAGCCGGCCTGAGCAAAATTGAGCGTCATTGCCGACCCCATGATGCCCAGCCCCAAATAGGCTAGCTTGGCTGGCGGCCTTTCATTTGTCATAACACCTCCGAAACAAGTGAGTGCTTAAATTGCACCTGGCACGGCGAAAGGCCTGGCGATCGAGACAGTCCAATTAGCTTATCGGACAATGGCGCGGACTGCGGCTTTTAGTAAAAGCAGGCAGGACAGAAAACTTTATATGGCAGCAACAATCACGGTTTAACTTGCATTTCAAGAAAAAGTTGGGTATACATCTGTGAAGAGGTCTTGACATTGGACTTGCCAGCCCTGCGATCCCTAACCAGCGTTTTTCTCGTATTCACATGCGTGCTCTTAGGATGCGAAAATGCTAGCGCCGCTGAGCGCAAAGCCGTGGTCCGTGTGACAACCGGCTCCGTTCAAATTAATAATTGGCAGCACCATTTAGTTGAAGGTAACCCCAACCTGGGGCACTATCATTGGAATCCAATTTATGCCAACGTGCAGGGACTGAAAACGGTTCGGGCCAATGCCGGCCCTGATAAATTCAGACACCGTCATGGGGGGGCTCCCCTGCATCCAAACGTCACGGTGCAGCGCATCATGCCCCGCGAACAGTCTGTGTACACCCGACCGAATCATATCCCTTTCAATACAACGCCCAAGCCTGAAACAAAAGTGGCTGCAGTGTTGCGCGCACCTGATGTCAGCGCAAATTTGAGTCATCGAGACGTCGGTGCTTCACTGAGAAACAATCAAGTCAACGGCTCTCTCGCTCAAAGAGATGTGAGCGGCACACTCAGTCAGAATAAAACGAATGCGCGGCTGGCTGATAGAAATGTATCTGGAGAGATGCTGCCAGCTGCACCACAGCCACCTGCACCACCCAAAGTGGCTACGTACGGACAGAATTATGGTGCAGGCGACGACTTTGCTACTGTCAGTCGAGGCAGCAGCAATCGCAGCGAGAAGAGCTCTGTGTATGGCAGAATCTCCATACCCAAGAAAAGCAAGATCAAAAAATCCAGTTTAAATTACTAACGCGCTTAAAAACTAAACCTTCGACAAGACTGCGACTTTTGACAAAGCTGTTTCGATGTCTTTGATCAAATCATCTTGATCCTCGATACCCACAGATAAGCGCACAAGCCCATCAACGATACCGCGCGCTTCTCGAATTTCCTTAGGAATGGATGCATGCGTCATTGTGGCTGGATGTCCGATGAGCGATTCAACTCCGCCGAGGCTTTCGGCAAGTGAAAACAGTTTGGTGCCATCAAGAAACACTTTGGCGTTTTGCAATCCGCCCTTCACCACCACCGATACCATGCCACCAAAACCTCTCATTTGCTTTTTAGCAAGCTCATGTTGGGGGTGAGAGGCTAAGCCCGGATAAATCACCTTCTCAATCGCCGGATGTTTTTCCAGGTACTTGGCGATGGCCATGGCGTTGCTTTCGTGAGCCTTCATGCGCACAGCCAGGGTTTTCAGTCCACGCAGAACAAGCCAGCTGTCAAACGGTCCCGGTACGGCGCCTACTGCATTTTGATGAAACTTGAGAGTCTCGTAGTATTTATCATTGTTTGTGATCGCCGCACCACCGACAACATCGCTATGGCCGCCGAGGTATTTGGTAGTGCTGTGCACGACAATATCAGCGCCCAGGTTGAGTGGATTTTGCAAATATGGGCTGGCGAAGGTATTGTCGACTACGGTAATTATGCTCGCACCGTTTTTGCTGGCTTTAACCGTTTTGACCAGGGCGGCGATATCGATCAGCTGAAGCATGGGATTGGTAGGAGTTTCCAACCAGAGCATCTTGGTGTTCGGTTTTACAGCGGCTTCAACCGTTTTTAAATCTCGGCCATCGACAAAGTCGAATGTAATGCCAAAACGAGTAAACACTTTGTCGAATAAACGATAAGTGCCACCATAAACGTCGTCGCAAACGACAACATGGTCTCCAGCTGAAAGTAAAGTCATGACGGTTGTGGTGGCAGCCAATCCGGAGCCGAAACAAAGGCCGTACTTGCCATCTTCCAACGAGGCCAAACACTCTTCCAAGGCGGAGCGGGTGGGATTTTGAGTGCGTGCGTACTCGAAACCTTTGTGTTTCCCTAATTCATCCTGCACATAGGTGGAGGTCTGGAATATCGGCGTGATGATCGCACCGGTGCTTGGGTCGGGTTGTTGCCCAACGTGTATAGCCTTCGTTGAAAACTTCATTTTTACGCTCCCAGTTTTGCCTTTTCAGCCTTTGGTTTTGGCTCTTCTTTGGTGGACAGGATTTTGTCGCTCGAACTTATTTTTTCCCGCAAGTGAGACATGATGTCGAACTTTGTCAGAACGCCACAGGCCTTATTTTCTTTCGTAATCACGACCATAGCATTGCCTAATCGGAACGACTTATAAATTTGATCGATTTCGGCGTTGATATCAAACTGGGGAAACGGTCTTCCCATTACAGATCCAACGGTGGTTTTGGCGGGATCTTTTCGTTCGTAGACAACTTGCATGGCGATCACATCATTGATGTGTCCGACATTGTGTCCATCTTCCGTAACGACCGGCAACTGATCTATGCCATGTTGTTCCATGGCGTTGATGGTGGCTTGAATCGTGTCATCCGGATGAACAACGATCAGAGGTGAGATCTTGCCGCGCCCCTTCTTTCTATCGAGCAAGTCTGCAGCCAGGTAGCTATACTCGGGCGCCGGCATAAAACCGTTGTCGCGCATCCATTCATCCGAATACATTTTGCTCAAGTAACCTCTGCCACCATCTGGCAAAAGCACCACCACTACATCTTTTTCGCTCAAGTTCTCAGAAATTTTCAAAGCGGCAACGACCGCGGTTCCACACGATCCGCCACAGAGCAAACCTTCTTCGCGAGCCAGCCTTCGCCCCATCGTGAACGAATCTTTGTCACTGACTCGAACAAACTCATCGATCAATTTCAGCTCTGCATTGCGAGGAATGAAATCTTCGCCAATGCCTTCGACCTTATAAGAGCCTGCCAGGTCACCGGAATAAATCGAACCTTCAGGATCGACACCGATGATGCGAATCTTAGGATTTTTTTCTCTCAAGAATCTGGCAGTACCGGATATGGTGCCGCCTGTGCCCATGGTGGCAATGAAATGAGTGATCTTACCGTCTGTCTGCTCCCAAATTTCAGGTCCAGTGGAAAGGTAGTGAGCCTCTGGATTATTTGGATTGGCGAATTGATTCGGTTGAAACGCCCCAGGAATTTCGGCCGTCAACTTGTTGGCTACCGAGTAATAACTCTCGTGAGAACTGGCTGAGACGCTGGTCGGCACCACTACCACTTCAGCGCCATAAGCACGAAGAAGATTTATTTTTTCTTGAGCTACCTTGTCGGGCACGACGAGGATGCAACGATAGCCTTTGACAGCCGCTATCTGTGCCAAGCCGGTGCCTGTGTTTCCGGAGGTGGGCTCGATGATCGTGCCGCCCGGTTTGAGCAGACCGTGCTTCTCAGCTTCCTCGATCATCCTGATAGACGGCCGATCTTTTACCGAGCCACCCGGGTTGAAAACTTCGACTTTAGCCAGAATCAAGGGCTTCAGACCTTTAGTGACTTTATTCAACTTCACAAGAGGTGTGGAACCGACGGTTTCAAGAATGGTGTTGTAATACTTCACCAGAAGCGGACCTCCATTACAATATAGGAGCAAGCGACTCACAATTATACGGTGGAAGTGCGTTTAACATCCATCTGATCACCCATCATTTGTGCGCATTAACCATAGAAGAGAAGGTTCGAACAAATTCAATGACAGAAAATAAGCAAGTGTGGAAGCCAGAGGATTTGGCAACGTGGGATCAGCATGCCAAGCTGGGGGATCCGGGGGAATATCCCTACACACGTGGAATCTATGCCGACATGTACCGCTCGCGTTTTTGGACAATGCGTCAGTATGCCGGCTTTGGCAACGCCAGAGAAACAAATAAACGTTTCCGCTATCTCTTGCAAAACGGGCAAACAGGCTTGTCTACAGCATTTGATTTGCCGACCCAGATGGGATACGACAGCGATGACCCGATGGCGCTTGGCGAAGTAGGCAGAACCGGCGTGGCCATAGACAGCCTCAAAGACATGGAAACGCTTTTTGACGGCATCGACTTAGGCAAAGTCTCGACCTCGATGACAATCAACGCCACGAGCGCCATTCTGCTTGCCATGTATAGGTCCGTGGGGATTAAGCAGGGCGTCGAGGCCAAGCACTTACAAGGAACGATTCAAAACGACATTCTAAAAGAATACGAAGCACGCAATACCTACATCTTTCCGCCCGCAGGCTCGATGCGCCTAATCACCGACATCTTCGAATACTGTGCAACAGAAATGCCGCGCTGGAATACAATTTCGATCAGCGGCTATCATATCCGCGAAGCTGGCGCGACTGCCGTGCAAGAGCTTGCCTTCACATTCGCCAACGCCATCGAGTATGTGCGTGCGGCCATTTCGCGCGGGCTCGATATTGATACATTTGCGCCTCAGCTGAGTTTCTTCTTTGTTGCCCAGATGGATTTATTTGAGGAAATCGCCAAATTTCGAGCCGCTCGCAGGCTGTGGGCGCGCATTATGAAAGAACAATTTCAGGCCAAAAATCCCAAATCCCTGATGCTCAGATTTCACGTGCAGACGGCGGGCTCAAGCCTGACTCAGCAGCAACCAGACAACAACATCGTGCGCACAACGGTGGAGGCGATGGCGGCTGTACTAGGTGGAGCGCAGTCATTGCATACCAACTCGAAGGATGAAGCCCTGTCTTTACCGAGCGAGGCGGCCGCTTTGACGGCGTTGCGCACGCAGCAAATCATCGCCAGTGAAACCGGTGTCGGCAATGTTGTTGACCCCTTCGGCGGATCGTATTTTCTGGAGGAATTGACAGACAAAATCGAAAAAGACGCCGAAATCTATTTGCAGAAGATTGAGGAGCTGGGCGGCGCCATCAAAGCGGTCGAACAAGGCTACATTCAAAAGGAAATTCAGGAATCGGCATATCAATACCATTGCAGTGTTGAAGACAAGCGCAAAATCATAGTCGGAGTCAATCGTTTCATCGATCAAGAATCTGAACGAATCGAAATTCACCGGGTCGATCCGAAACTTGAAGAAGAGCAAGTTGCTGACTTGAAGCGCGTTAAGGCTGAGCGTGACGCAGAAAAAGTGGAGCAGGCTTTGAATAAATTGCGCCAGGGCGCAGCGGCAAAAGACAATCTGATGCCCCTGATTTGCGCAGCTGTAGATTGTTATGCAACCGTGGGTGAAATAAGCAATACTTTACGCGCAGCCTTTGGTAAATTCAGACCTGTAGCGACTTTATGAAGAGTTGATGAGAATCGTTTCTGAGCTGCCAGGGGCAAAGTAAGCTTTAAAGCCTTCAACTCTGTCATTTGTGAGAAGAGACGAATAAGTCAGTGGTTCGAATATGATTCAATTTACCGCATGCCAACCCCTAGAGTTTCAATCGTTATCGTTAACTGGAAGACGCCAAAGCTCCTAGCCAAGTGTCTTGAAACGATTAAAAACGATCCGAATCATCTGCAATTCGAAATTTTCGTCATCGACAACAATTCAGGCGACGAGTCGGTTGCCATGCTGACCGAGCAATTCCCCTATGTTCAGCTGATTGCCAACGACGCCAATCTTGGTTTTTCTAAAGCTTGCAACCAGGCGATTCCAAAAGCGCTGGGCACTTTTGTACTGCTTCTCAATCCCGACACGGAAGTGCCAGACGGTGCGATCTCCATTTTGGCTGACTTTATGGAGAACCATCCAGACTGTGGAGCAGCCGGCCCAAAGGTCTTGAATCCAGACGGCTCATTGCAACTAGCATGCAGGCGAGCCTTCCCGTCACCTACGGCAGCTTTTTACCGGATCACGTACTTGAGCAGGATCTTTCCGAACAACCCAACTTTTTCACAATATAATTTCACCTCTGCAGAT
Organism: Candidatus Melainabacteria bacterium; assembly: GCA_003151275.1. The sequence goes on from PLXC01000162.1 coordinate 39,295, forward strand.
CCAGGGCAGCAGCTGGAAGTCGATGCCTTGGCCGGAGCGGCGATGATGGTGCGTCGTCAAGCGATTGATCAAGTTGGCTTGCTCGATGAAGACATATTCATGTACGGGGAAGATATCGATTGGTGTTGGCGAATAAAACAAGCCAAGTGGAAGATATGGTACGTGCCCGAGTCCATCATTTATCACGCACATGGGGCGTCAAGCAGGCTGCGTCCAGTCCAGTCCACCATTAACCTTCACAAGGGCATGCACGTTTTCTACAAAAAACACTTAGCGCAAAACTACTGGGCCCCATTCAACTCACTGGTGTATGCTGCAATTTGGTCAAGAGCCGCAGTTTTTATCCTGATCAATTTAGGACGCGGTCTTTTGCGAAACGGAAACCTATCAGCAAGGTCGGGCAGCTAAGCAATGGTCGTAAATGGCGTTCGAAAGAGGGTTTTGGTCACCGGTGCCTCAGGCTTAATTGGAAGAGCTGTCACCGAACGACTGTTGATTGAGAACACCCATGACATAAAAGTCCAGGTGCGCAACCCGACGCAAGCCCGCAACGATGTTGGCAATATTATCGACTTCACCCGAGTTCAGCTTGAAGAAGCTGATTTCACCCGGGTTGGCGACCGCGAAATGCGCTTGCTTACAAAAGGCTGCGACGTCATTGTTCACGCGGCCGGACTTGTTCATCAACCTGATGCTCCTTATCAAGAGTACGAGGTCATTAATGTACGGGCCACTCAACTGCTTGCCGAGGCAGCGGCGCAGAACAATGTGAAAACTCTGATTTTCCTTAGCTCTTCAGCAATTTACGGACCTGGGCCATTTGATCGAATTAGCGAATCTGGTCCACTCAAAGCCGTGACACCGTATGCGGTGTCCAAGATGACATCCGAGAATTGGCTTCAGCAGTTTAACAGCATTCCCAAACTCGTAATTTTGCGACCCTCACTGGTATTTGGGGAAGGCGACCGAGGCAATTTGCTCAGCTTGATGCGCAACATCAAACAGAACAAATACAAACATATCGGTGGTGCTGACACTGCCAAAAGTATCATTTATTCCAAAGATCTGGCTCGGGCGATCAGCCTATGCATCAACAATTTGCCAGATGGCGTGCACATCTTCAATGTCGCAAATCCAGAACCTGTGCCTGTTAAAACCCTTGCCGATACGATTGCTCGCGTCATGAACGTCAAAAAAATCTCCTCTGTGCCTGAAGGCGTATTCCGCATCGGTGTCAAGGCCGCAGAGTTATTCATGCAAGAGAAAGCGCCAATCACTATGGATCAAGTCAATAAACTTACAACGACAACGACAACCTCCATTGCCAAGTTAGTGTCGGCCACAGGCTTCCAGCCTAAGACAGCGCTGGATGCTGCAATACTTGCCGAAATTGAATGGGCCAACAGTCACAATTTACTGTAATCCGAATATTCGCTTATGAGCCTGGATAGTTTTTTCAAGATCAACGAACGCGGCTCAACGATCAAGACAGAAGTATTGGGTGGTGCCACCACTTTTTTGACCATGGCTTACATCATTGTCGTCAACCCGGCCATCCTCAGTTTTGCGCAAATCCCGGCCGGACCAAGTACGGTCGCGACCATTTTGACAGCTGTGTTCGGTTGCTTCCTAATGGCAATCTACGCCAATCGACCGTTAGCAGTGGCGCCCTACATGGGAGAGAACGCCTTCATCGCCTTTGGCTTGACGGCGCTGGGAATCAGTTGGCAATTGCGACTGGGGGCAGTATTTGTCAGCGGGGTGGCATTTGCAATCCTGGCCTGCATGAAAATTCGTCCCTGGCTTGCCAACTCGATTTCGCCCAGTATGAAGCACAGTTTTGCAGCTGGGATCGGCATGTTTCTTGCCTTGATTGGACTATATGAAACCGGCATCGTCACAAGTGGTGCCACTGGTCTACCGCTAGCGGCGCTTATTTCTCCCGGCACTGCCTTCCTGAGAGCACCTGATGTGCCAATGAAGTTGGGTAATTGGCACGATCCAACCGTGCTTCTGGCCATTTTTGGTTTCATCCTGATCATCTCTTTGATGCAGCACAAAATCAAAGGAGCGATGCTGATCGGTATTGGCGTCACTGCAATGATCGGAATATTGCTTGGTTATGGTTCGGCACCGCATGCAGTGATGGCGATGCCATTTGTGCCCCCTTACGACCTCGCTCCAATCTTTCTAAAACTAGATGTAATGGGCGTCTTACAGTTGTCGTTTTTGCCAATCCTACTAACACTGTTTCTGATGAGCTTTTTGGACACATTAGGCACGCTTATTGGAGTTGGCGCAATTGGCGGGATGCTGGACGAAAAGGGCAATTTTAAGGACATCGAAAGGCCAATGGTAGTCGATGCAGCCTCTTGCATATTCAGCGCCATAGTTGGCTCTTCGACCAGTGGTGCCTTCATCGAATCGGCAGCGGGCATCAAAGAAGGGGCTCGCACCGGTCTGGCTTCGATTGTGACGGGATTGATGTTTGCCGTCTGTATCTTCTTTATTCCATTGATCGAGCCACTTCAGCATCTCACCTACGCCTATGCACCGGCCCTGATGGCGGTTGGGCTACTGATGGTCGATTCAATTAAGAAGATAGACATGGATGACATCACCGAAGCCGCGCCCGCTTTTGCGACGATCGCGATGATGATCTTCAGTTACAACATAGCGAACGGATTGACCGCTGGGCTAGTTTTGTACACCGTCATCAAAGTATGCGCAGGCAAATTCCGCGATCTTAACTCAGGCACACTGATCCTCTCGGCGATGTGTCTGGTTTATTTTTTGTTCGGACTGCCGCATTAACTGTCCGTATTAATCGCCTGGAGAATAGAGAGCGCCAGCGGAGTATTCGATTCTAGTTTCAAAGCTTTCGTAGCTGCTTCACGTGCGTGTTCCCTGTCGCCAATTAATAAGTACAACTTGGCGGTCTGAGCAAGAGAATCCGAATCTTGATGTGGGCATTGCGATGCCAGTTCCAGTTGCTTAGCAACTTTAACTCTCTCGATCGATTGCAAATTTAGCGCACGTGCCCTGGTTATATAGACCCATGGATTGTCGGCACTGACATTTTGTGCCGCATCGAGGGTGGTGGCAGCTTTGGAATACTCTTTCTCAGCGCTTTGTACATTCGCTTGTTCAATTAGAATTTCGGCGCTGCGTTGAGCCCTCTCGGCAGCAAGATCAATTGCCGTTTTCGCCTGCGCCAATTTGTTCAAGGCACGGTCGACCTGTGAAGTAACCAGCAACCTGAAGGTAATGTTTTGACCGTTGCGAAGGCGCGCATTGGGAACCGGAGCAAGCTCGTTTAGGATTCTTTCAGCCTCGTGAGCATTGCCCTGCCGTAATCTTCCTTGAGCAAGAATACATGCGGCCATGAATCGACTGGCCCCCGTACGTTTAGGATCGTCTGAAATCACTTGCCTGGCGTCACTAATTGCCTCACGCAGGTGACCAAGGCGCATCGCATAATCAGCTCGCGTTACTACGGCAGCGGCGTTCAATGGTGCCAGGTTTAAGGCACTATCAATAAGGTCCTTAGCTTTCGGAAAGTCCCTCTTTTGAAGAGCAAAGTAGGCCAAACTGATTTTAGCCTCGACAAAATCAGGTTTGTAAAAGAGAGCACGGTTCCAGTGTTTTTCGGCATTAGCAAAGTCACCAAGCAAAAATTCGGCGTTGGCCAGATTGTTCCAAGCTGCGGCAAAGGTCGGATCAACTAATGACGCAGTCTCGTACATATCGCGGGCTGCAGCATAGTTATTCGCCCTCATCGCCTTGTTGCCGGAATTATATTGGTAGTTGACGATTGCTTTGCGGCCAAGCAGCGTTACCAGCCCAAAGGAGATCAAAATAGTGAGCGCGACACGTTGCCAGCCTAGCAAGCCGTAAACAGATTTCAAACGAGCGAATGTCTGCGGCTCAGCAACCACAACATCGGAAGCGGTTGGCACAAAGTTGAATTTCCGCTGTGTGATATCGGCAAGTAAATTCTCGAATTCTTCAGGCGCAAATAAAAAGGACGGCAAATGGTGTGGTACCAAATGCGGTTCAGCACCTTTTCGCCAAGAGTTTTTTTGCTCAAAAATTGTCAATTTACGAGCAACCGGTTTCAACGAAAATAGCTTGGAGAAAAAATACTGCGGCTCCATCGCCACTGCATCTAGCCGCTGCCAGGGAATTGGGCGAGCGAAACGCCACAGTCTAATGCCTTGCTCGTTAACCTCCACTCCCTTAACCAAAAAGGAGACGCAGTGCAAAATGCCAAGGAAACCAACAAACCACAATACGGCGGCAGAAAGCCAGACTCCAATGACACTCAGAATCCAGCTGACAAGGTCCGTGGAGCGCGGAATCAGGGCAATACCATCGGGGATAGCCAGCAACGAAGCAATGACTACACAGGTGCCGTGAGCAAGTTGCGTCATCGCTTTGGCGTGAAGCCGATACAAGCGCGAATCAATAGTGTGCTCCGGCGCGACGTGACTCGCACTGGAGGCTAATTCTTGAGACAAATTTTTGGATTCCGATGGTAAAACAGGTAACTCCTACTTAGATATACGAATTCGAACAACAAATCCATAGGGAAAAGGATGTCATATTACTGACTTCTATGCAAAATGCTTACTGGACTACACTCCACATTCCTGGCAACCGAAGTTTTTCGTCGTTTAACTTGGCTCAGGTAGATTCGATTAGCATCGGCTCGGGTATCTTCAGAGAACAGAGAAGCAAAATTGGTTGGTTCCCGTTGGCAACGGGCTGCCGAAATTCAGCATGGATAAACGATTTCCGGGAAGATGTAACAAAATCAATCTGTTAGACAAAAAGATTAGAACGTGCCATATTGAACGGAGGTTAATATTAACTGTGGCAATTGGAAGTGAGGTGGCTTGCTTGAAAATCCTGATTATCGAAGACGATGTCAACATCGCTCGCCTAATCGAATTAGAGCTGGGGTACGAGGGCTATCAGGTCTTTGTAGCTCACGACGGCAACCAGGGACTCGATCTCTTCAAAAAGGATCAGCCTGACCTGGTCCTGCTAGACGTCATGCTCCCAGGGCTGGACGGCGTTGAGGTGTGTAAACGGCTGCGAACAATATCGAAAGTCCCGGTAATCATGCTTACAGCTAAAGATGGCGTCGGCGACAGAGTGACTGGATTGGATGGTGGTGCAGACGACTACCTGACGAAGCCATTTGCGACAGAAGAGTTGCTGGCACGAATCCGCGCAGTTATGCGGCGCAAACCGCAAGAGGGCATCCTCACTTATGCGGATTTGTGGATGGACCAATTGAATCGGGTGGTCAAACGTGGCGAACGGCAATTGGATTTGCGCGCCAAAGAATTCGACCTGCTCCGATTGTTCATGCAATATCCGGAGCAAGTGCTCTCCAGAGAATTCATTTTCGACAAAGTTTGGGGATATGACTTTATCGGCGAATCAAACGTCATCGAAGTATATATAAGATACCTGCGCTCCAAATTGGAAGACGGTAACTCCAAACGGCTAATTCAGACTGTTCGCGGAGAAGGCTACGTTCTACGCGAAGAAGAACCACAGCGTTAGATTTTAACGACTCTAATGGAAAGGCAACGCCCTTAGGCGTTGCCTTTTAGTTATCCACGATAGGCTGAGGCTGGCTCGACTTGTCAATAGGCGACCATTTCGAAAGCGCGGCGATATCGCTCGGCGTTCAAACTCTGTCTCACATCTCAGAGCGATATCGCTCGACGTTCAAACTTCGTCTCCACTACAGATAAAAGAATTTCTTCTCAGAATCCAGTCATCTCACTTCAGAGCGATGATCGCTTGTGAATATTCCGGATATAGACACTCATACCTAGAACTGCTATGCGATTCAACCGCTGAGTTACCGCAAAATGGGAAAACCCCCATTAATAGCCAGCTATTTTTCGGTTCAGTTCGTGAGTTGCCCTTTACATTGTCAAGCGTGTAAAGTTATGATACGGCAAGATAAGTTGTTGTTCAGGTGAACGCCCTTGTAAAGCGTGCCTAGAGCAAAAATGCCAGTCCGAGGTAACCTTTTATGCCACTAGTCAAAGAACGTGTCACTAAAATCCGCCAGCATGATGAGAGATTCTATCTAGATATTCTCTCTGAATCTGAGTCTGGAAGTTGGGTGCTCACACTACCGCCAATACTCAGTGCTCATCAATCAGAGCTTGAGCAAATGTTAGGCAAGGTTTTTTCCGGCCGTCCCACCTCAAAAGAAAATTTTGCGCTGGCACAGCAAATGTCTATGAACTGGTGCTTTTCAAAATGCAAGCAATTCGGCAAAGCATTGGAAGAGTGCTGGAGCGAAGCAGTCTAAGCCCATCATAATTTTAATTGATTCATTGTTCACTGCGGGCTTAAACCAGGCAGAGAATACACGCTGAGATAGTCCAGCCGTCTGAGTTGGCAATGGACTACGCTTCTGGCGGAGCGTCCGTATCTTCGATGAGCGAATCAGGATCTGGCTCGACCAGCGGTGTTACCGAAACAACCTGATCGTCTTCGCCAAGCTGTTGAATTCTGACGCCGGTCGCCATTCTTCCTTGAGAACTGATGTCGTCGACGAGTTGACGTACGACGATACCATTCATGGTGGCAATCATCACTTCTTCACGAGCTTGAACAACCCGCAAAGCAGCGAGTCTCGAAGCAGCATTCTTGAACTTCGTGCCGATTAGGCCTATGCCACCACGACCTTGTTGGCGGAACTCGTCGAGTTTGACACGTTTGCCAAATCCGTCCGTGGTCACAACCAGAACGTGCGAATCCGCCTCAGTTCCCGGTTCGATTACGTCAAAGCCAACAATCTTGTCACCGTCGCGCAGTGTGATTGCTCTGACGCCTCTGGCGGATCTTCCCATCGGTCTAAGTTCATCTTCGCTGTAGCGGATGCACATGCCATCGCCTGTGCCGATCAGAACATCAGCTTTACCGGTGGATGGTCTTACCCAACCGAGTTCGTCTCCATCGTTTAAGGTTATCGCGATGATGCCACTCTTGCGGATGCTAGCAAAATCAGACATTTGTACTTTCTTGACGTAGGCCTTATGGGTCAACATGATCAAGAAGCTGTCTTCCGAGAAGGTTGAAACAGGAATTACGGTCGTCACGCTTTCTTCTTGTCCGATTGGTAGCAAATTAACGAGCGCTAGTCCACGTGCGGTTCTTCCGCCTTCAGGGAGGTCCATTACTTCAAGCGAATAGACCGTACCTTTGGTCGTAAAGACTAGCAACCGATCGTGCATTTTGGCAGTGAAGAAGTGTTGGAGATCATCTTCTTCTCTGGTCTTCACACCGGTGACACCACGAGTGTTGCGACGCTGTTTCTTAAACGTATCAAGCGGCATACGTTTGATGTAGTCTTGCTTCGTGATGAAGATAGCCATAGCATCATTAGGAGTTAGGTCCTTTGATGAAAGCTGTTCATAGGAGCCTTCAATTTTGGTGCGGCGTGGATCTTTCTTCTCGCCGCCGAATTTTTCTCGAATCTCCAGCAATTCTTTCTTGATGATTTCGAGCACTACTTGCCGATCACTCAAGATTCTTCTGTATTCAGCTATTTTTGCGTTCGTCTCATCATATTCTTTTTGAATTTTGCCTCGTTCTAATCCTGTCAAACGGCGCAACTGCATTTCAAGAATGGCATTGGCTTGTGGTTCGTCCAAACCAAAAGCAGTAATCAAGCCCTGACGTGCTTCTTCCGTAGAATCAGCCTTTCTAATCGTGGCGATTACTTTATCAATATTCTCGAGAGCCTTGAGATAGCCCTCTAGAATGTGGGCTCTATCTTCTGCTTTTTTGAGCAGGTAGCGAGTTCTTCTTGTCACCACTTCGATGCGATGATCGATGAACTCCTGCAGCATATCAGCCAGAGCAAGAGTTCGCGGCTCGTATGAATAACCGCCTTTTGTATTTAGCTTTCTGACCAGCGCTAACGTGTTAACGGGAAATGATTGTTGCAGCTGCGAATGTTTGTACAGGTTGTTGAGCACAATTTCCGGATGGGCATCTCGCTTTAATTCCATGACGACGCGTATGCCGTGGCGATCTGTTTCGTCTGTCAGATCGGCTATGCCGCCCAGTTTATCTTCTCTAACGAGGTCAGCAACCCGCTTGGTGAACGCTTCCGGTCCGATCATGTAAGGCAATGAAGTGACGACGATGGCCATGCGCGTTTGGCGTCCGCCACGTCCTTCAATTTGCTCGATTGTGGCCACACCGCGAACAGGTATCGAGCCACGCCCTGTTGTGTAAGCTTCGACAATCCCTTCAGTGCCCATGATGATTCCACCGATTGGGAAATCTGGTCCCTTGATCCACTCCATCAATTCAAGAGATGTGAGCTCATGGTTGTTGACTTTGGCGATCGTGCCATCAATGACTTCGGTCAAATTGTGTGGCGGAATGTTCGTTGCCATACCGACGGCGATCCCGGCGGAACCGTTCAATAACAGAACGGGTACTCGCGAAGGCAGCACACTAGGCTCCATTTTTGTCTCGTCGAAGTTTGGCCTCATATCGACCGTCTCAGAATCGATATCTTGCAACATCTCCATGGCCATCGGCGCAAGTTTGCATTCGGTGTATCGCATCGCCGCTGGTGGGTTATCGAGGTCACCAAAATTTCCGTGTCCATCGATCAAAACATATCGGCTGGCACTTGGTTGCGCCAAGCGCACCAACGCTTCGTAGATCGCCGAGTCACCGTGCGGGTGAAAGTTACCCATCACTTCCCCGACGACCTTGGCAGACTTTCTGAATCGTTCTGTCGGAGACAGATTCAATTCATACATGCCATAAATAATGCGGCGATGCACGGGTTTCAAGCCATCACGAACATCTGGGATAGCGCGGCTGATGATTACTGACATGGCGTAGTCGATGAACGACCGACGCATTTCATCTCTGACTTCGATGGTGACGATACGCTCGCCGCCTGCTCCTCCGCCCGTTGTGGCTGGTGGTTGGCTGCTCACTTATGATGCTCCTTGGGTTGCAACAAACAGATAACCGTTGGATATACAGAATCCGCACGGTTGATCAAACTGCTGAATCTTACTGACTTTCAAGCACGTCGACGACAGAATTCAACAACGGTAAATTATAACACGCGGTCTGAGCAGCTTGTGAAGCGGCTTTCAGCCTCTTCAAGATCGGCAAAATGCGGTAATGAATAAGATGCTTCTAAGCAGTTGGTTGCCTATTTCGCAATTCATCTTGATTGGAGGTCGAGAGCTAACAGGACCCGCGCATAGCAACAAAGACCCAAGACGTGCCTAATTGTCACAACACAATCGTCACTGCTTGGACGCCCCTCCCTCATACCGTAAGATAGACAGTCTTGGCAGAGCGTCAAGAGGTGAAATCAGGGGAGTTTAGAGTGGTAATTATGGAATTTGACGGCACACGATTGCGCGCAGAACGGCTCAGAAAGCTGCGGGAACTTCGCGAGCAAGGCGTCAATCCATACCCTTACAAATACAAGCGCTCGCATCGCAATCAAGAACTTCAAGAAAAGTACAAAGATCTGCCCAACGACACAGAGACTGAGGACGTTGTAAGTGTTTGCGGTCGAGTCATGAACGAACGCAACACTTGGATGTTCGTAGATTTGTTTGACGAGTCGGGCAAAATTCAATTGTTTTGTCACAAAGCCAATCTTGACGAGACGGACTTGAAGCGCTTGAGATTGCTTGACAAGGGCGACTTCCTGGGTGCAACTGGAACAATCCGGCGCACCAAGCAAGGCGAAATCTCAGTCAAAGTAACAAAGTACGAGATCCTTGCCAAGTCCCTGCAACCACTACCTGATAGCTGGGACGGATTTAAGGATGTCGAGGCGCGATACCGCCAACGTTATGTAGACATGATCATGCATCCATCTGTGCGCGAGAATTTTCGCACTCGCGCCCTGGCGATTCGTTACATCCGCAACTTTCTCGACGAACGTGGCTGTCTGGAAATCGAAACACCTGTCTTGCAAGTCGAAGCTGGGGGAGCCGATGCGCGCCCATTTGTGACGCACCACAACGCACTTGACCTTGAACTTTACCTGCGCATCGCCACCGAGCTGCACTTGAAGCGCTTGATCATTGGCGGCTTTGAACGCGTTTACGAAATTGGACGCATTTTTCGCAACGAAGGACTGAGCACTCGACACAATCCAGAATTTACGATGATGGAGATGTATTGGGCTTATGGTGATTACAACGAATTGATGGACTTGACCGAAGAAATGGTGCGCGGGTTAGCACTTAGTTTAACGGGCTCGACCAAAATCAAATATCAAAACACGACGATCGACTTTGGCGAAAAATGGCGCCGACTCTCGATGGTGCAAGCGATCAAAGATGCGACCGGACTCGACGTGAAAGCGATCAAAGAGTTCGAAGAAATGCGCGACGCGGCGATAAAAATGGGCATTGAATTGAAGCATGAAGACTCGCGTGGAGCGGTGATTAATGCCATTTTTGAGAGCAAGTGCGAAGCAGCGCTGATCCAGCCGACTTTCATTATCGACTATCCAGTAGAAATATCACCTTTGACGAAGTCACATCGACGCAACCCTGATGAGGTGGAGCGCTTTGAGATCTTCGTCTTTGGACGTGAGCTGGCCAACGGTTACAGCGAGCTGACGGATCCTGAAGAGCAGCGGAGTCGTTTGGAAATTCAAGCACTAAAAAAGGCGGCTGGAAACGAAGACGCAATGCCTCTCGATCTGGATTTTATCCTGGCCATGGAATACGGTATGCCGCCAACTATGGGCATTGGCATTGGCATAGACAGATTGGTAATGTTACTTACTGATGCGGCATCGATTAGAGACGTAATCGCATTTCCGACCATGAAGCCATTGCACAAAGATAACGATGATGAAGGGCAAACGCACCAGAGCCGCCAATGAGTCTAATTCGCTTTTATATTCGCCATGAAAAAATAATCCTGCCTACAGTGGCAGAAACCGAGGCTGGGTTCTATGTAGACATTGAACCGATCGATGTGTTTGACATATCCGCTTACGACAATTGGAAAAACGAGCTCTATTTGCGCCTGGTCAAAGGAAATCCTCTTGTGCCTACACCAGAGCGATCGGACGATCCGGGCTCGGCAATTTTGGAAAGATTGCACATCACAAAATGGTCCACCTTTGAAACAAGCGCAATCATGTACACGATTCACGTAGGCGGCAGGTACATCTCCGTTTACCGAACAGGCAAAGGTCCAGACAATATGTGGGCGCAAGACAAAACCAACGTTAGACAATTTGCCAGCAAGGCACCACTTAGTTTGATAGCAAGTACAGTTGCAGAAGACGTTATTAAACAGCCTGAAGCAAATCGTCCCAAAACAAGTTTGATGTTGGCACCGCCTGTGATGTTGGCACCGCCTGCGAAGCCGAAGGACAAAAAGGACTAACACGGATGAATCGCGTTGCAAAACGCTCCGACGAAAGCCTCAACGAGCGATATTCAGGTGTTTTCAATGACTAGTGACCGACTGTTGGCTTTTGTGGATGATAGCTGTCTGGAACTACATGAATACTACGTTCTGGCCGGGAGGTTGTCCGGCAGGCTCGAAGTAATTTCACGGTCTCTAACTACTACGGCTTGGGAAGAAGGCTACAAAATGGACTTCTTCCCGTTTTTTTTATTTGATGTCCACCCACTCTGGTTGCCGAATTCCTATTCCCCGAAGGCGGTAAGAACTAAAAAAACCGTTTTTAAACTTTGCATCAAGATGATAAACATCCATTTCTGGACGAGAATCTGCGATCAAATCAAAGGTCATGTTGTTTCTAGGCTCACCCCACAGCATCTGTGCGTCGTCAAGACTGAGCCGTACCAAATTTATTGCATTTGATGACCTACCGTCCTCGTCTTTGGGATTTAGGATAGCCTTTCCGTCAGGCGTTATTTTTGCTAGCAATAGATTACATGTGCAGTTGTTTCTTTCAGCTGGCTAGTTGTGAGCGTACTGTAGCCTAGAACAGGCAGATTGACATTCTCGAACACTGTAGAGTGGACATTCAGGCTAACCAGCTGGCCCGTCACGCCTGTTGCGCTAGTGCCAGCAGCAAACGTAGACGAAGGCGCAAAAAACTGTGTCCATTGAGGTCCATCAATGAAGACATACATTCGCGTACTAATGCCAAGTCCACCGGGTCCGCCCAATAGATTTTTGATCGGAGCGTAAAGTCCGTTTGCAAATGCTGTAGGAACGAGGTCCAAAGACAATGGACCGGTGGGATTAACACAGTTCCAATAGGACTTTGGAAAATCCGTATATCCTGTTTTCCATTGCTGGCACAGGACACCGTTTAGACTTACATAGCCATCGAACGAACTAGTTACTGCCATTGACCCGGCATCAACATTAATCACATCGACCTGGATCTCATTTTGACTAGCAGTTTTAGTTGCGTGGTTGATCGTAACGGTGCCACCCAATCCAGCCTGTGAGGAATTTGCATTGGCATTGAAGTGTGCCGTTGAAAGGTTTATAACAGTAGCACATGAACATTCTGAAACTGTTATGACTCCTCCGTCACCACCAGTGCCACCGCCAATGGTGTTGAACCTTTTGATTCCAGATCAATAGTTGTGTTGCTAAATGAGTTGAGAAAAGGCGCAGAGACAACGATCACTCAGGCAGAACAAGAATCTGAAGAAGAGCCGCTTTTGGCTCTTTTTGACGCAGCACAAGCGAATAAGCATATTCAACCCGAGAAAGAAAAACCTACATATTGGCGTACCGGCAGCAACCGTGCCACCAAATCCGATACCACAAAAGCGGCAGCGACTTATTGACCGGACTTGAATTGGACTGAATCTGTGAACTACAGACTGACAGAACTGGACCGGACTGAACTACTGGCTGACGCTCATGGTCTCTATTGCCAGATCACCTGCCATGACAAATGGATCATTGGGCGCCAAGTAATTTTGCGATTTTATATGCCATAGAATTCTCTGCAGTTGTATGGCCAGCAATTCGTTTTGTTTGGAAGAAAAAATTGCTGCCCCGATTAGCACTCGGGCTTCCGTTTCAGTCAATGGTTCAAAAATTAATTGAATGTCTTCGGGTGGCAACTCGCCGGTAGTCAAAAGGCAACGGCAGGCGCGGCCAAGTTCAGGCGACAAAGCGGACTCTTGACCTGGGATTGAGGCAGCGATACGTAAAAGATGAATCAAGTCTGACGGATCACCGGTGTCTTTAGCACGTTGGACAAGCTCAATAATCTTCCATGCTTTAATTTTGAATTGCTCTTGTAATGAGTCGGCGTACGTTTTATCGATTGGCGAATCGCCGCTAGTAACAGTTTCAAAGCGCGCAATATAAAAAGAGAGAATTCCATTGGCACTCAAATCAGCACCAACCGGCAAAAGCTCTAAAAAAAGCGCTTCGGCACCCTCATATTGATTCAACAATAAAGCCGACTGCTGTTCGGTTAAGGCCATAGTTGCGTTTCCTTTCTTAAGCACTCCGTCGCCTTCAGTTCCTTTCGGCTGAGCAGCTTCGCTGCAGTAGCCGAGCAGCTTGCTGCATAGGCACTCCTAGGATCAGCCACCCTCGGGCGGCTCCAGGCAAAGCCGCTCTCTATGCGCGTACCTGCCGCGCTTCGTTCGCTACTTGCCTCTCCCACAGTAAACAAGCACTGGCCTGCGGTCTAATTGTGCTGCGCTCCGATAAGTATGGAGGCCCGATGCCAAAGGAGCAAGCGGCTGGCTCAAATTGATTAAAGGATCTTACGAGCCCGCCAGCATGATAACATCACTACCATTTGCCAGCTGCTGACCCGTTTCTGAGCATCGAAGAGGTCCTTTTCCAAATGAGCGTCTACTTGGACAACAGCGCCACGACGCGCGTCAGAGAAGAAGTTATAGAGGCAATGCAGCCTTATCTTTGTGATAGGTGGGGCAATCCTTCTTCCATACATCGCATGGGTCGCCAAGCGAGAGCGGCCATCGACACCGCTCGGCAACAAGTCGCTGATCTAATTGGAGCCCATGCTAGCGAGATTCACTTCACGCCCTGTGGAACGTACAGCAACAACGTAGCGATCCTGGGACGCGCACGTTATGTGGAAGAAAATCAACTCGGTCGCCATCTGATCACGTCTTGCATAGAACATTCATCTGGACTCGGACCATCGCGCCATCTCGAGTCTCGCGGATGGAGAGTTAGTTACTTGCATGTTGACAAAGAAGGCTTCGTAGATCTCGATGAACTGCGCGCTTCCATAACACCTGAGACAAGTATCATCTCTTTGATGTACGCAAATAATGAAGTTGGCACCGTGCAACCGATTGAGGAAATTGCCAGGATCGCGCAAGAGAAAAACATTTTCTATCACACCGATGCAGTCCAAGCGGCAGGAAAGATTGCCCTCGATGTCCGCTCATTGCCTGCACAAACAATGAGCTTGTCCGGTCACAAGTTCCATGCTCCTAAGGGCATTGGTGTTCTGTACGTGCGAAAAGAGGCACAGATGTTGCCGATCATTTTTGGTGGTGGACAGGAAAGGGGTGTATTTCCAGGCACTGAGAATTTGGCCAGCATTGTCGCTATCGGTAAAGCGGCAGAATTGGCCGCAGAGCATCTGGAAGAGAATTCAAAAAGACTGCGCAGAATCCAAGAAATCTTGATCCAAAAATTGACCGCTGTCGATTGCGTCAGACTGACCGGGGCTCAAGACTTAAACCGACGCATTCCAGGACACGTCAGCGTCATTGTCCAGGGCACCGTTGGCGAACAATTAGTCAACGACGCAGATTTTAAAGGCATTTGTATTTCTAGTGTTTCAGCCTGCAGTTCAAGCGCACTTGATCCGTCACACGTATTGAGCTGTATTGGATTTCCACGAGAAGATGTGATGGGTTCGGCACGAATAACAGCAGGCTGTTTTAATACCATTGAAGAGTGTGAAAAAGCGGCACAAGTGCTCAGTGAGTTATTTGCAAAACGTGCTGCCCAAAACAGTATAGTAGCTCCTGTCTGATTAAAATTTGGTCCGATATATTCAGCTTGCGGCGCTCTGCTTTTCAGCGCTGCGCCTCGAACTATGTTACGTGGAAGTTTTGGCAAACCTTTGGCAGCGAAGATTAAACCCGCACTGCATATGGTGCGCCGCGACTCAGTTCGGACAAGAAGGCTTCGGCGCCCAAAAAACTCATTGGCAGTTAGGAACGCGCAGCAGGGTTATTGCCGCGCCCTTCAAATTTCGAAACTCGAATGGTTTGTCAGGTGGTTATCAGGCGCCGGGCGTCATCGTACAATAATGCGGTCTACATCCAGATTATCAAAGCCTTTGGTACTTCCAATCGTGAACCCGGCGAATTTAACCATCGGTCAGAAAGGCTGGATCCTGATTACGATACCGCTTGTGTTTGAAATAGTAATCGCATCCTCACTGTGGCTTTTGTTTATTCAAGCTGATCATAAAGCGGTGCAGTTATCTTATTCTCGCGACATTATTTTGAATCTGGGAAATCTCTCTGCCTTATTGCTCGAAGCCGGCGGTTCGATGTTGACATATGCATATACGAGCAAGCCGAGTCTGGTTGCGGCCAGTCGACACAGTGAAGAAGAGTGCACGAAAGCGCTGAACAATTTGTTGCGTGTCGCCAACTTAGCTGGTCGAGATGCAGGCGAATATTCGCAATTGAAAAACACTATAACGGGCGCCATACGCTCCCTGCAGAAATATGAAAGCTCCGATCAAAGTGTTGGCATGCTTAGCCGCGTAAATTCTCTGCGGAAAGAACTTCAAGTAGTGCATCAAAATTTGAAAATCATAATCGATCACCTCAGCGAAATTGAGAAACAAATAGAACGAAAAGAGACTGAGGCAGACAAGCAACTCAAGTCGAAAATACAATTTCTTTTGATCTTCTTTATTGCAGCCAGCGTCGTTCTATCTGCGCTGTTGGCACGATTTTTCTTTTCCAACATTGCCTTACGGATAAGTAAAATCGAAGAGAATTCAAGACGTGTCGGTTTCCGAGACGAACTGCCGCCGGCACTAACTGGCGATGACGAGCTGGCGAGACTTGATCGGACCTTGCATCAGGCCGCCAATGACCTTGCTGCTTCTGAACGTAAGAAACAAATGATGGTGGCAATGATCAGCCATGATTTGCGTTCTCCGCTCTTGTCCTTGCAGGGAACGCTCGCCCTTTTATTGGCAGGGGCGTGTGGAGTGATGCCAGAAAAAGCTCAAACGCGCCTTGAGAAGGCTGAAAAAAGCTTGGAGAGGTTGATAGCGATGATCACAGATTTTCTTGATCTGGAAAAATTTAGCGCTTCAGATGCGGTGATCAGCTTGAACCTGACTGACACTAAATTTCAAAAACTGTTTGACGAAACTATGCTTTCTGTAGAAATGCTTGCGGAAGAGTCCTCTGTAAAAATCATCTGTTCCGGTGGAGAGGTCACTTTTGCTATCGACATGAATTTGATGGTCAGGCTGTTTAGTAACTTGCTCTCAAACGCGATAAAGTTCTCTCCTCACAACTCAACCATTGAAGTGCACGCACAAAATGACTCCAGTGGCGTATTCATTACCGTAACAGATCATGGTTGCGGCATCGACTCAAACTCGCTAGATTTTCTCTTCGAACCTTTTTTTCAGACCAGGGAAGGCTCGAGACAGGAAAATAGTTCAGGATTAGGTCTTGCAGTTTGTCGAGAAATAGCCAGAAGACACAAAGGGGAAATCACAGTGCGTAGCAAAGTTGGTGTGGGCACTGAGTTTCGAGTATCAATTCCGAATCTTGGCGCAACGGTTGAATCCAAGATTAGTTAGAAGCCTCCCTCAGGGCGAAGGTTGACTGAGTGTTTTTCGGCTTGCAGCCACGATTTCAGGACATCAACGGATTCATGATCGTCGTCCACTATTAGAATTTTGACCATACAGCAAATCCGCAGAGTGGTTGGAGTTTAGTTGCAGGGGCTAAATTCCAGCACCGTGCAAAAATATGTCCACAGCATCGGAAGATGCATTAACAGAGACAGGTGCATGTCCGATATGAACAACGTTACCTGAATGAGAGGGGCGCTTTACGCCGGTTGTTGTTGGTTCGAACATCGGTACCGCCTGGATGCGTTCGACGTGCTTTTCCAGTTTTGCCAGCTTGTCGCGCAGACATTTAATTGCCTCAGCTTCGATATCCGGCACTGGATCGCTGACGCGCACTCCTTCACGAAATATGACTCGACCCGGCACGCCAACGACGATGCAATCATCTGGAACTTCTTTGAGCAAAATGGAACCGGAAGCAACTTGAACGTTGTTGCCGACGATAAAGCCACCGAGTATCTGTGCTCCGCTGCCGACGACAACTGAATTGCCGAGTGTCGGATGTCGCTTGGTATCGCGTGAGAGTGCGCCCATCCGAGCAGCAGCTTGCGCCCCCAGCGTCACCCCTTGATAGAGCACGCAGTCATCGCCGATTTCGGTGGTTTCACCAATGACGACACCCAACCCATGGTCGATGAATAACCTGCTGCCAATTTTTGCACCAGGATGAATCTCAATGCCGGTCAAAAACCGGCCGAATTGTGAGAAGCTGCGAGCAAAAAGACGGACGGTTTTGTTCTTTGTTTGCCACAATCGATGAGCCAATCTATACAGCAGAATGGCGTGAAACCCGGGATAACAGAGGAAAACTTCTGCTCGGCTGCGTGCTGCCGGATCTTTCATCAGGATGTTCTCTACTTCTTCCCTTACGCTCATAAACTTCGCCTCGATCTCTATGTTGATGCTGCTTTATGTTTGACTACTCTGTCCGGATTGCTCTTTATCCCAACCGCTCCTCATCACGACTGCGTTTTATGAGGATCAGCCTCTATGTCGACGCAGTCACTGGTTCTTGAGGCACGCTCGCGTTAGCGGTGGCCACTTCTGGCACCAAATCAGCAAAGAGCGCCGTAGAAAGGTATCGCTCTCCGGTGCTTGGCAAAATAATAACTATCATCTTGCCTTTATTCTCGGGGCGTTTAGCAATTTCCACTGCAGCAAAGGCTGCTGCACCACTACTGATACCACACAAGAGTCCCTCTTCAGCGGCCAAGCGCCTCCCCCATTCCAGAGCCTGATCGTTTGTCACTTGAAACACTTCGTCGATTACTGAAAGGTCCAAAACACTTGGCACAAAACCGGCGCCGATGCCTTGAATTTTGTGAGGTCCAGGCTTCAGAGGTACACCTTGCAGAGTTTGAGTCAGAACCGGGCTGTCAGTTGGTTCTAAGGCAATTATCTGCACACTCGGCTTTCTTTCTTTCAAAACTTGACCGACACCAGTTATGGTGCCACCGGTGCCGACACCAGCAATGAAAATATCGACCTTGCCTTCAGTGTCACGCCAAATTTCCTCAGCCGTTGTCTCACGATGAATTTTGGGATTGGCTGGATTATCGAATTGTTGGGGCATGAACGAATTCGGGGTTGTAGCTAGAAGTTCAGTAGCTTTATTGATCGCCCCGCGCATACCTTCGGCTCCAGGAGTAAGAACCAGTTCAGCTCCCAACGCAGCCAAAAGCTTTCGTCGCTCAACTGACATAGTGTCAGGCATAGTCAAAATCAACTTGTATTGTCTGGCGGCGGCGACAAAGGCAAGCGCTATACCAGTGTTCCCGGAAGTCGGCTCGATTAAGGTGGTATGCCCCCTTTTGATCAATCCAGCCTTTTCCGCTTCATTAATCATCGATATGCCGATCCTGTCTTTCACAGAACCGAGCGGATTGTGCGATTCAAGCTTCGCAGCAATGATCGTATCGCCTGGCAATGAGGCGGTAAGCCGATTTAGTCGCACCATGGGCGTATTGCCGATCAATTCAGTGACATCTTTAGCAATGGGCATGCGTTGAGCTCCTGCAGTTGCGAAACGTGATAATTATCCGTCGCGTGCCTTATACTTTAAGCAATTTTTTTCAAATATAACGATATTGCTTGCTTAGAATTATGGGGACAGACAGCGTTCAAGGTCGGCACGTAGTTGTTCTTTCTCGTTAGGCGCGACGCCGACGTGAACAGCTTGGACTATGCCACTTTTATCAATTACAACGGTCTGCGGAAGCGCCTCAACGAGGAAAGCCGAATCCACTCTCAGTGAGCCAGCCACTCCTTTCAGATCGATTTTTAGAGCCTGCAGGTAGTTTTTAGATAATTGCGGATCTTCGTCTCCAGCTATTGCGTATACAGCGACGCCTCGTTCTCTAAAATCATGAGCGATTTGCGCCAGGATTGGCAAACTTGTCCGACAAGGACCGCACCAGGTAGCCCAGAAATCCAGCAGCACAACAGATTTCCCCTTCAAAGAGGAAAGCATCACGGGCTCACCGTCAAAGGTTTTTAGCAACACGTCAGGGGCTGGCTTGTGGACAAGTTGTTCAGCCGGATAATGCTTTTTAAATATGCCAATGAGCATCATAATTAATGCCGTGACAAGGAGCATAAACGTAGCAACGAAAATCGATTGCACGATTACGGCGCGCAGAAGCGGAATGCCATGCGCCATCCTCAGTCCAATAACAGCCAGACAGCAAGCCCAGATTAAGCCAATCGGAGCAGTGTAAGGCGAAGACAAAAAGACTAGCGGTGCGCACGAATATGCGCCGACGATGAAAATTCTTTTGAAGGTGGCCTTGCCGCCAAACACTCGTCCCAACTTCGCTGCAGCGAAGGCGTATAAACAAACTACGGCGAGAGCGAGCACGGAATAGGATGGAAACGATTTGGCAAGCGCTTCGGCGATCAAAAGTGGTGGCAAAGTGCGGTCGCTAGCGACCCGAATCAGTGAAAAGATGAACGTCATAACGACGACAAAAAATACGGACCAAGGGAGCTTCTGTTCCATTAAGGCTGCAGCAAAAAACCGGCTTGGCTTAGTAATCAGAAGAAGATATTTTTCGGCCGTCTTAAAGTGCATATTAATCGATCAAATAAAAATCAGTATCACGAGTGATGGCACCATCGCGGCGTCAACCTGCGATCCGAAACTTATTTCTCGATTTATTCTTCGCCGGCGTTTTCTTGTTCGCTCTGACGCGCCAATTCTTCAACGTGAGCGACGACACGCTCAAACTCGTCATCGCTTTCAATTGTTTGGAAAATTGATTGATCTTCTCGTTGGATTAAGCGCATGATGACGAGCGAGCCGTCTTCTTCTTCAGCGCTTTCGTTTTTCACATCACCCATCTTTAAGAGCAGGGCATATTCTTGATTATCAAACTCAAATATGTCAAGAATCTGACATGAGTAAGAATGCCCGTCCTCTCCTTCAAGCGTGATCATCGCTTCTTCTTGCTGGGTCTGTGCTTCGTTATTCATTGCAATTCCTCAAGTTTTTGCTTACAGGCCAGGGCGGCAAGTGTTTTTAGCTCTTGTTCAGTACCCAAGGCTATCAATTCATCACCCTCGTGGAAGATCAATTCGGGGGAAGGATTGGTCATCAGCTTACCACTTTGATTCACCGCGAGGATCATAGCGCCTGATGTTTGTTTTATGTTTGCGTCCTTTAAGGTCAATCCAACCATGGACGACCGCTCATCAAGCTTGATTTGCTCCATGCGCAAATCGTAAGCTGAGCTATGCATAACCACGTCCAGGAATTCAGTCACTAATGGATGCGTGACAGCTGTAGCCATTCTTCGTCCACAGATCACATATGGCGAAATAACCATACTTGCTCCAGCTCTGCGCAATTTAGCTTCAGAGCCTGGATTGGCGGCTCTTGACACGATCGTGATCGCTTCATTCAAGCCCTTGGCCGACAACGCTATAAATGTATTGGCAGTGTCATCGGGCAGACAGCAGACGATACCGCTTGCTTTTTCAATTTGAGCGTCGAGCAACACCTCATCATTTGAAGCGTCTCCAAGGAGCACCAGCAAACCTTCTCCTTCTGCCTTTCTGACGCGCTCTGGATCGGCCTCGACGATGACAAAAGGAATTTTATTCTGACGAAAATGTTTCGTTACTTCCTGTCCAGTTCTGCCATATCCACAGACGATCTGGTGCCCAACAAGCTTGACAATTCGATGCTTCATGCGCCTAAGACCAAAGTTCAGTTCGAGAAAGATTTCTACCATGTCCGACAAGACATACAGAACTATACCGGCACCAATCAAGATCAGGACAATCGTATAAATTTTTCCCGAATCTGATAAAGCGTGAGTTTCTCCATAACCTACCGTTGTAACGGTTATTACCGTCATATAAAGCGCGTCGAGAAATTTCCAATGCTCGACCAACATAAAGCCGGAGGTCCCTACCAAGATGAGGACCCAGAGCCGAATTATGTCGTTTAAAAAACGTTGTAAAAGAGAGCTATTCAACAATTAAGTAAAGCCAGACAGCCTGCGCATACGAAAAGTATCATAAACGAGTGAGGCAAAGGTGCCCGTAGCATCTATCCTATAGCTGTTAAGATCTAAATTTGTCGTCGGATCATTAGCCGACTGAAATTTAGATCGCGCCTAGCATTTTTGTTGCATGCAAGTGTCCAAGCCTTTAATGGAGTTCAAATGAGCACAGTACTTACAGCCAAAGAAGGACGAGTCGTCCAGGTTATCGGGCCCGTCATCGACGTTGAGTTTCCGGACGGTCGTCTGCCAGAAATTTATAACGCTCTTGAGATCACCGGTAAAAATCCATCAACCGGTGAAGATATCAAGATCGTTTGCGAAGTGCAGCAAATGCTCGGAGATAACCGAGTCAGAACAGTAGCAATGAGTTCAACTGAAGGTCTGACCCGCGGCGTCAAAGGCACCGACACGGGCAGCCCAATCACTGTTCCGGTTGGTCAAGGCACGCTTGGGCGCATCCTCAATGTGCTTGGTGAAGTTGTGGACGAAGGCGGACCTCTGACCACGACTGAACGCTGGCCGATTCACAGACCCTGCCCTAAGCTCACCGAGCTAATGACCGACACCGTCGTTTTTGAAACAGGTATCAAGGTTGTCGACCTGCTCGCTCCCTACATCAAAGGTGGAAAAGTGGGTTTGTTCGGCGGAGCTGGTGTAGGCAAGACAGTTATTATCATGGAGCTGATTCACAACATCGCCTCAAAGCACGGCGGATTCTCAGTTTTCGGTGGAGTCGGAGAACGCACCCGTGAAGGTAACGATTTGTGGCACGAAATGAAAGAATCAGGCGTTATCGATAAAGTCGCGCTCGTATACGGTCAAATGAATGAGCCACCAGGCGCCAGAATGCGTGTTGGTTTGTCAGCTCTGACCGTAGCCGAATACTTCCGTGACGTCGCGCACCAGGATGTGCTGCTATTCGTAGACAATATTTTCCGTTTCGTCCAAGCAGGTTCTGAGGTATCGGCACTACTCGGGCGTATGCCATCAGCTGTAGGCTACCAACCAACACTAGCCAACGAAATGGGCGAGTTGCAAGAAAGAATCACATCCACTAAAAACGGATCGATCACTTCAGTACAAGCGGTGTACGTTCCGGCTGATGACTTGACGGACCCAGCTCCAGCAACAACATTCGGTCACCTTGACGCCACAACAGTGTTGAGCAGACAGATAGCCGAGTTAGGTATTTATCCAGCTGTTGATCCGCTCGCCAGCACAAGTACCGCTCTCAAGCCTGAGATCGTCGGACAAGAGCATTATGACGTGGCCCGCGCTGTGCAGCAAACACTGCAACGCTACAAAGATTTGCAGGACATTATCGCCATTCTCGGTATGGATGAATTGTCAGCAGATGACAAAATCACCGTGACGCGTGCCCGTAAGATTCAGCGTTTCTTGAGTCAACCTTTCAATGTTGCGCAAGTATTCACTGGACGCGAAGGCAAATATGTAACTGTAAAAGAAACCGTGGAAGCTTTCCGTCAGATCCTCAACGGTGATCATGACGATCTGCCAGAGCAGGCGTTCTACATGGTCGGCAACATCGAAGAAGTGAAGGCGCAAGCTAAAGAACTGGCCTCAAACTAATTTGCAATCACAAATGAAAAAGAAAAACCAACCAACGTCCGCAACGGCGGCAACAGAGAGTACACCAGCCAAGGTTGTCACTCGCGACATCTTCTTGTTCGGGCGCCTGGAAAATGAGATCACGCTTCCGGTTATAAAAAAACTGATCAAACTCAACAAGTTAGATTCGCAAACACCAATCAATCTATACATCAACTCGGCAGGTGGCAACGGTTATAACGCCGATGCAATTATCGCCATGATCCATTCTTTGCAAGCAAAGGTGAATACGATCTGCTTGGGACATGCACTATCAGGTGCTTGTGAAATTCTCGCTTCGGGCACGGGGCAAAGATCCTCGTATGAGTTTGCCACCCTTATGTTTCACCAGACGCTCTGGGAAGCTGATGGTGACATCACCAACTTGGAGATTCAAGCAGCTCAGGGACTAAGATTCCGTGAAGCACAAATAGAACTGCTGCATCGCTGCACGGGGCAAGATAAATCCGTGGTCAGAAAAGACATCGAGCGCGATCACTACATGTCGGCAGATGAGGCGCTTCAATACGGCATCATCGATGTTGTCTTGGGCCATGAACGCAAGGGTCATGTGGGCGACGGCGGGAAACCGACAATTGTTTCGAGAAAGAAAGTAGGCGCTAAGGCTGCCCATCAAGGGTCTCAAAAGGCTGAAGCGAAGTCAGCACGCAAACTACCGGGCCGCCCTAAAACCGGCAAGGGAAGATAGGAGAATATTGAATATGCCTGGCACTCTTAATCTCAAAATTATCACCCCTGAACGCGTGGTTTTGGAGCAGAAAGTGGACGAGGTATCGGCTCGTGCAATTGATGGTGAATTGTCGATTTTACCTAATCACCAACCGTTGATTACGGCTCTTGCCGTAGACGTACTACGCTTCAAAAGTGACGGCGTTGAACACATTGCCGCCGTTATTGGCGGACTACTGGAAGTTGGCGAAAATCAAGTCACCGTCTTAAGCGACGTTGCTGAATTAGACACTGAAATCGACGAAGCCCGTGCTCACGACGCTAAGGCCAAAGCTGAAGCGGAGAAGACGCAAAAAACAGACAAGCTGGACATTTATCTCTCAGAGATGGCGATGTCTAGAGCAATTGCCCGTCTCAAAGCTGCGGAGTTGTCTAGACAACGTCGTCGTCGCAATCAACTCTAATCGTCATCTATGCCCGATGTCTTCTTCGGCTTCGGTGTTTTCCTCTGAATCGTCACTCATTGAAAAGAGCTAGCGCGGATTTGACCAGTGTTTCCGGGTCTCTTCCACACACCATTTTCAGAGAATCATCACCAGACTTAACGACCATCGTCGTGGAAGTTCCACCATCTAGATTGAGCGCCTCCACACACCCCAAACGCTTCATTAATTCAGCTACCTGAGCCAATGTCAGCCCCGCTGAGAACTCATCCTGGCGCTTGCTCGCTACACACAAAAGCAGCACCTGCTTGCCATTCTTAGTGATACCAACTGCGGTGCGAGCGGCCGGTTTATTAACGCCTACTGAATCGACCAACTTTCCGTCTGCTTCAGTTCTGACAAACGCCTCTTCGGTAGCTGTAAGTGTCGGTAGCAGTCGGGGTCCCGCTTGTATCGCGTGTACAAGAGTTTTATGCTGTCCGATCGGTGTATCGTGAGCAGCGATCGCCAGCTCGATATTGCCAGTTTTACTCTTCATCACTCTCAATTCGCTGCGCTTAAAAATGGTCTCAAGGAACGGCTTCAGTTTGACATTACCGGTCAGAGCCTTGTTCTCCGTAGGGTCGCAAACTTTTATGCCGTCCACGGTTATGTAACTGGTACTTTCGCCATTGCTTAGATTGAAAAACGCGCCGTTGACAGCCGCTAATGCCCCGGTAAGACGCGCCGTAGCAGTTGTTGTCGCCGTCGTTTTATTGACGACTGGTCTAATCTGTAAATCGTGTCGACCTAAATCCGCTACCAACAAATAAACATTGCTGCCATTGGCCGTTTTAAACTCAAAATAATGCAGCCCATGGCTCTTGGTTAAGGGCGCGCTCGGCTTTAGTTCAGTCCAGCTGGTGAAATTATCCAAACCACGCACTTCGGCTGCTGGGGCTTCAATAGAGAAAGTTAAACAGACCAATAAGCTAACGAACCGGCAAAACACTTTCATGATTTTGTTGTCTGAGTCTTATCAACGGGTGCGGATTGCTTTTACATATAGTTTTCAAAATAGTCTAACAGCAAAGAAAACCGCCGAGCTGAGTCGGCGGTTTTTTTGTTTATGTTGTTGTGCGCTTAATTAAGCGAGATTGACCCAAACGCTCTTGATGTTTGTGTACAAATCAATCGAGTGCTTGCCAAGCTCACGGCCATAGCCGCTCATCTTGTAACCACCAAATGGAATCGCAGGATCGAGCATGTTGACGCAATTAACCCAGATTGTGCCAGCCTTGATCTGAGCAGCAAGTTTGTGGGCCTTTTTAACGTCACTTGTCCAAACAGCGCCCGACAAACCGTAGGTAATCTTATTCGCTTGCTCAGCAACTTCTTCAACACTGTTGAAAGGAATCACCGCAAGAACTGGTCCAAAGACTTCTTCTTGAGCGATTCTCATGTCGTTGTGGACACCGGTGAAGATCGTCGGTTTGACGAAGTAACCCTTAGCCAAATCGCCAGCTGGTGCATCTCCGCCGCAGGCAACGGAAGCTCCTTCTTTTTTAGCGATATCGATGTAGTTGAGGATGCGCTCTTGCTGATCTTTCGAAACCTGAGGACCGATCTGAGTCTTCTCATCCATTCCATTACCTTGTTGCATCTTAGCGACGCGGGCAAGGAGTTTGCTCATGAATTCATCGTGAATAGATTTTTCCAAGAACAGTCTGGAGCCTGCGCAACAAACCTGCCCTTGATTGAAGAAGATACCAGTGATTGCGCCTTTTACAGCAGCATCAATATCTGCGTCAGCAAAGACGATGTTTGGGGCTTTTCCACCGAGTTCAAGCGAGACACGCTTAAGGTTGCCGATTGACGCTTTGACGATCTCGCGACCAGTCTTGTCCTCGCCAGTGAATGCCACTTTGTCGATGTCCATATGACTGGATATGGCAGAACCAGCTGAATCTGCACCAAAGCCGGTGATGATATTCACAACGCCTTCGGGAAATCCAGCTTCTAAAATCAACTCACCAATGCGCAAGGCGGTTAGTGGAGTTTGTTCAGCGGGCTTTAGAACAATTGCGTTACCGCATGCTAGTGCTGGACCAAGCTTCCAAGCGGCCATAAGCATTGGAAAGTTCCAGGGGATGATCTGGCCAACTACGCCTACTGGTTCGCGCAAAGTGTACGTGAACATATTCGGATTAGCGTTGATCGTTTCGCCTTCAATCTTTGTTGCCCAGCCGCCGTAATAGCGGAAGGTTTCAATGGTCTGAGGAACATCGATGTGCTTAGCTTCGTTGATTGGCTTACCATTATCGAGAGTTTCAAGCTGCGCTAACTCATCGGCATTCTTCTCGATCAAGTCAGCTAGTTTGAACATAAGCTTGGCGCGCTGAGCTGTGCTCATTTTGCGCCAAGGTCCTTCCTCGACAGCCTTGCGAGCTGCTTTAACAGCTTTATCTACGTCAGCCTTCGAGCCCTCCGCAACTTTAGCAATGACTTGATCAGTTGCTGGATTGCGAGTCTCAAACGTCTTACCTGATTCGGCATCTACCCACTTGCCATCGATGAGTAGCTGTTTGTTCTTAGTGAGGAAATCTTTGCAAAGTAGTTCTTTTTCTTGGACGACGGCCACGGTTAGACCCTCCAGAGAGTGTTGATGAAAGCATCTCGTGAAAGCCAAGCTTCACGTTTGATAGCGATAATCATGCGCTATAAATCAACGTTTTCTTAATCTCTTAAGATTGCTCTAACTTTGTTCGAATCGCCGATAGGTCTTGTTTTACGGCATGACTGTTACAATTTTAAGCTTTACCAGCTGTGAAGGAGTACAAGTTGATCTCCCAGAAAAATTCGGGTGCTCGGGGAAGACAGTTCGACTTATTTTGGATCAGCGCAATCGCGTTATTTATAGAATTGATCGTCATCCGCTGGATGTCGTCGGAGATTCGGGCATTCTCAATTTTCCGCAATTTCCCCCTAATCGCCTGCTACGTAGGGCTCGGTCTGGGATTCATGAAAGATAAGGGCGACGAACGTTTGTTCAAGCTCTTCCCCTTTTTATTCATGCTACTTGTGCTCGTTATTGATACCAGCACTTGGACTTCAATTTCCGACATGCTCATGCCCTCGATGCGAATCGGCGGTGGCGCCGCCGGCGGCTGGTGGGACGCTACTCACCCAGTAGCCGAGGCCGCAAACCATCCAACGGAATACGCCGCGATCTCGATCGCTGTGTTCTTTGCCATATTCGTGCTCGTGGCTGCAATGATGGCAGGACTCGGACAGCGATTAGGAAAACTCTTCGATGATGGGCCGCCGCTTCAATCGTATCTTTTCAATCTGCTGGGATCGACAGCCGGAATTGCAGCGTTCTCATTGCTGTCATTTCTATCCACGCCACCACTGATCTGGGTCGCTATCGGCTGCCTAGCGGCGAGTTGGATTTTCAGAGCAAACAAAGTCGGCATTGCTTTACTCATTACGACAATTGCTCTAGTGGCGTTCATTCCCGCCAAGAGCATTTTTGCCACCGCAGGCAATGACGTGAAACCACAGGTTTTATGGTCACCTTACCACCGCGTCGAAATGGCACCTCTGTTTATGGGCGGCAAAACAAATCAGATAGGTTATGAAATCTCGGTCAACAAGGCGTTCTTCCAGCAGCCTTTAAATTTATCCGACGCTTTTTTATCAAGCTTGAATCCAGCAGAACAACAGAGGATGAAAGACTTCCGCTTGGATCAATATGAATTGCCATATCAATTCATCCATCCGAAAAATGTTCTCATTCTTGGAGCTGGCACAGGCAATGATGTGGCCTCGGCCTTGAAATTAGGCGTTGAACAAATCGATGCTGTAGAAATCGATCCGATGATGATTGAACTTGGCCGGAAGATCCACCCTGAACATCCCTATGACTCGCCGAAGGTACACGTATACATCAATGACGCAAGAGCATTCTTGCGACAGCATCAAGATAAATACGATCTTGTTATAACGGCGTTTTTGGACTCGCACGCAGTCGCTGGCAACTCGCTTTCAGTCCGCCTCGACGATTATGTTTACACTATCGAAGGCATGCATGATGCACTCTTGCACGTTAATCCGGGCGGTCTCTACAGCGTCACCTATTGTGCAGTAGCCAATTATCTTTCCAACAGACTAATCTCTAACATGCGACTGGTGGCGGCAGAATCGAAGTACCCGCCACCACTGATTTTAAATTACAAAGGCGGGGCAATATGGCACCTTTTCACTCCTACAACGCCGGAGATGATGGCCAAGCTTCCCGAGCTGCAAAAATATGGCTATAAAGATAGCTCCGCAGCTGAAACGGGTGGTATCAAAAACTCGACTGACGATTGGCCGTTTCTTTACTTGAATACGGTTTCGTTCGATCCTTTATATCTTGCGATTGTGGCTTGCATCCTGCTCCTTAGTTGGGCAGTGTGCGGCGCCAGCATTCGCGCCAATCGCTCATCTGGACGCTGGCAATTGTTCTTCCTTGGTTCAGCGTTCATGCTTCTCGAGTTGGCGATTATCGATCGCCTGTCACTCGTATTCGGAACGACCTGGATCGTCAATTCAATCTGTATCTTTTCGGTTCTCACAGCGATCATTAGCGCCAACGTATTGATCATCAAGAATCCGAAAGTCATGCCAATGGAAGCTCTCTACGCTGGGCTGATCATTTCACTAGCGGTTCTATATGCGATACCAGTGCAAACGTTCAACTCGCTGGGAATGTGGGTCGGCGGTGGAGCAGCATCGCTCTTATCTGTGATACCAGTATTTTTCGCCGGCATGATATTCTCGACATCGTTTGCAAATGAAACTAAACCTCGCGCAGGTTTGGCATTCAATATGTTCGGTGCAGTGATAGGTGGTTTGTGCGAATACGTTGGGACATACACAGGAATTCGCAGCCTGCTATTAGTGGCGGCGTTCTTTTATATCGTTTCCTTCCTCTTTTGGAAGAAATCCACGAGTTCGAGTGGAACCTCAGCCGAGAGTGACGTCTAGAACGCTTGCCCTACAACCGGCGCGCGGCTGGTTAACGCAATCCTGAGCCCTGATTGATGATGCCGGTACTATTATTGGTGGCAGTGCCTTGATTGTTGAAACCAGGATTGTTAGAAGCTGGGTTCGTCGAGTTGGTCGTCGTAGCCTGAGAAAGTGGTGTCAAATTCAAACTGGTGTTACTCAAACCGGTCAGATTGATGCTGCTAAGACTCTTACCAGCACTGTTCAATCCATTGGTGCCGCTGTAGCTCTGAATGTTTGTATTAGGTGTGTTGTTAATCTGATTTGCGAACACGGCCACACCACCACGCGCAGTTGGGTATGCCAGAGGACTGGCGGGATTAGGATAGGTGGGAGTGTTGAAGCTCTGAGGGTTGCGAAAAGTGTATGAACTAAACCCACGCGTTGCACCGAAGTTTGAGCTTGAACCAAAGTTATTGCTCGCTGTCTGAGCCTTGGCGCAATCTGGAGCAACCCATGTCGTGGTTAAGGTAGCTACCACTAAAAGCGCGCTAAACGAAGCTAATCGGGCTTTCTGACTAAACATAGTGTCTCCTAATTATCATCCAACCAATGAAGCCAATCTTTGAAGCCAATGCAGTCTAAGCAAACTTAGGTTTCAGTCCAGGAGATGTATCTGGTGGTTCCTGCTGTTTGTCGGAAGACTTCTCTTTTTCTCGATCAGATTCCTGCAGCAAGACTTTACCGCCATCAAGCACATATGTCGGCGGTGGCGCTATGGCACTGCTGTCATCGTTGCTTCCAGTTGTTGAAATGAAATCACCAGAGGCACGATTTACTTCTTCGATGATCGCGTCAACTTGAGCTTTGTCGAGAGTTTCTTTCTCGAGAAGCACTTTCACAATCGCATCCATGTGCGGCCTATGATTCGTAAGGAGGTCTTTGACGCGAGTGTAATTATCACTGACTATCCTAGTCACTTCTTCGTCAATGATCGTGGCAATGTTTTCGCCGTAATCTCTCTCGTGTCCAAATTCACGTCCAAGAAAAACATGGTCATGACGCTTACCGAAAGTCATCGGACCTAGTCGATCACTCATACCAAACTCAGTCACCATGCGACGCGCAAGTTTAGTGCTCTTTTCCAAGTCGTCCTGAGCACCAGTAGTGATTTCGTCATAAATGATTTCTTCAGCGACGCGGCCACCAAGACTAACTCCGATCTGATCGATCAGCTGCGAACGCGTCTGGGTAAGGATGTCTTCTTCTGGGAAGAACATGGTCAAACCGAGCGCGAAGCCACGTGGAATAATGCTTACTTTGTGCAGCGGATGCGCATTTTTGAGCAGGATGCACATGAGGGCATGACCGACTTCATGGTAGGCAGTCATTTCCTTTTCTTTGTTGGAAATAATTCTCGTTCTCTTTTCCGGACCAGCAATTACTTTGTCGATTGCCAGCTCAAGATCGTTCATTTCGATCTCGCGTTTATCCCCACGAGCCGCTATCAAGGCGGCTTCGTTGATCAAGTTAGACAAGTCTGCACCAGTAAATCCGGGCGTTCTTCGTGCCAGCACTCTCAATTCAACATCTTTAGAAAGCGGTTTACCCCTGGAGTGCACGTTGAGGATTTGCTCACGCCCAAGCACGTCCGGGCGGTCAATGACGACTTGACGGTCGAAACGACCTGGACGCAAAAGGGCAGAGTCCAAGATATCTGGTCGATTTGTCGCAGCAATGACGATAATGCCAGTTGTGCCTTCAAATCCATCCATTTCAACTAGCAGTTGGTTCAAAGTTTGTTCGCGCTCGTCGTGACCACCGCCTAGTCCCGCACCACGCTGCCTTCCAACTGCGTCGATTTCATCCACAAACACGATACACGGAGCATGTTTCTTGGCTTGATCAAAAAGATCCCGCACGCGAGAGGCTCCAACACCAACAAACATCTCAACAAAGTCAGAACCAGAAATACTGAAAAACGGCACGCCGGCTTCACCAGCGACTGCTTTTGCTAATAAAGTTTTTCCAGTTCCTGGTGCCCCTACAAGCAAGACACCTCGAGGTATTCGTGCACCAAGGGCTTGAAATTTTTCTGGATTCTTCAAGAAATCAACGATTTCCTGCAGTTCCTGCTTAGCTTCATCGATTCCGGCAACGTCAGCAAAAGTCACTTTGACTTTGTTGTCGACCATGAGCTTTGCACGACTGCGACCAAAACTCATCGCCTGATTGCCACCAGACTGTGCACTGCGGAACATGAAAAGGAATCCAACTAAAAGCAAAATCGGCAGGAAAAATGAGCTAATCAAACTGAACCAGAAGCTAGACTTATCAGGCTCCTTTATGTCGAGCATAATGCCAGACTTATTAAACTCTTTAATCAAGTCTTCTTTCGATTCGTTTGGCACGGTGACGGCTTTGTCTCGCTCTGAGCCAGCCATTTTTACTTGAATTATCGACTCACCATTAGTCATGGTCACACGCTGAATTGCATCTGCTTTAC
The DNA here is from genome assembly GCA_003151275.1 of Candidatus Melainabacteria bacterium. The sequence continues at coordinate 70,906 of PLXC01000162.1, forward strand.
CTTCACGGATGATGTTTTGCAGTTGCGAATAGGTCAACGGCTCGTCATGTTTACTAATGCTAGTTAGCGAAAATACGAATACGACTAACACTAATAGTAAAAAGAAAACGGCCCATGTGGTTCCGTACTTCCGCATAATCTTTGCTCCAGAATCCTCGTCATCAGATTATATCACGCTAAAACGTATGCTCTAACCCAGCACCTGCCTGGCTTTCGAGCGTTCACAACCACCCTAATTCATTTATAATCAGCAAATCGCTATTCCTGACAGCCATTGCAGCGCTTGACATCAAATCCGGGCTGCCACACAAATCAAGGTTGTAACTTGGAACTAAAATTTTTGCCGAATATCAAGCAATCGTTACATATCAAGTGGTTTAAACCACGATGCAATCTGTTGCCACGTCTAAAACCGAGATCCGGTGTGTCGGTACATTTTTGACTTTAATTTTTTCGCTCAAGCCAACTCCCGGCACCCAAAGCACCTCGGTTTGGTCCGCAAGCACAACACCTTCAAACACTCTGTCACTCTTATTTTTTCTGCTATGTAGATATTTCTTGAGACTGACAGGCTGTGTCATTCCAAGCGGTCGAATCTTATCTGTATCGTGATCGCTTCTCAAAACTAACGGCGGCTCAATTGACGTCAAATCAACAATTGCGCTTAACGCTGTCCTATGTGGGAACTGCGCGGGGAGAGTTTCCTCCCATTCTTCTACCCTAATAACCTTACCTAGTGAGAGAATGATTGTGTTGCCAGGCAACTTGATTTTTACTGGTTGCAACAACCTTCTGGTACTAGTATCACGAGACTTGTCAATCCAGCGAATATTTTCAGTGTCGACGACGAGATCCCATCTTTCATGTAGCGTCAGTCTCTTATTTCCGACGTTATCCGCCATCATATTTAATACCGCCTGGACTCGTTCGAATGAAACTTCGATATCGCGATATTCCATCGCTTGACCGAGGGCGCGCCGCTGTAAGGCCATGTGAACCGCCTGAAACTCTTGTCTACTCCAAGACCTGGCATCTAAACCTCCCAACTGGTTGCAAATTTGCAAAGTACATTGATGTAAAAATTCATCCTCCTGCGTCACCACCTCGCGCAATCGCTCTAATTGTCTGGGCATTGAAGGGAATCGGCTTAAGCACAGAGGTAAGACTTGATTTCGCAAAAAATTCCGAGCGAAATTATCGTTTTGGTTTGAAGAATCAACTCGTGCGGAAATTCGGTTCGAGGACAGAAAACCTAGCACTTCCTGACGTGAACAGTTGAGCATAGGACGGACCAGCCAAACACCGTTTTTCATCAAACGCGCTGTTTTTATACCGGTCAGCCCAGTGGTGGAGGTACCGCGAAAAAGACGAAACAGCAAGGTCTCAATCTGGTCATTGTGCGTGTGAGCCAGCAAAATAATTGTGCTACCAAGCGAGCGGGCGCAGCTGAAGAGAAAATCGTATCTGGTGGCACGCAACTTCGATTCAGATGCCTTAGGTCGAGCCTCCGTTTCCTCGTAAACTTCAAGCGGAACCAGCAATTCAGCACATAGCTGGCGGCAAAATTGTTCGTCAAGATCAGATTCGGATCCTCTAGTTTTATGATTTACGTGACAAGCTCTAAGTTCAATACCGAGTTGCTGTGATACCAATCGGCATGCCAAAAGCATCGCTGTTGAATCAGGACCTCCGGAAATAGAGGCTATGATGCAAGGCTGCCCATGCAGATCAATATCAAGAGAAAGGTCAGAAAGAGCAGCAGAAATTTTAGCTACAAACTGGCTGTGCGTGTTTAAATGGAAATCCATACACTTCTTACAAATGATCTTTCTGCCAGGGTAGGTTATCCTAGCAGTAACGCCCTAAACTTGGTCAAAGAGACGGAATGATGAAAATTCAACCTATCTCTGTAAAACGCATAGTTAACGTGCCTGTCAGCGTGGCCGTGGCTATTTTGTTTTCAACTATAAGTCTGCCGCAAGCACAAGCGGATGATGTTCCAGCGCCCTCTCACGAGCCTCTAAAGGGTGGCGTAGAGGATACGAACCTATTGCCCAGCAAACAAGAAACATTCAAAGAACAGATTCCCATGGCCGTGCCTGTGCCAAAGAAAAAATTGGACGGCAAGCTTGAACACGCCGACCCCAATCCTTTGGAAGGACGCGCTCAAGATGATGGCGATGCCAATCTCCAAGGCATGACCGGTCAAACGGATAAAAAAGTTTTGCAAGGAAGCGCACAACAGCTTGATGGCGCTGTTGGTGAGGATCCTGATACTACTGACCAAGAGTTGATGGTCGAATGGGATGCTTGGCGCAACCGTTTTCTGCAAGCAGTTCAATCAGATGTGCAAAGCAATCTCAATAATTCAGACGATAGCATGTTGCGCTGGGACCCTCGCAATCAGACTGTGATCCGACAGTTCCCGCTAGGAACCGTTGCCTGGTTTAAATGCGATATCAGAGAAGATTTGAAGATAGTCAACTTTCAGTTAGTGAAATCGTCTGGTTATCCTAACTACGACAGAATTGTTATGGACGCAGTCGCCGCACTCAACGGCACCAACATTCTCCGCTTTCCCTCAAAATCAAAACGCCACAAAGTAAATCAAATGGCTGGAATTCAAACGGCAACACAATCCACAAAAGAATTCTTTCGTTTCGGCGACGTGGAAAAGTATCGTGTTCCCAGTGGCCAATAGTTACGCCAAGATTGAACCGATATTATTTAGGATTAGTGGTCACAGATGATGTTGGAATCTTGCCCGAGTGAATTTGGTCAACTTGATAGTCGATTTGCTCAGCCTCGCCAACGCGATCAGTCTTATGCAACACATCACTATAACAATTGAGCAGGGCTAGCAATTGCGCACTGCTATGGTCGCCGTTTTTCTCTCGCAAAGCTAGAGATTGCTTGAGCAACACCTCGCTTTCCTTATAGCTCCCGGAACGCTCGTATGTCTCAGCAAGCTTTTCTCGAATCGATACGGCATCAGGATTTTCCACTCCCGACTTCCTTTCGACCAGAGCCAAAGCTTGTTTCAAATGATTAGCTGCGTCCAGGTATTTTTTTTCCTGGTAGCAAACGCGAGCCAGAACTGTAAGCGGTTTAGATAATTCAATGTTCCCAGGACCGTAGAGTTTGGCCGCAGCCGAAAGTGCCTCACGGTAGTTAATTTCCGCACCTTGCATGTCTTTCAGCTTGAAATCATCGTTGCCTAGCCCATTGTAAGCCTTGAAAAGAGCAGGAAGATTCTTTGACTTTTCCTTTTCGATGCCACTAACGACCATGTTGTAGTAGTTTTCAGCTTCTTTGAACTTCCCCTGAGACTCCAAATCTTGCGCATTCTTAAAACAGTCGTCAACGGACATCTGTGGCGCCAGAGCAGCTTTCGGGTCAGGAGCTTGTGCCCGCACAGCGCTGGCCATCGCAAACAGCGTAAACACAAGGCAGGCGCACTTATTTAGTTTCATCGTTTCCCCAACCGACCATGCAACCTTGACTGCTTCCAGGGAGACCCGTTGTTCAAAAATTAGCACGGGGCAGGATTGAACTGCCGACAACGCGGTTATGAGTCGCGTGCTCTACCGACTGAGCTACCGTGCCACTTACGTTGATTATCCTGATGTTCTGCCCCCAGTGTCAAGCGACTGTCAACATGTAAATCTGGGTAGATAGACTGCAACCCCTCACGGAGACGCCAGTTGATAGCTTTTGAAGTCTTGTTGTTATTAGCGGCCTCAGTCATCGTGATTGTCGGTTTGACCGCCGTGATCAGACCGCTTGCCCAGGCCTATTCAGAGAGACTAAAGGCTAAATACAAAGAAATAGGCGGTGATCAAGAAGTTCTTTTAAAAAGTCGTGTCTCGTCTCTTGAAGAAGAAATTCGCGAGATCAAGCGACAGGTGCTAAGCATCCAAGAGACCAGCGAATTCACAGCTCGAATGATTGAAACTAAGCAAGATAAGTCGGCCTAGGGCCAGCATTGGCTAACCGGACAACTTCGAACCGGACAACTTCGCAGCCCTCGAAGGCGCCTTTTGAACATGCCCTTGCGAAGCTGCTTGAACAAAATGCTTGAATAAATTTGCGTTTCCTTCGAAATCACGTTCTGGATGCCATTGCACGCCAATTGTGAAGGGTCGCCCCTCAAGTTCGATGGCTTCGATGATGCCGTCGTCGGCATGTGCTACGGCAATTAGTCCTTGCCCAAGATTTTTTACAGACTGATGATGCGAAGTGGGTACATTCAACCGATCAGACTTATAAATCTTGCCCAACTGGCTGCTCAGCTTCAAATTAATCGGATGTTTATGGGGATCAGCTTGCCAACCTACGTTTATCGTATGAACGACTTGAGTGTCGGGTAATTCAGTATTTATGTCCTGAATCAAAGTGCCGCCAAGAGCAATGTTAAGAAGCTGAGCACCGGCGCAAATACCTAGAATTGGAATGTCCGTTCTGCTAATGGTTCGGTCAATCAGCCTGAAATCGAAATCTTCTCGTTGGGGATCGCACAGTTCGACCAACGAGCTGGCTTGTTCGCCATACTTGGTCGGGCAATAATCAAGTCCACCGATTAGCATTAGGCCTTGCAAACTACGAAAGAGGTCGTCTAAATCGCAGTCTGGCATCGGAGGCAACAAAACCGGAATGCCACCAGCTTTTTGCACCGCCTCAAAATAAGTGGATTGGATGGCTGCTTGCGGCGGAGACCCGCCCATGACGTCAAGATTGATGCCGATAATAGGTTTCATGTTTTCAGGATATAGCACAATTTCAAAAATGGCTATCTCGTATAATCTTCCGTGAACATCCTTTTCAGAGAATCAGCACTCAAGCGAGGTCCACATTGACAGCGGAGCTATCAACCGATCAAAGCATAGCTGAGAATTTGCTCAGGTCTGTGGATGCTTGGCAGACAGGACACTTTCTATTAACTAGCGGTTTACACGGAAAGGAATACATGCAATGTCAGCGAGTCATGCAGTTTCCACGCTTCGGTATGCAGTTGGCACGGCTATTAACCAGGCAATTGATTGACGCTGGATTGGTACCATCTGTGGTTGCAGGTCCGGCCCTTGGCGCAATTCATTGGGAAGTCTTTGTCGCGTCTGCTTTCGAAGAAGCTAACCCGGATGGTCCACCGATCAAAGCTATCTTTGCAGAGAGGGCAACCGACCAATCTGGAGACTCTAACAGCTTCGCAATCAGACGAGGTGTGACACTTAAACCGAACGATAAGGTACTTATTGTAGAGGACGTAACTACAACTGGTGGTTCGGCCAGAAAAATTGTTGAACTAGTTCGAAGTTTAGGTGCGGAGCCTATTGCCGTAGGCGCAGTTGTAGACCGAAGTGGCTCTGCGATAGACTTCGGAATTCCTTTTCACAAGCTGATTACACTTAACTTAGAGACTTTTGATCCGGCCAGCTGTCCTTTGTGCAAAGACGGAATTCCAGTCACCAAGCCAGGAAGCAGCAAGAAACCAGCTTAATCCTGAACCTTTTTCTGCATCAAAGATTGCAAGGCCAATTTCGATTCATAGTCACGCGGCAACATTTTAGTTGTTGTCAGAAGCTCTGAGATGGCACCATTGACGTCTCCATTGTCGCTCAAGGCCAAACCAAGAGCGCGATGGAGTTTTGCGTTCTTGGGGTCAATTTTCAAGGCTAAGCGATATTCAATTACGGCTGACTGGTAATCGCCTTTCTTGCCGTACACCCAAGCTAAGTTAGAGTGTGTGTCCGGGTCATTGGGGGCAAGACTAATAGCTATATGAGCTTCTTTGATCGCTTCGTTTGGCTTACCGGTGCTAGCCAAAGCCCAAGAGAATCCTACATGACCTTCCGAATAGTGCTGATCTAAACGAATTGCTTCTTTAAATTCCTCGATACACTTTGTCCACTTTTCGCCATTGCCCAAGGCAAGCGCATATCTAGCGTGCACTACTGCGTCTTTAGGATTTAAAGCGATGGCATTTCGATATTCCTCATCTGAAGGCCCTGGCAGGCGATCAGCTGCATAACATTGAGCCAATATCAAATGTGGTACCACAAGCTTCGGATCGAGAGCGATGGCCCGCTTGCATTCGGCTATGGCTGGACGCCAATCTTTGCGCATGCGATAGCACTCAGCGAGGTATGCGTGCGCTAGGGCATTGCGTTTGTCGATCTTGAGAGCTTTGGTGTACTCGTCGTCAGCATCTTGATATTTTCCAAGCATGCGTAGCGCTTCACCTTTCATGAAATGCGCATCGCCGCTAGTTGGACGAATTGAAATCGTCGTCTCGAACTCGCCCAAAGCCTCCTCGAAATCAGACATGCCCATCAATACTTTTCCAAGCATCCAGTGAGCTTTGAAGTTGCGCGCGTCTACCTTCACCACTTCCTCGTATTCGATTAATGAGTTGGTAAAATCGCGTCTCTCAAAAAACAGATCGCCCAACTTCATGTGCTTCTCGGTGGCTTTCGCCTTCTCTGCAGGCAACACATCAGATTTCAGTGGGTCAATTTTATCCACGATGGGAGCAGAAACAGAAATATGCTTATCACCACTGGTGGTGACATTACTCTCTGCAGGCTGAACTGGCTTGACTACGTTTTTAATTACTGTACTCTGTCTCGACTTTCCTGGCAGACGGAAGGCGCACGAAGGCTGCACCGCTGTCAAAGAAGATAACGAGGCCACACAGGCAATCAAGAAATATTGGCTTGAACGATACTTCACTATCTAAATCTAACACCGGCAGGGTCAAAAGTCTAAGATCTACATTATAAGCGCTTCGTCGCCATCCACTTAAATTGCGGCTCCGCTCGCAAACATTCTCCACTCTTCTGAACGAGCAGCTTTTGATTTTGAACTCTAAGCCCGGATGTTTCCTCTCGACTAATCCCTTGTCTCATAAAAGGTTTGGTCATACACGCCGTGCTAAATCGATTAAAACAGCCGAACTTTAGACATTCGATCGAGGCGGAAAGTCCGCTCTGCTGCAAAATAGAAGCAATACGCAGTCAGGTAAAAATTTCCACGGTTTTGAATGAGAGCCTGCGGCTTTACTTTCCTTTCGCGTCCCAGGCTGTTATAGCGAAATGCAATGGCCCCATCTTGTTCGATCGCCATGTTGATCATCTCAATTGACTCTTGCACAAATGCCGGCACTGGAGGCTGGAACTCAGCTTCTTCATCTAATTTAAGGACTGAATAAAGGTCGCATAAAGCCTTCCAGGTTTTCAATGATTCATGCATCTGGGTAAGCCTGGTAAGAATATGACGAACATGATGACTATCTGCCAGAGCTCTGTGATAGCCTCCTTGTTCCAATTCCAGAAATTGGACAATTGTTGCAAGCTGGTGGTTTGGCGCATCGGTCAAAAGTTGACGAGTCAGGGTCAGGGTATCCAGAACATAATGTCCTGGCAAATCCATTTTCAACTTTGCCAAGGCAACACGCAGAAAGCCCACATCGAAAGGGGCATTGTGAGCCACAAGAACGGCCTGACTATTATTAATCCACTCAAAAAATTGAGGTACTACTTGCGAAGTCTTTGGACATCCCGCCACCATATCTTGAGTAATACCGTGAACAGCTGTAGCTTCATATGGAATTTCGCATTCAGGGTCGATCAATTGAGAGAAAGTCTCAACTCGATCGTCGGACAATCTGAATTTCACGCCAGACAATTCCACAAGCCTGGCAGCAATTGGAGAAAGTCCTGTCGTCTCAGTATCGAACGATACGAATTCAATATCCAGCAGATCATTGAACGCATCAACGATCGATACACTCTCAGTATTCAAAGTGTTCAAAAGCAGCCACCTCGCGGGTTCGAAGGCAAAAAGGCAGGACGCAACGCAAACGATTCTCGCACTAAAAATGGGTGGGATTCGCTAGTTGAGATTGACTGAGTATTAATTCAACTGAAGACTATGACATCTACTATTGATGCGGCTTTCGGACAGCGGTATATGCATTCGTACTGATACCGCTAATGGTGATATATCGCATTACTATCGCTCCTTGTATTTCTATCTATAAAATACAACGTACAAAACCGTAAAAAAGTTCGAAGTTTTGCCAAACTTTTCGACAACATGCAGATCCTCTTCATGCATGTTAGATTTGAAAGGAAACCTGATATGGATTCGGCATTTGTCCAAACTTGTTCATGCGATTGTCTTAATAGCTCTAAGCTCCTGTTCCTTTAACCTGGAAGGTGCATATGCTGCTGAGGCAGACTGTGGACAGATTCACGAACAAATTACTCATGATGCCCTCGCTGCCACATTTAATGCGGCAAATTTAAATCTTGTCGAGCGCGCATGTGAGAGTCAGAGCAAGCCGGGAAGCGAAGCGGCGAGCGAAACCAGACGCCACTTCGGCGATGAAAACTTTCCCAAAGCGCTCGCTTACATGGACAGGCAAAAACGTCTAATCATCGACTTTTCAGCAGCAGCAGATACTAATCCTATGGATCGAGCTCGCGCCCTTTATCATCTAGGTTTGCTCCTCCATACAGCTCAGGATTTTTACAGCCATACAAATTATGTAGAATTAGCCGCGGAGCGCATGAACGAGAAAGTTGGCGGTAGCATTAAAGACGCCTACGCCATGGAACTTGTCGATTGGACAAAGCTGTCAACAACTCGAACAAACGCCTTGCAAAGTTCTCATGAGATTTATAAGGACGATCCCACCGCTGCTCAGGGAAAAATAATTTTTGGTAACAGCACTTATTTTAAGTTGGCTAAAGAACTAGCAGTAAAAGAGACAATCCGCCAATGGAATTCAGTTGAGGCTTTGATCAAGTTACGACACGCGGCAAGGGCTAATGCAATTCTCTCAGCGATGAAAGAAGCGAGCTGTCCTTACATAAAGGATTTGGACAAATTTCCTGAAGAAGAGATTTAGCTTTTCGTTGCACGTCCACAATCAGGACAGTCCTTGCGAGGATCAAGCCCTCTGATAGTCTCGAATTCGCCGCTTAACCAATCAATTTTGGTTAGTTCATTGCCTTGAATCGCACCGATCTTTGCGATCAACTTAATTGCCTCCAGCGCTTGCCATGCACCAATAATTCCAAGCACAGTGGCAATCGATTTGTGCTCAGGGGGTTGAAGGGGCACATCATCTATGCCGGCCAATGGAAATGCGCAGCGCAAGCAAGCAGACCGAGACGGACACATCGTAAAGAGTTGATAGCGAAATCCGCTGCCTCCCGCGTGAACAAGTGGTTTACCGATGTGCATACAAACGTCGCTGACGAGCAACTTTTCCTGCCAGTTGCTTAATCCATCGATGACAACATCTGATTCAGAAAAAATCGATTCCGCATCGTGACCGTCGACCTTCCAGGCTCGGCAAATAACTTCTGATTCTGACAGCCCCTCTACTGATTTATATGCTGACGATAGCGCTTTAGGGTCTTCATCAACTAACCAAACTTTTCCAACTCCCGCTTCGACTAAATATTTTGCTGCCACCAAGCCGCTTGATTGCACGCCGGCAACTAGAACTGAACCGGCAGACAATCTACTCAGTACGTCGGTGCTCATACCCGGCAACGCAAGTTGTCGAATTTTGTTACTCAAATGCTCAGGAATTAAAACAGTCGCTCTCCATTGCTCCACTTACAGGATAGCTCACTGCAGACGAGTTTCAATCAGGGATAAAAGTGCTCACTTCATTGTGAAACATTTTTGCGGCCACAAACCTTGAAAAAATCTTAGTGCCATCGGTGGTGCGAGCAAATCGGCGCGCCAATTTTTTTTAAATCCCCAAATACCAAAAACCCCCCTTACGGGAGGTCTCTGGCTGGCGTTGGCGGGGGAAAAATAGTGGATTTAGCTGAACAAGTTGGCGTCGCGA
>PLXC01000134.1 GCA_003151275.1 Candidatus Melainabacteria bacterium
CGCAAAAAGGAGCGCTTGCATTTGGCAGCGATCTATCTAATCCTCAAGTGATGGCGCAAAGAGAACCTCAGACATTGCGCCCGGAAGCAGGCGGGCAGCTTGTTGGCAAAATGCGTGAAGATACGCGTATCAACCCGATCAAGGTTAGCAATGAAGGTCCAATCGGAGCAATCTCACTGCCTCCCGGCTGGAATGAGGTGATTCCTCCTCCACCGAAGCCTGGCACGTTCATTTTCCAAGTCAAGGACGGACGGTCATTCGTACCGCCAGATCATGCCGATAATCCTTCCGTAGCAATCCATATGGGTCATGGTCTTGGTCTGCGTCCAGTGCCCCAGGAAGCAGAAACGGCTTTGCGCCAAGTACTCCAACTAAAACCCGCAGCTCACGGACCTCAAAGGCTGACAGAGGAGGAATTCAAATCACTTGCCGGTCTCATGATGCCCTTAGAAGGCGGCAACAATCAGTATCATGACCTTGGCGCGTATGGCACAAAATTCAATGTCATCAGTGCATCCACAATCAATATCCATGGGAAAACCGCTTTGTTGGTAAAGGGCGATTTCTTGAATCCAGATGGCAGCGCATCTGGGCTTGCGCGCGAAAGTATCTTTATCGACAACGATCAAACTGCTGCCGGCACTCCCGGTACCCGCATCGAACGGATCGACCTTACAGCACCGCGAGAGAAGATTCAGCAATACGAGCATCAATACTGGGATACGATAAAAACTATTCAGTGGCCCACAGTCCTTAGGCCTTAGTCCTGGCATAAACGATTGCAGTTAATATGCGCGCCAACGATATGCCAACTTGCTGAACGCGCTTTGCCAAGTTCTTCACTTAAAGTAAAGATACCGTCCCTGATCACTAACCTGAACCAACTAAAGTCCAGAGCGTGACAAGAAATCTTTGCTAGGCAGCTTTAGTGCGCCCAATCCGTTGGAATGACTGGCGCGATGCCAGTGCAGACAAAATGACTAAAAGGTGAATCTTAATGAACCACGAATTTTCAATGGCAGATGTATGGACCGTGAACAACTATTTTGTCCTGGAATTGGCTGAAGAGATAGATGCATCTTCCCCTCACACAAACGTCATTTCCTTTCAGGATAGGTTGGATTTAACACAAGAGGTGGCGCGAATTGTTGATCAAGAAAACCTTTTAGCGTCACACAAAAATCAACCAACAACAACAACAACAACAGAGCGTTCCAGCCGTCCACACCTCTGGGCCTTCTAGTTGCCGAACTTTTTCTACGCTTGAACGTTTTGTTTTCCACTGAGCCTCTAATTTTGAAAACAAGGTTTAAAAATGAGCACTGCAACGCTAGTCAGCCCTTCCACTGCGCACTTCGATTTATCAACAAACAACGTACCCTGGAACGCTCCAGCAGGTCGATCCGCTCAGCCTGAACCAAAAACGATGATCGACTTTCCATTACCACCGTCCTCGGTGCGTCAGAATGAGCCGATCGATGCGAACGAAGAAGCAAAAAAACCTCAATTTAGTAAAAGTCTAATCAAATCAATTTCGCTGCCGAGTGGATGGAACTTAGCAAGAAAGCAATCAAGCAAGAACCGTCAGAGTCAATTGGAAATTTATAGACTACCAACCGATCCATGGTTTCAGATCGATCTCTGCTATCGTGGTGAACCAGCTTCGCAAGCATCGTCGACCGCATTTGCTTGCCTTTTAGATTCAAAACCTGCCGACTGTCGTTGTGAAGTGTTGATGCCCAAGGAAATTCGTGAATTAGCTGAAGTGATGGGTTCTGACACAGTCGGAAACAATCAATTTACTAACAAACAAGCTGCCGGTTCGAAATGCGCACCAATCTTTCATTTGCGTAGTGCCCAGACGATGAAATTGAACGGAAAAACTGTGCTGTCAGTGCAAGGCGATTTTGTTGAGCCACAAGATCCAGAGCGAAAACCTGTGAACGCTTACGAGGGCATTTTCATTGATGGTGGCATCGATCCTGATACCGGTGCGCGAAAAATCCAAGAGGTGTTTATGCATGGACCGGCCAGCCGACTGATGCTTTATCGAAAGCAGTTCGTCGACACATTGAAATCAATAGAATGGCCTAGCCACTAGCAGAGACAACCTTCCGGTGATCGTTGAAGGTTGAATGCCTATATGAATGGTGATTCAATGTGTGTAAAGCGACGTGTCTCTTTCGTTGCACACGCCCAGCCGGCGGGTTGAGCCAGTTTCTGCAAGACGTTTTGAACAAATGCTTAACATCAACCACAAAGCAAATTGACAAACTTCATCATTCGTTCATAATGGACCACATGCAAAACCGCGCCATGACTATGACAATGCAAATGCTCTCCGGGGGAGGGCGGTGTTGTCACACAGGTTTATGCAGTAGCTAGAGCTAACTAACCAATTATGTGTTTCAACCCTCCTTCTCCCAGCGAGAAGGGGGGTTTTCTTATTACGGAGAAAAATCATGAGTCAATATAAAAACTGTAGTTCCACTGAACAACTTCACTTCTCGACCCTTGCAATTCATGCCGGGCAAGACGCGGATCCTTCGACTGGCGCGCTGGTTACGCCGATATTCCAAACGGCAACGTTCGTCCAAGACGAATTGGGCGTGAACAAGGGCTATCAATATGCCAGAACTCACAACCCCACACGCACAGCGCTGGAAGAATGTCTAGCTGCTCTCGAAGGCGGAAAGTATGGATTGGCTTGCGCTTCGGGACTTGCAGCAGCATATACAGTGACCAATTTGCTTAAAGCCGGTGACCATGTGATCGTTGGCGAGGACGTGTACGGTGGCGTTTATCGACTGTTCGAACAAGTTTTGACCAAATACAATTTGAAATTCACGTACGTTAACGCCCGCAACACGGAAGAAGTGGAACAAGCCATTACACCCGACACGAAGCTTGTCTGGCTGGAAACTCCTACCAATCCCTTATTGCGTTTAGCAGATTTAAGAGCGATCGCAAAGATCACAAAGGCTAACGATCTAATCCTCGTAGTTGATAACACGTTCGCGACACCTTACTTCCAGAAACCGCTTTCACTTGGCGCTGACATCGTAGTCCACAGCACGACAAAATATCTGAACGGACACAGTGATGTAATCGGCGGCGCCATCGTCACTTCCAGCGATGAACTATATGAGCAATTGCAATTCCACAACAATGCAGTTGGAGCAGTTCCTGGACCGTTCGACTGCTTTTTGATTTTAAGAGGATTGAAAACCTTAGCTCTGCGCATGAGAGAGCACGAAAAAAATGCACGGGCAATTGCCGAGTATTTGGAAGGACATCCTGGGATTGAAACTGTCTATTATCCAGGTTTGCCGAGTCACCCACAATTTGATTTAGCCAAATCACAGATGACTGGTTTTGGTGGCATGGTGTCATGCGTGGTGAAAGGTGGTTTGGAAGCGGCGAAAGACGTAGTCAACAACACCAAACTGTTCCAGCTGGCAGAGAGCCTGGGCGGAGTCAAATCCTTGATTTGCCATCCTGCAACAATGACGCACAAACCGATTCCCAAAGAAGTACGTGAGCACTGCGGCATTGTCGATGGTCTAATCAGAATCTCAACGGGCATTGAAGATGCCGCCGACCTAATTGCAGATCTTGAACGCGTTCTTCCGAGAACCGCCAAAGCACAGCCTGTAGCCGCATGTGCGGTTACTGCAAAGTAAAAAGGAATCTAATCGTGAGTAAAATCTCCGTCCTTAAATTTGGTGGCACGTCGGTAAAAAACATCGGACGCATTCATCATGTGGCCGACGTGATTGCGCGCCGCACTAATCAAAAGTGCTTGGTCGTGGTATCAGCTATGGGTGATACCACCGACCATCTCTATAGCCTGGCAAAACAATGCGCTACTTTCCCGGACAAACGTGAATTGGACCTGCTTCTCTCCACTGGGGAGCAGGTCTCCATTGCATTGCTAGCGCTCACGCTAAGGGAAAGGGGAGTCAAAGCCAAGTCTTACACCGGCGCTCAAATTGGCATTGTTACCGACAACTCCCACAGTACCGCTCGTATCACGGATATATGCAGGGACACCCTGCGAGCCGCGCTGGTTGAGAATGATGTCGTCGTAGTCGCCGGCTTTCAGGGGCTGAGCGAGGAGGGAGAAGTAACGACCCTTGGACGTGGAGGATCCGATACAACGGCTGTAGCTCTGGCTGCCGCTTGCGGGGCCGAAACGTGCGATATCTACACGGATGTCGATGGCATTTATACAACGGATCCAAACAAAATCAGCGACGCACAAATACTGGATTCGATCTGTTACGAAGAAGTGCTCGAAATGGCGCGAGTTGGCGCCCAGGTAATCCACCCTCGGGCGGTCGAATTGGCCAAAGAGTACGGATTGCAAGTTCGAGTACGCAACACTTTTAAGCCGGATCACTCTGGCACAATTATAAATGGAGGGACGAACGTGGAGAGAATTCGCAAAGTGAGCGGTGTTGCTGTTGACGGAAACCAGGCTCATGTAACCTTTACCAGAGTTCCACTGGAATTTCCATTCATGGGCACCACTCTTGATTGCTTGAGTAAAGAAAACATCTCGGTGGACATGGTGTCACAAAATATCGATCTCGCATCACGTACAAAATGTGTAAGCTTGGCGATCAAATACGAAGACGTTGATCACGCCATCGTCTGTCTCAATGAACTGAAACGCCTCTGTGGCGCGGATGAATTGACAGTCGATACTGAAGTCGCCAAAGTCAGCGTAATCGGATCAGGCTTAGGCAACTCGCATGAAACGTCGGCGAAGTTGCTTGGCATACTTGAAGATCATGGACTCTACGTCAAGCTATTTTATTGCGGCGAGTCGCGCATCTCATGCCTGATTCCTCAAGCATCAGCCAACCACGCCACAGCTTTGCTGCATCGCGAGTTCAAATTGAATGAATGCTATACGGCACCTCTTGAGCTAGTGCTGACTGCATAACAAATCCGTCCGATATAACAAACAATCGACCATCGAACATGGAGAGCGCACGCGTACTACTGCGAGAAAATGGACTGCGTTGCTTCGAACACGAGCGCACGATCCAGCAGGATAGCGATCAAGACTCGTCTCAGTAGGGAGCCAAGGATGAACCGCGACTGTGGAATCTATTGTCGAAACCAAATGAATTCATCATGCCACCCATGCCGCCATTCTTAAGGAACGCACCTAAAATGAGGGCGGTGCCGGCGACGCCGACCACCCGACCCACTGTTTGCGAACTAATTTGAATCGGCGCTTTCCCTGCTGGCTGCTGAGCAACCGAACCCGTCTGCGCTGGCGTAGCCGTGAACTGCATTACTTGGGCGCCTATAATACCCGTCTGTCCAGGCGTAGCCGCATATTGCATCCCCTGGGCACTTGGACCAGTCTGCATGAATCCGCCGGTTTGCACGGGCGCAGGATATTGAATGCCTGGATTGTTCTGCACACCAATGGGATAGGAAGCGTTTCCGGAACTGAACGTGCTTTGCTGTCCAGTCAAAATTCCTACAGAAGCTTGCCCTTGAAGCGTAGGCGAATCAGTCAAAATGTCGATATCGGCGATTTTGGATCTTTGGGTTGCTGTCTCGTCTAGAGGTTCCACGCCGGCCAGTTGAGCAAAAGCTGGCGCGGTTTGTCCGAAAACCAAAATTACCAGAAATGCGAGTGCCGATTTTACTGAACTGTTCATTGTCTCTAGGCTCATTATGGAAGGCAAGGTCGAATCAAGGTGTTGATTAACTGTGAGAATATGCCTGTCCAGACGACAAATCAATGTGGATGTTACGCTGAAATTGCAATGTTTTAGTTTCTTGATCGCGCCCTGCGCTTGACATGACCAGTCTTGCTTCTAGCAACTTCTTTATAGAAACTAGCGAACCAAACCACAGCCCAAGCCTAACAGCGCATGTTAAGCAGTCGGGAATTTGCCTAAAAGTAGCCTCGAGAGCCATTAACCACCGAAACTGCGCCTCTCAATTTGTCTTCCGCCTAGAAATGATGTAATTTCATCGAACTGATGCAATTACATCCACGCAATCACAACATTTACTCACTTCTTCTACTGTGTGCCGGCGCAGCAGCCTGTTTTGCCTTTGGCGGCAATCTGACCCCTGCTCTGGGAACACCTGCAGCCAAGGTAGAGGACGGAGCAGATGTTCACCAGAAAATATTTGAAGAAATCGATGAACTAATTAAGCAGTATTATCCACGAGCGAAAACATCGCACGACAAACAGAAACTGCACGTTGAGTACAAGGTTCACACTTATCAAAACTTGTATTCCGGACGAACGGAGCTAGCTCCCGATGTCGGTGGAATTCTAGGAGAATTCGAGTTCAAGTCTGGCACATACAAGGGAAGCGAACCACTTCCGAAAACTCAAAATCAATATTCTTACATGTTGCTATTAATGGCGCCGTATTTGGCAAAGAGTGCAGAGCACCTTAGCACGCGTCTTTGTTATGCGCCTGACGCAGCCGTTGATTTTGTAAATCAGTTCACCAGTTTGCTCAATGAAGTCGGCACCGCCCAAAGCCGCACACAGTGCACCTTACCGCCTACAATCGCCTTGCCCCCGACGCCCCTGAGTCCATCCTCTCTGCCAACAGGTCCTTTTCCAACAGGTTCATCATCTCAGTCAACAAGTTCTTCATCGAATCCAATACAGTCGATGAGTCCTCCACCTAAAACGATTCCGATCGCACCTCAGACAAATCCTGTTGCACCGCAGGTAGTGTCGACTGAAAAACCGGGGCGTCGGCTCTTCTTCTGGAAAGCAACGCGCGGCCAAGAAGTTGTCTATCTGCTAGGAACAGTGCACATCGCGACCGCAAACTTTTATCCGCTCGCTCCTGAAATTGACGAAGCTTTCGACGAGTCCAAGCAACTAGCTGTTGAGGTGGCCATCGATCGTCACAGTCCAGACCGCAAAATGATCGACGATCTAGTCAAAAATTATGGCACATACAAAAGTCCAGATCGGCTAAGCAAGCACCTTTCACCAGACACTAAAAAGGTTTTGGATGATTACCTAAAGTGGGCAGGCGAAACCATGGAGCTGTACGAGCAATCCAAACCTTGGTATGTAACGGAGCTAATCCAGGCATCTGCACCGCGCCGAGGAGAGGTGCTTAAGATGAAGAGTGGGCTCGGACTTGATCGATATTTCCTAGGCAGGGCCCAGTTTTTAGGGACAAAAGTAGTTGAACTCGAAACGATCGATTCGCAATTGCATTTGCACGCAAACTTATCGGAGCAAGTTCAGGATAAGTTGTTGCAAGTATTTCTCTTAGAATACAAAGATTCCTTGAACGAAATGAAGGGAATTTTTGATGTTTGGCTTGCCGGAGATCCAGACAAGCTTGATGCCATCATCAATCGCACAGTTCATGCCCATCCTGAACTTGCGGCGTACAACAGCGTACTTTTGGATCAACGCAACGCAGGCATGGCAACCAAGATCGAGCAAATGTCAAAAATTTCAAATGCACCTGTTTTCGTTGCAGTTGGATCTGCACATCTTCTTGGAGAGACTGGACTAATAGCAAGCTTGAAAAAGTTTGGATATGATGTGCAACAAGTATACAGTTCAGGATCGGTCAATCATCCCGATCAGCCAGATGATAAGGTATTTTGGGATGAGCGATTCAGAGTCTGGCTGCCCAAAGAAGTGCAGAAAAAATATGATCAAAAATCGCGAGTGACACAATTCGAATTGGCAGATGATGCAGATCAGCGTTACGCCATTAATATTGTCGAAATTGGTTCAGATCAGAGCACCTGGAGAGTGCCTGGACCACAGGTATTGGACGCATTACTAGCCGTGATTAAAAAAAATCTGAACGGAACAGTTACATCGCATCATTCTTCCACGGTCCAAGATTTCGCCTGTAGACAAATTGCGTTCGTCTGCAAACCGCCCATCGCCGCACCGGGTAAGGCCGATAACAATTTTAAGAATCCATTTTTTACAGTTAAAAATCCAGCCTGGTTTAATGATAAATTGGTTTTGGCCAAAGCTTACTTAGTTGGAACGAAGGTCTACTTCCAAATAGTTTGCGGAAATAAGCAATTTATAGAATCACCATCGGCAACCAAATTCATGAATTCGATTAAGTTCATTCGTTAGGTAGTGGTCACTGTGGGGCTCGTTAATTCAAAGTGGTAGTGTTGTGCATATATCAACGATTTCCAGTCGTAATTAATCTTCGCTGGCCAATCTCGGCAACAGTTGAATTGCCGTCTGGGTAAGACACGCAGTTATAGACGACCAATAATGCTGCATTTATGTCCGCTCGTTTAATGCTTAGCTGATCGGCGTAAGCTGGATTTGTTGTGAGCTGGGTACAAAGTGATCTACTCGGTTGGGAGGATCGAACATGCCAGGAACTCTCTCTATGTTCAACTCTAAAGGTCGACCATCTCTGATTTACGCGGCAGTATTTGCCTATTTGGTATTTTCCAATACCGTTCAAACTCAAGATGGCGTCTATGCTGCGCAATCCCAGGAAGTCCCGGTTTCGCAATCTTCTAGTGTGATAAACGACATAAATGATTTGGTGAAAGAATATTACCCAAAGGCAAAAATTACAACCTCTGAAAAGAAAACACACTTCGAGTTCAAAGCACACGAACGAATCAATCCATATTCAAATAGAAATGAGATGTCTCCCGACTTAGGCGGGATCATTGGTGAGCTGGAAATAAAATCGGGCGAATCAAAAGACCAAGACAAACTGCCGACTGAACACCATGAAACAATACACTCCGTCCTGTTGATGGCACCATATTCGGCGCCAGACAACTCACACCTGGAAACTAGATTACTATTTCAACCGGATACACCGAACGATTTTATGCAACGCTTCAGAAGCGTAGTTAACGGTTATAAGAAGAGCGGTGCCACCGCGACGACGACAACGACAGCGGTATCCGCAGTCAACGAGGCACCCACACAAGAAAAACAAGAGGGTGTGAACTCCACGTCATCCACTTTAGTAACCAGTTCGTCCACTTTAGCAACGGCATCCACCACCGCCGCCCTTCCTACCAGTTCCTCCACCTTAGCAACGGCTACGTCCACAACAACCATTCCCGCCAGTTCCTCCACCACTTCGTCTGCCACCTTCGGCGCATCTAAACTATCAAAATACGCTTATCCAGAGGGACGCTTCAGGGTCCTTCTGCCCGGTAGTCCGCAAATGAAATACACAACCCAAGCCGGAATGCGCATGGTAGATTATGCCTACCCAGAAGCGCACGGAACCTTCAACATCTCTTACGTGATTCTTCCTCAAGCACTGGACAATTCGAAAGTGCCTCTCTTGTTCGAAAAAATCTCCCAGAGCTTTGTCACCTCACTCAAAGGCTCTAACACGAAACAATCTGCTGTTAGCCTGCAATCATTTCCAGGACGACAAATTGACATTGGCGAATTAAAGGATAAAGCCGGTCAGGGCGCTCTATTCAGGATATTTATTGTGCGGAGATTTGTCTACGTCGTCGGAGTTGCCGGAAAGAAAGCGTGGTTAAACTCTCCCGTTGCCAATGAATTTTTGAACTCATTCACAGTCACGCCAGAATTGACTATGGCAGAACAAATGCAAGAGAGGCAACGTGAATCGGAAAGAAAAGGCCGAAGTTTCAACGACGACTTCGCGAAGCGCCGTAGTGAATTTGATCAACGATTCTCAGAATCCCAATCACGAGCCCGAAAAGATCACGAGAAATTCCAAGCCGATTTCAAAAATAGTCGCTGGCGCCAATAACAAGCCTCAGTGGAAACCTTGTTTAACAAGTTACAATAGCAGCTATGCACGAGACTTACTCAGCTGATCAGTTTAGACTTCTTGGCCTGGTGTTGACGCTTTGATGCGGAGATAAAGTTGTCCCAAGGTAACTTCACAACTTCAAAATTCTTAAATCGTTTGTTCGGCTGTGCCTCTGCGATGCTCGTCGCCTACTTTTCAAACGGACTTAACGAAGTGGTTGCCGCGCCCCACGCAACCCCAACAGCTGAAAGCCAGCCTACTAATAGCGAGACTGCCGCTCTCTTTAAACAGATCACTTATCTTGTTCAGGAATATTTTCCGAAAGCGAAGATAACGAGCACTTCAAAATCGATTCACTTTGAATATAAAGTACGGGAAATGTTGCACCCATACACCCGAAGAAATGTATTGTCTCCTGACTTAGACGGCATACTTGGCGACATCGAAATCAAGCCAGGAGAACCAAAGGACAATCCCAAGACGTTTGTAGAACGGCCAGAAACAATCCACAGCGTTTTGTTGATGACACCATATTCGGCGCCAGACAACTCATGCTTATCGACACGGCTTGTTTTTCAGCCGATCACCCCGCTAGATTTTATGGAAGCATTCAAGAAGTTGATATACACATACAACAAAGGCGACGAAGGCTCTGAAGCTGCTCCCGCTGCAGACTCCAAAAGTGAACAGCCTAAGCCTCAAATAACAACAATCGCAGAACCTGAGACAACAACGGCAATAACCAATTCCGCGGCAGTGAATTCGGCGTCACCGGCGGTAATTAGTTCCACTCAGATTCCTACGCCAGTTATTACGCCAGTTCTCACGCCGGTTCCTAGTGAAACGCCGCACACAATCGCAGCAGTGTCCCCTCCCGTCACTGGCAGCACACCTGAAGTGCCTGGGTCTCATGAAGGGACGTCACACTCCACCACGATGGACAAGTACACATATCCCGAAGGACGATTCAAAGTCATGCTCCCGGGCAGCCCCCAGGTGAAATATACGGATTCTTCCGGCATGCGCATGGTGGACTATGTGTATACAGATCCTGACGGCACATTCAACATTTCATATGTGATACTTCCTGAGCCACCAACAAATTTAAGAACCAGTCAACTACTAGACAACATGTCACAGAGCGTCGTCAACTCCCTAAAAGGTTTGCACGCAAGACAATATCCATCCGCATTGCAGGGATTTCCAGGATGCCAAATAGAAATGGCGGAACTGACAAGCAAACCCGGGCAAGGCGCCAGGTTCAGGATTTACATCGTTAAAAACTACATCTACATCGTCGGTTTAGCAGGCAAAAAAGACTGGCTCAGCTCTCCAAATGCTAAGGAATTTTTGGATACGTTTCAGGTTAATCCAATATTGTCGCCCTCTGACCAACGCGCACAAGCTCAAGCAGATCTTGACAGAGCAAGAAAAATCCGCGAGCAGGAAATTTTACGGCTCAATACAGATCCAAGAGCTGGAGTCGGGCGCTCCCAACTGCAAAAAGATGCGGAACGCAGTCGTGCCGAAAGCGAAAACAATCGCTGGCGACGGTAAGGAGGAAATAGATGATGACTAAGAAGTTGGAAGGAAAGGTGGCAGTAGTGACCGGCGCCTCTTCAGGAATCGGCGAAGCGACAGCTATTGCCCTCGCGAACGAAGGCGCAAGGGTAGTGGTGGTAGCCCGACGCGGCGATAGACTTAAAGACTTGTCTGAGCGGATTGATCCTTCAGGAAGTAGGGTGCAGGTTGTAGTGGCGGATGTTGCCGAGCAAACTCAGGCGAAGCGTTGCGTTGACACAGCCATCGAAAAGTTTGGCTCAGTCGATATTTTGGTCAACAACGCTGGCGTAATGTTTCTCGGGCCGGTTGATGGTGCCAATCCTGATGACTGGAAACGCATGTTTGACATAAATGTGTTGGGCTTGATGTATTGCACTCACGCCGCCCTACCGTCGATGAAACAGAAAGGAAATGGTCACATAGTCAACATCTCGTCAGTTTCAGGACGTCACGTTACATCTCGAAGTGCAGCCTATAGTGCCACCAAATTTGCCGTCGGCGCTTTTTCAGACGGCTTGCGACAGGAAGTTCACAAACAAGGAATTAGAGTCACAATCATAGAACCAGGGGCGGTGCTCACCGAATTGACGGATCACATTACCCACGGAGAAACTCAGGAGGCGGTGAAAACCTGGGTGCAAAACATGCAAGCGCTTACGAGCGAAGACATCGCTGCATCGATCGTCTACGCCGTAACCCA
The DNA here is from genome assembly GCA_003151275.1 of Candidatus Melainabacteria bacterium. Next base: position 12,029 of record PLXC01000134.1, read on the forward strand.
GCCCGCACACGTAAACGTGAACGAGATTTTGATTAGGCCAACCGACCAAGCGTAAGGTGAGTCGTGAACAACACGCCCATTGTGCAAGTGAATAAAGGGACGACGAAGTGTAGAGCATTTACAGATTCGCTCGTAACCCACTTTCACGGTTGGCGTTAAACATGAGGGTTGGCATGCGGAAAGGTATCCTTTGTACAATTTGTTTAGGATTGGCTCTGTTCCTGGCACTTGCGTCTTGCTCGCCACAACCTTCGAGCGCGCAAGAAAGAATACGAGACCGAATTAAACAGCGCTTCGGACAATTAAACAACGGCTACACGGATACGAACAAGTCCCCGCAGATCAAAATTGCTGGACTGGACGTTGCCGTTTCGGAACCAAAATCAATTCTTCAACAGCCGGCACCGCTAGTGATTTTTTCTCACGGATTTCACGGCAGCAATGAGCAAAGCAAATTCATTATGCAAGCCTTGTCTGATGCTGGTTACTTAGTGATAGCGCCTAATCACCAAGACGCGCGAGAAAACTCATCGATGATGACAAAGCCTGAAGTTAGTTTTCGCAATGCTGATGAGTGGACCGATCATACTTACAAAAACAGAATCGACGATATTAAGCGATTGCTATTAGCACTCAACAAAGATCCTGAATGGAAAAATAAAATCGATTGGACTAAAGTTGCTCTCGCCGGTCACTCGCTAGGAGGCTACACGGCTCTTGCATGCGGCGGGGCCTGGGAGTCCTGCAAGTTGCCCGGAATAAGCGCAGTGTTGGCACTATCGCCTTACTCTCAACCTTTTGTGTTGCACGGAAGTCTCCCAAAGATGGACTTACCAGTCATGTATCAAACCGGCACTCGAGATTTTGGTATCGCACCTTTCGTTAAACAGAAAGATGGTGCTTTCGACAAAACATCTTCGCCAGCATATTTAGTTGTTTTGGACAAAGCTGGACATTTAGCCTGGACAAATTTCCAACGCGATGAAGAGCAAAAAAATGCAATCAATTATTACTGCGTCTCGTTTCTAGATAAATATCTGAAGAGAGATGCGAATGCAAAACCAGAAAAAAAAGTAGCGGGTGTAACTGAGTTGGAAGTACACTAAAAAGAATGGTCGCACCTATTACAATGCCAGGCCTCCATTCCGGGAACACATCCGCCAAAAGATGGTTTTGTCAAAGCGGTCGTGCCTTGTTGAGATTCGCGCACGCCTTCTGCGCTCATCAATCCATAACTGATTGGCACCACCGCGTCTGACTTGTGGCAAATGGGGCAGGTGTCTTCCTTAATTTCCTTTACTTCCTGCACTCGTTGCTGTGTACGCACCTTATCTGATCGCAACATCACTGGTTTCGCGAAATCATTTCCCTTAGGCACAGGTGCTGACGTTTCAAAGACTCTAGGTTCACCCATCGAATTAGCCCGCAGCGTCAATAAATTTGATTGTCTGCGCGATTCTTTTGCCGCATCGATATCACCCAGAGCTGCCTGTGCGCTGCTCCGCCTCTTTAGAACGAGAGCACGTTTGCGATATACTGCACTTTGCGTCGAATCTGTAGTAAGTAATTGGAGGGATTTATTAAAAGCGGCAATAGCGCGCTTGAGTTTGACTGAGTCGGGCTTTTTTTGATTGCTCACATTATTGAGGAGGATTTGCCCCTCGGTAAAATACGAGTCCCAGTCTCCCTGGTACGCGCTCGCACACGGGCAGACACCCAATAAAACGAAGCTGAAAAGCGCATTGAAAGCACGTCGGTTCATAAGCATATTGTCGATCGCCTCAAGCAGATACAAACGAAGTTAAACGGTGCCAGTTGAAGTGATTGGACTTGGGCAAAAAAGGGACCCCAAAATAGGGTCCCTTTAAACATACATTTTAAATCGACTTTGTAAACTTCGAATTTGGCGAATCCACTTCCAAGATTGCCACTTCGAACTTTCGCGATTCATCAAATTCGCGATCAGGATTATGGCTTACGGACGTTCTGGCAAATCCATTTTGTCAGATTGCCGGCCTGTCGCCTTTACACCGAATTCAGTAACGTGAACAGCGTCGCACTCTTCTTTTGACACATACCAGCGCTCAAAATAGTTGCGAACCACCCAGCCTTCGAACCCTGGAGTGTTCACTTTGGTCCAGCTCCAGCCTGTCGAGCTGTTCATATCTGAGACTAGCCCGTCTTTGTCATAGCCGAAGGTGAATAGAATGTCGCTGTCGGCGTAGCTGAAGGAGGTAATTTGGCCCGCATCATTCTTCCTGTATAGGTCGCCATGGGTGTTCACTCGCGATGTTTCGCGCGTGGACCGTGCGGAATACCCTTCAGCTTGCTGTTTGTACATACACATCACCTCTTGTCTGAACTTAATGCACTAGATGCAGCCACCTAAAGCGTGAATGGGAGTCGTCTGAGCCAGAGATCCAGCCTTTTGAGTTGGATAAACCGGCGTTAACCAATTCGTATACTTCTGATTTACTCCACGGCAGATGTCTAAATAAACGTCTTGAATCTTTAAAGACAGAGGTCCAGCCTTCCCGCTGCCTATGACGCGTCTGTCAACCTCTATGCAGGGGGCGATTTGGGCACCTGTACCTGTGAAAAATAATTCGTCCGCCGTATATAGCTCACTACGGTCTATCGAGCGGCAATTAGTTTGGAGCCCAAGCTCTTTCTCTGCAATTTCGATAATGGTACCACGGGTAATGCCTTCGAGAATATTTTCGCTGGTTGTAGTCGTGATTAATTGACCATTCTTTACCATGAAAATGTTCATCGCACTACCTTCCGAAACGTGTCCATTTTCAGAAAGCATAATGCAATCATCGTATCCAGCCAACGCGGCGTCAGTCTTGGCCAGTGCGGTGTTCACGTAGGCACCAACGATTTTGGCACGTGCTGGAATGGCATTGTCTTCGATTCTTCTCCAGCTCGATACCATCACTCTCAAACCTTCCTGCGCTTTGAAATAATTGCCGAAAGGAACAGTGAAAATGCAAATATCAGTTGGATTGTTTTCTAACCCAGGACCGACACGCTGACCACATTTATAAGCACTTGGTCGCACGTACATATCGCCTTTTGGATTGTTTTGACGAAGCAGTTCCACTGTAATTTTGCAAAGATCATCTGCACTTAGTTCAGTTTCCAAATGCATAATTTTCATACTGTCCAACATGCGCTCAAAATGCTCGCGCAGTCTGAAAACGTACATCTGCTCATGCTCGCTATTCCAATAGCCGCGAATGCCCTCAAATACAGCCGTGCCGTACATAAAGGAGTGGGTCATGATGTTCACATTTGCCTCTGCCAGTGGCAAGAATTTGCCTTGCAGATAAGCGATGCTATTTTGTGTATTGGTTGATTCGTTACTCACTTCTGGATCTCCGGGGAATGCGCGTTTATACGAGTGCAGGACGCTTCAAATACGATAAAACTTCGTCGGTCATTTCTTCGCAGTTCACTAACTTGGTCGGTGTGTCAGATGAACTCGATTTCTTGAAGATATCACGGGTGCGACAGCCTGAGCCCAATGCAGCCGAGACCGCTTGCTCAATTGCTGCTGCTTCTTCTTCAAGCGCAAATGAGTAGCGGAGCATCATGGCGACAGAAAGAATTTGAGCGACAGGATTGGCCGCACCTGTGCCTGCAATATCTTGAGCAGAACCACCAGGTGGTTCATACAAACCAAATCCGTCCTTGTTCAAACTTGCCGAGGCAAGCAGACCAAGCGAACCCGGTAAGACAGCAGCGGCGTCCGAAAGAATGTCGCCGAACATATTCGTCGTCACAACTACGTCGAACTGAGACGGATCGCGAATGATTTGCATGGCGCAATTGTCGACCAACATGTGTTCGAGTTGGACGTCCGGATAGTCCTTAGAAACTTCAGTGACCACAGTGCGCCACAATTTGGATGAATCCAAAACATTGGCCTTATCTACTGAAGTGACTTTTTTGCGCCGGTTGCGCGAGGCTTTGAACGCGACGTGGGCAATCGACGAGATTTGATCTTCGTCATAGATAATTTGATCGGTGCCGAAGCGCTTGCCATTTTCAGTGTATTGTTTATGCTCGCCAAAATAACAATCACCCAACAACTCACGCACAAAGACCATGTCCACGCCCCTCTGGATTAATTCAGCCCGAAGCGGAGATATGTCTTGCAACTCAGGAAATATTTTGACGGGTCGAAAATTTGCGTTGAATTTAAATGTCTTGCGCAAGTTCAATATTGAATTAGCTTCGCAGTTTTTCCACTTGGGAAGATTCATGTCGGCGACGGGACCGCCCACAGAGCCGAATAAAATAGCGTCGCTGTTATACGCCTGGTCGAGCGTTTCGTTTGGCATATGACTGCCGTATTTGTCGAACGCAGCACCGCCGACTAAGCCGTGTACTTTCTCAAACTCGTGTCCAAAACGATCTTCGACAGCTTCTAAAACGCGCAGCGCCTGGCTCATTACCTCTTCGCCGATGCCGTCTCCCGGTAATACTGCGATCCGTTTCTTCATTTATTGTCTCCCTGTGTACAGTTAACTGCTGTTGGCTGACCAAGTCTGAATTCGGCAACCTTGTCTTTGAAAGAGAGGATGTAATCGATGTCGTCAAGTCCGTTCAAAATGCAATGCTTGCGGAATTGATCGAACTCGAATTTGAATTTCTCACCACTCGGCAGCGTGACAGTTTGTGCCTCGAGATCAACAGTAACCTCGAATTCACCAGCTTGAGCTTCGACCAACATTCTTTCAACTTGCGCAGCCGGCAAGGTGACCAGCACCAAACCATTCTTGGCACTGTTGCTGTAGAAAATGTCAGCGAAAGACGGTGCGATTACGACTTTAATTCCGGCGCCAGCCAGAGCCCATACAGCATGTTCACGTGAAGAGCCACAACCAAAATTTTCTCCGGCAACCAGAATGGCTGCACTTTTGAATCGCTCTAAGTTGAATGGAAAATTCGGATCGTTGTCGCGCAATCTACGGAATAGATTTTGACCATAACCTTCGCGACTGATGCTCGTTAAAAATTGAGCTGGGATAATCAAATCAGTGTCGACATCCGTCATCGGAAGTGGCACTACTTTTGATTTTAGGGTTTCGAACTTGTCCATTTTGTTTCTCCGTTATGGATGTTTTTTGAGCGGTAGCGATGTGGTGTTGGAAATCAAAAATAGCCTTCTGGTGATGCTATTTTTCCTTCAAGGGCGCTAGCGGCTACGGTTGCGGGTGAGGCTAGATGGGTGATGCTTCCCGGTCCCTGTCGTCCGACGAAATTTCGATTTGATGAGCTGATGCAGCGTTTGCCTTCTGGAACTTTGTCATCGTTCATTGCCAAACACATCGAACATCCCGGCATTCTGAACTGAGCACCAGCCGCCTCAAAGATTTCCGGCAATCCTTCCTTCTGCGCCTGAAACATAACTGCCTCTGAACCCGGCACCACATAGAATGTAACTGTGTCTTTGATCCTCTTGCCTTTCAGAATAGAGGCAGCGATCCGCAGATCTTCAATTCGTCCATTAGTGCACGAGCCAACGAAAGCCCAGTCAATTGGCGTTCCTTCCATAGTCGCGCCTTCGGTAAGTCCAGTGTATTCAAGCGCCCGGATTGCAACGCCCTGCTCTTGTACCGGCAAGGATTTGACCGTTGGAATCGGTTGATTTATTTGGACGCCTTGTCCAGGATTAGTGCCCCAAGTGACCATCGGTTTCAATTCGGATAAATCGATTTCGATCTTGCGGTCGAATTGAGCGCCCTCGTCAGTGACGAACGTTTGCCAGTGCTTAACCGCTTCATCCCAAGCTTTGCCTTTGGGGGCATGCGGTTTGCCGTTCAAATAATCGAAAGTGACTTGGTCCGGAGCGATCAGTCCAGCCCGAGCACCACATTCGATGCTCATGTTGCAAACAGTCATTCGCTCTTCCATAGTCATGGCGCGGATCGCCTCACCGACATATTCGATAACGTGGCCAGTTGCACCACCAACGCCAATCTCAGCGATCAGGCGCAGAATGATGTCCTTGGCAAACACGCCCTTCCGAACGCGACCTTTGAATTCGACACGCATCGATTTAGGTTTCTGCTGCAGCAAACATCCAGTCGCTAAAACGTGTCCGACTTCAGAAGTGCCGATTCCGAAAGCCAACGAACCAAAAGCACCATGAGTTGACGTATGCGAATCGCCGCAAACAATGGTCATCCCAGGTTGGGTAATGCCAAGTTCCGGACCGACAACGTGAACAATTCCCTGCCCTTTATCGAAATCGAGAAAGGGGATGCCGTGATTCTTGCAATTTCTTCTCAACGCTTCGACTTGAGCTTTCGCTGATTCATCATAGATTTCCCAACGATTCTGTCGAGTCGGAATGCTGTGATCAATCGTGCCGAGCAAGCGCTTTGCGTCAAATACTTTCAGACCTTTCGCATCAAGGGTTTGGAACGCCTGTGCCGATGTCACTTCGTGGATCAACATCAGGTCGACCGCGAAGATGGCAGGGTGTCCTTCGAGTTGACCGACAACATGCGAATCCCAAATCTTCTCGACAATACTGCGAGCTTCTTTCGACGAGGTGTTTTTTGAATCCAACTTAGTTTGTGCTTGACCAGCCATTTACGCTACAACCTCCTGCTTTGCTGCGGCATTCCGTTCTTCTTCTCTGAGAAGAAACAGCTCCAGTGCGTCCATCAACGCCTGGCAACTTGCCTCAATAATATTTTGCGAACAACCAACTGTTGACCAACGCTCCTCGCCACAAGCCGCTTCAATGACGACGCGAGTGGTGGCATCAGTCGCTTGATCCGGATCGAGAATACGCACTTTGTAGTCAGCCAATCTGACTTCACTCAAGTGTGGATAAGAAGGAAGCAGCGCTTTGCGTAACGCCTGGTCCAGAGCATGCACCGGTCCACCACCTTCAGCTGCGGTGTGAACGACTTCACCGTTCATTCGCAACTTGACCATAGCCTCAGCGGTCATGCCTGTGTGAGCTCGGTCGGAAACAACTACCATCATGTCAACTTTTTCGAAAGGCGCCTTGTAGTCTGGTGCGCACCTGCGCATCATCAATTCGACTGTGCCTTCAGCATCTTCAAATTGATATCCCTTGCCTTCGAGATTCTTGACCTGTTCGAGCACATTAGCTTCGCTGCCGCTGATCCTGACGCCAAGATCAGTAGCCAGCATGCGGATGTTGCCACGGCCCGAAAGCTCGGAGACGACGATCTGGCGGGTGTTGCCGACAACGGAAGGCTCGATGTGCTCGTAGCTTGAGGTCAGTTTTTCGACAGCAGCAACGTGCAACCCACCTTTGTGAGCAAATGCCGATGCACCCACATATGGTGCGTGAGTGTCAGGATTCAAATTGGCGATCTCGCTTATAGTGCGCGAAAGTTCGGTCAACATTTTGATGCTTGACGCAGGCACACATTCATAGCCCATCTTCAGTTGCAAGTTGGGCACTATCGAAATAAGATTGGCGTTTCCGCAACGCTCACCGTATCCATTAACAGTCCCCTGAACGTGACGCGCTCCGGCTTCAACCGCTGCAAGCGAGTTGGCGACGGCAAGTTCACCATCGTTGTGCACGTGCACACCAATGTTTTCGGTCCCTTCCTTACGAACCCGAGTGACGACTTCTGCGATCCACGCCGGCAGCGAACCACCATTGGTGTCGCACAAAACTACCCAATCAGCTCCAGCTTTAGATGCTGTGGCAACCGTAGACAGAGCGTATTCCGGATTGGCTTTGAAGCCATCAAAAAAGTGTTCGGCATCGAAAATCACTTCTTTGCCGTGCTTCTTCATGAATGCGATGCTATCGGCAATCATGTTCAAATTTTCCTGGAGATCGGTATTTAAGACTTCAGTGACGTGAAGTGTCGATGCTTTGCCGACTAGCGCGACTGCTTTGGTGCCAGCTTCTAACAAAGCGCGAAGGTTGAAATCGTCTTCGGGCTTGATACCGACCCGGCGTGTGCTTCCAAATGCCACGACTGTGGCGCGTTTTGGTGGATTGAGTTTGAGCCTTTTAAAGAACTCCATATCCTTAGGGTTGGAACCGGGCCAGCCACCCTCGATATAAGCGACGCCAAATTTGTCCAACAAATATGCGATTTTGAGTTTGTCTTCGAGTGAAAGGCTCAAGCCTTTGCGCTGCATTCCATCACGAAGGGTCGTGTCATACAGGAAGACAAATTTCTCTTTCTGTGTGGTTTTGCCACTGACCATTGTGCGCTCCCCCTTCCGTGTACTGAAACTTAAGACTTTGAACTTCGTAGAGTTTTGCCAGTTGTTTAATCACCGGCTCGACGTCGCGTGTGCCTTCGATTGTGAATCGAGCATCAATAAAGGCACGGTCTGGCGTGCGGTCCGCCGACATGCTTGAAATTTCAAAAGCGCGCTGGCGCAATCGACCCAGCACTCTCTCAAGTGCTCCCTCGGTATTGCTTAAGCGAATGCTTACTGTGAACTTCATACTGTTTTGGCCTCCATCATCTGTTCGTTAGACTTTCCGGGTGGCACCAATGGCCATACATTTGCTTTCGGGTCGATCAGGACATGTAGCAGAACTGGTCCTTCGGTTTTGAACATTCGGTCTACTGCATCTGTTACTTCATCGGCTCGTTCTACTTTGTATGCAGGAATGCCGAAAGCTTCAGCGACTTTTACGAAATCAGGGTTATCTGATAAATCCACTTCGCTATAGTTCTCATTGAAAAATAGCTCTTGCCACTGACGCACCATCCCCAGTGCCTTGTTATCGAATAAGACAATTTTGACTGGAATGTTGTAGCGCTTTAAGGTCGCCAGTTCTTGGATATTCATCAGGATGGAGCCGTCGCCGGAGACGGTGATCACGGTCGCTTCGGGATTGGCGAATTGAGCGCCGATTGCTGCTGGCAATCCAAATCCCATAGTGCCGAGACCGCCACTAGTTAAATGGTTGTGCGGCATCTTAAAGCCATAATGTTGGGCAACCCACATCTGGTGCTGACCAACATCGCAACTTATAAATGTATTGTCGGGTGCCTTGTCGCTCATCTCTTTGATGAATTTAGGCGCATAAACCGATTCCATGGGCGCATTGTAGTCCCAAGCAAACTTTTCTTTATTCAACATACAGCGCTTCACCCAGAAGTCTATTTCCGGAGGACGAACGTGCAAGAAATTCAAAGCGACTTTTATGTCTCCCATGATCGCGCATTCAACCATGCGCAACTTGCCTATTTCAGCGGGATCAGCATCCATGTGGATGACCTTGGCGCCAGGCGCAAATTCAGCCAGTTTGCCGGTAACGCGATCGTCAAATCTCGCACCAATGCAAACCAACAAATCACAAGATTGGACTGCAAAATTGGCAGCCTTCGTTCCGTGCATTCCGAGCATTCCTAAATTGAGCGGATGATCGGCAGGCACTGCACCGAGACCCTGCAATGTCGTAACAACTGGGATTCCTGTTGCGTCAACGAAAGCGCGAAGTTCTTTGGCGGCGCCGGCGATTCTGATACCACCGCCTGCGTATATAAGTGGTTGTCTGCTGTTGAGCAATAAGTCATGAGCGATGTGCAAATCCTTGGCTTCAGGGCGCGGCATCGGTTTGATGCTGCTGCCTTTGAATTGCACATCATCCAATTCAGCTGAAACAACATCCTTTGGGAAATCGATCAACACAGGTCCTGGTCGGCCGGAACGGGCCAACTCGAAAGCATCGTGGACGATTTTTGCAATGTCAGCTGTTTTGCGGACAATGAAATTGTGCTTAACGACAGACATCGAGATCCCGAAGATATCAACTTCTTGGAAGGCATCCGTGCCCATGAGAGTGGTGCTCACTTGTCCAGTGATTGCCACCATGGGCACAGAATCCAAATGTGCGTTGGCGATTCCAGTAAGAAGATTGGTGGCGCCCGGACCCGAAGTCGCCATGCAAACGCCGACATTACCACTGGCTCGGGCATAGCCATCAGCAGCCAAAGCTGCAGCTTGCTCGTGCCGAACCAGTATGTGTTTTAGTTTGCTGCCGACAAGTGCGTCGTAAACAGGCATGATTGCTCCGCCTGGATAACCGAAGATGACATCAACACCTTCTGCTTCTAACGCTTTTATCAGGATCTGGGCGCCTTTCATCTTTTTACTATTTTGCCTTTGGTGCGCCAGTTGAGGCGAGTTGCTTGTACTCTTTCTTCGGCGTTGGCTTTTGTAGCCAGGACATGTTCGCTCTTAGCCTCTTGCCGACTTCCTCGACAGGATGATTCAGATCCTTTTCCAGCAAGCGCTTGTAGTTTGGCTGACCAGCTTTGGTTTCTGCGATCCACTCTTTGGCGAAAGTGCCGTCTTGGATTTCGGTCAGGATTGTCTGCATGGTGGCACGCACTTTGTCATCGACGATACGTGGACCGCGAGTCAGATCACCGAACTTGGCAGTGTCGCTAACAAATTCATGCATGCGAGCAAAGCCACCTTCGTAAATCAAATCGACAATCAGTTTGACTTCATGCAAACATTCGAAATAAGCAACTTCCGGTTTGTAACCAGCTTTGACCAGAGTTTCGTAACCAGCAGCGATCAGCTCGGTGACGCCTCCGCAAAGAACTGCTTGTTCGCCAAACAGATCTGTTTCTGTCTCTTCAGCAAAAGTTGTTTCCAGCACACCGGCTTTGGTGCCGCCTAACGCATGCGCATAAGCAAGTGCTGTGTCAAATGCTTTACCGCTGGCATTTTGATGAACTGCAAGCAAGCACGGAACGCCATTGCCTTCTTCATAAGTTCTGCGAACCAATCCACCTGGTCCCTTCGGCGCAATCATGACGACATCGAGATTGGCTTTAGGTTCAATTTGTTTGTAATGAATGTTGAAACCGTGAGCGAACAAAACGGTGCCACCATCTTTTAGATTGGGAGCAACGAATGTGTTGTACAGGTCAGGTTGCGCCATATCTGGTGTCAGAATGACGACCACATCCGCGCCGACAACAGCTTCTTTCGGCTCTTTAGGAGTCCAGCCATCTTCCTGGGCTTGTTTCCAGGTCTTGCCGTCTTTGCGCAGACCGAGCACAACATCGCAGCCGCTATCACGCAAATTCATCGCATGAGCACGTCCCTGACTGCCATAGCCGAGCACGGCAATGGTCTTCCCCTTCAGTGCGTCTGCGTTGGCATCGGCTTCCCAATACATCTTCGTCATCGTTCTCTCCTCTTTTAGTGAATGGTCACGGCGACTTCGTCCGGGAAGCTGCCAGTTACGGCTCCATGAGCCGCAGATGAAACTGTCTGCCAATACTTTGCAAACACGCCACGTTTATATCGAGGCTCCGGGGCCTTCCAGTCGGTGGCACGCAACTGCATGTTGCCTTCTACATTAAGGGTTCTATTGACAACGTCAATCGTAATAACATCACCGTCTTCGATGAATGCTATTGGTCCGCCACTGGCTGCTTCAGGGGCGACGTGACCGACGACGAGTCCATGAGAGGCGCCGCTGAAGCGCCCGTCAGTGATTAGAGCAACTTTGTCGCCCAATCCAGCGCCGACGATGGCGCCGGTAACCTGTAACATCTCGGGCATTCCGGGCGCCCCTTTCGGTCCAACGTAACGGATTACTACGACATCGCCTGGTTTGATCTGCCCGTTTGTCAGCCCGGCAAAGGTGTCTTCTTCAGAATCGAAGACGCGGGCTGGACCTTGAAAGTACTTTGTCTCGTGTCCCGAGATCTTCATGACGCAGCCTTCCGGAGAGAGCGAACCGCGCAATATGATGATGCCGCCAAATGGTTTGACGGGATTGGACATTGGTCGAATCACTTCCTGGCCGGACGTTTCAACCGCCTCGGAAGCTTCCACAAAAAGATTTCTGCCGGTAACCGTCGGGGAGTCTTTTAAGAGTCCCGCATCCATAAGACGTTTCGCAACAAGTCTCATGCCTCCGGCAGTTTCCATGTCCGGAGCAACAAACCTTCCACCTGGCTTCAGGTCAACAATGGTCGGTGTCTTCCTCGAAACGCGATCGAATTCGTCGAGGGTCAAAGGTACATTTGCTTCACGCGCGATTGCCAACAAATGGAGCACTGCATTTGTCGAGCCTCCAGTCGCCATAACGGAAGTAATGGCGTTCTCAAGCGATTTTCTGGTGATTATTTGGCTCGGCTTGAGACCTTCCTCATAGATCTGCATGATCAACTCGCCGCATCGAACCGCAGCGTCTAACTTGCGGGGATCAAGTGCAGGAATGTCATTGGCGCCCATAGGCGACATGCCAAGGAAAGCGATTGCAGTCGACATTGTGTTGGCGGTAAATTGTCCGCCACATGAACCAGCACCAGGGCAAGCTTGATTCTCCAACTCGGTCAAATCAGCCTCACTCATCAAACCAGCGACGCAAGATCCGACGCCTTCGAAAACCTCCTGGATAGTCACATCTTTGCCGTGAAATTGTCCTGGCATGATTGAGCCGCCATACAATACCAACGATGGTATATCCAACCGAGCAAGGGCCATGACCGCTCCGGGTGTTGTCTTATCGCAACCGGTCAATGCCACCACAGCGTCAAACATGTGTCCGCGAACAGCGAGTTCGATTGAATCCGCGATCACTTCGCGAGACACCAGAGAGGCTTTCATGCCCTCTGTGCCCATTGAAATTCCATCAGATACAACGATCGTATTAAATTCGATTGGGGTGCCACCAGCCTTACGCACGCCTTCTTTGACTTTCTCCGCGAGGGTGCGCAACCCGTAGTTGCACGGACCCGCTTCGGTCCAGGTATTTGCAATCGCGACTAGCGGCTTCCGCAAGTCCTCATCGGTCAATCCAGTTGCCTTCAACATGGCACGAGCTGGAGCCCGACTGATTCCTTTTTTTATTGTGTCGCTGAGCATACGTTCTCCGAAAAAACTCCTAAAAGAAAAGCCCCGCTACCTGAGTAAGGTGCGGGGCATTGTTCAGTGTCTGCTTAAGCAGGCGGCCCGCACCGATAGCGCATAATTAGCACTAGGACGTTAATACCGACTACTAGGAAAGAATTGTTGTTCACGTCATCCAAAACTGTAAAAGTGGAATGGAACGGGAGCGCTTAATCTCGCGCTTCGTTTATCCGAGGATAGTCTATGCAGCAAGCTGCTCGACTTCACTAGCATAGCTGACTGCTCAAATCCGTCAACCCCTTGTCCAAGATTCAACTTACTCTCGTTACACTAGGCAACGGAAAGCGGCTTGACTGGGGCTTCTTTAACGCCTACAACATTGACAGAGTCGGGCTTAGCCGAGAAATGTCTGTACACATAAGCTCTGTTTACAGCATCAATTAATGCCTTGATCGCAGAAATTTCGATGTCGTGGTCAGTGCCATTTCCTTTGAACTGCCGCTCATTTTCGTCCACTATATAAATCTCAGAAATGCTGCAAGCGTCGATCCCTGCCGAATCTGAGTGGCTTCGATGGCTGAGAATTTGGAACTTGCCAAACCGTTTTTCAATGGCATTTTTCACAGCTGCAAGAGCCGAATCACGGCCGGTGTTGTCTTCTTCAATCGTGCCAACTTCCGAAAAGAATCTGCCGTGCAATTTCACTTGTGAACGGTCTGATTGCTTAGAATATTCAATCGAATCGATGTGCATTGGCTGCCTGAACTGCGTATAGCCTTGCATCAATTCATCATCCGTAATGCCTTTGCGTCGTAACGGGAATTGGTTTTTGATGTACTGCGCAATCTCTGCCTTTTCAGACTCTTCGCAAATGTATCCGAACGCTTCGATAATCGACTTGGCATGATTGCCGCCACTCAATGGACCAAAAAGGAATGAAATCTTCTTGCCGATCTCTTTTGGATCGAATGGTTGGTAGGCCATTGGATTCTTCAAAATGGCATTCGTGTGACCGCCTGATGAATGCTTAGCAGCATTATCCCCACTGACTGGCCAGTGCGGTTGGCGCGGCAACATATGCTGACTGACGAAATCCGAAATGACTTGCAATTTTTCCGCCGCCACTGTTGTGTAGAACGGATTTTCCTTGTCAGAGCACTCACTAAAGTGTTTGATGATCATGATGCACTGCTCAAGAGCGGCATTTCCAGCACGTTCGCCGATGCCGTTGATGCAACCCTCGATTTGAGTAGCAGGACCATCGATAACGCCGTTTAACGAGTTTTGGACGGCCAAGCCGAAGTCATTGTGGCAATGAACGGACCAGATCACGTTCCGCTCTGGGAACTCAGATCGCATGATTGCCGCATGCTGACTCATTTTTTTGACGAAATATTCTTCGCCTTCAAATACTGATGCACCGCCAATCGTGTCCGGACAATTTATTACTGTGGCGCCAGCCTGAATTGCGGCTCGAATTAACTCAGTTGTGAAATCGAAATTTGCCTTCATCCGCGAATAGCCTTCCGGACTGAATTGCACTTCCATCCCTGCCTCGACAGCCATTTTTGTCAAACGGTAAAGGTCGGCAATTATCTGACTCTTATTTTCGGCAAGTTTTCCGAGCGAGGCTGGCATCAATTCGGGATCTACAGGAACATACGTATGCAAACGAGCTTTTCCAAAAGCAACCAATGGCTGCAACGACTCAATCGTTCTAATCACTTGCTCTTCACGAAGCTGACAAAGTCCAGCAATCGTCGGCTTATACTCCATAGTGGCGACTTCTTCGCAAATTGTGCGAACAATTTCGAAGTCCATTGTGCTTGCAGAGGGAAATCCTGCTTCCAGCACGTCGACCCGAAGTTCACAAGCAAGGCGCGCATATTCGAGGTTATGTTCGAAACTCATGCCCGCCCCCGGGCATTGTTGACCGTCTCGCAAGGTTGTATCGAAGATTTTCACGTGCCGATCTTGTTTGTGTTCCGCTTTCATTGTGATGCTCACCTCGGGATTGGATAAATAAAAAGGCTCTGTTAAAAACAGAGCCTTGAGAATTGGTGTCTTAAGTTGATGCTCTGTTCTATGTAGGTCCGCGCAGTAGTAGTCCGCCTAGAAGCGTTAGCCCTAGGTTGGAAGCAGCAGCGAAATTAGAACCGAGCAAATTTGACATAACACCGTTATATGGCAGGTCGGAATCAATGTCAATAAAAAGTAAAGAAGATTGCCACACAGGAAACAGCCGGGTCCGATCTACATATATAGAAATAAGTGATGGTATTTAAGTGACATCTCTCGTTCTCAAACCCCGTCTAAACCTGAGAATGCCATTAGACATCGTGAATCCCATACCCAAAAATTATTCGAAAATGAACCAGGCAACGGTGGAAGCCACTGCGCTTGTGGTATGTAAAGGTAGTATCTCCGAACTGCCCGGAACGAATCCATGCAACAAGTTCTGACCGATTTCCGTATTGGTCCGCTCCTCAAGAAAATGGAACTGCTTAAAAGCGACCAACTTGAGGAGCTTCTTCAACTGAATCGAACTACCGACCTCCCGGTTGGTAGTGTGCTTGTTATGTCAGGAGAGATTTCTGACCGAATCTTGCGAACAGCAGTGCAAGCTCAGTCCATGTTGAAAGACGGGCTGGCAAGCGAAGATCAGATCGTCGATGCTATTCAAATCGTCAAGAATCAAGGTATCACCCTTCATGCGGGTCTAAAGCAGGTTCGTTGGTCTCGGGACAACGAGGTCAAAAGCAGCACGCTGGGCGAATTACTGCAGGCTTCAAAATTGGTTGACGGGCTTAAATTGACCAAAGCCTTGGCCACAAGTCAATCCAGCATGCTGCCTCTGGGACGAGTCTTGGTATTGACGAACGCTCTATCGCGGCCCCTACTTTTAAGTACGCTCGACATTCAAACTAAGATCAGAAATGGACAACTGAGTAGAGAACATGCGATCTCTCAACTGTGCTCGCTGCGCGACAGAATCAAAATGGTAGAACACAATTTGAGCAACCGTGCCTCTACTCAAAAGAGAGGACCAGAGCTCAGGATAGGTGAACTGCTAGTAGAGTCTGGAATCATTTCGACAAGCGATCTGTTAACTGCGCTCGAAATGTCAGTGCAAGGCGACCAAAGGGTTGGCGAAATACTTTTGGATTTCGAATGGATCACCGAAGCCAAATTAAATGCTGGATTGGAACTGCAGAAGCTCGTTGCTTGCAGTATCATGACCAAGGAAGCGGCCATTCGTGCCTTAGCTCATATGCATACGGCAGGCGATTCGTACGACAAGTGCGTCGCGCGCGAAACCAGCCCTGATACTAAGCACCAAAGAGATATCACTCAGGACGAATTCCTTCGCCTTGCCGGCGTCTTAGCTGGTGTGCCGGTATCGCAGCTGGTGGCAATCGGTGATCGACCTAATGTAATAGCCAACGAACTGAAAGATCCTGACGCCAAAGTTTTTGATCAAGCCGAAGAAAAACAAATCATGCAAGCAGCAGAGTCCTTGCGTCAAGGCATTCGGGACGGAGTGCTCAATCTCGACCAATCAATGATCGTGATGAGCTACTGTCTACGCGGTCGCATGCAAGTCATTGAGGCCATCCGCCAACTTGGTTGGACGGTGCCGATCAAAATTTAGAATCAAAATGGCAGCCAAATGCAACAAGGCTAGCAATATTGTAGGCTGATAAGGCACGCCAGGCTTCTGATTAGCGGATTCTAATCATACTGCCATCCGAGACTGGCTATTCAAGCTGTTCTTAGAGCGAGCGGCAGCAGCAAATGGAACAGATACAGGGGTCGAAAACCAAGTCTGCCATTTTCAAAAGTACTTCAATAAACTAGAGAGCAGACTGGCTCAGACTGACGCAGAATCGCCCAACTGTGTGGCTGCACTATCCATCCACTTTCACTGGACGTTCCATGACCAGCTGCGAGTGGTGATAGGTTAGACGAAGATGGAACAACAAAAGGTGTGTCACCGGTGTTCAATGCCACCACTATTTTATCGGCACCGTGGGTGGTTTCGTAAACTAGCGTTTGATTATTCAAGGTCAAAACTTTGATTCGAGCAGAAGCAATCCAAGAGTTATTTCTGCGCAACCAGAGTAATTCTCGATGCTTATCGTATGAAGCTGGGTTTCCTTGCAGTTGATTTGGATCTGATGGGAACGCGGGTCTTATGGCGTCGTCACCACCAAATCTCTTTTCTTTTCTACCTTTGAATGCTTGTTCATCGCCATAATAAATCGAAGGCGTGCCTGGTATCGTGCAAAGCACTGCGAGCGCCAGTTCAACATGCCTCTCGTTTTTCAATTCTGTGGCTATGCGGGTGACGTCGTGATTGCCGATAAATATGTTTGGGAGAAATACCGCGTTAAAGTCATTGTTCCGATTCAACGCATGCGACAGCTCGAAAAAATTACGATCATTCAATGCGCTCCAAATCGCTTTCCAAAGTTCATACTGAGTGACCGAATCAAGATGCCCTTGACGAACTGCGTTGCTGTAATCGCCGTGGATTACTTCACCGAGAAACCATGCATCCGGAAACTTCTGTCTAACCCGATCCAAAACCTGTTGCCAAAATGACGAAGGCACCGCATAGGCAGCGTCCAACCTCCAGCCATCGATGCCGAAACTTAGCCAATGACACATTACATTGACGACGTAATCTACCACCTCAGGATTGTGGTGATTCAATTTAACTAGTCTGTGGTGTCCTTCGAAATTAGCGTAGGCAAATCCATCCTCATTATGTGTATTCGACCAATCGATCAAAAACCACGACGCATAGCGCGATGCCTGACGATGCCATTTCACATCTTGAAACGGTCCAAAGCTCCTCCCGACATGATTAAAGACTCCGTCAAATACGATCCGCACATTATGTTCCCGACAAATCTCTATAAACCAAATCAGATCCGCATTGGTTCCCAATCGAGAATCGAGGTTATAGAAATCAGTGGTGTCATAACCGTGCGAATCAGATGAAAACAATGGCGCCAATAAAATTCCGTTGCAGCCAAGATCAATCAAATATTTCAGCCAGGGTTCGAATGAACGCAGTCTTGGTTCAGGTGCTGCATCTGCGGGCAAACACTTTTTTTCCGCATTGAAAAAACCAAGTGGATAAATGTGCCACCAAACAGTTTCCTTTATCCACTCAACCATCCAAATACCTTCCAAATGCCTGCCAAGTTCAAGTCCAGTTTATACAGCCAAACCCTGTTTATATTGCTCGCATATGATTAAAGCACATGGACATTCCGAAGAACGCATAAGACAAACCAACCTGCTACAAAAGGTCATGACTTGAACCTTGTCGGCTCGTCTGCTATCTACATTGCAGCCTTATCCAGCTCGCGAATGTCGAGTTCGATCTGGTGCAAATCTCTGTATTCGTCCTTTAACTGCTTGTCCAAACGATCAATAGTTTGACTTTCATCTGGCGAATTCACATGCTTGAGGCGAACAATTTCGCGCTCAAGTTCATCTGCGTCTCGCCAATGATTGTCGTATTTTGTCAGAAGGTGTGTGCGCTCTGTCTGTATTGTGTGAAAGCTTTCATTGTTTATTGCAGCGCTCGCCGGTGCGGCAGAGACTACAACTGTAACCACCATCGCCGAATAGATTGGCAGCAACTGCTGGAAAGTCTTTGCAAAATCGGGCGGAACTAAATCTTTCAAACGAGCGATCAGCACTTCAAGATGAGTGTGCCAGCCCGCCATAACTTCGTGCATGCGGTCTTCCGGCAAACGAGAGTGCGTGAGCACAAGCATCGTTTCATCGCCTTGTGCAGTCAATTCAAATAAGACATTGGACTCTAATGCGGTTTGAGTATCAATCCACGAATAAGCGAGCGTATGTGGTGCCTCGAAACGACTGACCAAGCCGCGAATCCTGGCGCCATTCACCTTTCGCTCAGGCATCTCCTCCGTGTCAAAGTTAAGTTCAACTCGACCACCAACCCGAGGCTCTAAATTCGCCGTGGCAAGCCATTCGGAAATGCGATCGGGCTGCGAAAGATATTGCCAAACCTGCTCGACGGATCCGGGCAACAAGCGCTCGAACCGGACTGTGTTTTTATCTATAACAGTGCCTAAGTTCGCCGAACTACCATCAATTAGGGGCAAGGTGTGCTCATCTTGCTCATCCTCAAGACTGTCCTTCAACTTCAAGAGTTCACCATCAGTCGATTGCGCCTGAAGTAGCTGTTTAATCTCCAAAAGATCTTTGGCCATTGTTTGAGAGAGAGACTCAAGCTGCTGCAATCGCTGCATCAACTGTGCATTGTTGGCACCGCCTGCTTTTGATTTTTCAATGAACGACATAAGCGGTTTTTTCATGACCAGTGAGATAATAAAAAGCCAGAAGCCTAATATGGCGATACCGCCTTCCATAGATAACCGCTCCTTTTAGTCCGAACGAATCTCTATATGCCCATACCGCATGGGCTTTACTCCCAAGATGCCCAAAGTTGCCTGCTGGGTTAGCATGCTGCTCATGGTTGCCGGCAAATTGGTCTTGCTTTGAGTATCCGTATATAATTAGTTCACTCGATGGGGGGATGAAGTTGTGGAAGGCATAATCGCAGTCACTGGATTTTGGGCGGTAGTGCTAGCTGTGGTGCTCAAGAGACCAATCAATGACATTGTGCAAGCTTTTATTTCACATCGAATGCAGCCGGCAACCAAAATTGAAATCGAGCAGTTGAAGTCAAAAATTGTCGATCTAGAAAATCAGGTCAGTAGTATGACGATGCAAATGATCGATATGAAAGATAGTCACGATTTTGCTCTCAAGCTTCTCTCAGATTCAGAAAAAGGCGCCAAAAAGAAATAGTGCTCGTGGTTTGAAACTGTATGGCAAGAGCTTGGGTGTCGCACGTGGAATCAGTTGAGATCTCGCCCTTCAAATTTCAGGCAGTTCTCTTTGATATGGATGGTGTCGTCACCAAAACCGCAACGATTCACACAATTGCATGGAAAGAGGTCTTCGATCAATTGCTGAAAGAGCAAACCGGTGCAGATTTCAAGCCCTTTTCTGAAGGTGACTACTTACAGTACGTCGATGGCAAAGCACGCGAAGACGGAATTAGGAGTTTTCTGCTATCAAGACAGATCGAATTGATGGAGGGCTCTTCCGAAGATTCTCCTGGTCTACATAGTGTTTGCGCAGTTGGCAAATTGAAAGATGCCAGATTTCTTACCCTGCTGCATTCTCGCGGAGTCGAGGTTTACGAAACTACTGTAGCTTTAATCCGTTCATTGAAACTAGCTGGCATTAAAACTGCCATTGTCACGGCAAGCAAGAATGGAGCGGAAATCTTGCAGACTGCTAACCTGGCTCATATATTCGATGCAAAAGTTGATGGCATCGATGCCGAGCATCTGAGATTGCAAGGAAAACCTTATCCCGACTCCTTTCTGGAAGCTGCCAGGCAACTAGGAGTTTCTCCAGTGCACACAGTGGTAATCGAAGATGCAGCGGCAGGCGTGGAGGCTGGGCATCGTGGAGAATTTGGACTGGTTATCGGCGTTGCTCGAACTGGCAATGTTGATCTGCTTAAAAAACACGGCGCTGACGTTGTTGTTGCCGACCTTGCTGAAGTAACAATCGCTGGCGCGGTTAGTTCTGCACCAGGAATGGTGCTGGCGGAGTTAAAGGTTACTGATGAAAACTGGATCATGACATATGACACCTTCTCACCAGAATCGGAGCAGCAGCGCGAATCGCTATGTGCACTCGGCAACGGATATTTCTGTACTAGAGGGGCTGCACCAGAGTCGCATGATGATGGAGTCCATTATCCAGGAACCTACTTGGCAGGTGGTTATAATAGAGTCAAATTCAGCAATTTGGACAAACAACTGGAACAAGAGCAATTAGTAAATTTACCGAATTGGCTAGCAGTTGGTTTCAAAATAAACAGCGGGAAGTGGTTCGATTTAAGAGAAGTTCAAATACTCAATTTTCAACAACGGCTCGATCTTCGTCAAGGACTATTACACAGAGAATTCAGATTCCGCAGCGAAGAAGGGTACGAAACGACTGTTAGTCAGCGCTCCTTCGTACACATGCGCCATCGGCACTTAGCAGGCCTCGAAATGTCGTGGACCGCGCACAACTGGTCCGGGGATTTAACCGTCCGCAGCGCCATTGACGGGACAGTGACAAATAACAGCGAACAAATGGTGCAAACCGAAGATGAAAAGCATTTTGATTATCTTCAAGGAACTTCCAGCGCTGGCATGTTATGTCTAGAAGTTATGACCAAGCAATCTCGTCTGATGATAGCCGAAGCCGCTAGAAACATCTTTTTCAAAGATGGGCGAGAAATTGAGTGTAATAGTTTGCAAATAGTTGAGCCCGGTTATGTCGCCCAAGAAGCAAAAATTGATGCCGCAGAAGGTGTCGAGATTACTCTACAAAAAGTCGTGGCACTTTACACCTCCAGAGACCGCGGGATTTCTGAACCTGTCCAATCGGCTAGAAAGGCTGTGGCTGATTCTCCCGACTTTAATTCACTTGTGGCTGAACAGTCTGAAAGTTGGCGTCATTTGTGGTGCCAATTCGATCTTTTTGTTGACACTACTGAAGCTCATTCCAAAACGGCACCATCGCTTCTGCTTCACTTAAGTGCCTTTCATATCTTGCAAACTGCATCACCCAACACCATTGACTTGGACGTCGGCCTGCCTGCCAGAGGATGGACAGGCGAAGGATATCAGGGGCATGTTTTCTGGGATGCACTCTTTGTTTTCCCGTTTATCAATCTGCGCATGCCTTCTATCTCTGCAGCGCTTCTCAAGTATCGATATCGCCGTCTTGATGCCGCCCGTGAATTTGCCAAACTTACAGGAGTAAGTGGGGCACGATTCCCATGGCAAAGCGGTAGTGATGGCAGAGATGAAACACCAACATTCGATTGGAATTCAAAAAAACAAACGTGGTGTCAAGAAAACTCTGCAATGGAGATCCATGTGAATGCAGCGATAGCGTACGATGTTTGGCAATATTATCAGGTGACAGCTGATCTTGAATTCATGAACGATTATGGTGCAGAGATGATGTTTGAAATTGCGCGATTTTTCGCCAGTTCAGCCAAGCACAATTCGACTAGCGGTCGATACGAAATACTTGGCGTGGTAGGACCTGATGAATTTCATACCGCCTATCCTGGAGCTGAAAAATTTGGCATCGATAATAATGCCTATACGAACATCATGGCTGTTTGGACGTTAAGTGCTGCGCTGGAACTAATGGACATCATGCCAGGTGACCATCGAAACCAGCTATTTGAGAGATTGAAGATCACTGCCGATGAGATCACTCATTGGGATGAAGTCAGTCGAAAAATGTTTGTGCCGCTAAACGACGGCATAATCAATCAATTTGAAGGCTTTGAAAAGTTGAGTGACTTTCCTCGTCTTGAGGATGGCACTTTAGACATGGACATTTTAAAGCGTGTGTTGGACCAGGAGAATGGCACACCGAATGGATACAAGGTATGTAAGCAAGCTGACGTACTGTTACTCTTTTATGTCTTTTCTGCCGAAGAGTTGAAAGAACTTTTCGACAGGCTAAGCTACACGTTCGAATCTGCAGACATCAGAAAAAACATCGAGTATTACTTACCTATAACTGCCAATGCCTCAACATTGAGTCGGCTGGCTCATGTATGGGTTTTGTCGAGGTCAGATAGACTTCGTTCGTGGAACTTGCTAGCCGGAGCAAATTCGAACAGTGCGCCGCTCAGGCAAGATTCGGAGATTCATGAACAACATTCATGGCCTGTATTGCTGGAAGCTTTAAGCAGTGACTATGGCGACATACATCGCGACTCCGCGCGCCAGGGCATACATATGGGAGCGATGGGTGGGACGCTTGACATTTTTCAGCGTTGCTACACTGGCATAGTTGTTCGCAAGGACACACTGTGGCTAAGCCCTCAACTTCCGAGCGCTCTAACTCGCCTTTCTTTCAGCTTGCGGTATAGGGGACAATCACTGCAATTCGAAATCACTCACGAGACTATGAAAATCACAGCATTACATAGCAGCGCATTGCCAGTGAAAATCGGATTCAAAGATAATATCTTCGAACTTAACGCAGGACAGCAAAAGTGTTTCATCCTCAAAGATCAGAAAATTGTAACTACGAACTTTATCAATCCATCACACAAGGAGATTGTTGCATGATCCACACAGAACTAATCTTAGCAAACGTCATAAAGATAGTTGTGCCTGAAAAATTGGAAGCTGAGGACTTCCGCCAGATAGCGCCACAAATCGACACGATGATCAAAGAGCACGGACAGATCAGACTGCTGATCGATGCTTCCGGATTTAACGGCTGGAGCAATATTGACGCGTTTGAAAAGCATGCCGCGTTCATTAAGGAGCATCAGCAGAAAGTGGAGCGTATCGCCGTCATAACAGCTCACGAATGGCAGCACTGGCTAATAGGCGCAGTGAGAGTATTCGTTCATCCCCAAGTAAAAGCGTACGATAAAAGCCACGCAACTGAGGCGCAAGACTGGATCACCGAATCACTTTTTTCCGCTCAGTGATTCGAAACCGGAGACGACATCAAACAGTTCCTCGTCGATCATGCCTTGCCTTAAACGATGAAATTTGCAGTTGAGACCCTCAAGCAAATTGTCGATGTTTGTGTCGGCGCGCTGCATTGCAGCTAGTCGACTGGAGTTTTCACTGGCCAGTGATTCAGAGCACGCCTGAAAAATTGAAACGAAAAGATATTCCCGAACGAGTGCTTCTAAAGTCGTAGTGCCTTCACCTATAACGTCAGGAACTGTTCTTGTTGGCCAACTAAGCGCAGTCAACCTGTCTCGCCAATTTTGGTCCAAGGGTAGAATCTGCTTTGTGATTGGCTCGTATGTGGATCCTGCCGTTGGGTGGTTATAGAACAGGTGTAATTCGCTAAGTGCAACCTGCTTAAGGCGTGCTTCGTAGTCTATGAGAATCTGTCCGACAAGCGGACTGATAGTCGTGGCTGAACTAGGCACTGCAAACATTCCTTTTGGCGAAATACCTGAATCCAGTAGGCGTGCATGCACACGAGCTCCAACTGCCCAGATCTCTGTTCTTCTCGGCATAGACGCCAGTGCATTGACCGCATAATCAGCCACCACGTCATTAAACTGACCAACCAAGCCTTGGTCTGAGCCAAATACGATCACGCCAACTTGGCCAGCACTTTTCTTTGGTTGAATTTGTGTAGTATCAGGAGCCGGCGTCGGTGGGAGCCTAGAAAGACACACATGCAGTCCCAGTTCCACGATGCGAAAATAATCGGTGAGCGCAGCGACGGACCTCTCATATTGTCCTACGCTGGAGGCGGCTACAGCTTTCATTGTTCGGACAACGGATTGAAGTTCTCCAGCACTTTCAATTTTTCGGCGCAAGCTGACCGTTGTGTTGCTCATTTTTTACCGTCCAGTCTTGGCTCTGGTTTTGTTTCTACCCGCAGATTTGACTTCGCATTGCTTTGTTGACTTGGCTCTGTGCTGACGGCCTGATCGCGATTGGACGCAAGACTAGTATCACCATTGGTATCGGAAACTATTGTCTTAGTATTTTTAACTTGTGACTCGACCCGAGTTGGCAACGTGAAGCGAGTAAGGGCTTGACGTATTAATTCCGTGATCCCCTTTCTATCTTCATCACTCAATTCAGGAGAAGTTTGCAGTCTCTTGCAGATGTCCGTTTGCATGTTGGACGAGGCCTCACGAACAGCAAGCTCTGCCTCTTTCATCTTTTCCAATGGCACAGAATCGAACAGTCCAGCGGTCAGGGCTAACAATAATGCAATTTGCTCTGGCACTGACATTGGGTCAAATTCAGGCTGCTTTAAACATGCGCGAATTCTCTGTCCGTGATCTATTACTTTGCGCGTGCTTTCATCGAGGCGCGCACCAAACCTGGAAAAAGTCTCAAGTTCTTCAAACTGCGCATAAGCAAGCTTAAGATCACCCGCAGCAGCTCTAAAAGCGGCTAATTGAGCTTTGCCTCCAACACGTGAGACTGACTTTGCAACATTTACTGCTGGCAGCATACCCAACTCAAACAGGTATGGAGACAGGTAAATTTGTCCATCTGTAATAGAAATCAGATTGGTCGGAATATAAGCGGAAATATCTTGGGCTTCTGTTTCGATAATCGGCAGGGCGGTTAAGGACCCGTTGCCAAGCTCTGCACACAGGTGAGTCGCTCGTTCGAGCAGGCGCGAATGGATGTAAAAGATGTCACCTGGAAACGCTTCCCGTCCAGGCGGTCGACGAAGCAGCAGAGAAAGTTCTCGATAGGCGCGGGCATGTTGCGTCAGGTCGTCGTAAACTATCAGAACATCTCGCCCATTTTCCATAAAATGCTCTGCGATGCTGGTTGCGGCATAGGGAGCGATGAAAGCTAGCCCCGGAGGAGCGTCACCTTCTGTGACCACCACCACGGTATAGTCCATTGCACCTTTCTCTTGCAAGTTGGCTACGACTTTAGCCACAGCTGAAGCGCGCTGACCAATAGCGCAATAAATGCAGACGACATTTTCATCTCGCTGATTGAGGATGGTATCGATGGCAATGGCACTCTTGCCTGTTTGTCTATCTCCCAAAATTAGCTCACGTTGTCCTCGCCCAACGGGAATTAGCGTATCAATTACTTTTAAGCCAGTTTGCAGGGGCATCGTAACCGGTGCACGATCCATAATGGCTGCCGCTGGGCGTTCGATAGGAAGCCGTTTTTTTGCGTTTACTGCCCCTTTGCCATCGAGAGGATTGCCCAGTGGATCGATCACTCGTCCTAACAATTCATCTCCCACTGCCACATCTGTCACACGACCTGTGCGTTCTACCTGATCGCCAGCGCGCAGATTCCAATATTCACCGAGTAAAACGACACCTATTTCATCCTCATCCACATCAAAGGCGATGCCCAAGAGACCATCAGGAAATTTTATCAACTCATCGAAGGCTACATTGGGAAGACCGCGTACTTTGGCGATGCCGGTGGAGACTTCGGATATGGTGCCAACTTCGCGCAGTATCAACTGCGGTGTCAATGTCTGACGAACGGCGTTGATACTGGCAAACGTGGTATCAAAAATACTTTCCAAGTTTTCAGGATCTTCTCTCATTGAGTGCCCTCGGGCACCTTCTCTGCAACCGGCTTCTGAAGCAAGTTTGAATCAGATACAGCTTTCAGATCTTGCGCCGGATTTTGCTTGGGATCTGGTTTCGAGTCCGACTCCGAGCTAGACTGAGCTCGTTTGGTCAACAGTTCGTCCAAGCTTTCTTTCATACAAGAAAGGTAATTATCAATGCTCCAGGCGACCTTCTGTCCGCTTGCAATCAGTTCAATTCCACATACCAAATTCGGATCTGTCTCATAGCGCAACGGCACATCAGCGGAAAATATTTCATTCAAAGCATTTTGTAAAATTGTTTTTTGGTTCACAGGCAGCTCAAAAGCGCTGCGGATTATCGATTGCTCACTACCTTTCTTTAGTGCCATACCAAGAGTTTCTTTTGTCGCACCATTGACTTCTCGTAGGCGCTTAGCGAACACCTCGCACATACGCTCTTCCAAACTAGTATTAGACAGATCCTTGAGGGTCTTTCGAGCTATCTCAAGGACTTCCTGCTGGACCTTGCTTTCAATTGACAGACTTAGATCACTTGCTTCGTTTCTCAAACTCTCCATCCGCTTCGCTCGCAAAAGATCTGATGCCTGGCGGGCTTCGTCAAGAAGCTTGCCACCTTCAACTTTTGCCGCTTCTGTTGCATTGGTCAATATTGTTGCCCGCTGCTTTTCCAGTTCCTCGTTTTTTTCCTGAAACTGATCGAGAGACTTTTTTGCCTCAGCTTTTTTCAAGGCGGCGTCAGCAAGTTCTTGGGCGATCAATTTTTCTCGCGCCTCAATGGAGTTAATGATGGGCTTGTAAAGGAAGCGCTTCATAAGCCAGATTAGGACAATGAAATTAAGAGCTTGTGCACCGACAGTGAACCAATCGATGAGCATTGGCTATTTCCCCGCAGTCTGCGCAATCACGTGTGTCCAAAACGGATTGGCGAAAATAAGAATCATCGAGACCACGAAGCAATATATGGCTATGGATTCGATCATCGCTAGTCCGACAAACAAAGTGCGAGTTATGGTTGAAGAGGCGTCAGGTTGCTGCGCCAATGCAGTCAGTGCGGTGGTAACCGCAC
>PLXC01000107.1 GCA_003151275.1 Candidatus Melainabacteria bacterium
GGTGGCGAAAACAATCTTAAACCCGATGATCAGAAAGACGATACTAAAGACGATCCTTTAGACACTAATCCAAATGATGCAGCCAGCAAACTTTCGCGACTAGACAAGCAAGCCCTGGAGATGATGAATGCAACATCAAAGGAAATTCAGTCGAAAGGAGGTATGCACCCTGAAATCGCTGGCAGCGCTATGACCCGATTTTTTCCAGCCAATTGGATGAGTGAAATAGAGCCACCAATTACACCTGAGAAATTAGCCAAGTATATGAAGGAGCACGCCAGCGAAATTCAAAAGAACATCGACTCTGAATCGCAAAAGCTTACGAGTGCAGGTGATACAGCAGGTGCTGCTGCTTTGAACGACTTTAAGGGCAAGTTCGATCCTGGCAGTGCTGATTTCCAGAAGTTCGCCGGCAGCTTAGCCACACCGATGGAACACTTGCGTGCTGATAGTGTCAACCATACACATACCTTCGATGCTGATGATGCGAAAACTGTTTTCAATGATGTTCAACAAAAAGCGATTGTTAATCGAATCATTACGGAGAGAGGTGCTGACGTGGCCGGTGTGGACCTGCGCCGAGAGATTCCGCCGACTTCAGACAAAGCGGGTCGCGAGGCGGCGATTGAAGATCAGAATACGAAGTTGGCAAAGCTTGTGGATGCAATTAGAAACCATCCCGAGCAATTTGCCGATCCATTCCACAAAAAGCAGACTGATTAGGAACTGTGTTCGAGCTGAATAGCACATGAGTGAAAGGAGACTGCAGCATTGCCGGACGTAGTGGAGGCTAACGCAAAGAAAAAGCTCGAGGCATCGCCCGAGTCACACGAGGCTGGGTCAAAAGGTGATCAGCCAAGTCCGCTACGCCGGCAGGTAGATTCTTTGATGTGTGGTGATGAAAGAGCCCAAGCCCACGCTGCAGCCAGGACCCTTCAAGGTGACACTGCGACAAACGAATCTACTCTGCGACAACCGGTAAAGACGGAGGGTCGATCTGATGTCAGCGTCGCTGGGTGTTTCGTCGATGCCACCACAAGTGGTGACAAGCGTGCCGCAAAGCAAATTGACTTCGCTCCCTTGGATTCGCACCGGCAACTGCAACCAGGCGAGAAAGAGATTTTTCGTGATGATGGCTCTCGTGTGATCGCAGACAAAGTTGTCGGAAAAGACGGCATCGAGGTCGAGCGCATGCTGCGCGTTGAGAAAAGAAACGGCAGCATCAGCGAGTATAGCTATGATAAAGACGATCCGACAAAGCTCACTAGCTATAAAGACACAATAAATACCTGCTACGGAAAGACAATTGTTTCCAACAGTGTGCGCGAAGACGATTCGGGCACATTTAAATACACA
The DNA here is from genome assembly GCA_003151275.1 of Candidatus Melainabacteria bacterium. The sequence continues at coordinate 1,357 of PLXC01000107.1, forward strand.
GATAGTGAGGGACGGCAAGAGCAGCACCTTGATACGCACATAGAAGATGGTCACGTAAAATACCGTGCCGGCGATCTCGGTTCGCGCATCATGGATAAGCTGCTTGGTCCCAGTTGGTTGACGGTCGATGCTCTCAGCGAGGCTAAAGAACACTTCGTCGAAGTGGCAGGCAAACGTTTGTTTAACAAAAACCCCGAAGCGTTAGAACGTTTGGTTGATAAAATGATTCATCATTTTCAGGAGCCGGGAAAGACCGGGATCAAACCGATGAGCGATGACAAGCTCGCGGCGTTTTTCGCGTCAGTGGTGAAGCCTTTGGAAACTGATCGGGCGCATCGAAAAAACGGCGCTCATGCGCTTTCAGATCGTGAAATTGAAAAAGCGACTGAACAAATGCTGAAGACAGTTTTTAATCCAGAGTTATACAATAATCAAGGACAGATCGGTTCTTGTTATATGAATTCGATTCGTTATTTGGCTGAAAAAACACAGCTTAATCGAATCGGTCAAGTATTCGCCTCCATGTACACAAATGGCTCAGTGAGAGGACATAGATTTGATGCTGATGATCTGAGACCCTTGTACGGTCAGGACTACTACAATCATGCCATGAACACCGCATTTGTGAAAATGGCAGGCGTATTCAATAAATTGCAAGGCAACTACAGAGGTACAACCACTCCGGAGGCAGAAACTGCCTACAAGAAACTATTCGGCAAGGAGTTTCCTGTGTTTTCGCTTGGGCAGGGAATTCGTCAACGTGATCTCGACGATGCGATCGCTAAATTTGGTGGTGCAGCTTGCATTACTCTTGGTGGCGCCCATGCTCAAGTGGTGCACAAGAATGCCAAAGGACAGTATGTTCTTGAGAATTGGTGGAACGGATACGGCGGGAATGAGGGAGTTTTGTCTCGAAACCAACTGCACTTTATCTAAGTGACCAGTTTGATTTCACAGAGCGAACTTTATCCTAAATGCCTTTCAGTTCCCAATAACTGGCTGGAAGTTTTGGCGAAATAGCGGAGAGTTTGACGAAGTTGGCGGCTCCACGTGCGGCAATTGGCATTCTGGTTTCGCATTGCGATCAGGACACCAAAAATTCACACTGCCAACTTAGGATCGTAATATCCGATAGACCCCAACCAGTGAAAGCGACCATGTCGTTCGGCTCTTAGTGCGATTATATGGGGCGTTAACTGGCGCTGCTGTGATCGCTTTACTAGATTCTCGAATGCCCTCCATTTTGTAGGTAACACCGCATGGGACGCACAGAAAATGCAGATTTTTCACTTCCTCCACCTGACTCCAAATTGTCGCAATCCGGCGGCCGAGAAAGTAATCTTGCCGCTCGTGAATTTCAAGTACCTGCCACAATGAGCAATGGCGCTGACTTTGATCGATTGCAGTTGGTAAGAAATCGAAATGCTGAAATTGCCCTTAGTACTCGGACGATTGGTGATTTCACCAGCAGTCCAACGCTGACCAATCTCACAATCGTTGACAATGGGCAAGATTTGCTTCGCAGGCAAGGAAGTCCATTAGCACTAAGAGAGGATGTTCCTGCGCCGCCAAAAGACCTTCGTACCAGTGCCGCCGATGCAAGCGCCGAAGTACAGAGGCAAGAAAGCATTCCCAAGCGCGAGTTTGGACCTAATGTGATTGTGGATGCAAAAAACCAAATTTCGAAAATTACTTACCCCGACGAAAACAAAACACGCGAATTTAGTCGAGACGAATATGGCGAGATCAACAAACTCGTCACGACAACTCCGCGCGGACAATTCAACTACGTAAAAGAAGATGGACGGTGGTTTTATCTAGAGTCAGGCAAAAGCAAACGTCCTTTCGATGCCATGGCGCTCGATGCTCATGGTGAGTTCTCGAGAGTAGTGCGCGACGGCGTTGCACTAACGCAACGTCCCGACGGTACCTACGTTGAAGAGGAAGTCTCCGCTCTTGGTGTGCGCATGACCAGGAACGAAGAAGGACAGCCTGAAATAATAAAACGTCCGGATGGCAGCCAGGTGAATGCGTTTTACGAAAACGGAAATCTGGTCAAGCTGGTTGATAAAGAAGGTGGCAAGTTCGTTTCATGGACGCCTGCTAATGGTGGGCGTTGGACGAGTGATGAGCAGCCATTGCAATCAGTGCAAAATCTGAGGGTCGAAAGAAATGGAAATCTGAGATATTCCGCTGAAAATGTGAAATACATAATTCGCAGCAACGGAGCTGAAATTGAGGAAGGTCCTGGTCGTTCCAAGTTTTCTTTCGACGAGCAGGGGCGATTCAGATCCATTACCAGTCCAGATGGGAAAAACACAATGAGTTTTTCTTACGCAGGCGCAGACGACGAACCAAGTCGAATACAAGTAACCGAACGAGCCAAGAACGAGACCAGAAGCTATATCCATGAGCCTGAGAAAGGTGGATGGACGCGGGTCAACAAAGACAATCAGCCGATGGGAACCTGGAAAGGTGAAGTCAAAATTGGTGATGATGGTACCTATTCTATTAAGGCTACCGGCACTAAGGGCGATGCCTGGACTGTTTATCATACCGACGGCACCACTCAGAAGGAGTGTCGTCGTCATAACGGGACACTTGCAGTTACAAACACTTCTGGCGATCTGACATCCGCAACTCGCGTCGATGGAACGGTTCTAAAGGCGGATTACGACGCTAAGGGACTGAGCGTACTTTCTCAGCAAAATCACAACGGCGATAAAGTTAACTGGCAAAGGCAGCCGGACGGTACGTGGAAGTCAGACTCGCCGGACTTTCCAGGCGCTCTTAAAAATGTCACGGTGAATCTAGATGGCGAGATCTCTATCGTCGAAGCAAGCCAGTCCAGAACTACGATAAAAGCTGATGGTTCCTCGCGCATGGAGAAGGCGGACGGTTCATTTGTCGAGGCGGATCGAAATTGGATCGTTCGACGTGTTGGTATCGATAATCAGAATTACCGCGCACTAGATTATCAAGACGGAAGACTGTCCAAAGTAACCGATATCACCACATCCGGTACCAAGGTGTGGCAGCGCAAGCCGGATGGAGAGGAAGAACGCCAGGACATCCAGGTTTCGTCGGATGGCTACGTTAGCTACAAAGTTAACGGAAAAACTGTTGTTGAAGGTTCAAACCTCTCAAAGATGGAATTGAACGACAATTTGAGTCTCTCCCGTGTATCTTTGCCAAACGGCGCCAGTAGAGACTTCAAGTATGATCATTCCGGTTCTCTGCAGTCAATCACCGATCGTCGCGTGAGCGCAAACGAAACTAAAGAGGAAGTTTGGAAAAAAGTCGCTGAGGGCGAAAACGGAAGCAATAGTTTCGAAAATTGTACTAAAAATGGAAAGGTGCAGGTTCGCAACGACGTTTATGTAGATGAGTCGGGTGATTACCTTTACCGCAGTAGTGATGGCAGAGCGCACGCAGCGCCCGCTAGCGATCTGATGAAAGGCGGCAGACAGAGCCAGGAGACCCGACGCGAACAGCCAAGATTGACTGACGGCGATCGACCGCCGACACCGACTGACCGCGCGCCAGCCATACCTCCGAATGGAGAAAGTCAGAATGAGGTTACCGATCATTCATTTCAACTGAATGGGTATATGCTGCCCTCGCCAGATCAGCTCGGTGCTGGATCCTGCCTCTACATGTCGGCAACCGGGATCGCCGAATTTCTTTTGAATAAATCCAAGGGCATTGTTCATCCTCAGGTTGGAGGTCCGACAGATCTTTCTGAACAATGGACCATTAACTTGAGCAAAAGTGTTCAATTGGGCAATAACTACACTGATGCACCAGAGCTCCTAGCTAGAGCCGGAGCTATTCCTGACTCACGTCTGAAGTTCAAAGCATATGCCGGTTCGACATGGATGAATGAAGCTGCATTTGGTATGAACGGAACGGAAGCCTTGCCAGCAATGAAGAAGGAAGTTTTGTTCAACACTGGCGGAGAAGGTTCTCAGCAAAGTTACGGTCGGATGCGGCCGGGCGACCTGGAGAAGATCAAGCAATACCTGCGTAAAAACGAGTCGCCAGTGCTGTTCGTTTATAAACCACCGACCGCAAATTGGTGGCACGCGAATATTATCACGGGCTATGACGATAAGACACAGACCTTCACGGTGCGCGATTCGTCGTTTGGAAATCAGGTTGTCGACGCTCCTGCCTACAACTATGACGGCAGGTCACCTTACGGACCTCGACAATATCGCAATGAAACGAAGATGCCTTATTATCAAGTGCTTCAATGGGGAAATCATGCCACTGGCTATAAGCTTGCCAATCAACCCGATGCAGCTCTGGCAAATGCAGAGAGGTCTGTTGCTTCACACAACTTGTGAACAGACCGAATTAGATGCCTTTGAGCTCCCAATAGCTGGCAGGTACTTTCGGCGAAATCGTTGAAAGTTTAACGAAGTTGGCGGCTCCACGTGCGGCAATTGGCAAACCGCCCGTGATGATGATGTTGTCCTTTGGCGAAACGATTCCCCGTTTCAAAAGCGTCTCTTCCACCATTGAAAGTGTTGATTCAGAATCGCTTACTTCGGTCAGCATGAGTGGAGTGGTTCCCCAAACAATGCTTAACTGGCGATAGACGTGCACATGTTGTGTTAAGGCGATGATTGGACCTGGTGGTCTGAATTGGGAAATCAGTCTTGCTGTCGATCCCGTTTTAGTGAATGCTGCAATTACGCGTGCTTTCATATCCACCGCCATATTGCAGGCAGCGTGAGCGATCGCGTGTGCTGATGTCGGCAATTCGTGTTCGTGCAATTTTGAGAAGTCCACACTACCTTCCGCGGCAGCGGCGATCCGTCTCATCATCCGCACTGCTTCAACAGGATAGTCACCCATCGCGCTTTCCTCAGAAAGCATGACGGCATCGGTGCCGTCGTAAATTGCGTTGGCCACGTCCGATGCTTCTGCTCTTGTCGGGCGAGGATTGTGGATCATTGACTCGAGCATCTGCGTCGCAGTAATTACTGGTTTGCCTTTTGCATTTGCTCGTCGAGTAATTCGTTTTTGAATTGGTGGCACTTTTTCAGGCGGCAATTCAACACCAAGATCGCCGCGAGCAATCATGACACCATCTGAGAGGTCAATGATTTCTTCAAGGTGATCGATAGCTTCTGGCTTTTCCAGTTTTGCGATGATTGAAACCGGCGGCCAGTGCTCACCGATGAACTCGCGCAAATACAAAATGTCTTGTGGATCTCGAACGAATGACAGGGCAACGAAATCAACATCGTACTTCAAGCCAAAGGCCAGATCCGATTTATCCTTTTCTGTCAGTGCTGGAATTGAAAGACGGACTCCGGGAATGTTGATGCCCTGGTGATCTTTCAAATAACTACCGTTTACAATTTCGCACTCAACATCAGTATCAGTTGTTTTCAGTACTTTCAGTTCGATCAAGCCATCGTGCAAAAGAATCGTGTCCGATGTTTTTACTTCTTTGGCGAGATTGGCGTAGTTCGTGCTCACGATGTGCTCTGAGCCTTCGACTTCACGACTTGTTAGAGTGAATTTCTGGCCCGTTGTCAGATCAACTTTGCCACCTTTAACTTTGCCGGTGCGAAGCTTTGGACCACAGAGGTCTAACAAAATTCCAACCGATTGATCCAGACGCTGACTAATTTCTCTTACATCGACCACTATGGAGGCAATCGAATCATGGTCGGCGTGCGAGCAATTGATCCGAGCAACGCTCATGCCTGCTTGAATTAATGCCTCGAGAACAACCGGGTTTCTACAAGCGGGGCCAATCGTGGCAATAATTTTGGTCCTGGTCATCCGTTAACTCCGTAAACCTTAGGTAGGTTAGCCTGATCCTTCACGAGTGATTTGATTTACTCCTGAAGAAAATTAAAAATATCATGCCGAGCGTCTCTAGCTTCGCTTAGCTGGCGCGTTCAACGCCGCGACGGCTGAGTGCCTGAAGTCGTTCGGTGAAATAGTCGGGAAACAATTGTCGATATCTTCGATGCTGGCGAGTTTCGCTTCGTCAATTTGATTTTTGGTGAGCATTTCAGTGAGCGTTTTGAAGCGCTCGGCATGCTCATTGAACCTTTCTGTTGCATAGACTTTCGCTTGTCCTGTAGTGACAAGGAACGGCCAGTCGCTTGATTCGAGTAATAACAATTCTCGACCGGCTTGCTTCAAAATTCGCTGAACCACATCGTCGGACTTGCTTGCATACTGCTCGACTAGAGCGACCATTGTTTTTTCAGAGTCATTGATGATCGGCCACATCCATTCGGTGTCGTTGTTCAACCAAACTTGCCAGTGACCGCCTGAACCCCAAGATGATTCAGGAAGTTCGATCGCTCTTTGTGGTGGCGTGGCGGCAAGATATTCACTTGCTGTCTGTGGAGTGACAGCGGTGTATGTGCGCATTTTCTTCAATACTTCTTTGATCCAATTAACGCCTTCAAACCACCAGTGACCGAACAACTCGGTGTCAAAGCTGACCATCACAAGCCCGGGGTGACCGGTTTTCTTGAGCTGATCGGTCAGTGTCTGCTGAATAAAGCCAACATAATGATCCGCATTTTCTCTCATACGATTCATCGCCGCTTCTGGATTGTAGCGTTGCTTGTCACCTAAATCCGTCGTCTTGGAAGTGAGCTTCCAGTAGTGCAATCCGGACTTGTCGTCTTTCTTGTGAAATTCTCTGTAGTTTGCGTCGCCTGGATATCCGTGATCGGCTGACCAAACTTGATAGCCGGCCTCTTCATGACGTCCTAAAACTGCAATCGGATATTCTTTCAACCAAAAAGCTTCGAATGTATCGAGACCAGTGGCTGGTCTTGGTGGTGCTGGAATGTATTCAATGGTTCCATATGGTCCGAATACTTTGCGCAGCTCGGCGGTCTGTCCGCCTTTAATGACAAATGATTCGGTAAAGAAATATTCCAAGCCCAGATCGTGCAGCCATTTTTCTACGCCCGGTCGGTCGCCCGTTGCCGGTCTGTAGGCGCATTCTGGTAGCCAGCAGCCTTTAGGAGCGCGACCAAACAAACGCTTGTAGGAGTCGATGCCGGTTTTGAATTGAGCGTATAAAGACTCGTCTGTTTCGAGTAATGGTGAAAAACAGTGTGTCGCGGCCGATGTTGTGATCTCGATGGCGCCTAGATCTTGATACTTTTTGAAACCGCCGATGATGTCCCGATTCCATCTGTCATGGTAGTCAGTGCGGACTTGTTGAAACCAATTCAAATAAAAGCGTGCAAGATGCAAATAGTCTGGATCTGGCGTTTCGCCACGCGGTCCGTAACGTGCTTCATCCAATTGAGCCGCTTCGATGCGATCGCCAAGAAACTTGTCAAAGCCCTTGTTTAGATGCGGATCGGCAAGCTGTTCGCCCAAAATCGGAGTGATTCCAATTGTCAGCTTTGCCGGGACACCTTCATCCCATAAGTCGCCAATCGCATTCAGAAGAGGGATATAGCTCTCAGCCATACACTCATAAACACTTTCCTCTCCGAACGGCCACATCCCGGCTTTCCTGTAAAAGGGAAGGTGGCTATGAAGCATGAAAACAAACGAACCTACACTCACTCGACAACTCCTGCGGGGCGTTTACGAATTCAAAAATATATAGCAATTCAATATTTCTTTCGCCCACTCCTGCCCAAACCGTAACTATTCTTCAGGAGCGCGGTATTCTGTTATTTCTTTACGTTCATCCGACCACCTGAGCCGACCGACAGAAAATATGTCAGATCTAGAGCCAATCCCAGCTGAAAGAAAACCGAGTCCAGCCAAGCCGGTAGACAAAGGTCCGGCGGATAACAAGGTGGTGAAGTTGCTGGAAAAAAATCCTCTGGGCATGACTCTGCCTGAAATGGCAGGAGGCATCAGGCAGCTTAAGAAGATTCGCACTCTCAGACCAGTTCTTGGCGAGGCAATCAAATCTGGTTTGGTCATGCCGGTTAGCCAGCGCGCCGGGCACACCGTGTATCGCCTTGTTAAGTATCTTGGCCCTCGTTAAACTGAACTGGGCAGCCAAAGGAGTCGACTCCTTTGAAACGCCACTAAGTGCGCAGCAGCCAAATGGTCCTGGCGAAGCTCTACTCGGTCAGAGCTGACAAGTACGCAAGTACGCAGCCTTCGAGCCGCCTGTCGGATCGGGCAGCTTTCTGCATAGACCCCACTAGTGTGCATCGGCGCTCCTCGGATAGGACTATTCTCGATCCAGTGTTGACTGCAGGCATCGCATCAAGGACTTAGCGTCTCCGATTATGCCGACCAGCTTGTCGCGACAATGTTCACCTCTTATTATCGTCACAGAAGTTTTACTTACTCCGAATTGCGCTGCTAGAAAGCTTTGTAACGCCTTGTTAGCCGCCCCTTCAACGGATTTCGCTGTGATCTTAACTTTCAATTTGCCATCGTGAACACCAACGAATTCATCGCGAGACGAGCCTGGGAGTGCGTATATGCACAGAGTAATTCCGGTAGCTGTTTCTTTGGCAATTGGATCCATCAAATAATGCCTTTGGAAGAATGCCGTACAATAGCGCTGTCTGGGGAGGAATGATGGTGACAGTAAAGATAGGCAATATTGAATTTGGTCCAGGTCAACCGTTTCTTATTATCGCGGGTCCTTGTGTAATTGAATCGTGGGACGTGATTTACAACACGGCTCGCGCGCTTCAAGACATCTCTCGCGAACTTGGTTTTTCTTTTGTATTTAAGTCGTCCTACGACAAAGCTAATCGAACCTCGATTGACTCCTTTCGCGGTCCCGGTTTAAGCGAGGGGCTCAAGATGCTCGCTGAAATCAAGTCGAAGTTGGGTCTGGAATTGCTTAGCGATGTGCACGAACCGGCGCAATGCGAGCAAGCAGGCTTAGTGCTGGACGTCTTGCAAATCCCGGCATTTTTGTGCAGGCAGACAGATCTGATCGTTGCTGCGGCAAAAACCGGCAAAGCTGTTAACATCAAGAAAGGTCAGTTTGTAGCGCCGATGGATATGGGCAATAGCGTAAGAAAAGTTTTGCAGTGCGGCAACAAGAACATCTTTTTGACCGAACGCGGCACCACATTTGGTTATAATAATCTGGTGGTTGATTTCCGCTCCATTCCGATGATGCAGGAAACTGGTTTCCCCGTAGTATTTGACGCTACCCACAGCGTTCAGCTGCCAGGCGGTGGAGGCACCGTATCCAGTGGACAAAGACAGTTCGTGCCAACTCTTGCCAAAGCGGCTGTTGCAGCCGGTTGTGATGGACTGTTCATGGAAGTCCATCCCAACCCAGACGTGGCAAAGAGTGATGGGGCGAATCAAGTTCCGCTATCACAGGTAAAGGAACTGATTTCACAGTGTTTGAAAATTCACCAGCTCAATCAATCGCTGCCCGAACTCAATCTGCCGGCGCCAGGGAAATGCTCCGAAGCCGTTCTAGCAAAATAAAACAATCGCTCAAAGCGCTCACAGCTGTGTGTTTGCTAGCCTCCTCGGGAGTGTCTGGGGTCTTTGCGCAAGCGGCTTCAGTACCTGCTGCCGATACTCAAGTGAGCGCGGACGAAGTCAAGGTTAATGACGTCGTCAACCGCGCTTTAACTGCGTACGGTGGACGTGATTCGCTTGCTCAACTGGAAGCCAATTCCACGACCTTTGCCAAACAAACCTCAAGTGAATCCGGTCAAACGCTCGTCTATCGCTGCGCGCGAAAAGGCAACAGATGGAGAATAGATCTCGAAACCGCCCCCGTCGAATCTGCTGGTGCAACCGCTGACGCATCCGCTGCAGCAGCAACGACGCGCGTCTCCACTAGCACCGCCTACGATGGCATAAACGCCTGGCAATCGGTCGGCGGTGAAATATCCAGCCTCAGTCCAGATAAGCTGATTTGGCTGGACGAGCAGCAGCTGCGGCAACCAACTTTGCTCGCCAAATTTCAGGATAAGGGATACACCTTTGTTCTGAATGGACGCACTCAGTATAAGCAAATTCCAGTTTACGCCGTGGAAATCACTCGGGATGGTTACAGCCCGACTACTTTATTTTTGGATCAAAATAATTATCTGGTTGTGGCCAGTTCTTATGAAATCGACAGTGCTGTAGCTGACGGGAAAGCCCCTACGAAAGCGGCAGTTACGGTTGAATACAGCGAATACCGTCCCACTGGGGGAACGGTGGTGCCATTCAAGCAAATTCAATTGACGAATACCAAACAGGTATCGCAGCTTGAATTAAACAGTGTCAATGTAACTACGCCGATTGAAGATAGCCTGTACAACAGACCTAGCAATGGCACGGCTTACCGCGTTTCCAGGCCAGTCAGCGTTCCTTTCGATTATTCGCAAAAAGAAATCGTGATGAAAGGTAGGATTAATGGATCCGAAGAATTGGATTTCTTGCTGGACACCGGAGCCAGTGACACGATCATAGATCGTCGCGTTGCTGCCGAGCATTATCTGACTAAGATGGGGCAATATGACATTGCTGCTATTGCCGGAATGGTGACTGCGCGCTCCTCTTCGATTAAGCGTATGGAGCTGGGTAATCTTTTGATGAACGATGTTCCGGCTCGCATTTTGGATTTGAGTGCGCAATCGCGCCAGATGGGAAAACCGATCGCCGGGATCATTGGCACTAATGTGATCAGCAAGTTCCTGGTCACTTTGGACTACAGTAAGCCAACAGTCGTGTTTGCTGACATTGACACGACCGCACGTCCGGCTCGCGCTGCGGCAGCGTCATTTACGCAGAAACAAGCGCCATTTGTAAAAGTATTATTCAACGGTAAAGATGAACAGATTTTGCTTGTGGACACAGGCGCCGCTTTCAATCACATTCCTCCAAATGTTGCCCAGAAATATTTGGGCAGTGATCCCGCTAATGTCAGGCACAGTACGGAAGGCACCGGACTTGATGGCAGACCGTTGCAACTTGGCACAGTGGTTGTAGATACTGTGACATTAGCAGGACAGGCTCTGCGCAAGGTTAGTTTCACTTTCCCGTCCAACACTGACGCGCAAAAAAGCGCAGCTAAGAGCGGTGGACGCGAAGGAGGATTCTTTCAAGATTCGCGCCTTGGAATTTTAGGAAATCCGTTCTTCCAAAACTTTATCGTCACTATCGACTACAAATTCAATCGCTTGTTGTTGCAACCGAATCCAATCGTAAAACTGCGTGCGGAGATTGAACAGGCGTTGAACTCCGGAGACGAAAAGCTTGTCGTGCGGCGGGATTATCGCCTTGCGGAGCTGGCTTATCAAAAGGCGACGATGATCGCTGATACCAGCCACGACGTCAAGGAACAAGCTAGGCTATCAGGCAGATTAGGCAATTTGCGCCGGATCATGGCTAAGGATTTGAACAGACCGGAACACGCAAAGGCTGCCTACGACTACTTTGTTAAAGGTCAAGAAAAAGCTCGAAGTGTGCATGCTCAAGATGTTGAAGGCAGAATTTTGGCCGATTGGAGTTTGTTGTACGTGGACAATGGTCAGCAAGTCGAAGCCAAACAGACAATCGACCGAGCTTTGTTGTTGGCTCCGCAGGATCCGAATGTGAATGTGGATTGCGCTGTGCATCTCTACAAACAGCGGCTTTTTCCGGAAGCGCAGAAGTACATCGAAAAAGCACTTTTCCTTGATCCAAACAATTGGCAAGCATTGTGGTATCAAGTCAAGTTAAGCGAGAATTTTTACGACACACCGCGAGTAGTGGCAACCCTGAGGGAAATCCTGAGGTTCTATCCGTGGAGCAAAACCGCTGGTGATAAACTCAAAAGTCTAACTGCTGCCGGGGCATTGGCTCCGCCGACCAGCCCGCGGACAATTATCGTTCCTGGACGTTGATGATTAATTCTCTGATTGCGCTTGGCCCGCTGATTCTAGTCATAATTATTTTCTTGATTATGGTGCCGGTTCTGTACATGACCACTAGGCGCAAGGCTTGGCGTGTTAAAGAAAAGGTTGAAGAGCTTACCCTTGCCGCACCGCGATCAAATCTGCTGACAGTGCAGGCGAAAATTAAGCGCATCCTCGTAGATCTTTCTCCTGAACGACTGACTTTAAGAAGCGCTGCTGATCACATTGATCGAGCAGACGCGTTCTGGAAACTTGGTGATTTGCAAATGGAGCTTATGCAGTTTGTGGATTCGGAATCCTGCTACCGCGCGGCAATCGATGCCTACAATGACGCGTTGAAATTGGAGCCCAACAATCGAATTGCAATTTCCAACAAATTCAACACAGTCGAATGCCTCAATCAACTCGCGCGTCGTCGGTTTTAAACAAATCGCTTAATTTTCCGGAACGTCAGGTCCGTCGCGATCGATGATGTGATTTTCGGTTCTCGCAGGCAAGGTGCCGGTGTGCGTTGATCGATCATCGGCATATTGTTTTACCGCGCCCGACAGCGCAGTAAATTTTGGCGTGAAAAAGTATTTGCGCATTTCCTGATAGGTTTTGTCATAACCCCAATTCTCATGGGTGACACGCCATATGCCCACCATGCAACCGGTGCGGTCCGAACCATGTGCGCAGTGGATGAACACGGGACCGTCTCCCTTTTGGGCTTTTTCGACGCTGTGAATGACAGTGTTCACTTGTTTTTTGGTCGGGGCGTGTGAATCCATCGGCAAATTGATGTACTTGATCCCCAACTCGGACGCGATCGCTTTCTCTTTCTTTGGCGATACTTCATCTGTCTTCGCTCCTTCAGATGCGGCGCGCAGATCGATAATCGTTTTGATGCCCTTGTCTTTGAGATTATGCAGAGATTGTTCGTTTGGCCCGCCACCTCTATAAAGGAAAGGATGGACCTCATGGAAGTTGAGCAAGCCTTCCATCTCGGTGGGCACATTGCCTGCAACTGAGGCATGGATGCAAGAAAGTATGATTAGACAGGAGATTGCCAGTTGAAATTGTCGAGTCATTGAACTTCTTTGAATTGCATGCGATGCAGAAAATGTCGCAGGAAGCGCGGTATGAAAGCGGTACCGAAAGGAGCTGAACGCCACGAAGCGATTAAATATAGCTTGACTGTGCAAATACACATACGATCTGCACGAAATCAGTTTTAGCATGGATGTGGCGGGGGAAGAGTTGATACATTAACAATTTCTCACAATGACCAAATAGATTGAACCTTTTAGGCATAGGCTACGTAGAAGTATATGAAACCAATTATTTGGTTGGGGGAAGGCAGTGGACCTTACTGATGAGGCCCTAATTGAAAACTTTCGGAAGACTCGGGACATGACCATGTTTCAGTCTCTTGTTCGCCGGTATCAAGGCCGGATATTCACTGCCTCGTTTCGAATTCTATCTAATGCTGAGGAGGCTGAAGAGGTCGTGCAAGATACGTTTTTGAAGGTGCATCACAATATTTCTAAGTTTCGCCAGCAAGCTTCTTTTGCCGCCTGGGTCTTTAAGATTGCTCACAACCTTTGCATGGACATATTGCGTAATCGGCAGCGGAAGAAAGGCTTTCGATTGCTTTCTTTCGATCCTCAATCATCCGCTGAACAACATGAAGACCCGGTGGAGGCTTACAACATCATCTCGCAATTAGCGGATCCGAACGCGGATCCTTCTCAAATGCTCGAGTTGCGTGAGCAAGGTGCGATTGTCGCAGATTCGTTAAAACAGCTGACGGACAATCAAAGAACCGTCGTTGTTTTACATGATATTGAAGGGTTCTCTTATCAGGAGATAGCCGATATCGTCGGTACCAGCATCGGCACAGTGCGCTCTCGGCTGCACTATGGTCGATCTAAATTAAAAGAGTTATTGGAGCCTTATTTTTCTCAGCAAAACATGTCCGCAGTACCTAGGTGATCATCATGTCCAACTTTCTCACTTGCAAACAATTAGAACCACTCCTGGGCGCTTATCATGATGGCGAGCTGAGTGAGAACGAGCGTGTTGAAGCGGATAAGCATATTTCCAGCTGCGCAGCCTGCCAAAATCGAGTAGTAGAGATTGTTGCGATTTCCAATTCGCTCAAGGCGCTACCGAGACTCACTCCGAAAATGGACGTGGCAGCAAACATTGAAAAACTTCTTGCCGCTCAACCTAAAGCTGCGAATCAAATAACTAAGCCGCTTGTTTGGAGCGCTGTGGGCGTGGCTGCCGCAGCGGCTGTGGTGCTCTTTATCGGTAATTTGAAATCAGGACCTAATGTTGTTCCTAATCAAGTTGCTTCTAACTCAACCGTCAATACTTCAACTACTAAGAAGGAACATGGTGGTGCTCCTTCGCGAGACCTAGAAGTGGCTTCTAACGCCATTGATGATCCGCACGCACCGATCGTTGGTTCAGAAAAAATTCAAAGCGTCAGTGAAGACTCGAAGAAGAAAGGCTCTCCATTGCCTGATCAACATGGCAAGCCTGACGCTGAAAATGGTGGCAAAAAAGAGCGCGCGAAATTCAATCCACATCTACAAATTGCAAGTAGGACAAATAATGGTGGCACTGATACCATCCCCGTTGATGCGACACTAAGCGCTCATCTTAATCAGCAGCCTGGCGCGGACAGTCAATTGATCGCTAGCGAGACCAGTAAAAAGGGTATTGGGCAGAGCGGAGCTGATAGCAATCTCGTTGCTGTCTATGATACAGATCAACGAAACGTCACAGAAGAACTTGGGATCACTACCGACGAGGATGGGCTCTATGCGATCAAGCTTTAATTCTGCCACCATCGTTAAACAGGTGGCATTCGCGGTTATCGCCTCGTCGGGAACTTGTTTCAGCCAACTCGCATTTGCTGCACCAAGTCATTCTGTTCCTCAAAATTCTAGGAGCATCTTGTCTGCACGAAGCTTGGTGCGTCATCCGTACGGCACCTTTCGAACTCAACAGACTGATGTTCCGCGATATTTAATCGCCCAAGGCGACGCCAGTCTGCCGCCACCGGATCCCAGTTACAGAGCCAGAATAAGGGCTCAAAATGCAAATAGAAATCAAGAAGTTCCATCCGATTCATCCCAAATAACACCTGGGGGTTCAGATCAATCCGGAGGCGCAGGTGATGGTTCGATGCGCCGCAAGTGGCGGAAGCAACTGAATGGCGAAGGTGCAGGTTTTAGAGGCGCTGGCGTGGATAACCCCGGAGGCGCCTCAGGCGTTGGTCTAGGCGGTGGTCCCGGCGCTGGACTGGGTGCTGGGGTAGGCGGCGGTGGTCGCTTCGGCGGTCGCATGGGGCTGCGCCAAGGCGATGGTGGTCCACTCACTGGAGGCATCCGCCGTCAAGGCGATGGTGGCGCACCTGGTGCCGGCGGGCCGCTTGGTGCCGGTGGCGCACTTGGTGCTGGAGGGGGAGGCCGACGTGGGTTCCAAAACACTTTGAGCGGTGGCAATATGTTTGGCAAGCGTCCATTGGACCTTACCTCACTCGGTTTGACTCCTGAGCAAAAGCAAAGGATACAGGGTATGCGTGAGCAGCTCGGTCCAAAGACTCGCGAGTTGCGCAAGACTCTAAATGCTAAACGCATGGAGCTTCGCGACATGATGTTCGAAGCGTCAGCAGGTGACGACCAGGTGAGAACAAAAAGAAAGGAAGTTCGGCAACTTCAAGACAAAGTCGAAGATATGCAACTCAACGATTTCCTGGCGATTCGCTCAGTGCTGACGCCAGATCAGCGCCAGAAACTCACAGATCTCAAACCCGCCGGTGGCACGAAATTCGCCGCAGGCAATGGGCCTACTCAAATGGTGGCACCAGTAGTTACCCAACCCTGAGCACCCCTGATCTATTTAGCCTTCTTCTTTTTATCCTTAGCTCCAGCCCATTCAAGGATGAATTCAGAGGGATCGTCAGAGCCACCGCTTCCGGTGCTACTTGCTGATTTCGTTTCTGCAGCAGGCTCTTTGGCCGCAGGCGCAGATTCTTTGGGCTTCGCTTTAGCCTGTTTGACTGGCTGTTGACGGAACTGCTGGGGCGGGAATCCCATCGGTCCGCCGAAGACTGGCACCATAGGCGGTGGTGGAGGCACCATGGTTTGCGACCGCTTGCTGCTCTTGCTCGGTTGAATGAACTGAGGCACGGCCATCTGCACCATTCTTGGTGCTGGCTCTTTCTTTGCTTTCGCTCTCGGTTCGGCTGGAGCTGCGGCCGTTTCGTCAGCTTTGGATTCGCTGCCACCGCTCTCTGCTGGATCCGATCCATCATCTTTCTTTGAGTCTTTCTTCTTTGGCAGAGCCTTAGCAGTCGTTCTCAAGGCAGCTTGTGCCTCTGCTGATGGCTTTGATTCCTTTGACTTGGAATGTTTGGCGGGTTTCTCTTTAACCGGCTTCTCTTTAGCTTGCTTAGGCTGTCTAGGCTCTTTCTTGCTGGCTTTCTTCTCTGTTTTTTTAACTTCAATCGCTCTCTTTTCTTCAGCTTTCTTGGTGTCGTCTGGTTTCTTTGCTTCCGGCTTTTTCTCGGTCATCCAAGGAAACAGTTTCAATGGGCTTTTCGGTGAGATCGGCAGGACAACCACAGGCGCTGGTATTGCCGCTGCGAGTACGGTCGGCTCGGCTTGCTTTGGCAGCATAGGCACTGGCGGCGGTACCATGACTCCGTTTGCTGCCACACTCAAGTTGTAGGATTCATGAATGGCGCGAGCCATCTTCTTGTTCGACTGTAACCAAACTACGAGGGCTTCACGAGCTTCCGGTGAACCGCTATGTTTCGCTAAGGCTGCCTGGATTTGCTGCAAGGCTTCGTCGTTTTTGCCCCGCAGTTGGAGGAGTTCAGCGAACTTCACTCTGGCCATGATCGAGTTTGGGTTGTGTTGAACTGCCTTCTGTAGATAACTTTCGGACTTTAAGAACTTCTTGGCGTCGAGCGCGAGAGTGCCCATTTCGTAGTAAAGCTGAGCGATGTAACTAGAATCAGCGCCGTAATCACGGCTGGCTGTGTCAACTGCTTTTTGATAGTAATCGAGAGCGGCATCAGAGTCGCCGCTCAAATAGTGTTCGAATGCAATCGAGCGAAGAGCTGGAGCATCTGTAGTTTTGCCTGCAAACGACGGTGGTGAGCTTAGCAAGCCGAGTAATGCCGTAAAGGCAAGCAAAATGAGCGCTATTCGCAGCTTGAGGATTATTTGCACCGTGCTCCCTGAAGGTTTGCAATTGTGTTACTCCATTCTAAGTGCAAATTGGCCGGAGTACACGGGGGAAAACCTAGAATGCTGCTGATTTGACAGATCTGTGCGCAATGCTCCAAGCCGCCATTCCTCAAATCCCTGCTAAAATTCAATACTTTCCAGCCCTTCTCCGCTTTCAAGCGGCTGAAAATTCTAATCATCAGGTGAATTATGCGTCGACCCAGACAACAACGTACTCGTGGCAATAGAGACTCGGCACCTTCAGGTTCCACATCCTCGTCTGGATCGCAGGCATCGTCCCGACCTTATCTGAGTCAGAGCATTGATATCAATACGAATTTGGGCGAGGGTTTTGGACCCTACAAAATGGAAGGCGAATCCGATGTTCTTCCGTACGTAACTTCGGCCAATATCGCTTGCGGAGCCCATGCCGGGGATCCGCTCATTATGGAAGCAGCGTTAGAGGAAGTTCGCTATTACGGATTGTCTCTCGGCGCTCACATTGGCTATCCAGACTTACAGGGTTTCGGACGGCGAGAAATTCACTTGTCCACAGCTGAATTGAGAGCAACCATCCTATTTCAGCTTGGCGCTCTTTCTGGATTGGCACGCACTCTGGGATTTGAAATTACCCAAGTTAGGCCGCATGGATTTTTATACCGCCAAATTTCAAGCGACGCGAGAACCGCAGCCGTTGTAGCAAAGGCTGTATCTGAATATGACAGATGGCTTGTCTTGATCGGACCGGCCTGTGGCAGCTTAGTCGCTGCAGGTGAGCGCGCTGGGATCAGGGTCGCTGGCGAAGCGTGGGTAGACCGTGCCTATGACGCGTCGGGCCATTTGTTGCCGCACAGCCACAGTCGAGCAATCCTCAAAAATCCCAATGAAATATTGAACCAAGCCGCTAGCTTGATTCGTCATGGCACAGTTACGGCAGTTGATGGCACAAAGGTGCATATCGATTTTGAGACCCTGCACATGCACTCTCACATGGCTCAAGCAAAACAGGTCGCCGAGCAAATTAGGCAAATGGTCCCTAATGCGGCAGCATTAACTGCTGAGCCATTTACGCTCGATAGTGATGAATCTAATGAGTTGGCTTTCGGCGCTTATTAGTTCCACCTAGCCAGGCGGCAAGGATGCCGGAGCTCCTCCGATTGATGCTGCAACTAAGGCAGTCTTTGCGATGTTTGGACGATTTCGTCGTACCAGCTTCCGTAATACTCTGGATAGTCTTCGCCAGTCGTCGAAGTGATTGTCTTCTGCAAGGCTCTGCGGATGGCTCTCCGTCCGCCGCTTTTATAGCGATTCAACCATTCCAGTTCTTTTGGATCGACATTTACCCCTGCCTGCATCAGCTCTTTGACTATACGGATTTCATGAACGATTGCTTCGGTTTCTTCTTCCAAGCACCGATCGATAAACTCCTGTCGTCCGGTCTGACCTGGGATCGGGTCTATGGTTGGTTTAATGATTGCGTGGACGAATTCATGGGCGATGCTGATCAGCTTGTAATTGCGTGGGCACCAGCGTCCGATGTAGATCGTACGTTTCTTTCGGTCGTAATAGGCGCGGCAAGGCCCATCGACAAGCCTGATGCGAACACCTTCTTTGCGAATTCGTTCAATGTCCGCGATCAAGGTGGGCGACTTTAAAGCCGCCTCTACAAGGCGTTTGCCAAATTGCCGTTTCAAATTTCGTACGGGTGAGTTTCCCGTCATCGCAGTGGGCCCCCGGTGTGTGAAGATATATTAATTCTATAACAAAAGGCTGCCAAATGGTACTGGCAAAAAATAGGCGTAGTTGGGCCATCCGGCTGGATGTCATGCTTTTGATAACCGGCAAAGATGATTAAATCTGGATTCTTGACAATATTAAAGCTCATTAAGCGCCTCGAGTCGGCTGGCTGCTCAAAATCCAGTACTAAACGGTTCGCAACAATTTCAGCGCCGTATTTTTGGTTGGATCCCACTGAACTTTAAGACTGCGGATCAAGAGGTGTATGGTTCAAATGTTAAGCGGTTCGTTACATTTCGAAAGGTTGACAAACCGGCATTCTTTTTTCCCTGAAGCACTTGCTGCGTATGGTGGTAGCCGGTGGCGCCTTATGCAGGAAACCAGTATATGGAGAAGCTGTATTCTCTTCCCGAACATGCCGATTTGGTCTATCTTGGTTCTAAGAGCCACGGATCAGTAGTTCAGCATCGTGAGAGACCGATGTCCGCTCAGTACGAAAAAAGCGCCGCCGTCTATCTTGAGCCAAAAAACATGCTCAGGTTATTTAATCGCGTCAGCCGGGCCATCAGAATAAGCAAGGACGAGAAGACCATGTTGAGCACCGCGGCTCACACGATCGGTGCCGACCTCGGGTTGGATCGGTGCGTGATCATGCTCGTTGATGATTCAGAAAACGTTCTTGAAGCGGCTAATCTGAGGGTTGCAGCGGAATTCTATGCCGCTGATCTCAAGTCGTTGAGTGCGAATCACTACAAACTCAAAAGCAATTCAGAAATTTATCGGCTACTTCTGCAAGGAAGACCGGTGCCCTTGAAAGACGTAGTTCCGGCTGAGAGTGCCCCGAACCGTGATCAAGACTTAGAGCAGTTTGGTCGCGATAGCAACAGCAAATCACTAATTGCCTTCCCTCTGGTGGAGTTTGACAAGGTGATTGGGTTTGTCTCCATGCACTATTGCAAGGAACCGCAAGGGTTCTCAGAAGAGCTTCTTGAATTTGGGGAAGCCGTTTCAGAAGAATTATTGATGGCGCTTGATCGCGCGAAAGCATTATCTCAGCGTGAAGTTGAAGGGCGCATTTTTAATAACACCAGTTTTCCCGCGCTTGTGCTGGACAATTTAGGGCGGGTAAAAAAATACAACGATGCTTGTCAGCAACTCTTGTCCACATCAAGAAAGGATCTCACTAATCAGTCGATTCTCGATCTGATCCCAGATGGACAACGGTTGCTTGATACCATGCGCGGACTGAGTAAGAGCAAGGCGAATGCGACGGTAGGCTCTGTTTTGGTCAGTCAATCAGATGGTCGCTCAAGCCATGTGGACGTCTGCATTTCTTCCCTATCAAAAACTGGTGAGAAGAGCGACGTTCTGATCATGTTGGTGCCAAGCGCTACTAAACAAGACGCTAAGTCTGCTTCGTCTGAAGCTGACGCTGGTAAAAGCTCACAAACTGAAGAACTTGCCAACAATCTTTCTCGGCAGTTAAGCTGGGAGCGCTGGGTTCGTCAAATTATTTGCAAGCTGCACGCCACGCTGGATCGCGATACGCTGTTGCAGACCGTGGTGGATGGCTTTGGCCGTGCACTTGGCGCGAGTCGTTGCTTAATAGTGCGCACGGACGGTCCAGCATCACCCCTGGTGACTCATGAATATGCGGAGCCTGATATTTCGCCGCTCGGATTAGGACGTACTGGGCAGTTTCCAACCGTCGCTGTTTCGTACTTCCGGCACAAAGTGGCATCGATTCCAGATCTCGCCGCGTTAGAGCGAACGCATGAATTGTCACAAGAGGAATATGAATACTTTGCTGACAATGGAATAAAGAGTATGGCCGGTGCGCCGATCACTTCGCATGGTATCAGCTTTGGTGTAATCATAATTTTGGAAAGCGGACCGTCCCGCAAGTGGACACCGCATGAATTGGACATGTTGGAGGTTGCTGCTACTCAGACTGCGGTGGCGTTAGCACACAGTCAACAATATCTTCAACTCAAGGATCAATTGTTCAACATGAATTTGCTTGGCAATCTGACGCAACAACTGACCAACACGCTTGAGTTGGTTAGTCGTAGCAAAATAGAATCAACTGAAGAAAAACGTCCGGTGGGAAATTCGCCACCACTTTCACTTCGCGAGCTCGAGGTTTTGAAGTTGATTGCCTCCGGTTTGGCCAATCGCGAAATAGCACAGAGGTTGTTTTTAACCGAATCTACAGTTGAACTGCATGCCTCTCGCATCCGCAAAAAGCTAAAGCTGAAGAGCCGCACCGCCCTCGTTAAGTACGCCTGCGATAACGGGCTAGCTTAATCGCGACTACAGTCTCGCTCTGGTTTTAATTTCGATATAGCTGTCCACAAGCTTGTTGCTAAGCTCTTGCGGCGGACAGTCGAGAATCAAACAACCTCTGCGTTGCAATACTGTGAGGGCGAGTTCGCGTTGCGCAAGCAGGTCGATGGCAACGGCACGTTGATAAGCTTTTTCCACATCAATCTCAGAAACGGCCGATCCAGTTGCACCTGGTTTCACGACAGTGCTGTTGGCGATTTCGGTAACTTGTCTGTCTTTCAGAGTGACGCAAAATGGCAGGTGTCTCTTGCTCATGCTCACCAATCCCGTCAGTAGCGCCTGCGACCCTGTCGGATCAGTGAGATCACTGAGCACTACAATTAGTGCTCGACCTTTTTGGGCGTTAGCAAAATATGAAAGCATCCCAGAATAGTCCGGTTCGATGAGACGAGGCTCGATGTCAAATGAGGCTTCCAATATGCTCTTTAGATGAGACTTTCCGCGCCGTGGTGGCAAATACATTAGTGGCTTGTCGGCGAATATTCCAAAGCCAACTTGATCGTTGTGTGTCAGTCCGGTCAGTGCTAAACAGAGCGCAGAATTCAAGGCATGATCGAATCGAGTCAATCCCTCTAAATCCGATGCCATCATCCGACCTGCGTCAATAAGCACTAGCAGTCGTTGTTCTTGCTCCGCTTCGTAAGTGCGCACCACCGGACGATCACGTCGGGCCGTGGCCTTCCAGTCAATCGCTTTAGCGTCATCCCCGACCGTGTATTCTTTCAGGCTTGAAAAATCTGTTCCCTGTCCACGTTTTCTCTGGTGCAGCTCACCAAGTTCCGATGAGTGGCTTAGCTTGATCGATAAGTCGTGCAGCTTTTTTAAATCGCTATAGACCTTCACCTTCTGACTGGCAGGTGATTTCACCTCTTGCCAGAACAATTTTAAGAAGCTCAGGTAGCGAACGTTAATCAAGCCGAATTCATACGAGCCCCGCCGCCTTGGCAGCAAGTTATATTTGAGGGCGCTGAAGCCACTAGCCGGCAATTGGAAGTCGAACTCACGCACGTCTGAGTGAATTGAAGGTGGATAATCGTCACGCACCCGACAGGTTAACGGCATCCCTCCTTCGTTGTAAATTCGCAACTCGACCGTGTTTTCTCTGCCAATAGAAAGTCTTTCGGCAGTAAATCTACTCGCGGAAATAAATTTCTTACTCAGGGTGAGCTGATAATCGACAACGAGCAAAACAAGGATAACAACATCTACCGCATAGGCAGCCGTTTTAAGGGGTGGAATCCAGTTCGCGGCGCAAAACAATACCGCGGCTGCGATAAGCAAAATGTATGTTAGTTTGCTGGCTATCAATTTATCACTTCACTATCGAGGCACTGGAATCTGTTTGAGCAGATTGCCGATCACCTGTGAAAGTGTCACTCCGTCAAGTTCCGACTCCGCCGTTAGGATCAAGCGATGTCGCAAAACCGGTTCGGCGACAAACTTGATGTTGTCGGGAGTAACAAAATCTTTTCCTTCAATCGCGGCGTGAGCCTTTGCAGCCGCCAGCCAACTTAGAGCAGAGCGTGGGCTAGCACCGAGTTGCAAGTCTGAGAGGCCGCGCGATTTCTGCACCAAATCGACAAGATAACCGAGTATGGTGTCATCAACTCTTATCGACTCAAGCTGCGTTCGACACTCCAATATTTCCTCAGCGGTGGTGACCGGAGCAAGAGAAATGGCATGTTTCTTGTATGCTCCGCCTTGCCACTTAGTCAACATCAGGCGCTCGGCTTCTGCACCAGGATAGCCGATCAAGATCTTGAGCATGAACCGATCCAGCTGCGCTTCTGGTAAGGGGTAAGTACCTTCGAATTCAACTGGGTTTTGAGTGGCCACGACCATAAATAGGTCGGGCAATTTTTCGGTTCTGCCGTCGAGAGTAACTTGTCGCTCTTCCATCGCTTCGAGGAGCGCTGATTGAGTTTTTGGCGGCGTGCGATTGATTTCATCGGCCAGCAATAAACTTGTGAAAATCGGACCTCGTTTCATGGTGAAAGTCTTTGTCGTCAGATCGTAAATGCTAGTGCCTAAAATGTCTGATGGCAGCATATCCGGCGTCAGCTGCACTCTGCCAAAGTCTGTTCCGACGAGGCTTGCTAGCGTTTTGACAAGCAATGTTTTTGCGGTGCCCGGCACACCTTCAAGCAAGACGTGCCCCTCCGCTAACAGTGCGATCAGCAATTGATCTATGACAATTTCCTGTCCGACAATCACCTCACTCAGGCTCTTGCGCAGGCGTTGAAAGACCGGAGAAATTTTTTCACTCATGTCAGCCGTTTAGCCTTTTATGTGAGGGGTTACAAATTGGTCATTGAGCTGCTCAGTAATTTTATCGCAGCTGAGAATCATTGCCTTGAATTGACTGTCGGAAATAACTTTCTGCTCGAGAGCCTGATCAAAATCTTGTAAGAATTTCGGTACGGTCTCCTGTAAATTGGCGAATTTAGCCGGATTCGATTCGAGACGTAGATTCCAAGCTTCGACAATTTTGCTGGTCGGCTCGTGCGGGGAAATCGACAACATTTTGCACAGCCGGTTGCGAAGAGTTTGCCCCGTAATCTCGTAAATCGCGCTGTTTGCTTTCGCGCGCCGATATGCGTTTGATAAGCCGTTGATAAATTCAAGATTGGAAATCTTGCGCAGATCTATGGCTACTGAAGTTGCTCCAAATCGCTTTGATGAGCTGTAAACGCCAACCGCCAGAAGCAGCATCACTTGCAGGAAAACAGCACCCCAGGGGCTTCTGCCGAGAACAACAAAGACATTTCCGCTTTCACTGAATCCATGACATCGTTCGTCAAACATAATGTCACCAGTAGCGGTGCTCATCCAGTTGACCAGAAACTGAAAATTGGCCCAATTGTTACGTTCGGAAAGTCTTCTGTTGGCGCACAAGTTGGGAGCCGTGCCGATGAGGATTCGGCCTTTGCCATATTTTAGTTCGCTAAAGATGGCCTTATCGTTAAAGGACACGACTGGCTGTCCACCTGTGACCACGGTGTCAGTGGTCAAAGTGAGCCCCGGCACATGAGCGAACACGGCTTTCGTGGTGTCAACAGGCACGGCTTCGTCCCGAAGCTCGGTGCTGTCGGCAATGTCCAGACTGAGTTTTTCGAGCAAGCGTCTGGTCATTTTGAAAGAGAACTGATCGAGATAGATCAGGTCATTGCCGGCGTGAACCCAATTGAGGATTTGCTCGGCTTCGAACTCCGCCG
>PLXC01000006.1 GCA_003151275.1 Candidatus Melainabacteria bacterium
TTGACCTGGTGTTTTATAGATAAAACTTTCACGACGTGGATACAACGACAGGAATTCTTGCCGTGTGTCTTGGGGCTCTAAAGCCGCAATTGGTGATCGATACGCGTGTTGGACGGCGCTCAAAAGCGCTTCTTTCTAGTTCGTTGAGATGTGTTGACCTCTCCGAACTATTTGCGTATGATTACTTTGCGAAAGTTTCATACGGATTGAGTTCGGACCAGGCGGTTCGGGCTTTTCTGTTTATTGGGCTATAAAACACTCCTGCGTGACTGCCACCAAATCAGATGGCACTGAGATCTGATGATCCGCACGGATTGTAACGCGATTTTTTTCGAAACTCAAGCGCGGTGCGGCTTTGGGGCATTTTGGATATGCACCACATATGGGGCGCATAGCTGGCTAACGCGATGTTCCTATGAACCATTGCCAGCTCCGCAGCCACCACAAGGGTTTGTGCTGGCTGTCTGTCAGGAGTTTGACTTGATTTCGTTCTACGTCTAATTGGGCCTCAAGGTAGCCGATTCGATAGCTGGCAGCTTCCAATTTGTTCTGAAGCTGCATAACCAAAGCGTCTCGTTCTTCCCCCAAGTTCGCGTCCTTTTCGTGCTCGTTCGCGTCCAGACTGACTATGTTCGCGTCCTGTTCATTCTGTTTCGCGTCCAAACAAATCAGGTTCGCGCCCAAGGACGCGTCCAGATTGTTAACTTCGACGAACCATCTTTCACCGTTCAAGGTCTTTTGCTTGCAACCTGAAAGGGTGCCTTTCTTGAGACGTTTTTGCACCGCACGAACGGATATACCGAGCCGCAAGGCGGCTTTCTCTACAGAAAGAAAGTTCGCGCCCTGTTCGTTGTGGTTCGCGTCCAGATGGACCAAGTTCACGTCTATGGACGCGTTTGGTTCGCCAATCTCAAACAGATCTTCCAGCCCTTCAGTTTTGGCCGGTTCAATAGTTTGATAATCATTGCGGGCGGTATCACTCATCAAGAGGATTATAAGAGCGTCGGATCAACACCACAATGCTTGACTACGGGTTGGGTTGAGTTGAGTGGCTGCCGGGCTATGTACCCCGAATTTACGAAATCAAGAGCGGTATGGTAGCATCAGTGGTGTGGTCGGAGGGTGTGATAATGACACCGATACTCCGAAATCGAGACGCCCAAAGAAGTAATTATTGGAAGAAGGGGCGGTGGACAGGTTTGTCTGCCGCTCCTTTTATCTGAACTCACGAATCCAAAGGCACCGTATATGGTGCCTTTCTAAGCAAATTTTTTTAGACGCAGCAAAAAAGAAGAAGCCACCAGTCACGGTGGCTTCCCGAGTAACAATGCCAAAATTGGTGTTTGACACATCTTGTTTTACCAGGCTTGGACCATGTAAAGTGTGATAACTACTACAAGGAAAATGAGTATGCGCAGCCGTGAAATTTTGGTGGTACTAGCCTTGGTTTTATTTCCACAATCTACAACTGCGTTATCCATTCCGCAATCTACTACGGCCTCATCGATAACGCTACTTGAGCTTCGGTCCGCAGGGTTACAGCCAGTTGTTCAGCATCATACGAAAAAAGGCACCATAGTATGCCGAGATCCGCAATTCAAATTCAGTGAGCAGGAATGGCTCTCTAAGCAAACTGAAGGACTAATGCGAGAACATATGTTGGTTGACCTCATTGTACATAAGAGGCTTTTGCACAAGCAGCAGTCGTACGTGGATACTTTGTTTAACGGGCAAAGGCAGGACTTGCAGGA
The DNA here is from genome assembly GCA_003151275.1 of Candidatus Melainabacteria bacterium. Next base: position 1,752 of record PLXC01000006.1, read on the forward strand.
AATTGCACGATACAGCGTCTTTGCACAGTCAGGAAGATGCGGAAATGTTCCCAAGTTGGTTATCGAAGCTGTTTATGACAAGCAGCAGAATCTAATTCGATACCGCACACGATACTATGAAGATGGCGGAAGTTTGGCATCTATCGACACTAAGTGGATCAAGTGAAGGGCGGCAATGCCGCCCTTCACTCTTTCAATCAATCAGTTTGCTGGGCATCCAGCGGGAAAGTTTGTTGGTGGCAGGCGAGTGTTTTCAGCTACGGAAATAATGTTCCTGATGCACTGGAACGCGGTGCCGCCAAACGTGAAATACCAATCTAGAGATTGATAATTGGTGACACCAGTGACAGGAAACGATCTATCGTCATATGCTGCGAGAGTTGCAAAATATTCAGCCCAAGTTTCTTTGTCGGCGTTGAAAACTGTGTTCGGATAAGCCAATTGCAGATTTGTCCAGTTAGTAGCAGTTGCACTGTAGATCAGGGTACTGAGCGTACTGTTACGGCCGAGGCCCAGGTTCGCCAGACCCATGGTTTCCGTACCCCCAGCATTAAAGTAGCTGTACGTCGTAGGGTTTCCAGTTCCAGAAGTTACTGTCAAAACAGTCGCTGACGAGGTTGCAGTAATTTTGGCAGCAATCAAGCTTGCGTTTGCATTGATTGCTTGTGCAAATTTTGTGGCGATTGTAGTTGTTGTGTATCCCGCAAGAACCTGAACATGTACAGGTACTGGATTTCCGCCGTTGGCTGACGGATCCGTGATTGTGAGAGTTAGTTGGTCGTTGATCGTGATGGATCCGCCGATTGAACCAGTTTCTTTTGTACTGCAAATGTACTTCTTAACACTGTCTTGTCGCTGATTGAAAACGCCACTGTTACTAACGTTGCAATTTGAAAGCTGGTTGAAGGCGAAAATATCACCATTCGTATTAGCCGGATTGCCATGCAGCGAGTGAGCAAAAAGCGGTGATGCCGAAGCTTTGGTGCCGGTGTCGAGCCAGACTTGCTCGGTAATACCGCCGGCCCCGCTAATGGAGTAACTGTATACAGGACCACTTCCACCACCGGTGTAGGTTGTTGTGAAAGACACTCCCGACGAAGTCGCAGTAATTCCTGCTGAAGCCAAAGCAGCATTTGCGTTGACTGCCGCAGCAAACTTTGTTGCTAGGGTCGTCAAAGTGTCGCCAGCAATGCTCGTTACAGGCAAAGATACGGGTGAACCCGGAATGTTGCCGTTGTCGATCGTGATAGTAACGGTATGACCGACAGTCACCGTCCCATTAAGCGTGATTTTCTCTTGCTTGCTCAGCGCGGCGCCTGACAGCGCATCTAGCCAGTGCCCCAGCTCGTGAGCTGTTGCATTCGCGATGAAGGCATTTACAATGCTATTTCCATTCTTTTGGAAAATCGCGGTAAAGATTGGAGCACCGGTACCAGCGTCGTTAGCGGTTACGCCCGAATCGTCTGGAAGGGGTTGCGCGTACGCTGGAAAGTCAGCAGCGTATTCTGCTTGAGTGTCAAAGAGGTAGAAGTTGCCGCGGTTAGTGCTTCCCGTGAGACCTAACATCTCAGTATTCGCCCTAGCCGGGAAGTTATTCAGCGGCCCCATCATAAGAGTGGCATTGGCTGGTGTGGCACCACCGCAACGATACGTATGTGCACCAAGCGGCCAGGCTCCAGCCCCGTTTATTTGAGTGCAGTTTGCTGGAGGAGGTGGCGGATTAGCGATTGCAAAGGCCGGAGTGGCCAAGAATGGAATAACTGCAAGTACTGCAAGTGTTCCAAGGATTGTTTGTCGTTTCATTTGGTTGTCCTTTGGTTGATTGGGTGTTCTATCTTCTATTCGCCCGACGCAAAGTCCTATTCGCCAACACGGTTGCGTTGGTGAATTTGAAATTGCGTAAAAAGGAAAGCGTGTTTTAGTGCAAGGTAGTTCGGGGAAGAGGAGAAAGAAGACACCGCAGACTACAAACGAAGACGTTCTTGAATCCAGGCTTTCTAATGATTTACGCGCGAGCTATTCTTGCTGGAAATAAGTTTCAACCTCGTCAAGTCTTGCTGGGCTAACAAAAAAATGAATCCGAACATATGCTGAAGACTGCTATTGTGAGCCGCTCTTAACCATCGCACAGCTACGCAATGAGTTCACTGTAAACAACGTAAAGCGGTATGTCTTTTGTAAACCAGCGATGCTATCAGCAATACGAATATTTTATGAATACTCGCGTGAGGTTGCGTCTATCGCGCTATGCCTAGGTCTTCGAAAAAGAAATGTTGTCTGCAATACAATTTCTCGGTGCCAGAGCTCAAAACAAATCTGAGTGTCTCTGAATATCTATTATGTTTCTTTTTTGTTTGTTCGAGTCTGGAAATTAAGTCTGGGACCAGATTTGCAGGCTTGTTGATTTTGCGGAAACTTTATCAGTTTCTCAATAAGCATTTATGGGGTACCACCACATATGGTGATCTCGCCCATTTAATGATCTTATGAGACGCTCAAGGTCGTTAGAAATCATCATGCCAATCAGCAAAAACACGAAGACACT
>PLXC01000005.1 GCA_003151275.1 Candidatus Melainabacteria bacterium
GAATACGGCTCTTCTTTTTGTCTCTTGAGGAGATTAAGAATGCTGCTTGGCTTACGTAAGCTTTCAGAAATTGAAGAAACCATGTTGGTGATTACTCACTAAAATCGGGGAGTTGTTCATCGAGCAGGAATCTGACCGGATTTGGGTCAGGACCTGGTATTAGGATTTGAGAGGTCATATAGAAGTTAAGCAAATTTTCCCAGTAACCGGTTGAATGATTCAAAGTTACGAGTGAATAAACAGGACCACATAAGCCGATGAAAATGCAGATATCCAATCGCAAATCATGACCGAAGAAGGGAGTTTCGTTCATCCAGGAATAAATTTGAGTCGACAACATCAAACTACACAAGATCGCAATCAGTTGGTCAAAGCGCATTCCAAAGAGCTTTGGTGAATCTTCTAAGTTTAGGGGTGTGATGTCTTCCATTGTCTTGATCTTTGCTTGTCGTTATGCGGATAGGGCATGCGGAATGTTGGTGGGCTGGATACCGTTTGTTTGGTTGGGCTGGATACCGTGTGCTTGATTGGACTGGATGCCGTTTGCTTGATTGGACTGGATGCCGTTTGCTTGATTGGACTGGATACCGTTCGGTTGGATTGATGGGATGCCGTTTGCTTGATTGGACTGGATACCGTTCGGTTGGATTGATGGGATGCCGTTTGCTTGGTCTCGGATTGTATAAGTCGGTTGTAAAACTGGTTTAGGGAGGAATATTTCTTCCACCAGATGTGGTGGCAAAGTTACGGGTTGAGCCTGACGGGCTACGGTCATCTGCTTCTGGTGTTCGACAAGTTGTCGAGGAAGCATCGAGCGGCGGTCGACAAGATTCAGATACAAGAGTGCTGTGTCGAAATCGCCAAGCTGTCTGAGAATTTCGCCCATCATGTACATGTAGCGATTGCGATTTCCGCTCCACTCTTCGTCTTTCAGAGCAACATCTAGCTCCTGAGCTGCCAACGTCAGCCAGCGAGTGTTGTCTGCGGCATATTCTTCGGTGTTCAAAGTGCCAGCGACGGTATGAGATTCTCTCGAACACCAGCAGCCGTTCAAGGCCAGAGTGGCTCTGTCCAGGCTGTGGGAACTATTGTTGCGACCGGTCAAAACTGCGTGAGCAAATTTCTTAGACAGCTCAACGTCCGGAGTTTCGGGCACCAGGTCAGGAATGATGTAGTGTGAGGCGAAAGCGCTGAACCACCAGGCATAGATGCATGCGGGGCAGATAGCGACGAACGCGGAACGAATAATTGGGTCAGGTAACACTCTGTGCAAGTCTGCTTCGACTTTGCTGTCGCGTGTCATGTTCGGCATCCGCACTATGTTCGGGGTGGCGAAGACCGTGTTGCACGCAGGGCAAATCACTGACTCAGGGCGTAATACAAAATTTTCAATAACAAGCATTGTTGATACTTCTCGACAGCAATCCGATGCCTATAGATTAGGCTTTCCTAAGCCCCGGGTAAACCGGGGGAAGTCCCATGATCATGGGGGAATGCCCATATTTTATGTGTAGGGATGGGAGAAATACGAAACTCTGAACTAGTCATCGATTCAAATGACCGTTCAAACATTTTTGTAGTAAATTTGGATTCCATTTCTTAGCAACGATCTCTTCCAAAATCGTTCAAATTAAGAGCGATTTTGATCCATATATGTATTTAGTGTACTCGCCTTCGCCGATCCCCGCGAGCCGAGCGTCCAATAAGAATTCACATTAATTCGAGTGAGCGAGCGGGCACCACTCGTCGCGTCGGCCGAATTTGGTTTTCCTGGGAGCGCCGGCACCCTTGCCGGCATTTACCGTGACAAACAATTTGTCTCTAGTAAATTAGCGAAGATCCGATTTATGCGCTATTCCGCAAGTTCTCGTCAAACATTAGAAAGGGGAAGCCCTCCTCTTTTTTAGTGATCCCATTTCAAGTAAAGCAATATTACATCAGAGTTTGCAGACTTTTCGAGTCCCCTAAACCATTGCAGGTTGGCGCTTTTGAGACTTCCGAAAAGCCGCGTTTTTTGCTTAACATATTAACTCGAGGGTCCCAAACAACCTCGACCAGAAGGAAAGTATTTGCACCGCTGTTTGCTTACTTTTGTTCTCTTCAGAAATATTTTTCTTCAGCCCTCTTTGAGCCAACCACACGCCCATTCTGAATTTCGAACTGAACGAGATCGACATAGGAAGTGAACAAATCTCCATGTTGCAGAGCGTAGAAGCAATCTTTGCCGGCAGCCGAGTTGTTCCAGGGATGCCCATCCTGAGGACCCAGTAGCTCTTCGACTTCATGTGGAGTATGTCCGATAACTTTGCCACTTTCTAGCAAATCACCAAGCATATTTCTGCGTAATGGAATTTGAGATTTCCATACCTCTGAGTCAAAAGACATTGGAACCACAATGGGTGTATAGGGATAGATCGATCTGCAAACTGCAATCGAGGCAAACGCCAAAAATCCCCACCCGACCACTTTCATCCACAGCGGTATGTCGCGTGGCAGTTTGTCATAAACGAGTGTTGACATAAAAATCCATTACGAGAAGTGTGACTACTCGGCTTCTTTTCAGTGGCTTCGTGCAGATAGTCGATGCGAGGAGGCACCGATCTCAGGATGACAAAGCACTGGCGCACATTCTCAGAGTATAGACTTGTTCGCTTCGGAAAGCTGGTGCTGCGCATGTTATAGCGACTGAAGAACAAGAGGGAGACACTGAGCTTGTGCAGTTCAAAATTGAAAATGGCCGTGTAGTTGGAGCCGACTTCGCTACGAAGCAAGGGTTCGACTAGCTGTGTCAGCCGCGCAATAGCGGCTTCATGTTCGCTAGAAAATATTTCTGAAGGGGTCCCTTCCGGGAAGTGTCGATTTAATCTGTTAAGCAAAAAATGCGGCTTTTCGGAAGTCTCAAAAGCCATAACCCGCAAAGGTTTCAGGGACTCGAAAAGTCTGCAAACCCTGATGTAATATTGCTTTACTTGAAATGGGATCACTAAAAAAGAGGAGGGCTACCCCTTTCTAATGTTTGACGAAATGCTTGCTTCATAGCGAAGAACCAACAACTTTGCCACTGCTGGAAATGATCGGCAAGCACGGATTCTCTAGCGCGTTCGCCGTTCTTAATAGCGATTGCCGCCGCCGCTGCCACCCAAGTTTCTCAACCAATCATCGAATCCGCCGGTTTGACGGCTGCGATCTGCTTCAGCTGCGACTTGTGGAGGCAGCATTGCTTGTGGTCGTGGATTGTAGTCAGGCATCATTCTGACAGCCTGTACGTACTGACGTGTTGGAGAGCCACCACTTTGAATAATCGATTGTGCAGTGTAGACGTCAGGTCTGGAGATTTGGTTGGAACTCCAACCAGCGTCAACCATTTGCTGAACCACTTGAGTGGTGCCGCGGCTGAATTCAGATGGTCCCATGATGCGCGCAGTAATTGCGGCGTTGCCGAGCATCGAAGCATCATGCTGATATACATCAAGAGCAGATTGAGCGATACGTGGATCTTGAATCTGGTCATCGGTGAAACCAGCTGCGTGCATGTCCATAATGATTTGTTGCGCGGTGTGGACGTTGTTTCTCGAACCCGAAGCTGCAGCTTGAGCTACCGACGAGACATCAGCAGCATTTGTGCTGTAACCAGAACCAGATGATTGTCCATAAGCTTCAACATACTGATGGTTAGCCAGGCTTTCGCTTGAACCAGCATCACCAACAACGCGTACTTCAGGGTTGCCTGAACTTAATTGAGTGTCAACGTTGACATTCATCGACATATTGGATGAGGTGGTGCCACCTTGTCCAGCGCCTGGTCTGATGTTGACGTCGATTACTTGGCGAACTTGCTGTTGATTTGGTGGAATTGCATTGATTGGAGGCAACGCACCTTGTTGGTTGCCACCGCTGGTCAGTCTTGCATTGACGTCGAGCTCAGTGCGTTGAACTGGTGCAGGTCCGCCACCCATTCCGACGATGCGTATGTCTTGTTGTCCTGGTGTTCCGGAAACTGGCATATCCATTGCTTGACGGGTCGCTCCGAATCCACCACCGCCCTGGTTGGCACGGTAGTTGATGTCGGTTTGTTGTCTCAAAGGAGGATTCATTGGAGGCAATGGGATATTGCCGATCGAACCCATTCCAGCAGAACCGGTATTCGTCAAACCTACATCGACAGTGTTGTTCTGTTGCGCTGGAGCGGCGGCACCACCTGCAGTGCTGAAACCGCCGATGCTTAGTCCAGAATTTCCGCCGCCGCCGCCACCACCTGATGGAGCAGCCATCGTTACCGATTGAGCAGTACCGCGACTTCCGCCGCCTCCGCCACCACCAAGGTGACGAACCATGCCGCTCAAGCTGCGATAAGCAGAACCGTAATCTTTTGCGTGTCCACCAGCGACGAGCTGAGCCACAGTTTGAACCATATTCGTATCGGCACAAGCGGCTTCGCCTGATTCTATTGTTGGTGATTCCAGCATGATTGCCAGGCAAGCTCCAACTTCGGCGGCGCCGACGTTTGGTGCTTCGCGACCGATCATCGCATCCTTGACCATGGCGTGTGTATCTGGTCCAGTCTTGCGGCTGACGATCGAGTTGACATAGGAGGCAACGCCGCGAATGGCTGGTCCTCTGCCCCAAGCTGGTTGCTTCAATACTGCGGTGTTGGAAGCAGCGGCTCTGTTGCCGGCGGTAATTGGCATACCTGCTGAGAGCAATGTGTCTGTAGCTGGACCAACTCTTGGGTTCCATCCTGATTCTGGTGAGGTGTCGTCAGTCATGATGTGGATGCCCCAGGCTTGTTGGTCAGGCGTCATTTCGCCGTATCTGCCTTTGAGGTATTCGGTGAAAGCGTTGCCTTCTTGTCCGTTCACATATGATTCGGAACCGAGCACTGCGTGCTTGAGCAGCGATTTTTGGAATCTTTGTTTGGCGACTGCAGTTTGTTTGAAACTGCTGCCGTTGTATGCCATGAAGCCAGATGCAGCGCGTTCGAACATTCCGCGAGGACCATCTTCTTTAGCTTCGATTGCTGATTCTCTGGCGGCATCGAAAGCTTCGGAGTCAGAAGCGAATGTTTGTGCATAACCGGCAGCCATGACTTGCATAGCTTTTTGTTCAGGTGTGGCGTTGGCACCGAAACGAACGTGGTTTACATGACCTTTGCCGTTACCTACGATGTTTGCCTTACCGTCTGTTGAAGGACCCATTGTTGGACCTTGAGCAGTTCTGATGTCGATTGCCAAACCTCTAGGTGGAACCCAGCGATAGTTTGATTGTCTGAACTTATCGAATGGGCTATCGCCCTTAGCTACTGGCGCGCCAGGTCCAGAAGGAGGAGGCGCATCGGCGAGACTTTCTTGCAATTGTTCAGGAATGAATGAAGTCGATGGGTCGATGTTACGACCTTGGCTGACAGCAGCTCCACTCAACGATTGACCGAGGAGATGAGCAGCGGTTCCGGTTGCAGCAGCAACAGGATTAACTGAGGCACCACCAGGAGCAACTGGACGTACAGTGATTGGAGTCACCGGTGCTGATCCTGTTTGTTGCAGTGGAGGTTGTGGTCCAACAATTCCTTGCACCGTTTCTGGTTTAGTGCCGCCTTGGTTACGTGTTGCGCCTGGGCGTCCAACTACTCTAATCATCACCGGTTTGCCGTGAGCATCGAGGCTTTGAGTCAAAATTCCTTCTTCAGCCGGCATTTCGATGTCGCTGACTGGCAAGCTGCCAGGTGCACCACTGCCGGTGCCATGAGCGACAACACTCTTGCCGTCTGCAGAGACGACTGGAGTTCCACCGGTCGGTGGCTTAACTTCATTAGGCAATATTGGTCTGCCAGTTCCAACTATTGGAGCACCAGCCTTCACATCGGGAGTGACTGTGCCTTTGTCAGTGCCACCGGCACCGCCAGCGCTTCCAGCATTTCCACCCTTTGTGGCGGTCTTGTCTCCGCTGCCGGCACTGAGATCTCTCTTTGCACCAGGTGCAAATGCACCCGGCAATACTGGTCTTACTTGCACTGGTTGTCTGAGCGTGGCACCACTACCATCTTTGCCGGTTTCGCCTTTGCTATCTTGCTCGTGCTCATGATCGGTTGGAGCCATATTCAATGTTTGACCGATGCCTGCAGTTGCGCCACCAGCACCAGCACCCTTATTTTCACCAGCTTTCTTAGCAGCTTCGTCTGCTGCAGCTTTCACAGCATCAACAGGTTTGATTGGAGGAACCACTGAACCGGTTACGTTACCTTGACCAGGCTTGGTTGGTCCAAGCTTTGGTGTGGCGGTGCTGAGCACAGGTTCTGTCTTCGCAGTTGTGGAAGATGACGAGCCAGTGCCGGTACCGGTGCCAGTTCCAGTTGCGCCTGCTGTACGGACGGCAGCGCCTGCGGCACCACCACCAAGAGCGGCTAATGCAGCAGCTGTTGCTTTTGCTTTCTTGTCTTCTTCGGATAGATTTTTATCGGCCGGTTGGTTATTTTGTTGTTGCAATGTTTGCTTAACTGCTGGTGGCTGCAGAGCGGCTTGAGCAGCTTCTAAAGCTTTCTTTTTCTTCTCTTCCTCAGTTTCTCCGCCATGAGTCTTCAGATCATTGGCAGATTTTTGAGCATTCATAGCTTGGGCTTCAGCATTCTTGCGCGCTTCTTCTTGCTTTCTCGCTTCGTCTGATTGATCACCGCTGCCGTTGCGCAGTTGCGCGGCTGCACCTAAAGCAGACAGAGCAGCAGCTCCACCAGCTATAACGCCGCCAGCTTTGGCGGCAGTGGCCAGTCGATCTGCAACAGTAGCACCACCGGTGCCGGCATTAAGATTTGGTGTGGTTCCACTACCCGTCGCACCATCTGGCTTTCCAGCAGTGTTCAGTGGTTGACCCGATGTATCCGTAGTTGGTGTAGTTGGTGTGGCACCGCTTCCAGGTTTTCTAGGACCAGGCTTGTTTGCGGCGGCAGCAGCAGCGGCTGCAGCGGCTGCATCTTTCTTAGCTTTTTCATCTTCGGCTGTTTTCAGATCTTTGCCGACGATTGGATTGCCGTCTTTATCTTTGGCACCGTCTTTGTCTTTGTCTTTCATGCCTGGAGGCTTAGGTCCAGCCTGTGGTCCAGTTGGAGGCTTGATTGGCATTCCGTCTGGTCCAAGCGGTTTACTGCCTGTGCCACTGGCAGCCTCTTGCAAGTTCTTTGATAGCTGTGGATTAGCAGAAGTGGTGGGCGTCTTGTTTAGGTCGACCTTTTGCGATTGCTCCAATCCTCTGGCTGCAAATTTGTCGCTTGTGCCGTATTTGAAGAGCTGAGCTGTTCTTGTTTGAGCGAGGTTGCCCAAAGCGCCGAGTCCCTTCATCAAGCCGCCGGTAACTAAACCAGCAGAGACGAAGTCTGACATCGGACTGATTTGTGCACGAGCCATAAAGGATGGTGTTTGAATCATCAGTTGTAGAACGCCTACACACATGATGATTTTGCCCCAGGGGTTGAAGTCTGAGAACAAGATGATCACGAGAATCTTCAACAATCCCACCCAGACAAATGTCCACAAGCTCACTTCAATGAATGACTTCATGAAACCGGAGCAAACATTTTCTGTATCAGGTGTAGCGAAGAAGACAATAAAGATTGGAGCGAACATATATTGCGCAGTCAACAGCGCTGTTTGGATCGCTTTGAGAACGAGGATGTAGACGAGCTCGGCGATCAGAACGCCACCGAGAACCAAGTAGATGATCAGACCGGCGAAGGCAACGATGCCACCAACCGTTCCTAAAACCATACCACCTGCACCAGCACCGGCGATGCCGCCAGCGACAGATCCAAGCACAGGAGCAAAAGCATTAGCGAGCAGACCGACACCGGCGACCAATCCACCTTTGACAGCCGATGCCATCGCGGCATCCAGCATGATCACTTGATCGGCGGAGTTGAAATAGATCGCCTTGATCATTTCATTCGTGATTTGAATTTCAAAAGCGTAGATAGTTGGCCAGGCAAGCAGCAAACCAGCAGTGAAGATCAATCTGCCAACCGAACCCATCAGTCCGGCGCCACCACGCCATGCGGCGTCTGCCCAGTATTTCCAAATGCAGAGAATGAAGAGGAGAAGCAGCAAGTCAACGGCAATTCCGTACATGGTGTCAGCGCCCTGACGGATGTAGGGAGAGATGTCGTCATTCTTTCCGCTGCCGTTAGCGCCGTTTGGATTTTGATTCAATCCGTTCACAGCGATGTTCGGGTTGAGAACGAAGGTGCGCAAGAATGCGGTCAGGAACTGAACTGTGTCTGACACCCAGCCGTTGATTAACTCAGTGATCCAACGACCAATTACTTGACCAATGTTGGCGAAGAAATTGCTGATCATGTCATCGCCCCAGAAGGCTTTCATACCAGCGTAGGTGTCGTTGTATTGGGCAAGTTCACTGCCTTGCAGCAACTGATTGTTTGTGTTGGTGATCGTTTGTGTTGTATTTTGCTCAGCAGCTTGCTGAATCAACGTTGTTTGCCCTTTGGCGTCAACGTATGGGCTGTTCGGCACTGTGTTTTGAGTTGCCGCAGCGCCTGTCGACAATTGCTGCCCGCCGTTATCGAAACCGAGGTTGCCGGCTCCAGGAGGTGGTGGTTGCGTTTGCGCTAACGAAGCTGCATTAAACAGAAACGGCGCGAGCAGCATGATTAGAGCTACGAGCGCCTTATTTATTCTTTTGTTTTTAGAGCTGGAAGTTCTCACAGCGGGTACCGGTTTGTTCAGGGGGGTGTCTTGAATATCAAGATATTAGGCTCTAATGAGGGGGCTGTCAGTGGTGGAATTCCCATTTCCGTCAACGAGCCGGCATCTTTTATAAAGACGCCGGCTCGCTCAGACTTTTGTTGAGTTGAGTTGCCTCAGGATAGCCTTTGCACTCTAGGAGGATAGTGCACCCGTGGCGGGACTAAGCCCTCCGCAAGCTGCCCAACTCCGTAAGCGTTGGCTCCTTAGAGACCGCCGCCCAGTCCACCGAAGTTGTTGATAGCGAATGTACCGATAAGGTGAACAGCAGTTGGTGCGCCGAACCCGATACCGAGACCTTTGGCTACGTTCATGGCGGATTCACCACCATCTCGTTGACCAAACGCGATCTTCATTCCTGCCATGGATGACGGAACTGTGGATAGAGCTGTTACAACGCGGCTGATGTCTCTAGCTGTGTCATAACCGAAGTCAGCCATCTGACCTACTTCATTCGATTGACCATAACGTGGGTCAACCGG
>PLXC01000155.1 GCA_003151275.1 Candidatus Melainabacteria bacterium
TGGGGCATCACTTTCACTCACAAAATACCGACTATTAAGGTTGGACTTATCCGGGGACAGTCTGTGCACCTTAGCAATCGGATCGAATCTCAAACCAAACGAACAGCCGAGTTACCCAATTACCATTCAGCGACAAAGACAAAGTTCTCAAATCAGCATCTATATCACCGGCCTGACGAGCAGGAAGGGATTTTGGAATGTCTGGATTGAGAGCAGGGGGCGTTGCTGGTGGTTTTGAGGAGTTACCGGGCTATGCGAAGGGAATAAGAAGAGATATCTGGACCTTAGCACCAGCAACAATTTCTTCCAAATTCGGCTTGGCATCGGCTTGGCATCCATAAGTGAAAGCTAAAGAAAAGGCTAACCGGCGATTTGGCAACAATGAATTCACAACCTCATGAAATCCTTGCGAGCCAATGGATTCAAGTTCTACGCAGTTGTCATTAGTAGTAACGAAATCTGACTTGAAGCCTAATTATGGGGTACATTGTGCGCAATAAAAAACGATTAGACCCCACTCAGAATCGGCTTCTCGTCTAGGTTTTGAAACCTTAAGGCAATGTTTAATAGGTAGCGCGACTGACTAAGGGACACGGCTTTCGGGCGATGCAAGTTGCGAAACGCCCATGCACAGGCGATTTTCGATTTTCAGCGCGTAACATTAGTGGTTGCACATTCGGTGCTTCAATATAGATAGTCGTTCGAACCTATAGCCGGAAGTCTTTGCCCCACAAGGTTTTCAAGCGACACCAACTCGCGAGCTTCGCTAACGACTCGCCGCATTGAAATTTCCAGGCACCATCGGTGATGTCGCTCGAATGCGTGCCATTCTCGTAGCTTGCGGAGCGCTTGACTACGGGTCAAAGTTTTTCCCTGATGAACAGTCCGATGTTACAGTGCTAGCACAGCTTTCGAGAGGGCCGGCTGTCAAGAAATTGAGCCGGATCCGATCGTCCTCTCAAGTATGGTGCGCGGTCACGCTTTGAAGCGCGGCTGTCATGCTCCGGCTATTCGTTGTTTTTAGCCACGGCCTTATAGCGTAAATAAGATTCGATGAACGGGTCCAAGTCACCATTTAGGACGCTTTCCACATTTGTGGTTTCGCATTTGGTGCGCACATCTTTCACCATTCGATCGTCTAAGACGTAGCTGCGAATGGCGTTGCCGAAGGTGGCTTGAATGTTCTCGCCCCGCAATTGAGAAAGCTCTTCATCTCTTTCCGCCTGGCGAATCGCCAGCAGCTTCGAGCGAAGCAGTTCCATGGCTAAGGCCTTATTCTGCAATTGGCTGCGTTCTTGCTGGCACTTTACGGCAATGCCGGTCGGTTTGTGAACGATTCGCACTGCCGACTCAACCTTGTTAACGTTCTGCCCCCCAGCTCCACCGGAGCGCATCGTCGACACTTCAATGTCGTCATCTTTGATTTCGATGATTGAGTCAATGTCGCTCATCAGTGGACTAACCTCGACTGCCGCAAAGCTCGTCTGTCTTGAATCGCTTCCTTGCTTAAAAGGCGATTTTCGAACTAAGCGATGCACGCCTTTTTCGCAAGCCAAATAACCGAAAGCATAAGGTCCGTCCACTTTAAAAGTTACGCTTTTCAGCCCAGCTTCTTCGCCGTCTGATTGGTCAATCATTTCCGTTTTAAAGCCACGATTTTGGCACCAGCGCAGATACATTCTCAGCATCATCTCCGCCCAATCCTGAGCATCTGTTCCGCCGGCGCCGGCATTGATTGTGACAATGGCTGAAGAATCGTCGTAGTCGCCTGACAGAAGCCGCTGGAACTCGAATTTCTCCAATTCGTCGTTCAGCTTTTTGCAGCCCGCCTCAATTTCGGCTGCTACCGTCTCGTCACCTACTTCCAGTCCCACTTCAAGCAGCACTTCTTGATCGCTCAACTGTTTCTGCCAGTTTTTGTACTGTGCGAGCGTGCCGTCTAATCGGCTCATTCTCTGCGTTATTATTTGAGCTTGGGCCTGGTTGTCCCAGAATCCATCTACACTTGCTTGCTCTTGCAGACCAACAAATTCGTTTTCCAGATTATCCGGATCAAAGATATTCGCTGACTTTCGCCAAGCGCTCCTGAAGAGATTCGACTTCGCGTTTCAGTTCGGAAAGTGAAAGTACCATTGCTGTGATTCCTTATGTCGACGCCTACATTGTATCCAACCAGGGTTGCATGCACCTATATATGTTGGCAGTGACTTGGTGTCGAATTGATTTCAAGTGCTTTGAGCCGTAGCCTACGTACCCTACGTAGTCTTCCGATTCATTATGGCTGAGCCGCCATTCTATATAATCAACGTACTGAAGTATCAGTTGTACTTACCAGGGGGAGAAAATGACCCTTCCTGTTTGGTTGGACGATGCACCCGACGCGAACGAACCGAAAACGGAAGAACGCTTTGACGTTGTCATCATCGGTGGTGGCGTAATCGGCGCTGGTTGCGCCTACATGCTGTCGCAGCGTCATAATCTGAAAGTGGCGCTTGTCGAAAGCGGCAAGCTCGCTCACGGTAGTTCTGGTCGCAATGGTGGCTTTGTCTTGCGCGGCATCCAAACCTATTACAACAGTGCAGTCAAGCTCTATGGCAGACAAACAGCCGCTCACGTTTTTCGTTTCGCCGAACAAAATCAAGCCCTGATTCGGGAGTTCGTACAGAAGTACGGCAACTGTTTCGATTACGAAACTTGTGGCTCTTATTTGTTGGCATGTTCGCTTGAGGAGCTTGAAGAACTGGCCGAGTCCGCCGACTTGATGAGAGAGGATGGCTTTGAGCTCGAGTTTTTAAAAGAAGATCCATTGGCAAGAGATTTCTATGGTGCAATGGTCAATCCGCTTGATGTCGGTATCAACCCCGTTAGATTCGTGCGTGCTTTGGCGTCTGCCAGCAGCGCCAAAATATTCGAAGATGAAACCGTAGTGCGCATTGATTACGACGGACATGTTTCTGTGCAAACTGCGACGCGTACCCTCAGGTGCGAACGTGCTCTGCTTGCCACCAATGCTTACACACCACTTTTGGTTTCATGGTTTGTCGATAAAATCCAACCGGCCCGTGGCCAAGCTTTTGTCACCAAACCGCTTCGCAAGCGGATTGTCGACAGACTTTGCTATGCAAATTACGGCTGGGAATACTTTCGTCAACTGAGTGACAATCGACTGCTCCTCGGCGGCTGCCGCCAACTGTTTCTTAATCAGGAACTCGGCTATGCCGACATGACGACCAAACCTGTGCAATCGGCTTTGCAGTCTTATTTGAAAGACAGATTTCCAGATGTCGCCGGCGTGCCGATTGATTATCGATGGTCTGGTTTAATGGGCTTCACTGCCGATGGATTGCCGTTAGTTGGTGAATCGGAAAAAATTCCTGGTCTCTTCTTTGCCGTTGCTTTTAACGGTCACGGTCTCGGATACGGTCTGAACATGAGCAAGTTGATGGTTGATATGGCGCTGGATGGTGCCAGCGCAGGCGTGTTTGATCTCAATCGCGCCACACTTGCCACCGCCAGACCGGTCACAGCTGTGGGTCAACAAAAGGGCCCATAATCGACTTTGCTCTTATCTATTGGCTTGTCGGCAAGAGTCGGTTTGATGGTTGAACATTGAGCGTGTTTTTGCTGGTCGCACCTTTGCTCTTCACGCTTAAAACGACGGAAGACCATACATTCGGTAACTCGGGCATGTTGAAAGTGATGCTGGTTGGGCTCGATGAAACGATTTGAGCGACAGCGCCACCAACTGTGACGATGTTCTCTGATTGAACGGGGGAAAAGCCTTTGCCCGTGACAGTGATTGGGTATCCAGGCGGTGCTCCGTAAATGTCGGTGCCAATCAATTCTGGTGCAGCCGATTTGATCGTGATCTTCGAAACCTTGGCGGCGATGCCACCAACTGCAACGGTCAATTTGTTTTCACCAGGCAAGGCATTGGCTGGAATTGTCGCAACTAGAGTTTTGGCATTGCCACTGGTGATCGTGGCAATCTTGTCGCCTATCCAAACTTGCGAAACGCCTTTTTTGTTTGAGAAGTTTTTACCGGTGATTGTGATCGAGTCGCCAATCCCGGCCGTGTCAGGCTTTACCGCAGTTATTACGGCACGTGGAGTGGTTAACTTCCAGCTGATAGCGGCATTAGGCTGACCATAAGCTTGAATGATTAGTTGATTGTCTCCACCAGCTGTGAGCGTGCCATCCATCTTCAGTTGCAGGACGCCGTTTTTGAAATCTTTTTCAGTGGCAAGCTGCTGTCCGGATAAGAAAATATGGACGGCTTCGAAGGCGGGATGACTTGGATTTCCGTTGTTGATTGTCAGAGTCAACGGTAATCCGTCTTGCCCCGACTTCAACTTGATGTAGTCATAAAACTTTTGCCATGCCGGTTTGGTACCAGTGCCGGTCGCTACTTTTGGCACTGACTGGGTGACGACGATCATCTCGTCGGCAGTTTTTGTGGTCGTCGTGGTCGTGGTTGCAGCGCCGGTTTTTGTCGTTCCAGGCGGAGCAGTAGCGGTCGTACTGACCGTTGTCGCTGTAGTCTCTGTGGTGCTTCGGGTGCCACTCGTGCCATGCGTTGTCGTCCATCCCTTCGGCGCCGTGCCCGTTTGAACAGTCTGTGTTCTGCTGGCTTGCTGAGGAGCGCTGAAGGTTGTCTGCACACCAGGAGCCAGCGTCTGAGATTTGCTCTCAGCGGTCACTGTAGAGGAGCTGCTTCCCTGTGCGCCGGCATTAGAATTCGCCAGAGGTATGCTCAGAGCGAGCGCAACTATTGCAGCCAGAGCGGGTTTAGTCATGAAAAGCTCCTCTCAAAAATGTTCTTCGTGCGTCTGGTTGATGACAGACTTCACCTAATTATAGATACTCGGCGGGTCAAGAGCGCGAGCTAGTTACTTAGATTCGATTTCTCTGATGTCAAGCGATGATTTGGGCTAAGTCCGTATCCACGTCAACTTTATGCACTGATTCTAGTCTTTGTCCTCACCTGGAGCAGCGTAACGAGCGCTTTGCTGCAAGTTCAGAAGGACGAAATCGCCTCAGACGACTTCCAGGACCTCAATGATTAGCTCAATTGGCGTGAAGAAATTAACGTGGATAACGTCATATTTGTAGAACATTGCGGTTTAAAAGCCGTTCTTAGAAGTCGTCTTAGCGCTTATAATTCCAAAAATCAAAGGGGCTTTCGCAGCAGCGCCTTTTGGGTAATAAGTTTTGAGCGCCATCTTTTCGGAGCAAATATTCATGGCTGATGTTTTGTGTTTGGGCGAACTTTTAGTCGATTGGGTCTGCACCACTCTTGGAGCCGAGTTGGATCGCGCTCAAATGTTCACCAAAGCAGCAGGTGGTGCACCTGCGAACACCGCTGTGGGACTTGCCAGGCAGGGATTAGCGGTTGGTTTTATCGGTCGCTGCTCAGACGATCAATTTGGCATGTGGCTGCGCTCAGTTCTCGAGCATGACAACATTGACACCTCAGGGATGATCTCAGATCCCAATGCTCAAACGCGAATGGCTTATGTGGTCACGACTATGACAGGCGATCGCAAGCTGGCCGAATTCTCCCGTGTTGCCTGTGCTGATGCCCGTCTTGAGCCGGATGATTTGAAGCCGCACCAATTTGCCAAAGCGAGTGTTCTGCACTTTGGATCGATTTCATTGATTGCCAGTCCCTCTGCTGAAGCGACGAAAAAAGCTGTGGAGTTGGCCCATATTAACAAGTTGCTCGTTTCTTACGATCCCAATGTGCGCCTTGGCTTGTGGCCAAGTCCCGAAGCTTGCAAAACAAGAATCTTGGAAACCCTGAGTTGGGCCGACATGGTCAAAATTAACGAGGACGAACTGAATTTCCTCACTGGTTCTCGTGAATTCAGCGCCGCCGAAACGCTCAGACAAGAGCACAATTTGCCGTTGCTTATTATCACTTTGGATTCGCGTGGTGCTTACATCACGACAGCTAAAGGCAATCGCACCATTCCTGGATTCCAAGTTTCTTTAGTTGAGGCCACAGGGGCCGGCGATGGTTTCAATAGCGGCGTTATCGCTGGTTTGATGCCGCACATCAAGACTGCGCCAGACCGCAGAAAGGTGCTTGAGTCTCTTGAAATCAACGATTTGGCTCAAATCATCAGACGAGCCAATGCCATCGGTGCCCTGGCATGCACAAAAGCTGGAGCGATTCCTGCCCTTCCAACCACTGATGAAATCAATGTGTTTATGGAAGAAATGTCCGCCCAGGCTTCTTCGTAAACTGGATTCAAGCCACTATATGTGGTGCTAAATTTTTTTGGGTCTGATATCGTATCTAACTCATCGTGTGGCACAATCGACTGGTTTAAGGAGTAACTTGATGACTGCCCAAACTTTGCCCCGTCGCACTGAAGTTCCAGTTGATATGACCTGGGATCTGAGCAGCATTTACCAGAACAATGACTTGTGGGAAGCTGATTTTGTCAAAGTGTCGGGCATGCTTCCGAAGATTAAGACATATCAGGGCAGACTTAACAGTTCTGCAAGCACCTTATTGGAAGCGCTAACGCTTGTCGACACCGCAGCAGAAATAGTTGGTCGTTTGTATGTCTACGCAAACATGCGTTCTCATGAAGATTTGAACGACAGCACTTATCAGGCGCTGGCGGATCGAGTCACAACGCTATCTGCAGAACTGAGTTCGGCCGCTTCTTTTACGACTCCGGAAATCCTCTCCATCAGTGCTAAACAGCTGGATGAATGGGTGGATAAAACTGCCGGTCTGAAAGTTTACCGTCATCAATTTGATGAATTGAATCGCCGTCGTCCCCATGTTCGCACGGCCGAAGTCGAAGCATTGTTGGCTGATGCCAGCGAAGTTATGGAAAGTTCGGACCGCGTTTACAGTCTTCTCACCAACGCTGATTTCAAGCTGCCGAAGGTGCCGGATGCTCAGGGCAATGATGTTCAGTTGAGCCAGGGAAATTATGTGGCACGGTTTTTGGAAAGCCACGATCGCGATGAACGAAAAAGAGCCTTCGAAGCGATGCTTGGCACTTACAACGATTATAAGAATACGATTTCAGCAACATATTCAGCTCGCGTTAAGGCGGATATGTTCTGTGCGCGGGCTCGCAACTATGAGAATTGCTTGCATCAGGCCCTGGAATCCATCAACGTTCCAGTCAATGTCTACACGACGTTAGTTCAGACGGTTGAGAAGAATCTTCCAGCGTTGCATCGATATCTGCGTTTGCGCAAGAAAGTTCTAGGGCTCCCAGAACTACATATGTACGACTTGTACGTACCGATGGTTAAGGAAGTCGATTACAAAATTGCCTTTGAACATGCTCGAGAAAAAGTTGTGGAAGCGCTTGCGCCGCTTGGTGCGGATTACGTAAATTCACTGAAGCAGGGCATGCTGTCGCGCTGGATTGATGTTGTAGAAACGCACGGCAAGCGCTCTGGCGCTTACAGTTGGGGCACTTATGGCACCAATCCCTTTGTGCTTTTGAACTATCAGGAAAGTATGGATTCGATGTTCACTCTCGCTCACGAGATGGGTCATTCGATGCACTCATTCTTTACGCGTAAATCGCAACCTTTTCAGTATGCGGACTACACCTTGTTTGTTGCCGAAGTAGCATCGACATGCAACGAGGCTCTCCTTACCGACTACTTGCTTAAAAATACGGACGACAAGGCTCTGCGCATGTACATAATCAATCATGCCTTGGAAGGTTTCCGCACAACACTGTACCGTCAGACTTTGTTTGCCGAGTTTGAGATGAAGGCGCATGAGGCTGCTGAGTCTGGACAAGCTCTCACTCCTGAGTTTCTGTGCTCTATTTTTAAAGAGTTGAATCAGAAATATTACGGCGCCGAGGTAGTTATTGACGATGCTATAGAAATTGAGTGGGCACGAATTCCGCACTTTTATTCAAGCTTCTACGTTTATCAATATGCGACTGGGATTTCCGCTGCCACTGCCCTCGCCAAACAGATCGTGAATGAAGGGCAGCCCGCCGTGAAGAGATATTTGGGCTTTCTATCGAGTGGTTCGTCCGACTACAGTATCGAACTTTTGCGCAAGGCCGGCGTTGATCTTTCTTCGCCACAACCGATTCAAGAAGCGCTCGATACCTTCTCAAAATATGTTGACGAGTTTGATAGTTTGATTTGAGTGCGGCTTAGGTAGCATCATGAAAAATGACGCCGAAGCAAGAAGGAGGCGCGGATTGAATCGCGCCTCCCCCAAGTTTTACGAACCAATTTTAGTGTGAAACTGTAGTCGTGCTGCTGGATCCGCCTGGAGCGATGGTCGTGTTGCGAACAACGCTTGTTGGGCGACGCAGAGGCGCGATAGCGTGAGTGTGATGTGTCGTAGTTGTTTGTTGGACAGCTACAGGGGCAGGGTTGCGGCGACTTGTGGTGGTTGTTTGTTTAACCGCACCAGGTGTGCTGGTACTAGTTTTAGTAGCAGCCGTGGTCTTTGTGGTTGCGCCTGTGGTGGCGGCATCGTCTTTTGTTTCGACAGTCATGCCGTCGTCAGCCAATGCCGGAGCACTCAATGACAACAGTGACACGACAACTAGGATGGAATTTTTCATCGAGCTTCTCCTCAACCTGAAAGGTTGCTTATTGGAACTAAGGATTCTAAGTGTAGCTTCATAGTCTACAACAGTTTGCTCGTTCTGCGCCTGCAGTTGAGCCTCCGACGCAGATATGCGTAACAGTTCCGAGTAACGCCAAAATAGACGCTTCTGCAGCTGAGCTGGTTCCCAAAATCTCTTTATCTTGTTCCACTTGTGTATCCACGCCACCATGCGAATTTATCGCAACCTAATTGGCTTGGGCGGGATCGGTACAAAGCGTTGACAACGCACCTGAACTCGTCGGTCTCGCCGTGCAGCTGGTTGATATTTTGGTATGGGCCCGTTTGAAAAGCCATTCGACCGGGTCCATTGCTTTCTTTGTTGTTTTTTTATGGGGTAGTTCACTATAATAAATAGTTGTAAAAATGGTAAAAAAAGAATTGGAAAACTTCAACTTAGGCGCTGATTGAATTTGATAGATAGCGGATGGATAGGGAGTTTGAAGCATGCGAAGTGATCGATGTTTCGGCCAACTCTCAATCGGAAATATGCCCCGAAGGGGAAAGCAGGAGGTCCGAAGACCCCCTGCTTTCAAGACTACTTGCCGCAGTCGCAATCGCTACCGTGAGCAATCACTTCCTGCTCGCGCTTGCGGAGAAGACGCGTGATTGCACGATCCTCAGCTTCGCGCCAGTCCTTGACCGAGAAGACATCGTGTTGGGTGTTGGCCGGCAGATCTGTTTCGTCGAACGACCAGCCCTTCTCGAGCGGCAGGTAAACGAAGTTCGTCTCTGTCAAGCAAGAACCATCGGAGCGACGGCTGTTGCCGATGAAGGCAGACATCCCCGCGTCGATGTTCAAGTCGATGATTGCTTCGCGCACGCGCTCAGCCTTGTCATCGTTCGGAGTGACAATGACTTCGTCGAAGACGGGGTCAAGTCCACCCTGACGAATCTTGTACTTCTGCGCTTCCCGATTGCCGATGGTGACAGCGATCATGAGGAAGTTGTGGTGTGCCCGTCCGAGAACGGCGGCAGCATTCGCGAAGAGCTTGGGCTGACGGAAGAAAGGCGAGTTGCCGATGTCTTCACACGTTTCAGTGACCTCGCGGCGGCGGCGAACTTTCTTCTCTTTGCAGAGTTTTCCGTAAGCCGCAATCATCGAAGTGGGGAAGCGATCGCGTTCGAAACCGTTGACGTGGGTGCTGCCCAAGTCGATTTCGCGCAAAGTGGCAATGGCATGCTTCTTGTCGAAGCCGCACAGTGCCATAAGAAAACCAAAGCGCTCAATGGCGCTGTCGAAATAAGGCTGACACTCGATGATCGTACCGTCTACGTCAACGAAGAGAGCAGCCACTTTGCCGTTGCGGGCGCAGAGATTGCGACCTGGCATGTTGCATTTGCTGGACATAGTAAGCTCCCTAGGCACACGAAACGCATGGGTTTGGTCAGCGCTGAATTCTGCTCTGCCTGTAAACTGCTGCGGATTCGTCGTGGTAAATTGATGGTTGAAGTCCGCGCACTTTGAGAAGTAGTCAGAGACACTTCGCGGGCGTGGCGAAAAGGAAATGACTTCTAGGTGATTTGAAGAAGTTCTGGAGTCGGTAATTTATTGAAAATGAAAAGGAGGAGGACCACACCATAATCCAGTGGCCATGTGAATCTGAAGCTGGTTGACAAGTGTTGCGCAGGCTCCAAAACCACGCTGTCGCGCCACCTTGGATGATTTATAACGCTGATGCGCTGAGCGTGACAGTCAATGTCACAGCTCATGTGGTTGCGCTAACGAGATTTCGCGGTAGTCTTGCACCAATCCGCTAACCTTGCCTGGATGTCATTAGGTGCAGTATAATTCGGCGGTGGTGCTAAGTTGTGGTCATGTACAGCAAAAGAATTCTCTGTCAAATCATTGCTGCCGCGAGTATAGCGGTAGGCATTGCCAGTGGCGCTGAGAGTAAAAATAAACAACCGCCGCCTGACCAGATCGATACAGCCGAGACGGAAGAGTTAGTTAACAAACTTTCTCATCAGCCAGAGCTAATTTGCATCAGGTATTTGCACTATTTTCTCGGACGGCCTGAAGACTCTCCAGCCAATCGGTTCAATCCCTCGAAGCACTACATTTGGTATCGCCCGAATCGTCGCGGTGTCAAGTATGAGCTTGTTCAAGAAGAGCCACAGCCCGGCACTGTTCTTGAGTCGACGCTTGTTTTTCACACCGACGATCTAGATCTGGACTTGCAAAAGGTGGAAAGCAAATTTGGTAAAGCCCCGCGCAAATATTTTGACCAAATGAGCTCTCCAACTGAAGAATATTCATTCGCACCGAACACCGTGATTAGCTTTACCCAAAAGCCCAACGCTTTTCAAATCGGTCGCATCGCCATCAACTATAAAGGCGATCCTTTGCCACCACCAGGTCTGGAAGACATTTCTCGAGCCCAGCTGCAACGCAAGGGGTTGGCTCTGGATCACATTACACACGGTCGTTACCGCGAAGGCATCACCGTGCTCAGTGAACATCTTGGCGAAAGTCCCGACGATATCGAGGCTCATCTTGCTCTCGCTCAAGCTTTTAAAAGCAATTGCCAGATAAACGAGGCGATCGCTCAGTACCGATACACCTTAGCCAATTCCGGTAACAATCCAACCGTGCGCGCGGCATGCGTCAAAGACTTGCAGGACATGAAAGTGCTGCCGTCTGTGGCGGCCGATACGGAACTGCAAACTCACAATGTAAACCTAAAACATAAGGGACAGCGTTTGCGTAGAGGCAGTCTAGCTACAAGTAAGCAAATGAAAAAGACCGTGCCTGATGAGGGTGCGCTTAACTTGCAACCAATCGATCCTTCCGCGGCATTGGCACCTGTTATTAAAGAACCTCCAGTCGCACCTTCTTACCGTGGGCAAGCGTCTGATCCTGGAACTAGCCCAACTTCGGCGCCTCAGGTACCGATGCCTACGTCAACTTCACCGGAACCCTTTTAATGGATGAACAACAAGAGCGCCTTTATAGAGAGCTGATTGAGACGGCCAAAGAGGCGTCGCTCAGATCATACTCCCCGTACTCTAAGTTCCCGGTCGGAGCGGCTGTCGTGACTAGCGACGGCAGTCTGTACTCTGGGTGCAATATCGAGAATCGCAGTTTTAACATCTCCATTTGCGCTGAGCGAACGGCCTTCGCCAAGGCAGTTTCGGAGGGCAAACGCGAGTTCAAAACCGTTGCCATATTCAGCCCCAATGGGAAAGATTGCTGGCCCTGTGGTCTATGTCGCCAATTTATGTCTGAATTCGGGGATCAAATAGTAATTGTCGTCGAAGCCAAAGATGGAAGTTTAATCTCTCGGAAACTCGCCGAATTAATACCGGAACATCCACAGGCGCCTGAAAAATCGAAAATAAAAAATGCTTGACATTCCCTCCAGTTATGTTCTAATTGACACATCTGATTATCCCCAGCGATCAATTTACCAATCATGGCAACAGCGTTAGACCACACACCGGCGGCTAAAGACCGCACGAAAGACACCGACTCGCACAGAGACCCGTTCGGCTTTGACCTCGCTGCTCGCTGCTTTACTGAGCAAGTGCGTGACAGTATGGCCAAAATTTCTACGATGGACCCGAACGCCAAAATCTCTGAGATGACCAAACCTCAGCAGAAAACTGACGCGATAGATTTTTCGAAGACTAATGATAAGACTATGTTGGCTTACTTCGGCGGCGCTGAGGGCGGAGAGTCCAAGGGCAAACAAGCTGCTGATGCATCCTTGAAGAAGAATTTCCCACTTCCGTGGGAAGAGCATTATAAGGCTGCTTAGCCCCCACATTTTCATCTTCGAATAACTGATGCTAGAGGAACACTTTTTCGCGTGTCCATACTGCTGGCAGCAGATTTCTATGCTTCTCGACTTCAGCTCGGGTAGCCAAAATTATGTTGAGGATTGCGAGATTTGCTGCAATCCTATTTCGATTGCTTACGACTGCGAGGACGGCAGCCTCACTTCGTTTTCGTGCGAGCCCTTGCAGTCCTAGGGATCACGCTCAGCGTGAGGTAAGCAAGCCCCAGTTGTACCTGTAAATGCTAACTACTTCTAGAACTAGATGTTTTGCCAACCCAAGTCGCTCGCCTGATTTGTTGTTTAATTGAACTATTGACAGCTTTTCAGCGTATTCATTATTGTGAGGGTAGTGAAGGAGGTTTGCCAGATGGTCCAAGAGCAAGAAATCGTCAAAATGCTAAGTGTGCAGTAAGCTCGATGGCATCTCGTCTTTTCTGCTCACTTCTGAGCGTAATTGATCTCGTCTGGAGTCCCGCATCGTCAAGCTTGAGAGTCGCGTGGATAGAATCGAAGGGCAAGATCGCTCCGCCTAAGAACACTTCTGCTTAGTTCTTTCGCATTTGGAAAGTCTCGATAAGCGGCTTCAGCTGTTGCGCTACGAATGCATGACCTCGGGAAGAGAAATGATATTGCAAGAAGTACGATTTGAAATCGTTATCAAAGAATGGTCTCGTTAAATCCAAGAACGCGAACTTCTTGTGATTACTAAGCATCTCAAAGAGACTTTGTTGGCGTTGGAGATCGGGATCTTGAACCACATTTGGAAAGATAACCATGATGAACTTGCCACCATCGGCAGTGACAGCGGCATTCAATTTCGTTAGCAGAGCTTCTGTGACAGCGTCCGGATTTTGTTTCGCGTAAGGCACTTGCCAGGTCGCTGGTCTGTCGTTCTTGACCCAAGAGTTAGTCAGGTTCGTCCACCAGGCCGCAAGCTTCCTGTAGCCGTTCTCGTTGATGCTCAGTACGAGTCCAGTTGCAGAGAGAACTCCGTAAATGCGACTGTTCTTTTTTAGGTAATCCCAGAAAGGATGAGGCTTCAGTTTACTGCTGCATGCTTCAAGGACATTGCTGTCTAGTCGCAATTGATTGTTTTGGTCCAAGTAGAAATAAGGTCTAGGTTGTGAAAGCACGTTGCCACTGGGGACGAAGATGTTTTCGATGGAATCGCCACGGTTGTAGAGAAGCACCACTATGTCGGGGTGATATTTCCGCACATCACGTTCAAATTGTAATAGTTGTTGTCCGGTGGAATATCCGGAGCAAGCGAAGTTGATCACTTCATACTGCGGGCTCTTTTCGTTCAAGAGGCGCTCCAGCACCTTGCCGTAAGTTTCATTTAGAGGTACTTGCATACCTTCTGTGGACGAATCGCCGAGAAGGGCTATGCGAGTAATCCCTGCCGGTTTGTTGATGCTATGCTCGCTGTCTCTGAGTCCGACTGAATTAATTTTGTCGTGCGAGTAGCCTTCCATCCGCCATGTCACTAGTTTGCCAGCAATGTGTTTGGAGCCTAACTGCTTGTCTGGCTCCAGAAATTCTTGCTCGCCAATACCCGCGAATTTAAAGAAGCCCTCTAGTATGATCACTGCCGCGACCAAAAGTATCAGAAACTCGGCAGCTCGAAAAGCCAGGCGTTTGCCCGTTTTCGGCGAGTCAGTATGCGTCGGAATTTCCTGGGCGTCTGATGTTTTTGTTTGCGGTGGTGTCATATGCAGTGTCATTAGAATTGAAAGTATATGAATGGGGCGACTTTCATGGGCGCAAATCCGAGAACGACGATGGCGATGCTGATATATGCGACAGCTTGAGCTGGTGCTGATTGTAACCACCATTGCAGGATCGATACTGCGTATTTGTTGCCGCTTCTTTCGAGCAGTGTTCTAGTGATCAGGAATATCCAATATAAGGACAAAGAAAGTGGAAGACTTGATCCCAGGAAGCTCTCGACTACCAGGTTGGACGGAGCGAGAATGAACATTTTTTGTGCGATCGCAAATGCCTGTGGCAACCCGTCTGCTCTAAACAAAATACCGGCTAGGAATAAAAAGAACACTGTTAACGCCACGCCGGTGCAGTGCCATATTGGGTGCGGGCGCAGACGCGCTAGAACTGGATGTCTAGTTACCAGATCTTGCCATTCTTTAGAGAGAACTAGCCCGGCTCCGTGAAATGCGCCCCAGATCACATAATGCCAGGCAGCACCATGCCACAACCCGCCCAGGATCATTGTGATTAAAACGTTACGACGCACTTTCCATGCGCTTCCTCGCGACCCGCCCAAGGGAATGAAAAGGTAATCTCGCAGCCAAGTTGAGAGTGACATGTGCCAGCGTCGCCAAAAATCCGTTAGATTCGCCGCCAGAAATGGCAGATTGAAATTCTCAGGTACCTTGTAGCCAAACAGAAGCGCAGAGCCGCGACCGATATCGGTGTAGCCGGCAAAATCAAAGAATATTTGGAAAGTAAAACCAGCAACTGCAATCCACGCATCTACTGTTCCCAATTTCTCGATGTTGCTGAAACCCGCGCTGACTACCGCTCCCAAGTTGTCGCCAAGAACAATCTTTTTGAAGAGTCCCTGAAAAATTAGAAATAATCCGTCGCTGAAATTCTGCGCTTTGAAAACGATTTTTCCTTCGAGTTGATGAATGAAATCCTGGAAACGCTTGATTGGTCCAGCTATTTGCGATGGAAAGAATGCTGCAAAGAGCGCGAAATCGCGGATATTTTTTACTGGTTTGTGACCGCGATAAATATCAGTTATGTAGTGGATAAATTCGAAAGTGAAAAACGAAATTCCCAGAGGCAATATTATTTTCAAAGCAGGGCTTTGCAGAGTCAGGCTCTGAGTGCCAGTCATATGAGTGATTGAATTTACAGACTGCACTACAGAATCTGCCAAAAAATTCGCGTATTTGAAAAAGCACAGGCAACCGAGGTTAAACGCAAGACCAACTGTCAAAAGTGTCTTGCCTTTTTCGCGATGTTTATCGATAGCGATACCAAGCGCGTAGTTTACGAGCGTAAGGGCCAGGATCAGGAGACCATATGCCGGCATCCAGTTCATGTAAAAAACATAGCTTGCCACCAATAGTAGTGTCGTGCGAAAGCGCTCCGGCAACAGCCAGTAAAGCAAAACTACAATCGGTAAAAAAACTAGATAAGTGAAGCTGTTGAACAGCATTGTGAATTACCCACCACGCCCAGGAAATCAAGCGCTGAGCGATGATAGCATGACAGCCATTATCAAACCTTTCCAAGATCACATATTAGGCGGGCTACATTTAACAGTTTCGTTGGCTAATTGCTTCGTTGACGCCCTGTTTTGCTACGCATTTGAGGAGTGACAACACAACAGCCGTCTAGTGCGCCTCCCATTCATGACGAAACCAAAATCGAAAATTGACCGATCGACATTGAACCCTTTCCGCAATCGCATCATTTCGAGATAAAATAAGACGTCGAATGCGGGTTGGTATGGCCAAGATCCTGGTGGTTGACGATGATGTGGCGTTGTGCGGGGTGATTGACACCTGGCTCAAGTTTCAACATCACGTCGTCGAATGTGTTTATACAGGGCAGCAAGCGGAAGAGTTGCTCGATCTCTACGAGTACGATGTAATTATTTTGGACTGGGCGCTGCCGGACATCAGTGGCGTCGAAATCTGCAAAGCGTTCAGGCGCAAGGGCGGCACCACTTCAATCATTATGTTGACCGGCAAACGAGACGTTGTTGAGAAAGAGATGGGACTGGATGCGGGTGCCGACGACTATCTTACTAAGCCCTTTGAGATCAGAGAACTCTCGGCGCGTCTGCGGGCACTGCTGAGGCGTCAAAGCGCAGTCAGCGAGAATCTCTTGACCGCAGGCGACGTAACTCTTGATTTGAAGACTCATACAGTCACCAAATGCGGTGAACTGTTGAAGTTATATCCTAAAGATTTCAGCTTGTTGGAGTACCTGATGCGTCGTCCGAACCAGGTCTGTTCTCCTCAGGTTCTGATCAATCATGTCTGGCGGTCAGAAGAAGGCGTCGGTCCCGATGCTGTGCGCACCTGCGTCAGGCGGCTGCGCCAACAAATCGATAGCGAAGGAAAACAGTCATTAATCGAAAATATCCACGGTGTTGGTTATATTCTTCGCCCACACTAAGGTGCTAATCCTTGAGCCGAAGACACTTTCCGAGGAACGAGAATCCAGAAGCAGCTGCCTTTGCCCTCTTCGCTGTCAACGCCAATTTGTCCGTCATGCGCATCGATGATTGATTTGCAAATTGCCAGCCCCAGTCCGGCTCCCCCGCGACGTTTCCCATCTGGCGAATCCAATTGCTTGAAGCGTTCAAAGACGTCCTTTTGCCTGGCTTTTGGAATTCCAGGACCATTGTCGGAAATACTCAGCTTGCAAAAGTCTGCTTCGCAGACGCAAGTTATTGTTACCTTGTCTTGAGCGGCAGAAAACTTTATGGCATTGGATAAGAGATTGACAATTACCTGCGTCAACCTTTCCGAATCACCGATGGCTTCAGCTTCACCGCCGTCGTAAGAAAGGACAACATTTTTCTGCTCGGCAAACACTTGCACCGTATCTAGGGCGTTCTCGATCACCGATCTAAGTAGCATTGGCTCAAGCTGCATCACCAACTTCCCTGATTCCATGCGCTCGAGGTTCAGCAAATCCCCCACCAGGCGAATCAGGCGTCGCACATCGCGCTGCGCATGCTCCATTTTTTTGCGCCCATCTACGCTGCGAGTGTCGATCACTTCTTCGGCAATCAAGTCCAGAGTGCCTTGAATGGAGGTCAGTGGCGTGGACAGATCGTGACTGACAATAGCAACGAATTCTTGTTTCATGCGCTCAATCTCGTGGCGTTCAGTTATGTCATGGCCAACGCAAAAGAAGGTATTGTCGTGGTCTGACCATCGGATCGACCAAAGAATGTGGACCGGCGATCCGTCTTTGCGCGTAATCTGATTTTCCAAGGGCACCTCCGCGCCATCAACTGCAATTTGCTTCAATGTCGCCGTCGAATTATCTCGATCTTCCGGCACTATCAGATCGATAAAGCGGCGCCCCATCAATTCTTCTTGCGTATAACCCATAACTTCTCGGCAGGCAGGATTGATGGCAGAGAATTTGCGTTGAAAGTCGATTGAGCAAATGATGTCCATGGCGTTTTCAACTACTGCTCTTTCTCTCGCTTGCGCCTCCCTGAGCGACGTTGCCATCCGATGAAATGCTTTGTCGACCGAGGCAATTTCATCGCTGCCCTGCAGTTCGGGATTAAGAGCTCGGCCAAGCGTCAACCGTAGACTGTTGTCGTTGATGACGGACAACCGGCGTGCGATTCCTCGGGTGAGCGCTGAGGCAAGGAAGATCGCAATCATCAGATTAAGCACAACGCCGACGACAAGCGCAATTTTAACTTGCTGCCGCGACGACTCCTGACCCTTCTTGCCACTCTCTTGCAGCGACCTGTAGTAATCGAGGATTTTTTCGCTCTGGTCACTGGCATCAGCAGACAACTCGGACAAACTTAGTTTGGTTTGCGGAATATCGCTATTGGCAATAAGGTGCTTTACGTAAGCACGACGGACTGCCTCCATTTTGGCGGTCGCACGTCGAGCTGTGTGTTCAAAGTCGTCAACAGCGTGAACCTGTTCTGGACTCTCACTGACCAAAGCTCTCAGGTTCTTAACGACCAGAGCGAGTTCATCAACATACCTCGTGTAGTTCCTGTAGTAGCTTGGGGAATCATATGCCGTGTCGAGTTCTGTTAGAAAACCCAGTGTCGCTTTTTGAACCAGCACGGAGACGTGATCTAAATCGGCGATCACATTTCGAGCTTTGCGCTCTTGCTCTACTTCGCGCTCCGCATTGCGCAACATGCCTGCCAGAGCACCGACGAAGCCCATCTCAAACACGACGATCAATGTACAGAAAAGCAGTATTTTATTTCGTAGTGTCATAGAAACTGGCATAGCCAGAATTTACCCGGCTAGTAGAAGAAAAATGCGCTAGCTCATTTTTTCATGGATAGTCATTGTGAAAGGGCAACGCCACTTCCCTGCCCGCCCAGACCCTGCATGTATGCCCTCATCTGGCTGGCGGTGATCTCGCGGGAGCCTGTGCGGCTGAGTGGATCGTTGATGATGTAATTGTCGCCTTTGCGTCCGTCTACAAGAATGAAATGAGCCCCGTTGAAGTGAGAATATTGAGAGTTGCTCAACTTATCGCCATATGAGCCGGCAGCGCCAGGATTACCGCGTGCGACAACCATTTGACCTTTAGCCAGTGCATCATTCAAGCCGGCCATGCCATTGATGTTATGGCTACGGATTCCGGCTGCAGCGGCTCCTTTTCGAACTTCTGCTTCATCGGTGCCTTCTTGCATGTTTCTACCTGTCATGGCGCGGCGCACTGTTTGGATGAACTGGGCCCTGTTTTTTGGCTGGGCGCCCGGGGGGAATTTATGGGCATGAAGCATGAACATAGCCAGACTGGCGGGCCCGCAATCTTCGCTACGCAGCCTGCCGTCAGGATTCCATTTGCTTCTGAATTGAGTCATGAAGTAGCTGTCCGGAGCACCAATTGGTAAATTGGGAGCAGAATGATCAGCTATTGTACGGCTGCCAGTCTTGGTTTCTGGCGTTTCAACTGGACCGTTGGTGTCTGGTGTGCCGTTTGGATCTATCCATGCTGATTCGCTTGATTGAAAACAATAAGAGTTTGAGTCCCCAGATGACGAGCCGCCGAAGTCTGGGCCGCCAAAATCTGGAAAGCTAGTGCTGGTCCAGCTTTTTTCTGAGGACTGTTGCTGGTGCCTGCCATCTCCAGACGAATTAGCGAAGTGGTGCGGAGGCGGCCGTTCTGGCACCAAATCCGGTATCGGTCCGGAGAGATCCCCTGCTGGTCGAAAAACTCTGCAGTGCGCTTGTCCACGCAAGACGAGCGGCAGAAGCTGGTCTTGTGACATGGAGCCATGCCAATCGCTTGATTCCATGCCCTGGCCGTCCGATATAAATGCGTGTTGTTTGCCCGCCTGATTCTCCATTACCACCACGTATCCTGGAGGCAAACTCTTTATACGGCTCGAGGGAATATGCACTTCTTGCCAGAGGGGACTTTTGGCGAGTAATTGATCGAGATTGTGAGCGTCGGCATGGAAATTGCCCAGTTTGGCCCGGCGCATTGCCTCTTCAACACCGCCTGCGCAATAGCCCATAGTGCCATGATGTTCGGTGTTGCGAACATAATCGGCCGCACCTTGATGTCCATCACTTCCCAAAGAGGCTTCGACCAGTCGATGCATAGCAGCACTTGCCTCCTTGTGGTTGGACGAGCTGCCAGCGCCGCTTTTGCTCATATCTGATATTTTGGGCTCTGGTAATGAAAAGACAGATGATTGATCAGGCAACGAAAAATCTATGAATTCGATATTCTTATCTTGCTTTGATGCATTTTTGCCAAGTTGCGAAGCAGACCAGGCTTCTTTTGCGCACTGGCTTTGCCAGCCGCTTGACTCTGCTTCAACAGTACGCGTGGCGTCTTGCTCACAATGCTTTGGATGCATAGTAATGCTCGGTTCTTTGGGGGCGTGATCGGATACGAGAGAGGCTACAGCTGCAAGTGTGGCAAACTAGTGATATTTCTGTAACAAGCGCAAATACGCCAAGAACATTGTGACAATGGGTGCGGCGAAGCTTGTCGGAAAATCGGTTATCGTTTGCGTCAGCGCTTTACTTCCGGAGCGGCAGAACACGAAGTTGCTTGATGCCACAACCAGCGGCAGCGTCCATCACTGCTACTACGTATTTTTGCAAAGCATCGCCGTCTGACTGCAGATTAAGCGGAATGTCTGTTTGTCCTGCTTTTCCTTGCTCAACCTTAATTGCGTTTGCTACACCAGCTGTATCTGGAGGTTTCACGTCTATGTTGTTCAGCAAAATCTGACCCTGGGCAGTGACAGTTACGTCAATTTTAGGACCTTTGCTAGGAGGAGTTGGAGAGCCGCCCGCAGAAGGTGGTTCCACTTTTAGAACGGTCGTATTAACCAGGGGAGCGATCAGGATCATGATTACCAGCAGCACCAAAAAAACGTCAGTCAATGGTGTCACGTTGATCTCGGTGAAGACTTCGCCTGCGCGACCGCCAATAGCCATTTCTCAAGAACCTCTACATGTGTCCTGGTTAGTGTAACGCCTTAGGGACAACTGAGCTACCTGGAAAACCCTGATGTTAAGGCGGCAGCTTGTTGGAGTCGGGTAATTTCGTGGGAGTTGAG
Organism: Candidatus Melainabacteria bacterium; assembly: GCA_003151275.1. The sequence goes on from PLXC01000155.1 coordinate 20,687, forward strand.
AGCTTGCTGCCTTCGAAATTTTGGCTGCGCTGCACCTGAAGGCCATCTAACAATCAGTGTTTGCACAGCCGCGCTAATTACTTATCTCACTATTTTTACCTATCATGACTGGTAATTAAGAGGGCTTCTTTAAGTCTTAACTGTGTGAGGTAACTGTGCGAGCTTCTAATTATAGAAGCTATAAAACCTTGCCAGAAGCTACTTAGTACTAACTAATTAATTGTTTGCAGAGGCTTGTCTCTGTCAAGAGATATCCCCTAGGGTCAAAGCCTCATCTCATTCTCAATGTTTATTCCGGCAATCAACAACCAATCCGCTCCCTTCTAGCTCGACACCGTCACACCTGCATTCTTATGCGGCTTGACGTTGACTTGCTGTTGGTTCGAACTGAAGTGCACTTAGGTCGCTTTGGTTTGGATGTTTGCAGTTCTGGTCGGCTTGAAACGCCATTTTGTTTAACCACCGACTTTGACAGTGCGCCTTGATGAGCTGTGCATTGACCTAGTCAAAATCGAAAAGAGACATTATGAAACAAGTAACACCGCTCCAGATCCTGGGCACGCCTGAATCCACTGACCGCGAAATTCCGTCTCCCAGTGGCTTAGGCAACGCACGCGTCTATCAAGACGGCAGTGTGTTGTGCCTTTCGACCGGCCGCTTCTACGCGCCCGAAGCTTCCAACCTCGACGACTCTGAGCTCAGCGCTATGCGCAAAGCTTTCGACCAGAGGCTCGGCATCACCATCTCCGACCGCCTCGGCATTCTAACCAGATTGCCGGATCGGTTTTAACTCGCACCACCTCGCTCAGCGCTGAAGAACTACTTCGCTTCGTTGCGTTGGTTCTCCAACACATCGCCCGTGGTGCCCTAACCGGAAGCATTCCGCAACTAGCGAGTGCTCCCACAAAGGGTAACTATCATGAAAAAGACCATCAAGTACGCGATCGGGTTTGCAGTATCCGATCTGATTTTGTGGCTTGCCATGTCTCCCCGGTTTGCGACCAAGTTGTATCACTCCAAGCTCTTCAAAAGTGAAGGAGAGCCTGGTTCGATGCAGTTGGTGCGTGATTTCAACGAGGTGGAAACCTCCTCGCTCGACTTCCCGGCACACGACGGCACGCCTCTTCACGGCTGGTTCTACAAGCACCCCACCAGCAAGAAGGTTTTTATTTACAACATGGGTCGCTCAAGCGACCTCGGTAAGTCTCTCAAGTACGCGAAGGTGATGCTGGCAGCTGGAGGTTCGGTGTTCGCTTACGAATACCGCGGCTTCGGTTCGACATCTGGCAAGCCTTCCGTGATTGGGATTTGCGAAGATGGACTTGCGGCTTACGACTATGTAGCAGGCAGACTTGGCTACCAAGTGAACGACATCGTCATCTACGGTGAGTCACTCGGTGCCGGCGTTGCCACCTACGTGGCCGAGCGTCGCAATGCTGCAGGACTTGTTCTGCAGTCCGGTTTCGCTTCTCTGGAGCGCATTGGCAAGGAGATGGTGGCAGCTCTCAAGGTTTATCCGAGCTGGCTCTTCCCTCGTCCGCGTCTGGACAATGCCGAGGCGGTGACGCGCAAGCACCCGCCGCTGTTGGTGATTCACGGCGTCAACGACGAAGTGATTCCAGTGCACCACTCGCGCCTGATCTACGACGGCGCTAGCGGTCGTAAGCAACTGGTTCATCTGAAGAACTCCGGTCACTGTGACCTGGCTGATGCGGACGGACCGGCCTTCGTGGGAGCGCTCAGGAACTTCCTGTCCGCAATCGCATGATTTCAACCAGGGTGCTCGGTTTCGACCGAGCGCCCATTTCTCTCAAGTCAACAAGATAACCAGGCAAAAGCCCTGGGTAGGAGAAGCTTATGAATCGATTTCTGAAAACAATGCGAGACAGGTGTCCAAGCCTGTTCCGCGCAATCTTTCCGCTGCTCGTTCGCTGTTACGGCGACGGCGCATTCAGACTGCTCTCGAAGTTCGTTACGCATGACCACTGGGATTGCGATAACAGCGCCGAGACAGTTCTCGCCCTGCTCTGCCTGAAGGGCAAGTTCGATGTTCTGCCTGACAAGGTGGTCAAACACCTGAAGCTTGTCGAGGTCGATCGCACTCTTGAGGGCGACGCCCTCCTCGAGGCGGTGTATCTGGACGGTCACTTCCAGGTCGCTCTGGCTCTGTACCGGCGCTACATCGTCCAGGAGCCGGGCAAGGTCAAACTTGGCGACTACGTCAAGATCATCGCCGAGAACAACGTCGCGGTCATGCAGACCGAGGCGGAGTTGCGGCTCTTCGCGCGTCAGCGGATCAAGCGAGCTGCTGACGAGTGCGTCGAAGCCATGGTCTGGCGCGGCGCACCGCTATATCACACCAACGAGGGGCTGAGCGGCGACGACGTCGTGCGCATCCTCGGCGAAGAGTGTGATGCGGCGCCTTTCCCGATGGTGCTTGAGCTCTGTGCTCTGCGCCACGAGGCGAATGTGCCTATCTTCCTGGATCGAGCGGAGAAGGTCGCTGACCTCTGTATCCGCTTTCCCCGGCAGGTGGGTTACATGGACTTCGCCGCCGACGAGACGACCTTCCATTCGCGGAAGGACTATCGTTGGTACCTGATCGACGCAGTCCGCGCCTGGACTGTGCGCCTTGCCATGGGTGCGCCGCTCGTGATCGACACTCACATGGGTGAGACGGTCTCGGTCGGTGACACCGAACGACAGATGCTTGACCAAATCGAAGCGCTTCTTTCGAAGATCGCGAGCGATTTGACTAAGCTTGCAACGGGTCGTTCGGATGGTCACGTCGGGCTGGTCGTGGGGCTGGAGGCGATCTTCGGTAGCTTCACTGACGCGGAAAAGCCGCGCTTCGAAGCCGCTGAGGAGCAGGTGCGTGCGCTGATTGCGAAGCAGGGATTTGGTGTGGACCTGGACGACGGGAAGGCAATGTTCTTCTCGGTGTTCCTCGGTCACGGCATCAACGACCTGGTCAGCGATCGTCCGCGTTCGATCTGCATCAGCTCCAACATGTACCTCCTGCCCGAAATCGGGTCGGTGGACAACCACAGCATCTTCCAGCTTTTCCGCGAGGGAAAGCCGATCACGCTGGGTCCCGATGGTCTCGACCCGCTCGGCATCGTCGACGCGAGTCAGGACTATGGCTTGCTCTGGCACAGCAAGCATCGTTTCCGTCTGCCTGAGTTCAAGCGCATCGCCTTCACGGCTGTGCGTACGTTCAACGCGTCGCCTGCGAAGGTTGCGCGTGCTCGGGCTGCTGCTGAGAAGTTCTACGGCAAGGAGTAAGGTTCGGGAGAGCTGGGCGTAATCCAGTTCTTCGAACTCCTCACGTTGCACTAACGAGTGGTGGCGGCGACAAGCTTGTCACCACCTGCGGTGCGATGTGAACGCGTTGTGCACAACTAGCGTACTCTCCGCCTTGGGCGCGTTCTAGGCGCTGATTGCAGCAGTTCCACGACTACAACAGAGGGTGTGGGTGGTTTCTACATCCTCAAACTTGAGCGGCAAAGCCGCTCTACGAGGCAAAAAAAATGAAAAGGAATTTCGCGCTGTATGCTCTCTCGACGCTCCTCGTCCTCACCGCAATCACGGTGCTGAGCTCGCTTGGACTGTCCAGTCAGTTCCTCACCGCGTACGTGCCGCTGGCGTTTTTCGCAGTGGCGGGGCTCGACTTCTACCGCACTCAGGTGCTCGAAGGCGGTGCCTCCGAAGCGCGCGTCTATGCTCGCGTGTCACCTCAACCCTGGGGTGCCTACGGCAACGACTGCGGGCATTCGCGTCACGTCGGAATCAATCGCTCGGAGTCGACTACTGTCACTGCGCGCAGTGGCAGCAGCTTCGCCGATCGCTTCCTGGCCTATCTGTTCGTGGCACCGTTCATCTTCCCGGCGATGGTGTACGAACGGTTGACCTCCCGGTAACAACTTGTGGGAACGCGGATGGATCTTCGGATCCATCTGCGTTTTCCCGGTTGGTGCCAAACCAATTTGCGGCGCAGCACAAGCGGCGCCCTCTAACACAGAAAGGAGAATGCCATGACTAGTCCAAGGCTGAACAGCCTATTCTAGGGGACCTGGTGCTATAGCCGGCAACTTTTGCTGGCGCGTCTGGACTAGTAACAGCGCAATCCCGCGCTTAGTTACGAGCACCAGGTGCCCCCTGAATAAGGAGGCATCATGGGCAAGTCCCGTAAGACCCGCTTCGAAGCGGAAGAAGACACCGTCTGGGTTGCGCTCGAGGATATCTACATCTCGGAAGCTACCTGGGACAAACTGCTGCGCCGCGAAGCCCAGCAGATCGAAGACATGCGCGATCGTTTCGAGCGTGGGCTCGACATGGTTCGCGTCGTTCTCCACTATCGCGCCAATGGCGGTTACACCATCGAAGATGGTCGTCACCGCGTCATCGCCGCGAAGCTCGCCGACGCTGGTTTCATCGAAGCGATCGTGATCGGCGGCTAACCACCAACGCTGTTCGAAAGGACGGCAATCAACATCAACCTGGCAGCCGGGGCAGATTCACAGGCAACTGTAATCTGCTCCGGTGATGCCTATTGGTTTCAAAGCAAAAATGGACCTTTTGATTCAGCCTGATCACTTAAATCAGACCCTTGTTTTGGGTTCTGATTTTTGGGGGATTTTAACTATACAATAGAGTATATGCTTTAAGCATGCGAAGGTGGGGCAAAGAGGGCTCATGCGCGATTGAATTCGCTCAGACTATGATAGCGCTATACTTTGCAGGCACTGTGGAGGAACAAGCGATGGGCAAAAACACGACACTAGAAGAACGCACAATCATCAACTGTGCGTTGCTGGCAACGACTCCTGAAAATGTTTTCGATGCCCTCACAACTGCCCAATCGCTGCAGAAGTTTTTCGGCAGTGATGCAGAATTCGAAAGAGGCTTGGCTGGTAACTGGCGAATGTTCGATGACGCTTGTCCTAAGAAGACAGAAGGAGACGGAGTCGTAACAGCCTGGGAGCCACCGCACCTGGTGCGAATGTCCTGGAGTTGGTATCGAACCGATCTGCCTGACACCGAAGTAACTTACCGAATTCTTGAGCACGAGAAGGGCAGTTTGCTGCTCGTGCATCATCATGGCTGGGGTGAGGGCTCGGAATGGGATTTCGAATACGACGATCATTCGGCCGGTTGGCCTAAAGTCATGACCGGGCTAGCCGCTTTTCTTGGCGCCACCATTGTTTTTGCTACTCCGGCAATGAGCAAATCTGACTCGCAAACATATGAAATACTGCGCTCGCAGCGAGATCATCTTCAATCGCAATACGACGCAATTTCCCAAGATAGTGCGCAACTGCGCAAAGATATCGACAAATTGAAGAGCACGGTCCAACTAGATAATCGCGAACTCGGCCAGATCGAAAACCGCCTGCAGAACAAAGAATTCGAGAGTCGACGCTTAGAACTCGACATACGAGACATCGATCTTCTCATGAAATAGTGGTGTTTTTTGGGGGAAGATTTTCTGTCAGTTCTAGTGTCGGTGCTGCCGCAACTCGGCGAAATCGAGCGAGCAAAGATTAAAACCCGGGGTACCCTATTACTTTTNNCTTGTAGAGTCTTGCTTTATAGCTTCCACTAAGTCTGAAAAGACTGATGTAATATTCGTTAACGTCAACTGGGATAGGTAGTTTAGGAGAGGGTATCCCCTCTTTAATGTTCAGGGCGATACGATGTTTAACGCGCTACATCGGCGTTTTGATCACCTTTCATGCAATTGTAGTTGTCTCTAAGCCGCGACGTCCTCGCTCTACAACCCTGGTGTGCCTCGCGTTAACTCACTAGTTTGTTGATCTTGAATTGGTTGACCATTATCTTGCATAGGTGTTGCCGGAGCGTCGGTCTGCCCTGCAGGCTCGCTGGCGGGATTTAGCACCGATGTATCTCGTGCCCTGGCCTGCGGTGCTGATTGATCCGTAATTGGCTCTTGCATCGCATCTAGCTGGTGACCGATGGCTCTTGCTTCCATGCCACCTTCGTACCACTTCTTTAAGTTCGAGCCGTTGGCCAGAGTGGATATCACTCCGATCTGAGCAGCCTTGAGTCCCATTTGTCCATAACTGGCTCCGTCGCCGAGTGCACCAATACCGAGGGCACTTGGTTTCAACGGTGCCTTGAAATATCCCCAAGCCTTGCTTGCAGGAGAAGCACCCTCCGCGTAGATATTCTTAGCTAAAGCACCATCTCTCATGAGGATGCCCATCCAGAGAGCGTCAACGGCGGTATTTTCGTACGCGTTACGGTAGTTGGATTGGATGAACGAATCTGCATAACTGATCGGTTTACCGGTTTTTGGATCGATAGCACGATCTAACGAGCTGATCGAGCTATAAGTCCCAATCGCAGAAAAGGCAGATGTATAACCGCTATAAAAAGATCTTGCGCCCAAATTAGCTGATGATGTGGTGGTTAAATCAAGTGGTTTGCCTGCCCCATATATGTTACTTGGCGAGTACCAGTGTGAACCTCCCGCCACACTTTCTTTGAGGAACGTTTGAGTTAAGGTGGCTAACTGCGGTTGGGTGAGACTCTTCAATGCCGCAGCGGCTTCGGAGTTCACTATTCCGCCTTCGACAAGAGGTGCAACACTAGCTTTCAGTGCTGCTTGTTCTGCGGTTAACAGGCGACCGTTGCTTCCCATGTTCACAAAGAATTCACCCACAGTGGGTGTTGTTGCGGCGCCCCCTCCTAGCGCGGCAACGCTTCGTTCAGTGCTGAATCTTGTCAGCATTGTTTCAGGGGTAACTCCAGCGCCACCATAAAGTATCTTGTTGGCTAAGCTGCGCGTGCCCATGATTGCGGCGACTCCACCAACTCCGGCTGTGCCGTGGATTAAGCTGTTATCCCAACTTTCGTTTTCACCGGTGATCAGTTTGTGGACTTCGTGTCGTCCGAGCGTTGCACCACCAAGAATCGAGGCGCCGACAAGTGCTTTGCCGCCGAAATTCAATGTGCCTTCTGCAGACGCTAAGCCCATTTTGGCCAACGTTCCATTCTTAGTTAAGACACCTGCAATAAACATTGTTCCGGAAATGGCAGCTGCGGCAACGCCACCATCTACGAGGGCATTGCTCCAAAAGGTGTCAGTTTGCATTTTGGTCTTGCGTAAGTTTTCCGGCAGCAAAGGAATGATGCCTTGAGCCATGTTTGCCAGAGTCGGATCGAAACCTTTTACCTTGTCTTTATCAACACCGTAGAGAGACTTCTCTTTTGCGATAGCGTCGTCGATCATTGCAGCAGCTTGTTCGGGCTTCACAATGCCGCTACCAGAGCCGTCCGCACCACCCACATAGAACAAGGCAGCGTGCTTTCTGGACGTGATCGGCATGAAAAGCAAGCCATCATCTTTCGATGTGCCTTGACCTTGGATTGCCTGCATCATGTTGAACAAGTCACGTTGAGAATTTCGATTGATATTTGGATTCTGTACATCCTTTCCGAGCTGAGTTAATTCGGCTTGGAAAGAAACCAGCGGCAACCTATCCGTTATGGCGATATTTTCTTTGAACACTTTTTCAGCGCTTGCATATTGTTTGTTTTGGTTGAGCGCTTGTCCATAAACCATGCGATATTGCATACCCCATGTTGCGCGGCTGAATTCTTGCTGCACCACTTTATGGGTTTCCAACCTTTCGTCTGACGTAATCGCCGAGCCATCTGCTTTTCTGCCAGTCTGCAAGGAGTTGATCAGTTTGTCCGTCGTTTGTTGATCCGCAGGACCGTACATCGAATCGGCTACTTTGATTGCGTCAGCAAACAGTTTTTTTGTCGCCTCGGTCATGCCACCCTGTTGGAGAGATCGTTTCGCATCGTCAAAGATCTGGTCGGCGCGCAGACCTTGGTTCTCTGAACTGATACCTGCCACTGGTGGTTGCGCCGCATCGTCTGTGGTGCTTACTTGCCGGCTTGCATCGGTCCGCCCTCTGGGTGTGGATTGCAAAGCTCCACTCAATATCGCATCCGGAGGCGCAGGCAGCAATCGCAAGTCAATGCCAACTTTGTTGGCTAGAGCCTGAACTTCGGGCTTTTGTGTGGCATAGTATTTTTGCATTTCTGGCGGCACAGCTTCGAACGCTGCTCCTAATTGTGCTTGCCCATTCTGACGATCGCCTGCGATGGCGGCGGCATCAGCAAGGCAAAAGCGTGTCAAAAATCTGCCCATCAGAGCACCACGCATTTTTTCCTGATCGTCGATGTTGAGAGCTGTGAATTCTGCGTCTGCTTTGCCAATGGCAGCTTGAAATTCTGGCACGAGTTGCTGGTAAGCGCCCCTGACGTCGNNCGCATCCCGCTGGTCAAAAGTGTAACTCGCCTTCTGGTGATTGGCAGCGTCATCGAGAGCATTTTTAAAGTGCCGTTGAAAATTCGGATCGCCGTTCATTGCGCGATCTCGTTGTTGAGCATCTAATAAAAGTTGTGTTCCGCTCGCTTGGTCCCCATTGCGGATTAGTGCCAGAGCCATGTTGGCGCGTGTAAAGCCCGGCGCTCTTTGCAAAGTTTGCAGGTCTGCATCTTCTTGAACCAACAAACGTCGAGTCTGTGGATCCATCTTTTGATTTTGCAGCAGCAGTTTGATGTTTCGGATCTCTCTGGCAACGCCGGTTTGATCGATTTTGTCGGCGCTGGCAATGGCTGCAGCATATTCTGTTCTGGCGTGAGCACCATTTTGCGTCAGCGGTGTTTCTGCATTTTCGAGATGATTGATAACCGAATCCAGAAGCTGCGCTACCTGCATTGCAGACACTTGCACGCGTTCTTTTGTTTCTTTGAAATCCTTTGGCGCATACGCTTCCTCGCGCATTCGACTGTCCGAATTAGGGCCCTGTGCCTCGCGATTCGGGAGCACTTGCAGCTCTGCTTTCTCAGTTGGATTCAGCCTCGGATTACCCATATATCGCTCCTCGTGCCTTTAGCGCTTGATTCAGTTGTTCTGCCAAATTGAAAGACTGTGTTCGAATATCTGATCTACTGCATGGGAAAAATCGTCTTCGCCTAAGCTACGTTCGCTTAGCAGCGCGCGTCCGACTTCCGCGAGATCCTCAATGGTGTTGGTTGTTTCCGGGGCAAAGTTTGAAACTAGACTGCTGAAGTTTCGTACTTGTTCGATGGGTTGGACGCCATTACCGGCGATACTATTATCGTCGCAGGGACGGAAGTCCATTAGCGGCGGCGAAGGTAAATAGCAATCTGCTATCTTGCCTTCAATTGTCGGCAACCATGGTCTGATGAGCATTTCAATGCTCTGGGAAACAATTGGCTCATCTAAAATTGGCAGATCAATGATGGGCGTGTCGGCGTTTGGCACATCTGTAACTGCCAGGTCTGCAATTGGCATATCGGCAATTGGCATATCCGGAAGTTGAATCGGCTGTTCAACCAATTCCGGCTGACTCTGAATTTTCAGCTGTGGTATGGGCTTCACACCTTGAACTAAGTTCGCCAAAGCACCGATAAAGTGATTCACTTGATCCTGAAATACGAATTGCACTTTTTCTTTCTCCTCTAATATGCGCGTTCGAATGCCGG
>PLXC01000084.1 GCA_003151275.1 Candidatus Melainabacteria bacterium
GGCAATTCACATGGCGGAGGGAGTGTCCGCTTATAAATCGTAATTACATATACATATCAAATATTTATGAATCTGGTCCGGTCTGTACCCCCAAATTTACCCGCGAATTGATGCAGGATTTCAGCGGTCACGGGCTGACGCCAGCGATGGCCTCACATCACACGTCTGATGTCCGCAATGGTTGGCCCATCCCTTTCGTTCATTTCGTTACGCCACTCCCAATATCCATCCCTCGAGCTGCGCTACAGCGCATTCGGGCGGCGTTAGGTAAGGTTTCAGGAACGACAAATTCCGGCGACCATTGCGCAGGCGCTCAATCAGGCGACTTGATGAAGCAAATGCACGCGAGGCCGCGAACTTGTGATTATTGATGCGATTTTTCGCTTGTTTCGCTATTTGGTTGGCAACTCACGTGTCAGTGCCGCAGCCAGCTCAATGCACAGGTGCAGAACAGCATACGCTGTGCTCGGATCGATAATTGCGTCTTCTTGATGTTGCCCGAAATCACCGAAAGCGTATGCCGCATTCATCAGCTCATAAGTGCTTTTCGTGATGTGCTTCGCGCAGCGGTTGCTCCTCTCTGTGCCTGTCATCAATTGGAGCAAGCGAACGCGTTGACGTCCTTGGGGGAAAGACGTTTGTAAGTCTTCGACACGTGGCTCTTGGTTGTATTTCCACGTTGATATCCATTCCGAGGGTATCCTCCGCCCTTCAAGCTCCGCACTCCAGATGAGTTCGAATGCCTTATTGACGATCCCACGCACATTTGTCAGAAAAACATCAGGGTGATCAGGCAACTCCTTCGCGCCACTAATAAGGTATCGTCTGAGAGTTTCGTCCATGCCATCGATATGCGCGATTCTTCGTTCTAAAACGCCCCTGAATTTCTTAAGGTAACTCTCGGCAGCGCCAAACAGCCGGGCAAAAGCACCAGTTTCGTTCGGTTGCTCATTCAAATACTTTTCTAGTAATCGGTTTGGTCGCTCCAACCTGTTGCCGACCTGATGCACAAAGCCACGCTCGGTCACTGATTCGGGGGTTGCGCGCACATCTTCGGTCTCGCCAGTCGCGATCTCGCGGCCATAATGGCGGCGCCGTTCACGTCGGCGGGGCGGCGCGCGCCTTTGCTGGTTGAATCTTTAAGTCTAAATCCTAGAGATGCTCGATCTCTACGTAGTCCCACTTATCTTTGAGATATTCGGCAACAAGACGGCGATGACAATGATGGGGCTTATCTTCACTGCAAAGCAGGCAGCCACCATCAAATTGCGAGCGGTCGATATTCTCGATCTTGCGTCGCGCCATCAGATCTAGAAACTTTTGAGCGTAGGCCGACCACCCTCCCTTCGACTTTCTATATTCGTCGAGCATGTCCTTAGTGGGAGCAAGTTCGGGAAGGTGTTCATAGCCAATGCCGCAGATCGACTTTGCGAAATAGCAAAGATCGTCCTTCTTCGCAAAACCGGCCAGTTGAGAGACATTGTTTAACCGCACATCAAGCAGCTTTTTGACGTGCGCATTCGATAATCTTGAAAAAAAGGCTTCGGCAGATGTTTTCGTAAAACCAATTGTGAAAAGCTTCATCTAGCCGCCCCTCGAAACAATTTGCTGGGCTCCCGCTCTGAGTCAGGTGTCTCTGGAACTTGTTCGCGATAGGCGATTTGAATACTTTGGCGCATGTAAGCTTCATTTACCGTCGCATCGTGCGACCGAAACATATCGCCTTCCGGAATTTTCAACTTCGTAATTAGACGCTCGATGGCATGTTCGTGTTCCTCAAGCTTACCATCGCTTAGGATATGCTTGACGGGTAAACCATCTTCAAACAGCTTGCGCGAAACAAGAATTGCTCTGTGACATTCAAGCGGTTCTTTCTCAGCACACATCAACGCGACGCGGTAGGAACGCGCCCCTTCTTTGACACGCTCAATGCCTTGTTTGAATTGGTCAGTCTGCGCGAGGAGGTCGTATTGAACCTGACCATTCCGGTAGCAATTCTTGTCCTCAGAGCGAGCCCCAAGTTCCTTGCCAAGAAAAACATATTTGATGTCGGCGGCTCGCAGAGCCTGTTTCAACGCCTCACGATTGAATTGCGGGTTCATGCGGCTATACGGCCGCGAGCGCACGTCGCAAACGGCGGTGATCGACTGGCTCTTTAGCAACTCAATCAATCTTTCGATCGTATGAGTCGAGTGACCAATGGTATAAATCGCTTCAGTCATCGCTCTTGCCCACCCTGTCAGGCGTAATCAGCGCAGCGGCAAGCTTGTAAACGTGTCCCTTAAAAGGCTCGCCCAAACTGACACAGAGGAGCCCATCAGCCACTGGAAAAGTGCCGTCCTTACCCTGCAGGTATTTTCGCTCCATCAACGCATCTGTTAATCCGAGATTGTATGGGACCTCATTTAGCAAAAATTGAGCCCGCACACTTCGTTTCTGCGGATAATTTGGGTTACCTATTAGCGCCACACAAATTCTCAGCTCACTTGGCCTGATAAGAAGCAAGGAACCTTTAAGCTTCTCTGCTTGGGCTTCCGGAATCCGGTCATTGGTCCCGTTTGATGAAGAGTACCCATTCACCCAAAGTGGGCCACCGACTGAATCGATGGCCTTTTCAATCTGCGCCCACGTCGCACTGTCAGACTTCGCCCAATAGTATTGGTCGGCAATTAGATGGTTTTCGGACTGCTATGTGCCCGGCTTTGGCTTAAGCATCGGAATTGTGACGATGTCGAGCAAATTTGTCGTGTGTCCGTCTTTGTAGCGGCGATCACCTTCGGAAATCTCTTCGTGTTCGCGCGCACTCACCGGTCGAATCCACGCGTCTATTTTTTCACCGTCGATTTCCCTCCCAGCAAGACATCGCCCCGACATTTTTCGGGAGTTTGCTAGACAAATAATGGTCTTTGTGTATTTGGGTTCTTGCGGCATTAAATAAAAGTACGAGTCTGGCAGCTAAAGTGAAAGAGTATTTTTCGATGCCTAACAAGATCCAGCCTTAAGGCTTGAAAAATATAGCCTCCCGGGGTCATTTCAACCCCTTAAAGCTGGCTATCGCAGAGGAAATCGTCGATGGCAAACAACAAAAGATTGAAAGTGATTTCAAAGCGAGGGCTAGGGCTGCTGCGCTTGGACACTAACAAATGGAAGGCGGTTGAGGAAACTCGGCTCGGCGGGACCCGGTTTTCCCTGACGTTTCCGCATAAGACTGCGCGTCGCGCACGCCCCCGGTCTCTCGCGCTAATAGTCGTGAAGGACGAACTCCCAAGCCTGCGAGCGGGTCTCAGCGCTCCCGAAACTTATCGTCAGTGTACATTCGCGGCAAATCTATAAGCGTCG
>PLXC01000172.1 GCA_003151275.1 Candidatus Melainabacteria bacterium
TGGTGGCAAAGATAGATAAGGCGAAGGCAATCATCGCCGTCACTGACAATGACCTAGTTAATTTAGAAGCTGTTCTGACTGCTCGCGAATTGAACCCAAACATTCGAGTAGTAATTAGAATGTTTGACCAGAAAATGGCTAAGAAGATCGAGAAGAGTCTTGGTATTCATGGAGCCTATAGCTCGTCAGCTCGATCAGCGAGACTGTTTGCTCAGGCGGCTATCAGTGGAGACATTGTTGACTCATTCGAGTTTGGTGGCACCATCATTAATGCCATTCAACTGGTAGTCGAAGCGAACACGGCCTTAGTGGGACAATCAGTTGATGACATTCGACGCCAGCACGAAGTAACCGTACTTTTGCATGAAAAAGCGGACGGTGAAGTCGACTGGAACCCTTCACCTAGCAACATTCTGGGTGTCGGCGACAAACTGTTAATTATGACTGACAGGCTTGGACTTAAACGTTTGGAGCCATCGACACGCAAGTTGTCGTTGCCTCATAAGGGTCACGATTAGCGTGCCACCATTCGAACCAAGCGAATGTGCGAGGTCACGAAAAAATGAAGTAAGAGCGCGGGTTTCCAACCCGCCCCGAGAAGCGGAGCGCGCGCAACTAAATCTTCAAAAACATTTTCATCAACAGCTGAAACAACGCCAACACAATTACCACACTAGCAGTAATCGGAGTCGCAAGCTGATGGATTTTCTTGCAACCAATGACGTTCAAATAAACCGAGTAACCGATTGCCAGAAATCCGCCAATGGCAAAGCTTGCAACCGATATCCAAGCAAACAGCAGAGTCGCTTTGCTAAATGCTAAAACGCGCAGCGTGCTCTCATAATTTCCTTTGCCACCAAACGCCTTCAGCGCAAAATTTACGATGATTGCGCCTAAATAGACGAACGCCAAGCTGCTTGCAAATGTTTGGAAAAACACGATCGGATTGAGGTGTCCGATTGCTTCGAACAGTCCATAAATCGACGCTGCTATAACTAGAAAAATAGTTGGCTCAGCGAGCCCGCCTTCAGTGTGCATCTGATCAAAAAATTCGACCGGATTTGTTAGAACGTGCTTCGCTTGATGAGCAAAATACTGCAAAAGTCCCGATGCTTCCAGTGAGAACACCGTATTTTGGGTCTTATTCAAATGACGAGCTACAGCCGACGATTTGCCTGGTGCCGCAGTTGATTCTACCGAGTCGCCTTGATCCTCTTCGTCATAATCAGGATCTTCAGGCTCGTGTTTACCTTGGTCGGGATGCATTGGGAAAACCTTGTTGCCAGTGTGGCCAGAAACCTCGTGCGGACTTATTTAGTCTACATTAGTCGATTTGTAGCGCTAGCCAGCCTGGCATTCGGAGCAAAGCCCAAAGATCTCTAAGATGTGGGAGCGAGTGCTGAATCCGTACTTAGCCTTGATGGCGTCCTCGAGGTCATGCACCAGGCATTGGTCGAGGTGCACACTGCTGCCGCATTTGTCGCAAAACAGGTGGTGATGGTGTTCTCCGGGCTTCACGACTTCGTATCGTCGTTCGCCGTCGCCAAGGTCGACCGCTTGCACCAGACCCTGTCCTACCAACGCTTCAAGCGAGCGGTAAACGGTCGTCAGTCCGGGTGCTCTGTCATCGTCGGTGCGCAGGCGGCTATGGATGTCCTGGGCACTGGTCAACTCATGTGACCGACCCAAAATTTCCAAAACTTTTTTCGCGCCTTTCGTCAATCGATCGTTGATCATTCTTCGACTTCGAATTCAACCTTAATCTTCTTGGCAGATTCTACCGGTTTTCCGTTCACTGTGGCCGGTTTGAACTTCCAACGTTGTAGCGTGCTGACGGCGATTTCGTCAACCTCTGCGCTGCCTGTGGACGATAATAATTTGACTGAGCTCTCGCCGTCTTGCTTGATGACAAAACGAGCCAGGCAGCAGGATTTGAAGCACTGTTCGTGCAATTCTGACGGAATTTCAGGCTTGGGAGCGTGCACTATTTGGGCGTCTCGGTAGTAAGACGATTCTTCTGTGCCGATTTTCAGCATGGGACCGGCCACAGCCGCTTGCAAGCCCAGCCAGCTGGCGGCAAGCCCTATATATATTAGCCTCTGGCTGACAGAACGCATAATGAGTTCCAATCCTTTGATAATGGTTTTCATTCTACCTCTTAAGGACGTTTATTGGCGGTCAATTGTTCTGGCTGCCAAGATTATATTTAAAATTCCTGCCTAGTTCGTCTAGAGACAATTGGTTTGCCAGTCCTAGTGCCGGATGTTAACGAATGCGAAACAGATACAGCCGCTCGAGGTCAAGATGCTAGACTATATTTCTGCGCGCGGTTAGCTCAATGGTGGAGCACCTCGTTTACACCGAGGGGGTTAGGAGTTCGAGTCTCTTACCGCGCAAGGCTTATTAGGAGCGGCTTTCATATGGAAGCCGCTCTTATTTTTGGGGTAGGAAAAAAGGGCTCTCTTCTATACATCTTCTATTCAACAGCGAAAAGGTGAGAAAACAACGTTGAGTTTGATTGATAGAAGTTCAAGTTCTTGTGCGCGCTCAATTATTCTTCTGAGCTATGATGGAAGGCTCTAATGCTTGACCAAATAACTACGAACCATGAGGTCGGGAGTTCGAATCTCTCCAGGCACGCCATCTTAAAAACAAGACTGAGTGGCTTAATGCAGAATTAAGCCACTTTCTTTTTGGGGTAGCTATTTTGTTACGTTGCTACGTTTTGGCTACGTTACCGGAACCTCATGGTGGGTCTAGCTTTCCAACCTTCTGGTCACTCTTAAATTGTAAAGTTGGACGAAAGTTTGCAGCCAAGCCGCTCCCTTTATTCAACCGGCAATTCAATATGCACCATATACAGTGCGAAACAATTGAGAATTTAGATCAAATTTGAAGTCAACAATAACGTGGCACCGAATGTGGTGATGCTCGAAGACACACACTCACCAGCCTGGTGACATATCAGGTTGAGGAGTGTCGGCATACATTTCAACCCACTCCTGCTCCAGTTTTGTATCTCTTGGCGGACGGTAATTGACGCTCATTTTAGCAACAAGAGGAAGAAGAAGAGTCCGAGAAAAAGCAGTCAAGGCGGCTGCAAAGCAGTTGCAGAGAAGAATTAGCCGAGATCGGTCGGTTTATATACCAAAAAATCGTTATTGCGAAGGTGGATCGAAAAAGCCTTGGTTGCGCAAACCTCAAAAGCTTTAGATAGGGCTCCGGAACGGATTCTGGCCGAAAAGCCTATTCTGATTGACGAGCTGGTTCGAAGGCTAGCTTTTTAAGGGGGGCTAGCTCAAACTAATGACATGTTGCGATTTTACGGTCTTATTTTTCTCGTTCTGGCTTTTGCTCGCGCATTACCAGCCGACTGTAGCGATCAACCTCGTTCGTTGCCATACAATTCAATTCCTGTCCACGAATTTTTTGGTAAGTTTGAGAGTTTGGTAGACGTGAAAGGGCGAACGATTCTGCCAGCAAAATTTGCAAGGATTATCTATCAAGGTAATGAGATTTTTGCGGCTGATCGAATCGATAAAAATAATCCGCAAAAATGGGACAAGAGACTGCTCTTTAATAAACGCGGTACGCAAATTAAATACAGGATACCTTCCAACGCACAGCTGCTCGAAGTTTATTCGATCAGTGAAAAGCTAGATAGCGAACCGAATCTTCCGGTCAAAAGTCTTCCAAAAGATTCCTTGCTGCTGTTTCTGGATGATAAGCAGCAACGTGGTTTGTGTCATCCCGACGGTACTATTTTTCTACCCGCTCAGAAGAACATTGTCATTTGTTATCTCAAGCCAGGTTTCGGATACATTTCTAACGGCTCTTACAATGCCGGACATCCTGACAAAATCATAAATCTCACGAATGGAGAGAGCACCGACACAGAGCCTGAGAATGCGCCGTCGCAAGCAACAACGCGTTTAAATTTCAAATCAGATAGATACTTACACCCAGAGTTTAAATACTCATTTTCACCTCCTGTGGTACCAAAGATAGCAGCCGCCTCAAACGTATCCTTCGAAAAAATCTCGGAACAATGCTTGAAGAAGATTGTTAATCCTGACGACGGCAGATTCAATCCAAAACTGTGGAGAAGCCAAAAAGTCGTTACTAGACCGGTGCTTTTCGAGAGACTATTGCGAGAATACGATCTTATAGGAATGAGCACCGACAAAGTTTTAGAGCTACTCGGGAGTCAGGGAAATGCGGGCTTCGGCGATGGCGTTGCTTGGGACAATTATCGTGGAGACCTTCGTACGCTAATTCAATCATTCGGAGGTGGTGGATGTGTGCCCCAGATGAGCTTGCACTTCCAAATCAATTTCAAGGATGACCGAGTTGTGTCATGGCAATTTCTAAATGGTGTTCCAGATGGACAGGAATCTCAGTCGATAACAGAGAACGTTTTGATCCCGTCATGGTACAAAGAACCGCATATAACTGAATCACGGTTAAAAAATGCTCGGATCGGAGAACAGTCAAGTCGTTTATATCCAGACACCGTTGCTAAATATCACTGACTCAAAATCTCCCACACACTTCTTGAGATCGTCGATGACACCATATTCGATTACAAGCATTGGAAGAATTTGTAAGCTAATTCAATTGGCGTCTCTTGCGGTCGTGTTTTTCTTGATTGCTATAGAACAAGAGTCACTAGCAGTGCCAAGTCTTAGCAATGTAGACCCCCAGGATAAAACCATGCATGTAGCTGGATTCGAGGACAAATGGGCGATTGTTATTGGTATTGACCATTTCAAAGATCCACAATGGGACTTTAAATTCGCTGCGTCAGATGCAGGGGCGGTGCATCGATATTTGATAAGGGATGCGCATTTCGCGGCTGATCATGTCGTGCTCTTGACCAATCAAGATGCAACGAAAGAAAAAATTACTGCTGCACTTAATTGGTGTGCAAAACAGGCTAAAAGTGAAGATCTGGTATTGATTTACTATCGCACCAGAGGAATATCTCTCACAGGCAATAAACCAAGTTATTCTGCCGTTCTAGCAACTGCGGATACAACGCCGGAGCGACCGTCAGAATTATCGTTCGAAATGTCTAAATATCTTTCATTGATTTCTGAACTCTTCCCCTCGAAACGAATCATATTACTTACAGACGCGGATCTTAGTTCAAATATTGAAGAATCCATTATGTCATACGACTTTGCCGCGGGTGAGCGACTTAACCGACACAGAATTATCGAAGTGCATTGTTCCTCGCGCAATACTCAGTTGACTTGGGAATCGAGCAATTTACACGGAAGTATATTTACTCGCGAACTCCTAAAGAGTTTGCGTCAGAAATCTACACGGGGAAATTTGGACGAAAGCGAACGGCGAGTAGCTAAATTGCTAAAGGTCATAGTCCCAAAAATTAGACCGTTTCACGAACAACAAATTTCGTCTGGCTCCGTCAGTACTATTGGCCAAGTAGAGAGCCGAATAGATAGCACCCCGTTGCACCCTCGCCTAATAGGCAATTGAGTGTAAGAACGCTAGGGTAGGGTTCTGCATGTGTTCAACCACGAACCAAATCTTGGGTTTGACGCTGGATGACGGCGCGCAGCTCTTTTTCTCGCATCTAAAAATTTGCCTACAAAGGCACCATATACGACGCCTTTGTATTTTGAATTCGCCAAATCAGACTATAGGAACGACAAACAAACCTGCCTACTGCCTCTTTAGCCAATAATTACTTCTTCTGAGGTCTCGATTTCAAAGCACCGGCGAACTATTAGTTGTCCGTTCCAATCTTCATAAGGCTCTTTGCCAAAGTCGTTCATAGAAGAGGCGCTGGTGGTTGTCGACAGAACAGGGCAGTCTGGGAAAGCGTTGCAGCAACCACGCTC
>PLXC01000151.1 GCA_003151275.1 Candidatus Melainabacteria bacterium
CTGTTAAAAATTTTACGAAACAAGCGCTGCGTTTCGCGGTAATTTAGCCGCACGCGTCTACTTGTCAAACTCCGGTCCACAAGCTGTATTGGCATATCTTGGAGATATCTCTTCGGTTCCATTCCGCATTGGTTCGGCTGTTTTCCGCGCGTTACTTTCCCTTAATCAAGTCGAAAGTGACCTCGCAAAGAACCTCAAAATGAGGGGCTTGGTATGAACATTTTTCAGGGATAAGTTGCAGATGACCATTCAAGAGCAAGATGATGTCCGCCTCCAGAAGTCACCGAAGGAGGTCTGGTTTGAAGCGCTGCAAATCCTCTCAAAGAAGCTTCCTCAGCCCACAATTCAAACTTGGATCAAACCGGCTCAGTTGTTGGAGATTAGCAATGGCGAAGCGGTTATTGGCGTGGCCAACGATTTTAGCGTTGGAATTCTCGCCAACCAGCATCGAGAAGCGCTGGCGAATGCGATTTCCGAAGTCGCACAGGAAAAGCTGACCATACGAATCGTTGTCGATCCGACTATCAAAGCCGATTCGTATGCATCTAGCATTGCCAACATCTCAGTCATCCAAAGCGCACCGGAACCAAACCGGCACCCTAGCCATAACGCAAATGCCCCGAGCGGCTACCAGCAAGCAACAAGCCAGAACAACAAGGGCAATCTAAATCCAAAATATACGTTTGATACTTTCGTAGTCGGCTCACACAATCGTTTTGTGCATTCAGCAGCACTTGCTGTGGCAGGACGTCCTGCCCAGACATACAATCCTCTCTTTTTGTACGGTGGTGTCGGATTAGGCAAAACCCACATCATGCAAGCCATTGGTCATGAGGTCCTCAAGCATTCCCCCCATTTATCTGTTCGCTACCTTAGCTGCGAGAAATTCACCAATGAGCTAATTAACTCGATTCAAGAGAATCGCATGCTCGATTTTCGCAAACGATACAGGCATGTTGACGTTTTGCTGGTTGACGATATCCAATTCATTCAAGGCAAGGACGCTACACAGGAAGAGTTTTTTCACACGTTCAATACCTTGCGTGAAAATGGCAGCCAGATTGTCTTGTCATCAGACCGTGCACCCAAAGCAATTGCCTTATTAGAAGAACGTTTGCGTAGTCGGTTCGAGTGGGGACTTGCTGCGGATATACAAGCCCCAGACCACGAAACACGCGTCGCCATTCTGCGTAAAAAATGCGAGATCGATGGCATAAGTGTGCAAGATGATGTGCTCGATTATATAGCCGGTGTATTTACAATGAATATACGTGAATTAGAAGGGGCCCTGATCCGCTCTCACGCGTATGCCAGCATGACAGGAACGGATCTAACACCTGCCGTCTTGAGGGGCATTCTGCAGCCATCAGGACCAGAGAAGCAAAAGAAAACTCTGACCATCGACCAGATTATCGATACCGTCGCAGCACAGTACCGCGTTGAATCTAGTGACTTGCGTTCGGCTAGACGCTCTCAAGATTTGGCTCTACCTCGACATGTCGCCATGTACCTCGCGCACGAGATTATGCAAATGAGTTTCCCGCGCATCGGCCAGGCATTCGGAAACCGCAAGCATACGTCAGCCTTGTACGCCTATTCGAGAATCAAGGACCAGATGCCTGCGGATGCGGATTTGGCCCATGCAGTAAAACTGTTGACACGACAATTGAACGGCTAACTGCGTTTCAATCGAACTTCTCGTTTTTGACAATCTCTATATAGATGCATTATCACGCTCGTGATCTAACGTCGCTTAGAGACACCGTTGTTGATGACTAGTCACAGGGCTGATGATCAGGCGATTTGGCGAGAATATACTCTTCGATCTCGTAGCAGAATAAAAGAATTAAACTGAACGATCAAGTATTCGATCTCAATGTACATCGGCTCTATATGCGGTTTTTCACTACATTACTGGGCGATCTCGTAGCAGCAAAGATAATTTGACTTCGTGCCGAAGTGATCATTTAATTAAGCAGAGACTTGATCTACATCGGCTCTATATGCCGATCTTGGAAGCAAAGAGCAGATCCCCAAAGTACTGAATTTATGACTACCAATTTCTCAAATCGCCACCTAGTTCACAGATTAAGTGCTTGTTCAAAACCTGTTCAAAACGTGTTTATATTCTGTAAACTAGTTGTGTAATGCAGACTAGAAGCCAACTCCTCTTTTTTGGCTTTTGAACACCTGACAGTATAGAAATTGACATGAGTGATCCAACGGTGACACGACTTTCCGGGCTTATCTACAGAAAACCGCTTGCACTGCTACTTCTATATAACTGTATTTAAAGACATAACAGAAGCAGAACAATGAAAGAGGAGCGAATTCCTTTCGTTCTCACCTTGCAAACCGCCTGTCAGGAAGATAATCTTGAGTACGAAGCAAGTGAACTTGCGAGACGCCCATTTAGCGTTCAATCGAAACAGCGTTAAAGCGTGCTGTACGAGTTACAAGATTCAACCTGAGGTTCAATTATGCACTTTGCTGTACAAAAGGATGTCCTTGCAAAAGCGCTGAAAGATGTGACTAATGCAGTCGCAACTCGCGTAGTTCAGCCAATATTGAGCAATGTGCTTATCGAATCAGTAGATAGCAACACGATTAAGTTCCAGGGAACCGACCTTGATCTGGCAATAGAAACTAAAACGACGGGCGTTGTATATACCCCAGGCACGATCACTCTTCCAGGCAAGAAGTTACTCGAAATTGTCGGCAAGTTGCCGAACGAACTTGTGGTTTTCCAAATCAACAAAGAAACGCTTGAAACGACGGTGACTTGCCAACGTTCCAAATTCAATGTAGTTGGACTAGCTGCCGATGATTTTCCAAGATTTATTGACGCTCGCTCGGTTGAAGGCGTATTGATGCCCACAGATATTTTGCGCAAGGCCATTGTGCAAACGGGATTTGCGGCTGCAAGTTTTGAACAAAACAGCATATTGGGCGGCATTTACATGGTTATCGAAAACGGCAAATTTGAATGTGCCGCGACCGATGGAAGTCGATTGGCGAACCGCAGCGAAGTATTAAACGTATCCGTTCCAAGTGGCAAGAAAGTAGATGGAGACAAGGAAATAGAAGGCGAAGCTAAAACCCAAACCGCTACTTTAGATAGACCACACAATTTGAAAGCGATTATTCCCGCTCGCGCATGTAATGAATTGGTCAAGTTGTTGGATGGCTCAAAGGGATCCTCCAGTGAAGTAAGAATTGCTTTGGTCAGTGGTCAAATCGTGTTTGAAACCGATTCGCACTATTTATCAACAAGGTTGATTAGCGGTGAATATCCCCGATACCTGGAACTCTTTCCAGCCAATCATACCTATCAAGCGACCTTCAGCAGAGAAGAAATGATGTCTGCAATCGAGCGTGTCGCGGTAATGTCTGATGACAGAACCCATCTGATAAAAATGCACTTTGAAGGCGATACCCTACAAGTGACTGCTAACACTCCAGACTTGGGTCGGGCTCAAGAAGAAGTTTCAATGACTTTTGAGGGGCAAGTTCTTGATGTTGCAGTCAACGTTCGCTATCTCTTAGATGTGTTGCAACGTCTAGGTCAACCTGATGTTTCGTTTGAGATGACTGGTCCACTCAAGCCAATTATCATTAAGGGCGTTGGCGATGATAATTATCGTTACTTGCTTATGCCTGTGCAGTCGAAGTAATCGAGTTTTTTCGCGATGCACCATATTTGGTGCCTAATCTAAACGAGCAGTTTTATCAGAATTTGATCAATTTGATTAGACTCCGGTCTAGTCGGTTCTCGAACAACTAATAATGATTAGTCAATTCTTTGTAGCTCAGCAATTTGGCTTTTACATTTTGGGCGCTAGACATGCAATGATTGTCGATTAACTAAGACATTACGAAATGAGGTTTATTATGAGACTTGTGAAAGGTCTAATTGCATCGGCAATTGCGAGTCACATATTTGGCGGATCCCCAGCTTATTCGGCTGATATATCGCAAATCTTGCAGCAGTTTTCTTCAAGCGTTCACGGCTGGAGCGATTTGGAATCGCGCCTCAATGACTTGACCAATGAACTAAATTCGGCTCAATCGAATGGCAGCCTGACTGGGCCACAGGTGTCTGGTTTCAAGGCTCAGATTGAGAAAATCAAACAAGAAGAGATTGCCGCGCAAGCGACCGGGGCTCATATGGGTGTTGTCGATATGTTCAAGTACACAAATACGTTGAATCTGCTCGCAACTCAGGTCAATCAAACGATGCAAGCCAAGCAGAGTACGATTCCTGATGTTGTTTCATATCAGGTTCTACTTAAAAAACAGATTATGGATGCTCGCGCTGCCAATCAGTTAACACAATCAGATGCTGACAAATTTAACCAGGAAGTGCGTTCTGTAGCTGACATGGAATCTGCTTTTAAGAGCACGGGTGATGGAACCCTTAGTCCAAAACAAGCAGATCTGCTGACTAGCAAGCTTGATGTAGTTAGAGCAGGTATCACGCAGCAGATCGCTCAATCCCAGTCGGCTGTTCCGGAGATCAACTCACGTCGCGAAGCTCTTCTGAAGAAGATAAATGATTCAGCTAACTTACTGACGGCAGAGCAAAGTAATTCTTTTAAAGCGGAATTGGCACAGATCGCATCGACTCAGCAAACTTATACGACATCAGGAAACATCAGTGGTTCGCAAATATACTCGTTGGCGACTTCACTTGATAAATTGGAACGCAAGATCGACGAATCGTTGAGCGGACGCGTCGTTTCTAGCGCTAATCCGGGATCTCCTAATAGTCAATCTCTTCCGGATGACAATTCGTCATGGAGAGATCATTCCGGCGCTCGCAACCCTGATGGAACCTACTCAAGCACTCCAGGTCGTCCTGGTTATCCTGGACAAACGGATGGACCAGACTATCGGGGATCTGACATAAGTGCGAACAATCCTCGAAACAATGACCTAGGTCGCCCTGGCTACCAGGTACCGCCAGGTGGAGGTGACACCAATCCCGATTATCCTCGCAACGGTGCGCTTGGACGCCCTGGGTTTCGAGTGTTGCCAAATGGATCTGATACGAGATCGGACTATTCGCGTAACCATACAAATTCCAATTCTGACAACGTTGATGACGTAGCAATCGCGCCGCCGCGACGTGGTTCAAGAGGTGGCAATGGCGATAGCACCGGACGCGATAACTCTTATAGTAATTCAGGAAACCAATCGAATCTAAATACAAATGAGTCAACCTCTTTAGATAGCACCATATCTGGTTCCAGCTACAAAGATGTTCAAGGATATTGGGGCGAACCATATATCTCAGGTCTCGCATCTCGCGGAATCATAGGAGGTTTCCCAGACGGTTCATTTAAGCCAAACGATCAGATCACACGCGCACAATTTGCCGCTATCGCTGCTAAAGCGCTTTCAGTTCCAAGCGCCGGCGCTTCGGCAACATTCCGAGATGTGCCTTCCCGACATTGGGCTGCAAATGTCATTAGCTCAGTCAGCAGTGCTGGTTTAGTAACCGGATTTCCAGATGGTACCTTCCGTCCGGAAGACAAAATTACGCGTGCCCAGGCCCTTGTGATTCTCGCAAAGGCATTGAAGAACGCAGCACCGAACGCAAACGAACTAAATTCATATTCTGATGCATCGCAGGTTCCAAATTGGGCACAGCAAAGTGTTTCCATAGCCGCTGGCGGTCACATTATAGTTAACTATCCAGACCCATCTTTGATTCGTCCCATCGATTTTGCTACTCGTGGCGAAGTTGCTGCGCTGATGTATCAAACACTGCTCAATTCGGGTAAGGATTTGCCGAGAGTGACGATAGGAGTGTTGCACCCTCAGCGCCGATAAGGGAAGCAAGCCTTGGTTTAGTTGTTGCAAAAATAGGCGAAAAAAAGGCTTGGACACTCCCGGTTTTTACTAAGAAAGAACGGAGCAATCCAAGCTAAAGGTTCTATACCCGGCATTACGGAAATAACGCTATGAACCGAATAATTTTTCTCCAGAAAGATTAAGTCTGAATTCGCACACCAGACCGAGGCAATCAAAATCAGCGCAGCAGTAAAAAACAAAGCTATTGGCTGATTGCAGCCTTGTCTACACGACTTGCTCTGAATCGAGGATTGTGGCGGAGGCACCGAAAAATGTGAAAAAAAGGCTTGGACACTCCCGGTTTTTTACTAAGAAAGAAACGGAGTAGTCCAAGCTAAAGTTTCTATACCCGCCAAACTAAAAAATAACGCCTAACTAGAAGTGTTTTTATTTCTTTTCTTTTTCTATTCGTTCGACTTTCTGGGTTAGCTGCTTCACAGCCTCCTGAAGCGTCGTCTCGTCAACGCCTTCAGACAGCTGCTTCTCAATCGTCAAGTAATCGGCGAGTAATGGTTCTGCCGCATCCTTGTGGCTCTTGCTCAAATGCGTGATCCGGTCGACTAACTTTTGACGCTCAGTGTGCAGGGGACCAGCTATGGCATGTGTTTCGCTAGCTGTTTTGGCTGCATCCGACTTCGATTCTGATTTGTCTGGTGTTTTTGTCGATTCCGATTTTGATTCAGTTACAGAGATCGCGGCAAGAGCGGTATTTAACGAACTGTCGAGATCGCTGATTGTATTTGGGTTCAGACTAACCTGTTTGAACGCCCCGGCTTGAGCAGGATCGGCAAAAGCGATGCTGATATCATTTACGGTCTTGGGAGCTGCTGTGAGCGCTTTTTCAGCAATTTGCAGAGCTACGTATTTTAGATCTCTGTCTGAGGCAGCTGGATCAAGCTCGGTTGAAATGTCAATGTGATTTCCTTCAACAGTTGTTTTAAGTCGGTAGCTAAAGCCTGATATCATCGCACTTTCAACTTTTGAGTTCGGATCTACGTTTTCCAGTTCTTCTAAAGGCAATGAGGCTATTAACTCATCTTTGCCGATAGATCCACTAGCGAATGCTTTTACGGTACCTGTTGTGACAGTTGTCTGCTTGTAGTGGGACATGTCTTTAGTGTTGAAGAAGTAAACGATTACTCTTGTAATGCCTGGATCCATTCCCATAGTCGTTTTGGAGATGAGCACTGCGTCAATCTTCAAGTCTTTGTCGTTGGCTCTGGAGTCTTGATACATCGAGACTTTGGCTGTGTTTCCGTCTACTCTTGCGTTCAATCGAGTACTAGTACCCAAAGTATTCTCTTTGTCGATGACGCGAACGATGTCTTCGCCGGTGGTGGCGCTGGCAGCGATGCCCAGTTGAGAGGCAATTGCAAAACCAATGATGGTGGCAACAGTGGATGATTTTTTTTCGAACACGCTTGGGACCTCCGCGCGCAATTTATTCCTGAGTTCTTAAAATTCGGGATGTCTTTGTTGAATTCTCGCTAAACGCCGTTCAATTTCCACCTGCTGTGATTGTTTGGAAGGATCTGTCGCCAATACTTGAATGAAGTATTGAAGACCATCATGAAAACGCTTATCATCCTCAACTCGCATGTTTTTGGCGGCGTCGGCTACAGCCAATCTCTTTTCAATTTCGCCAAGATATGTGACTGGGTCGGCCAGAACAGAAGCATCTTGAATCGGTTCAATGCCAAATGCCCAGCGGCTCATTCTTCGGGTTGGTGGTTTGATTTTCGGCCGTGGTCCTGAGCTGGCCATCTTCGTTGCTTGCATGGCTTTGGCGGCCTTGTTCGCCTTTTCCAGTGCAGTCAAGTTGCTAGACAGGTTGCCGACCAGCTTCGTTACGTCTGCCTCTGAAGTGCCAGCAGCGACCGACTTTTCGATTCCGTCGAAAATCCCCTTAATTACGCCGATTCCGACGCCATTCTTGGCCAGCTCATTGATTCGTTCGAGTAGGGCTTGACGTTCGTCTTTAAGGAAACCTGGAACAACCGTCGAAGTTGTAGCAGCAGCACCAGCTGTGATTGTTACTTTTGCGAACACTGCCTGAACTGATTCATTCAGAGATTTAATCGTGTTTGAGTCCAGGACAACATTCTTGATCGCGCCGGGATGTGATGGATCTGCAAAGGCAATTTTCACTGTTTTGATATTGGCAGGAGCAACACTCAGTGCTCGTTCGGCAAGCTGCAAAGCGGCGAATTTCATATCACGAAGACTTGCTGAAGCATTGAGATCTGTCGAGACGTCAATCTCGTTTCCTACGATTGCACTATCCAGCCTGTGGCCTACCCCCACCGTTTCACCAGCTTGCATGGCGTTTTCGACTTTTGCATTTGGATCTTCAGTTTGCTTAAATTCAAGTGGCAGCGAAGTAAGCAAATCGTCCTTACTTACTTGACCGCTAGCGAATGCTTTTACGTCTCCAGTGGAAACGCTTATTTGCCTATACTTTGTTAGATCAACATTGTTGAAGAAATAAAAGATGACGCGATTAATGCTTGAGTCGAGATTCATGATTGCTCTCGACATAAGAACAGCATCAATTTTCAAATCCTTGTCATTTGCTTTGACATGCCGAAAAGTGGAAACAGTGGCCACGTCACCTTTGACTTGGGCGTTAAGCCTGGCTCCTGGAGCCAGAATGTGCTCTTTCTTAATTGCAGAGACAATGTCTTCACTAGTCGCTGCCGCATGAACAGGTATGATGGACTCCAGTTGAAATGTTGCGGCAAGAGTGATGCCCAAAGCAACAGTACGACGCCAATTTCTCTTTTCGTGCACCCGCAATCCTCCGCGATCATTAGCCAAGAGGTCAACACAATTCGAACACACTTCTATTGTGCTTCGAAATATATTCTAGTTGCTTTTGCTATTTGTCGCCTGGGGTTGCATCATCGGTGACAGTGGTTGTATCACTCTTAGGGGTGAAATAAGTAGTGATTCCTAAGGGGGCCCCAGTTTTTGCGCCAACATAACCTTTGTCAGACTTAGGCAAGAAGACTCCAGTCAAGACATCGAGAACGTTGGCATCAACCTGGATCACTCTGCGAAATCTAATGCTTCCGGCAAGAGCAGTGGTCTGATAGGTTGGACGAACAACAGGGGCACCACCATTTGATTGGTAGGCGAACATGGGTTCGGCCGGAGGCAAGTTATCGCCAAAATCACATTGTGCTCCAAGGAGTGGGTGGGCACCGCCGCCTTTGGGGGGGGATGGCGAGCTGGCTCCCAATCCACCAGCGCCATAATCGCCGCTTGAACCGGGAGGATTTGCAGCCAGGCGATCCGCTGCAGTCGTTGGCGCCAAGGTCACAAGAGTATCGTTTAGAGGCTCACCGCCGTGTTTGCCGCCTGAGATCGAACCACGCAAGCGGCTTTGATCCCGCACATAAACGTCAAACTCTGGCGTGAAGGTAATGACTCCGCCAGCTACAGAAGTACCTTTGCCTTTCTTACCCGGTTTCCCGCCGCCTTTGCCGCCACCACCGTTTCCCATACCAGGCAAAACGACGTTATTGAAAACCAGTGTAGGTAAGGCTGTGAGGAAATCACCTGGTTTGCCGGCATCGGAGAGTTTTTCACCATATAATTGCTGATCAGCCACTACCTCATATGGATAAGGAGCAACAGGCTGGCTCTTGTACAAGACCGCGCCGTTTGGATCGAACTTGTAAACATGCATGACTCCAAACGGAATTTGAGGTCCAGCAACTAGTTTCGTCAGGTCTGTGTTCTTTATTGGCGGGGTGGAGTCCAGCTCAGTCACCCAGTCAATTTGAGGAAGGGCAGGCGCGTTGAAAGCCGTCTTTTGCATGTTCACGACTAAATCTATATTTGCTCTGGCGCCACAGCGACGAATCCAATCATATAAAGCGATTCGCCACATATCCCCGATTTTTTGTCCTGCGACGCTGGCTGGGTACGCTGGGCAACTTGGGTCAAGGCTTGCAGTCGGATCCACTGGATAGTCGCCGACTGCTGACTCGGTATCAGCGTCCACACCTGCATTTAAATAGGCGGAGGTAAGCAAACTGCTAGGGTTAGTCAATCCAGGTATAGGTCCGTCTGGAAACTCAATAGTGATAGCTCCAGGAGCTGGTGTGACGTCAAACACGCTTGATGGTTGCGCACAGGCAGCGCTGTGAAAGGTGGCGCCATTAGGAGTTTGCGAGGTCTTAATGATCTGGTCAGCTTCGGCTTTGACGATGGTAGGCACATGATAAGGGAGGCCAGGGGCACTGGCCACCCAATCGCGAATGTCGCACAGTCTCTGGCTAGTGCCTATGCCGCCAAAAACAAAATCCATTTTGCCTGATGCAGCGTTGTACGGAATATTAACAAAGGATTTGTAAGTGCCGTTTTGTTGCTGACTGGGATTAACAGGGTAGCTTCCAGATGGTTGAGGCACAGGAATATTTGTCTCAGTTGGATTGGCTAATTCGCCCATTGTGAGCTTAAGGGAGTTGGCGACATAGTTCGAGGAGCCAGACATGCGAATGCAGTTCTGGACGTAAGCATTTTCGCCATCTTGATAAACGTTCAGGGCGGTTCCGTTTCTATCTTTCGCTAGCGGGGAACCTGCTGAAGTGCAGGCCTGCGTCAACACAGCCTCAAGTTGGGTGATTACGCTCTTAGCATTGGCAAGATCATCGCTTGCCAACAGTCCCATGTCCGTAGAACCACTAATAGCGTCAATCTGGTCAGCGATAATTGCGTCGACGCGCGCTGTGCCCAGGAGAGTGTTGATCCCATGCACGGGCAGACAGTACTGGTCTCCGGCTGCTGTCGCAGTGCCGATTGGAGCCTGGTCTGAGAGGGATACGAAGCCAACTTCTTTTGTGCTTATAACTATATTGCTGAGATCGTTTGCCGCTGCGAGGGCTGAAGCTTCAATCGCCTTCTTTTGCTCGGCATTGCTCCCCAGGAGTCTGGAATAGTTGAGGCAAAAGAAAATCAGAATGACGACAATGCCAACAGTGACTGCGCTGATTAAAGCGAGCATATTGCCCCGTGCGGCTCTTAGTTGCTTGCGTGTTTTTCGGACAAAACCGTTGTTTCTCAGCATTTGAGACCTCGGGAAAGTACAAATTCTGATTAGGCCAAGTTAATACTGTAATCGTAGTGTGATTATCTCCTGTCTGTCAACTTCAGGTCTACCGGCCTACCTACTAATCTTGGCGATCTCCAATCTTTGGTGTAATCCATAAATTCAGGGTGCTTTGCTTGAATTCTGGCCAGTCGGTGTTCCAGTTTGAGCGCTTGTCTGTTGTGATGTTCCGCCGCCAACAACAGTTGGATGAAAAACTGCAAGGTGTTGGCGAATCTTTTATCGTCTTCCAGATGTAACCCCTTGAGTTTGTCAGCTTGCTCCATTCGCTTTTCGAGCTCCTTGAGATATTCTTCGGTATCATCCAGAATTCTCTTGGAGTCGAGAGGTTCATACCCATAGACCCATCGGCTGACGGGTTTGACTGCCAACTTGATATTCGTCAAAGGAAAATTGTCGAGTTTCCCACCTGCTGCTTTGCCTTGATGTGTCGCTACCCGGTCTGCTCCATGCGAAGCCGGACACATGCAAGAGAGTAAGGCGATGCCTATTTGCAAAAGTCGTTTGTTATGCACAATGCAGACTCCGAATCAGTAGGGCATTTTGATTATGATGGCACACAAAACATGGAAAGAAAAAGATAGCAATCGATCAGTTAATCAGGTAAGCCTTTGAGAAACGCAGCAAAGATCTGAGCACCATATACAGTGCGCACCCGAAGTGCAAAGAATGGTAATGCAATTCTATCTAACATCCTTATAAACCGACAAAATTAAGGCGGGATCTTAATTCGGAGGGGCTGTATGTTTTTCGCAAAGATAAGGCTTGGGATTTAGAGTTGGTGGTAAACTGACACTTCTGTTCTTTTAGTTGGGGCTTAATCATGTCGAATTTAGTTACAGGTGTAAAAGTACCGGATATCGTGATGGAGAGCTTCATTGCGGCTCCAATCGAGAAGGTCTTTGAACATATAACAACCGCCGAAGGGTGGGATGCCTGGTTCACAAAAGGAACAAAAGTAGACCTCCGAAAGGGCGGCAAAATTCAGCTTAAGTTTGTGCGATGCGGCGCAAACAATGAAGAACTGGACGTCGATTGCCCAATAGTTGAATTGACCCCGCCAAACAAGCTGATTTTCCAATGGAAGACAGGTGACAATCCGACCACGGTTAAATTCAATCTGGAGCCGTTGGACAATGGCACTTTGGTAGAAGTTGTCGAATCTGGTTACAAGAACACCGAAAAGGATTTGTACTGGATGATGCAATGCTCAACGGGTTGGGGTGAAGCCTTGACTCTGCTCAAATTTTATCTTGAACATGGCGTGGTGTACGGTGCTGTTCCCAACCGCGATTAGTTTTTGAATCGCTATCTAGAAGTCCTTAGTTTTCATTGGCTTGTCGAAACTCGAGCGAGTGCGGGCACTTCGCATCAAATGTCACTCTTCAGGAGTCCAGTGCGGCTTAGTTTCGCGTTGCGGTAGCAGTGCTAGCTTGCCGCTTTGTGCTTGCGGCATTTGCGCTGAAGTCGATTTTGGCGTGGAATCGGCTTTCAGTTGTGGTTGTTTTAATAGATCCTCACATCGAGTCGGTTTCAAATCTTCCCGTCTAGTCGTTCTCAAGAATTCGATTAAGCCGCTGCCGTTTGGCATGTAAATGAACTGAGGAGCCAACAAAATGAGGGTCATGAAGCCAAGTGCAATGACGATAAGAGTCAGCACTATTGCCAGATTCTTAAGTTCCATGTGTTGTGGAACAGCGGCTTGTGAAAATGACCGTTGCAACAAACGTCCGTCCAAATCAAGCGCTCGCGCCAACTGACTTGATGCAGGCAAAGCTGATCTAAGTTCAAGAGCGTCGCTCCAATGCTGGTGATTCCATAAAGATTTGACGTAGAGCGACTTAACCGCTAAAAGTGCTGGATTTTTTTCGCCTACAACAAACTGCTTTATCTTGATCCCTTGCTCGTAAGATTTTCTCGATTCTTCAACTTTCCCTTGTGCGGCAAACAGCATGGCTTGTGCGAGAAGGCTCGTAGACTTTTGCAGGGAATCTGCATGCGTAATACTTTCCTCTAAACAATTGTGTGACTTTTCAAATTCGCCCTTTTGCGCATGATACAAGGCCAAGGTGTACAAGCTTTGTGATACGGCTGGATTTACCGGACCGAGCACGTGCACTCTAATTTGCCATGCTTTAACTGCTGGCGCTTCTGCCTTGGCAAATTTCCCTTCGTCTAAATATGCGCGTGACAAAATGTCGTAACTGTCGGCCAAACGCAATGCGTTGCGTTCGGTGTCCTTCTCTTCTACAAGGATGGCGGCGTTGGCATATTGCTCTGAGTTGACGTCGTCTTGCGAGTAGAGCGCCACTGTAGAGACGGCGTTGAGACTTTCTGCCAGGATTGGGTCGCTTGGACCGCGCAACCTTTTGCGCGTCTCAAGTGCCTGCGTGCAGAGTTGCTGGGCCGACTTCAAGTCGCTTTGCAAGGCGTATAAAAGTCCACGGTCGGTCAGATAAGAAGCAGTTTTTTCATCGTCGCCTTTCTGCGCGGAATCGAGTAACAGCCGGTTCACGATAGTTTCAGCGTAATCAAGGTTTTGGGCACCAATGTGGAGGCGGTCAGCATCCATTAGCACTGTCAGGTCTGTTTTCGCTGACAGAGGTTGGGCATTGACACTAGTAGGGCAAATGCTACCAATGAACATCAATGATCCTATGGATAAAAGAATTGGTTTGCCGGTTCGCATGATTACTCCTTAGCCTGCACAGATGTGCGGCCATATAAAAACGTATTGGCTAACATCGCCGCGTGCTTGTCGTACAGCGCGCTGCGAGCTTTCGCCTAATGTGGTGCTAAATGTGGTGCTTTATCAGGAAAACATTTTTGTCAGAAATGTTACTTGTCAACGTCATTACTAAATTTGGATTCTTGTCACATAGCCCCTTAGGGTTCAGTGGCAATAATATATGTCCACTTTTGTAAATAGCTGCCGAAATTAAGCTGGGCTTAATAAGTTGCCAAGAATTTGGCGTATCCCAGCAATATTGGGGATTTCTAGCGATACCAGACGTTGAATTTTCTGATTTAGAACTGAGCGTGCGCTTTTGTGAGCGGAAGAATTGCTGTGATATACTGCCAATCCCGGCTGTTGGCGAGTCATGGTCTGACTAACAACTCCGATAGTTGGGATCGTAGCTCAGCTTGGTTAGAGCGCCTGCCTGTCACGCAGGAGGTCGCGGGTTCGAGTCCCGTCGGTCCCGAATCTTTACAGGTTCGCCTGAAATCCTAGGAAGCATCTAGGAAGCAAAATCGTTAACGATTGGGCATAGTGTCGTTGCTGTTTATTGCAAAGAAGCCATTGCTTCATGTCTCGCCGCCGCGCGATTTGATCAGCTTTGCCAGCACGACCAACGTTGAGGCCACTTTGCTTGAAACAGCTCAACGAATCTAACGTTCCGCTTGTTTTGCATTCTAAGTAAACATCCACACTTTGATTGAATTTAGGAATCTGCCCAAGTGGGAAAGACTACTGATATCAGTAAGGTCCAAAGCTACTACTTACTCGTCCGAATTTAGAAAGGTTTTCAATGTCTGAACTAAAGAAGTGTCACTTTTGTGCAGAAGAAATAAATGCAGAAGCTATCAGATGTAGGCACTGCGGGTCCGATCTTAAATCGGGTGCCACCAAAAAAGCTACCAGTAAGAACGGCTGTTTTCCAAAATTGCTCGGCGGAGCTGCTGTTGTCGGCATAATTTTGATGTGCGTTGTGTCGCAGCCAGAAAATTCACAAATTCAAAGCGGTTCGGTATCGCTGCCGGTATCGGACGATCCGGTAACAAAACCCGAAAGCGTGGCTCAGCAACCCGCTAATCTGCGTTTCACTCCAGAAGAATTACGTTCGCGTATGATGGCAGTCTCCAAAAAATATAAACAACATCACAAGCTGACGGCAATTGAGATGGTGCCAAGTAAAGGGCGAACTGCCTTCATGTTTAAATTCAATAAAGGCAACATAACTGTTGGTGGTGATCTAGCTCTGCCAACCAAAAATGCACGGTATGTCGTTTGTGTTGTCAATGGATTATCAGAGATCGATGGTGCAGTGGATGGGTTGAGAGCGCTAGCTCTAGTGATTCAAGCGGTTGATCCTCAACTGACCGCCGATGCCCGCAATAACATATTGCAGCAACTAGAACTTGTGACGGTCCTGAAGGCATGGATGACTGGTTCAGGCCCAGACGCGGAACCCCTTCACGGTGATTATGTTCAGAATGGGCGGAGATATAGATCGGAGACCATGACCGACGGCGCAGTAGTCTTGAAGATTTCTACGCCATCGGAAAACTCTGATTTTATCACTGGCAATGCAGCGGACACACCACCTGATTCTAGTGGGAAGCAGGATCAAAGCACCACATCGTCAAACCAATCGCCAGCCCCAAGTAGTTTCATCGGGCAAGTTGTCAACATAGCAAGTAATCATGGCACCATGGGCGCCGTAAGCATGGAATGTTTTCAGGACGCCTGCATGGCAGGCATGATCGCCAAAGACAAAAGAGCGGTGAATACTATGGTATCGCAAGGCAAGATCGTAATGCTCCCGCCGCGTACCTTAGCTGAAGTGGTGGGTGCCAAAGATAATGGGATGGGTTTTTGTCGAGTTCATTTGCAGAGTGGAGAGCACATCGGTGAGGATTGGTGGGTGCCAGCGTTTTCTGTGAAGCCGCTGCGTTGAAGGTTAACAACTGATGCGCCCCGATTGCATCAAGAGCAACTTGCTGTCTTATTGTGCTGAACTGATCAAACCCAAAGCCACCGCTGAAAATAATTTGAATGGAATCGTTATCAGTCGTTGTTTAGGCGACTCTGTCTAATGGCATTGTGTAATCAATAACAGGGTGCTTCTGTGCTCACCATTGGCCAAGTGGGGCGCGCTCTTTTAGTTCTTTCGATAGGGGTGATCATTATGACGGCTGAGTGGGAAGATGAATGGATAACAAAAAGGCGACATTTGGAACCTGATCGGCGTTCAGGTGACATTCGAAATAACTTGCAGCGTGATCGAGACCGAATCGTTCATAGCTCGGCGTTTCGCATTCTTCAAGGAAAGACCCAAGTGTTCACCGCGAGCTGGGCACCTCAACGGTATAGTCGTGTAACCCATTCTATACAGGTTTCCCAGATCGGAAGAGGAATTGCTGGGCTGCTCAAGGATAGGAATAATCTCTCTCTCCCGGAAGAGTTAATCGAATCTGCATGTCTGGCTCACGACATCGGGCATCCTCCGTTCGGACATGAGGGTGAGACAGCTCTCAACAAGTGTATGAACGATTACGGGGGATTCGAGGGAAATGCGCAGGGGCTAAGAGCGCTGGATGTTATTGATTGAAACAGGATCTCCGCCGACGGACTCAATCTGTGCCGTGGCACGTTGTTGTCGTTAGTAAAGTATCCTCGCATTAAAACAACGGGCGAAAAGAAATGGAATTTCTATGAGGATGACGTTGAGCTACTTGATTGGCTCCATGAGCAATCGTCACTTTCGGACGACGGACACAATGGCCACGACAAAAACAACAAAGTGTTGCCATGCCAGATAATGGATTGGGCTGACGATGTGGCCTATGCTACCCACGATTTGGAGGATGATGTTGAAGCTCGCTTTTTGCGAACTGACAATTTAGATAAGGGAGGCAGGCATTACCAAGAACTGCGGTTAGCGGTGTTTGGCAGATTACTGAAGGAGTCGAAATTTCATCCTAACGAAGAAGAAGTTTTCAACGAATTGTTCGAAACCTTTGCGAAAAGATATCGGGAGTGTGGTCCTTTGAGCGAGCATAAACCGGTTCGAGCGGCAAGCGCCGAGTATATCCATGAGTTTATTCTTGCTGTCGATCTCCAGTCAAACGACAAGCATCAGATACACTGGTCCATTGACGTCGCCAAAAGAACTAGGCTGGAATGCGAAATGCTGAAAGCAATTCACTATGTTTGCACAATAGAAGAAGTGCGTATGAAACGATTTGCTGCGAAAGTCCATCACATGATCGAGGCACTGTTTGAAAAGCTGTTCTGCACGGATCAAAACGGCAGAGAAGCAGCAAATCTGTTGTTTCAGAGAAGGTGGCGGCTCAAGCTTGAAGGCTTAGGGAATAAAGATCACCGAAACAGAGCACGCTTGGTTTGTGATTTCTTATGGGGGCTAACAGAACTAGAGCTTATCAACTTGTATCAGACAATATTTGAATCAATGGGCGGCTCCCCATTTCTGGCAATCTGATAAGTTGAATTGAATTTCTGCAACTTGTGCTGTCAATCTGTTCGTGCCCCCGCACGATCCTTGCGTAAGCTTCCAGTTCGTTCAGATCTTGCTAAAGGCACAAGAACATTGAACAGGTCGTAGAATACGGCGTCGCTGTTCGCGATTGCTCGCAAAGTATTTCTAGTGCTTTGGTGATTGCCACACCGATAGCCAGTCGATCATGCTTGCGATAGTCGTCCAAAGTGATCAAGCGAAGACTTAGCAAGCCATCCATCAGGGGCAGAGTTACCGGCACACCTTGCGCCATCAATAAGACACCCTGTTTTTTACGCTCTCTGTAACTGCGCATATAAACTGTCGATGACTGTCGCTTCGGTGGACGCCCGCGCTTCTTCTTTTGAGCGGCTGGTGATGCCTTACTCGCAGCTTGTTTCGTTGACGGGATTGTTATTTCAGGTTGAGTCGACTCGATCAAATTCGGTGAGGCGAAAACCTCTCGTTGTCGGCTCTCGAGCAGATCATCCAAAGCTCTTTGCCGCCAGCGTCTCTCGAACAATTTGTCCATTCGTTCAATTGCATCTAACTTTCGTGTGCTCGTTTTTGGATTCAAAGCCGCGTCATACAGTTCATCTTTGACTCTGTCGGCGCCTTGAATCAAACCTAGTTCATAAGCCTGTCTTGCTTCAGGACAGCGTGATAGAAATCGCTTGAAGGCTTGGAAATCTAGGCCAAATTGTCGGGCGATTTTTCTGGCGCCAATGCCTCTGGCTGCCAGAGATTGAATCGCTGCGAATGTTGCGGGCGACTCAAGCACTACGTCATAGCCTTCGATTCTCATACAATTTCACGCAGCCCGTGCTGCGAAACGTGTTCCATTAGCGCATGAACAGCTTGTCCAACTTGTTTGCGCGTTGCCGGAAGCTTTAGAAAGCCTAGCGAACGCAACGCTTTGCCATGATGAATCGTGATTGGAACCAGCACCACTCCTCGGATGCCTGCTTTACGCCGCTCTCGCCATTGTCGTACACGCTCAGTGCTTTTGGTCATGTTTTGATCCATTCAAGTTCCAGCTCCATTATGCTCGCGAAATATCGCATGGGCAACACGTTTCTATAGTGCGAATGGCAGTAAATTGTCTTCGCGTTTGGTTGTGACCTGAAACAAGTGACACATTGACTTGTTTTCAAATCGGACGCGCTCCCAGCAAAGCCTCAACTTCGAGTAGCTTGGTGCCCAATTCACGTGCTAGTTTTGAGCATTCGCTAGTTTGCTGCGCGAAGATAGGTTCCAAAAATCGCTCAATTGTTTGTCGCTGCTGTGCCCAGCTCTCGCCGAGAGGAATCGTTTTGTCGATGATCTGTTCCTCATAAAAGTCAAAGTACAGGCAGTGGCCCGTTAGCTTTCCATACTTTCCATAGTTTCTATAGTAGTGCTCATCAAGTTCATTCCGCAGTTGGTCGAAAAGAAAAACGGCGCGTTGCGCAGCTCGATTACTTTTCGAGGATTTGCCAAACTGGTGCGAAATTCGTCGTGCAACCAAGGTAAGCTGATTGCGCGATCGAAAACAGCCAAGAGCTAGCTGTTTATGCTGGTTGGCGGTAAAAACGAAATTTTGCATAGTAGAAAACCTCCTCGGAACAGTTCTGATCACTACTTCACTGTGCGCGTTCGTTCACGGAATTTCGAGGTCAAAACTTCAGCTTGTTGGAGGAGGAGTTTCGGCGGTTTCTGCCTTAAATAGCCACCTGACATAATTTGCGACTTTGAAGAATGTAGAAGTTATGCCATGCGGCGAATGGCTCGAATGATTTGCTCGAATGAGCAGTTTCCACGTCCGAAGCAGCGGAGGCTCAGACTATCGGTATTGGTTGTACCTATACTTAGCGAAGGTGTTGTCTCTTCGTGGCATGGACAAAGCGCCTTCCATCTATTTGCACCACTCGGTTTCGCGTCCAAGATCCGCACCACATCGGCAACAGAAAAGCATTTGTAATGATTGCTGCTACGCCTGTTACTCTTTGTTCTCCTGGGCTCTGCTGAAGAACAGGCGCGTATCTTGAGCGCTGATTGCGTAACTACAGATGCATCCACAGTTTGCACGCTGGCAAGCCACTCCAACTGGGTTTTTACGTTGGATTCAACTCCATCGAACCAGCCTATTGCGCCATTTGCTGATGGTTTTTTGTTGATGCCCAAAGGAGCTCTGATTTGGGAAGATGAAGTCGCTGATTTTGGGAACAGCTCAACGTCATTGTTGACGCGCAAATCGGCCGTCTTCAAAAGATGCAGACCAACAGTTCTAACATCCGTAGCTGGCACTGGACTAGTAAAGAACACCCAACAATGACCAGCTCTACCAGGGCGCCGCGACTCACGGTAATGGCGCCAATGGAGTTGATCTAACACCGCCTCTATTCGTTCAAGTTGTCCATCGTCAGTATCGGCATCAAAACATATCCACTTGCAAGTTCCATCGCAGCTTACAGCTGGCAACGAAATCGTGATGAACTGCTTCAGGTGTTTTATAACAAGGCGACAAGTCACAGGCTCGTAACTTGAGCACCCCGGCTTCATGCAAACGTAGTTATTCTTACCATCTTCCGAGATCCACTGGCGATACCAGATGTCTGTCCTATTCACAAATCTGTCGATGAACAATGTTACTAATGCGGAAGTCATTTTTTTCATTACCTGTGTGAAGAAGAGAGTGAAATCGCCGTCATCGCCGTCACCGATCCCTAAACCCCTTGTGTTGTCAGATGTTTAGTGATGGCCGCGGCTGAAGTGTGGGTCGTCATCGTCGTCACCACAATTCGATTTATGACGGCGATGACGGCTGTCGATTCATCGCCGTTATACCGAAAACGCTTACGCCGCAGAGGAATCCAGTTCTGATGACGGCGATGACGGCGTTTTTCCGATCTTTTCAATGCGGATGCCTCTGCGCTCACCTTTTCGCGCCATGATTCCGATTTCGATGCCCTCCGTGGCTCGCAAAATTGGTGCGAGTCTCTGGAGATCGTTCGACAGAGCACTGGCACTCTTCGGCAGAAGTCGCGCCTGCCGCTCGTCTACAGCGTCAGTCAATTCTTTTAGTAATTCTGTTGCCGTGCATTCAAGCTCGCTACGTTGCGCCATTACTTTCATGAGAGCCTGGGCTGTCGCGGAATCGTCAAAGACGCCGCTCACGGCTTTCGCGCGGTTTTCTTGATAGGCCCTCAAGAAATCTTCTTGAGTCCAGCCAACTGCCCGTGCTGTTGCCGCTGCAAATTTGGCGAAATCAGCCAT
This sequence comes from Candidatus Melainabacteria bacterium, assembly GCA_003151275.1. The sequence goes on from PLXC01000151.1 coordinate 20,467, forward strand.
TCTAGGCATTCCTGGTAGGCAAACATCGGGCAAGTTTTTAAGACCGGTGGCGACAATATTTAGCAGCTCACCGAGCAACACAGGCTGATTGGTGACAAACCAGGCCTCAATATCTGCAACCGTTTTTCGCTTATCCTCCGAGATTGTTTGCAGGTCGATGTTGATCAATCGATCGGCTAGATCGCCCCGTGTGACTGGGTTGCCAATTCCGTTGAGAAACACAGGGCGCAGGCCGGAAAAGACTGTTTCTTCGCGATTAGCGTACAGCGTTCGAGTCGCAAATCCAGCGCCTGTCGAAACTCGGCAAAAGGCGTCGGAGAGCCAATCTGGAATCTTTGAGACGTTATCGAATGCGAGGATGTACGCGTTGTCGAGAGAGATCATTAGATCGCGCTCTTCTTTCGGCAAGCTGCGAAGGTTCGCCTGCGACGGGTCGATCAGTCGTCGGCAACACTCCAGGAGAGTCGTTTTTCCTGAGCCCTGCTCGCCTGAAACGCGCACTACCGGTTTTGGTGTGTTGGGTCGAAAAGCATCCACCAGAGCCGAAAGCAGCAAGTACCACGTGGTGCGATTAACGTTTAGCTGGTCGCGCATTTCCTCCAGCGCCCCCGCGTTCGACCTGGCTACGGGCGCCGGAAGCGGTAGCATTGCAGGTTTCCTGAGAAATCGCACCGGGCAATTGGTGTTGGAGATTACTCGCCAACCTGTGTCATCAATTTCGACGACTCGCCAAGTCGCATCACACAAATCGAGATAAACTTTGCCGGCTGTTTCTCCGACTCGGAGAGCCGGTTTGTGAATAATTCCTTGACCCTTTGCGATAGCCTCTAACGTTGCAATTGCTTCACTCAAGGCGCCCGTGGATGGTGCTTTGTCGGTGGCGATCAGGAACGTGTTGATCAGTCGTTCCCGCAGCGCACTGCTTCGGATGGCGTAATGCTCTACTCGATTATTTATGGTGATGCTCGCATATGCATCCACTCTGTCAGACCAGAGAACCCAGGTCGCAGCACAGGCGATCAGTTGATCCCGTTGGCTTGGTTGCCGCTCCCGGCTCCCGGTTTCTATTTGCGATTGCGGCTCGATGATTTGTGGTGTGAATGTGGTGTCATGGTCAGAGTTGTCCGCGCAGCTGTTCTCAACCCAGGCAGATGCCAGAGGGTTTTCTTGTTTCATTATTGTGATCCTCAGTGCTGTTCGGTGTTGATACAGCCAGTGAGCCGAACGGCAAGCGAACTAATGCGCACGTATGCGTACCGCTGCATTACTTTTGGACTGGTGCAAAATCTGTTCCCGACAGGGCCTTTAACACGGCGATGGTGGGATACCTCACTAATCCACCCAGAAAAATTCGAGGCAGACCCTTGTTGTGCCTGCGATCCCATCGCAGCGCCGCAATGGATCGTAATCCTGTTTTTGCGACTTGCTTTTCGGTAAGTGCAGCGGGAAGTGGACGTTGCGCAATGCAATTTTCCACGAGCGTCACCAGTTCTGGTGCGATTGTGCAAAGTTCGTTTGAAAGTTTCATCGGCTTCAGCCTCTTAACGGTGCGGTTCACTTGTCAATAGTGCGCCCCCGTTTGCGAAATTCCTAGGTCAAAACTTCAGCTATTTTCAGGCTGAGTTTTGGCGGTTTTCGCCTTGACCAACTTTCTGACAGATTCTGCGGTAGCCCATTTGTTACCGCGCCTCCGTGGCTTGTCTTCTTCTTCAGCATATTCTTCTATGTCAAAAATTACATTGTGCACTGTTGCGACCACAGAGTAGAGCGGTTTTTTATAGATGCATAGAATATTTTCGTGTAGCGTCCGGATGAAGTATGTCCCCTCTTCTCCGGCGCTGTTAGGCTGTGTGATTTTGTCGCTAACACGACGTCGGTTCGGATCACTGATCCATTGTGCATATAGTTCAAGTACGGCGCTGACCTTGTATTCCACGTAGAATTTCACGAGGGACTTTTCGAAAAGGTATGAGCAATCAACGTCTATACGCTTGTCCGCAATCTCTGTTGCAAGATCCTTCATCTGCTTTGCTATTCTTTTCAAGTCAGTCTCAATTTGCTTCTGCGTTCGTGGTGCACCTGTGGGTTTTTTCAGAGCATCCCAATTCTTCAATATCTCCGGAATTATTGCTAAGAAGCAGCGAAGTTCATTGTCTTGAAAGCCGAGCCCGGTCAGTTTTTTCCATACTTCGCTCATGTGATTGTTTGTGAGAAGTCTTCTGACCTTCTTGACTTTGTCATCTCCGTCTAGACTGGTACTGAACCATCCAGCCTCCACAATTTGATCGGGAACCTCCTTAAGAATTTTATGACGCCGTCGTTCCTGCTCACTCATTTCCGTCATAAGCTTGCCTCTTTGGTCTGAGGGACATCAGCAATTCCCATTTTGGTTTTCAGATGGTCGGCTATTTTCTGCATTGGCAGTCGTAGACGCTCTGTTTCCGTCACAATATAGCCAGCAGTGACATCGTTACGCGTTTTGTGATTGAGCAAATTCTTCAATGCCAAATAGGGGATATCGAGCCGTTCTCCCACGGAAATGAATGTTCTTCTCAAGGTGTGGCTGAAGAACTTAACTCCGCTGTCGCCAACCACGAATTTAACAGCTCTCTTAGGTTCTGCGATGCAACAGCCCTGCTTTGAACCAGGGAACACGTAAGGGTTACCATTCACCAAGTTATTTTCGCGATGTTTTAGAAGCAGCAAAAGGATATCTGACATTGGTAGCTCATGGGTTTCGTGATTCTTAGTGAGTTCGCCGGGGATGGTGATTGTTTTCGCCTGGAAATCAATGTAACTCCACCTCAGATGAGCCGCTTCTGACCTTCTCAAACCGCTGAATACCAATATCAGAAAGTAATCTTTCAGCACAGGATTACGCAAGCGTGTAACAGCCTTGTACCAAGCTTCCAGCTCGTGGTCTCGAATTACATCCTGTCGTCGTCGCTCTTCATTCCAGCCTTTGACCTGAGATAAGCGTCTGACTGGATTCTCAGGAAGTATCGACTTGCCTTCTTCATCCTCATAAGTTATGGCGGCATGGTTCAAGACCACGCGAAGCACGCGCATCACCTGATTTGCCAGTGCTTCCCCTTTGCCCTTGGACGAATTGACGTTAGAGAGTGCCCGGTGTCGCTTTTGAACCATATCCTTGGTAATCGAGAGGATCGGCTTGTCGAGCCAGTCTTTTAGAGATCTCAAGATAGCTGCATCATAGATTTCGAGCGTCTTTGCACGGTAATTTCTGGTCGCTCTAAGTTCTGCGTATGCTTGGTCAAGGGTGAGGGCTTTGGCTCTCTTTGTGGACTTCTCACGGTTCAGGTCGACTCCAGAACGGAGATCAGCAAGAGCCTTCATAGCCTTCGTTCTGGCATCGTGTGGGTGAATCTCACCCACCCTACCGATGACGTGCCTGACGGTCTTGCCATCGACTCTGCATTGAACGATATAGCTGCTCCGCGTGGGGGTGAGCTTGACTCCAAAGCAAGACAGATCGTTGTCCCAGACAAACGTTTCTCCACGCACCGGTGATTTAAGCCCCTTGATGGTTTTGACGTTGAGATTGGTGTTCATTGCGGGCATTCCCTTTTGTGGGGTATAGGTGTTCAGCTAGGAAGCGTCCAGGAAGCACCGTATCTCTCGAAGGCTCTTTGACCTTCTGATCTGTTAATATCTCCAATGTAGCACTGCGTAAGCATCTTGCCAATCGTTCTCAATCGTTCGCAAGCATTAATAATGATAATTTGGGGTTGCCTGCTAACTGTCACGCAGGAGGTCGCGGGTTCGAGTCCCGTCGGTCCCGAATTTTAAAACACCCACCCCGTAAGCGATTCTGGGTTTTATACGTAGAGAGTTGAGAGCCTCGGAAAAAGCTGTGTACGCACTGTGTACTCACATTGAGGAAAAGTTAGAGCCATCGCTGCTAGTAGTTGCGCTTGCAGCCCAATAAGGGACGTACTTCGAAAGCTTTCTTGATGTGCTTGAAGGATCGTGGGCTTGGATCAGCCCGACATCAGCTGTGTCCCGCATGATGCGCGATGCAATAGCTGCATTTTGAGGATCGATTCCAAATCTTATGCGTAACGTTGCATTGGACATCTCTTGATTCGATACGTAACAAAGACATGCGTGCTGATAGCAGGCGCGAATTTTGTCGTCTCTACTCATGTCCTTAAGCGGTCGATATCCGAACAAAATAGCCTTCGTATGATTTTCCGTGACTAAAAATTCCGGAGCAGGGAGTTGAAAAAGTTCGACAGAAAAAATCACTTTATCGATTCCGCTTCCGCGTTCTTCGCACATGTTCAGTCTACGCATTAATGAGGCTAGGGCTTCGTTGCGAGATTGAGGAGGCTCGTCTATAAACCGCAAGGTGTTTATTAGCGGCACACCAGGATTTGTGATTTCGATTCTGTCAGCAAAAATCTCCACTAGCGAACCATTCCCCCGGGAATGCAGGTCTTGATGGATTAGAGCATTCGCGACTAATTCTCGAATTGCTAACTCTGGGTACATCTTCTCCTCTTTTCGGAGTGCCTGACCTATGAGTTCGTTCGTTGGAAGTTGGTCGTTTATATAAGAGAGCATGGAAGCGAAGCCAGCAGCATAGCCCTTTTCGACCACCCGCTCTTTCATTGTGTGGACTTTATTTGTGCCCTTGTAAATAATGACACGTATTGCTTTCCGTTCTAGCGAAGGAAATTTTGAAAGACTTTTTGCAAAGAGAAGCGCACCCAGAGAGGTTATTTCGTATTTGCCGTTTGTCTCAGAGACCAAACGTTCCTTCTTAAGGCGGTCGATTATGACAACTTTGTCTGGTAGTGGTTGCTGAACCAATTCAAAGTAAGCCGGGTAGTCGAGCAGCTCCAGCACCTCATCGCCTGTTATTCGATCGCTGGCAATTTGTTCCTCATAAGATTGGCGGGCGCATAACAACCACAGCTGCTTTTCCTTTTCAGGATATTTGTCGAGCCGCGTTTTACAACCGCCCAATCTGACGTAAGCAAAACTTTTCCAGCGCACGGGCATGTGCGTAACGGCTCGGATGCAGAGCGTGACCAACCGGCAGCCCTGGTAAACAAATTCATAAAACTTGCATTCAGGCTTCGGTCCCAGGTGTTGCGCCAACCACATCTCTAGCGGTTGAGAACCGATCTTGATTGAGGATGGCTGCATTTTGGTTCCTACAACATTTTTTGTTTGGTCTTCGATACCCCAAACTAGGTAGGCGTGCGCTTTGTCATTAAGCAGGGCCCCATTTGAAAGGGCAGAAATGTATTCTCCGATTTCCTCTGGGTCGCTGTTGTTATGCTTAAACTCGAACCACTCACTTTCGACGGGGAGTGTTCGGAGTTCGTCGACAATAGACGAAAGTTCTTGTTGTTGCATTCGGTAGGACCTTACGGTAGTCTTGATTACGTCCAAAATTCGGATTCGACCCTATCTATCAAATAGCCATCAAATATACGAATGCCGATCTGGTGGGCTTTTACAGCACTTTGATTTAGCTGGCTGGCTAAATTATCAAACAAACATCGATCAAATAACGATCAAATAACGAAACGCCCTAGATCTGGGCTTGGAGTTAGAAAGGATGTCATAAAATGTGTTAACGATCAAATAGAAGTTATGGCGCTACTATTACCCATCGTTAGCAGTCAGGTTCTTCATGAGTTCTTGCTGCATGAGCAGGTGCGGTCGGATTCGCCATGAACTCCTGGTCGATATTCGCGACGCGATGGGTCGCAGCCTGCGCAACAAGCTGATCGCCGGTGCCTTGAAGCGCTTGGACAGCTGCAGGATTTGGCTGCAGTCGTTTCACCAGGTCTGCAGCTGCATCATCTGCGGTGGCGAATATTGAGGAGGTGCTTGAGGCACAGGAGGATTTGGAGCCCTTTGAGCTGGTCCCATCGGAAAGACTTGCGGCATAGTCACGTCTTAAGCGACCTGCGGCACTCCAGGACCCGGACGTGTGTAGGCAACCGGTAGTCGGCGGTGGAGGCGCGATGAAACCGTAAGGATTCTGAGGAGTGTCTACCGAATGTTAGAAGTTAAATGCGCCCATGTTCATGAAGCTGCTCGGATTGAATGGAGTACTGCTGTAGCCGCCATTTCCGCTTGAACCGCTACCCAAACATCCACTGACCAAGCCCGCTTCCGAATTGACCAATGGGATTTCCAAACATACTATTTAGTCCGAAGAGGGAGCCTATACCGCCTCCCAGCAAATTACCCATCGATTGAGATCTCTGTGCGTTGTAGGCGTTGGTGGCACCCAGCTGATTTTGCATCAAACCGCCGATTTGCTGTCCAGCACCCAGGTCGAACTGGTTCAGCCCAGCCAGCTGGTTAGCATTGATCTGGTTAGTCGAATTCTGCATATTGGCACTCAGGTTATTCTGAGTGACCGGCAACTGAACGGAAGTGCCGAAATAGTTATTCCGCTCGTTGAGCATGTTGTTCAGCTGGTCATCGTAGTATTGCTGACCAGAGAAGAACGCCTGGTTCGCACCTTGGGCCGCGAGAGAGCCGAGCATGGTAGACCCGAACGTCGAGCTCGAATCGCCCATGTTTCCGCCCATGAATTTGTGCAGCGCGGCCGATTGCAGCTGCGGAGCAATTGCCTGGTTATAGTATTGGTTCTGAGCCGTCTGGGCTGCATTGCTCGTAAAGAGCGATTGCTCGAATTCATCTGCATAAACGACGGGAGCATACTGTCCACTGCACTCGCCTGCTGCATAATCTGCTGCGGGCTGTAGACCGTCGGCGATGTCACTGCCATTCCCGGAGGCAAGCTCGTTTTCGGCTGCAGGTAGCCCATCATCTGCTGAGACATTGCAGGATTGTACGATGGTGCCTTCGATCCCTTTCCTCCGGCCATGCGTTGGCTCCTTCCTGTGTGGTCTGCAAGAGGACGTTAACAGGAGATGAACCAAATGTGCCGTTATCGTTGAGAATTAATGATACTGCATGCGGTGGCTATGTTTTCGAACGCTTTGGATAGAGAGGCTCGCTCGGACTGTTTACCTTGGAATAATTGCTATAGTCCCCTTGCCATCCGATTAAGCCCAATGCTAGCCTGTGGAACAAGGTCAAACAAATCATCCAATCATTTATGCGAACACTAAAACTTGGCCTCTTAGTTTTGCGATGCGCTGATTGGTTTCTCATTCGACTCCAAGCACCTGTCTGCATTTTGGTGATTTTCAGACCCAGTACTTCACCTGCAGCTACAAGCGTTTCCCGTGCGTTTGAGAATCTCAGGCCCGTTATGGATCCATAAAATCGCTTGTGCGGAAGCTTTCTGAAGTCGAGAGAACATTGATCCAAAACGCGCAATATCGCCACTTTTGCTTGCTCAAATTCTAAAGTTTCCTTTGTCTTTAACGCATGGTGGTTAGGCTTATTAGCAATTGCCCAATCGGAAACTATAAAACCAGCGAGGAGCTCTATTGCAACGCCCAGGCACAGTTCTCGCGTCTCCCAGCTGCCGAATTCGGCATCCCAGAAATAGCGTAAATACCAAGAAAGCGGTTCGTTCTCTGGGTCTAAGAAAAAGGTTGTGGCAAGTTGTACAAATTTGGAGTCTGACTGTTCGAAGGAAGCATTACGCACTAGCGGTAACGATTCTTTGTGCCGAAGGCGCGTCTTGTTATGGCATTTGAGCTTTACTATTTCTATTCCAGTGGTTTCAAAAAAGGAACTTAAAACCTCAATATGCTTTCCGAGGCGCAAGCTTATTGCTTTAACGGCGCTTTTTAGAACTCCTTCCAGAGTGGAAGCCGATGTGTTCTTAGCTCTATGAATCGAGATTGTTGAACCTACCTCATTACCTTTGAGCACCTGAATTTCGGATCTATCGACGATCCATTCAAGAACATCGACACTGGCGCTTTTACCTACGAGCTGGTCTTTCCGGCGACGTTCTATGTGGGTCGCGCCTTCCCAGATAGATTCGTCGATATAATCGAGAATTGCCTCAATACGCGGCTTGTAACTATATTTTTTACCCGCAGTTCGACGAGTAAATGTTACGGTGCGAGGGTAAATCTTGAATTCATGATCATAGCCAGTAGGCTTGAACTCCAATCCGGTGACTATTGCAGTTTCTGCTTCCACCAACCATCTGTTTTCCCAACGACCTGTGAAATAACAAGTCATTGATTTTGGGATAGTCCTACCTTTAGGAGAGTTCAAACGCTTGAGCAAAGCTCCGTAAACGTGTAGAACATATTCGCCATCGGTATCCAAATAGAGGCGTGCATAACCTTGCGAAATAGTAATTTCGCCTTGTTTCAACACAGCGTCAAAAATAGGGATGTCTATTGTGCGCTTGTTAAAAACGTCAATAAGTTCAGCAGGCGTCATTAGCGGTCCAAGAGCTAACTAGCTCGAGTTTAAATTGGAAGGAGCAAGCAAAAGAGCTCCCCCATTCTGGTGTCAAGGAATAGTGTCATTTCTGAAGGTCCGCTGCGACATCTTCCACCGTGCCGTCGACTGTTTTGGTAGCACCGTTACTCAGCCCGATAGTGCACTGCTTGTATTGCGGGTCGCCCATCTGTTCTACGAAAGATACTGAGTCTGGATTGATATAAATGTAATCGGTCTTCATTTCCTTGTCAGTGTAGTAGCTCTTCCCGAATTTCTTTAGTCGTGCCATGCTGATTCCCTCGAATGTGTATTTGTACATTTACTTACCCATGGTTGGATGTAGAATCGCTGCTGTTTACAACTAGCAGGAGATCAATCACCTGAAATAGAGCGGAGTTCTATCATTTAAGGACTGAGCTCTGGGTTAAAAGGTTGTGATACTAAATACGGTATCAGACTAATAGAAAATTTGTGATCTGCACAGAGGGGGGTGATGGTGGGGGTCCTAGCCAGCCAAGAGAGGGGTCCCCTCCCCTCAATCGAAAACCCGCCTGAAATAACTCAGGCGGGTCCGATGGTTAAGATTTTAAACCGCGCGCACGAAGCCGCTCCCAACTAAGCGGAGAGGATTCAACCTACGAGGCATCGCATGTTCCACTGGTGAGGCAACGACTGACTCAGTGGATGCCATCATCTCCTGCCCCTTCTGAAGAGCAGCGCGAATAGGATCGATCTGCAGATTGACGTAACGCTCTGTCATGAGTGTGGATGAATGGCCCAAAGCTTTCTGAATAGTGGCAGATGCACCAGACAAAGCCATCCACGAGGCTGCGGTATGCCTTAAATCATGTAGATGCAGATTGCTCAGCCCTGTTCTCTCCAGGAGTTTGTTCCATGCATGATATGGGCTAACCAAGTGTTGTTTACTGCCACATTTGTGAGTGGGGGAAACATAAGAAGACTCACTTGCATCGAAGGAATAGTCACTGAAGGCGACACATGAACGTCCCGCCCATCGTTTTTTGAGTATCGACATAACGATCTCTGGCGGCGGCGTAACAGCTGCCAACCAATGAGTTTATTCACACGATGATCTGCCATCGCCAAAGTGAGACAGCGCGGGTCACATCGATGAATGCCGCAGCCAGACTTGCTAGTGTTGATAGCCTGGTAATGTTAGACCGCTGCCAAGGGGCGCGAGCGGCGCTATTAATATAGGTATCGATGGTCCTTATTTATGTAATTCGCAAGATTGCAAAAATGCCGTGAAGCTTTGCCCCGGTATTGTTTGACCCTGG
>PLXC01000065.1 GCA_003151275.1 Candidatus Melainabacteria bacterium
CGCTCTACCGTTCGAAAGCGTTCACAAAGAACGAAAGCGAATTGGTCGTAGCAATCAGACCGGAAATCATCTTGCCAGGAACGCCAGGACAACTAAAATTGCCTGAAGAAATCGGTCGTGTAGAAGGACCAAGAGACGTGAATCTGTTCCAAGTAGAGCCTACCGTCCTAGACGAGAGACACTACACATCGGGAAGAGCGGAAAGACACCAGAAGACATCGCCAACGTTGCCTGAAGGTTCACCGATTCCAGATAACGAATAGTCTCAGACTAATAGCAATCAAGGGCAGCTCGAAAGAGCTGCCCTTCTTGTTTGGAACGCCGGCATCTTCCGGCATCTAGTATGTCCACGCAATCATATCCACCGCAGGCAATCCATCAATCCGACACCAGGCCAATGTCCGCCCTAATGGCAGGATCAGGTGCCCGCTACCTATGTGGATGCAAGAGTCGGTGTAAAGCCGCGCCACCGCATACAGTGCGTAAGCATAAATGAAATCAAGGGGGAATTGAATCAGCTGACCAACAACATGGTGGCACAGGCAGAAAAAGAACTAGCGTTTGCGCGTTGGTTGCTTCTTAGTGCGGTTGGCGTATTCTTCTAAAAATTGAGCCGCTTCCTCTGGAAAATCCTTGATAAAAATATCGAGAACTCGAGCGACGGCGTTTTGGAGAAATTCGTTTCTGGTCTCAGCAGGCGCGTAACAATTGGCCAAACCAGCTTTGTCTACGATGCGAAGCATGCCCTTTTCAGCCAGTCTTACCATCGTTGTCATAACGGTGGTGTAGGCGATTTGACGCTCGTGCCGCAGGACATCATAGATCTCGCGCACGGTTACGGTTGGTGCCGCTTTTTTCCAAACCAGCTCCATAATCTCGCACTCGAGGTCGCCAAGAAATTTACGAAGCCCGGCTTGATTGAAGCGGAACGAGGCATTATCGTCGTGTAGTCTCATTCGCAGCTCACTAGGTAGATAGAAATCTGTTGCTCATCGTAACATAGGCGGCGCTGTAATTCGACTATCGTTTAAGCGTACGCACCGCGTAAACTAAGCCTGTACACGCCTTTCCATTATCTTCTATTGACTGTAGCAAATGGTAATAATTTCGCCTGCAGGTGATATAAATGATGAAATGAATCAGCAGCCTGTTGTTTTTCTCGATCGAGATGGCACGCTCAATGTTGAAGTGGGCTATATTCGCAATCTTGAAGATCTTGTCCTTATAGATGGTGCAGCCGACGCTGTGCGGAAACTCAATGAAGCAGGAGTGGCAACCATTCTTGTCACGAACCAAACCGGTGCAGCGCGTGGATACTATCCAGAGTCTCACATTCTTGATCTCAACGCCCGCCTCTTGAAGTTGCTCAAAGCAGGGGGTGCACGTCTTGATGATGTCTACTATTGTCCTCATTTTGCAGATGGTATCGTTGCCCCCTTCAGTCGCCTCTGTGAATGTCGAAAGCCGTCCGTCGGTATGGTCAAGAAGGCTTATGCCGACCATCCGCAATTAGATTCGACCCGCTCTTTTGTTATAGGCGATAAGGCGACAGACATTGAATTGGCGAAAAACTGCGGGGCCAAGGGCGTCCTTGTTACCACCGGCTATGGCACCGCTGTTTTGAAAGGCGAATATCAGTGGACAGTTGAACCGGATTTCCAGGCTTCATCGATTGTCGAAGCTGTTGATTGGATCTTGCAGCAGGTGCACCCTGAACTAAGTTGACCTAAGCGCTGATGCCTGAACGCAGCAGATAGCTAACTTCCGATAACAGCGATGGCATGTCGAATGGTTTTGGCAAATAAAGGTCCGCACCAGCCTCAAGTGCCAGTGACTGATCCGGATGCGATGTTGCCATGACGATCCATATGTTGCGAAGTTCGCGATCCTCTTTTAAAACTCGGCACAACTCCCAGCCGTCCATCTGTCGGTCGGAAAGGTGCGATTCTAATAGGACAAGATCAGGATGTCGCTCGCGGGCAATTTCCAAAGCGTCATCTGCCGAACTGGTCACTTCGACCGAGTATCCCTCGAGCGAAAGCGTCTCCTGTAGCAAGCAAGCCATTGCTCCATCCGGTTCTACAACTAGAATGCTAGGCAACTTGTCCGAATCAGGATGATGTTGAGATCGTTTTACGTTTGGTGATAGCTCTATCGGTTGATTGTCGCTAAGCCAAGCTGAGCCTGCCTTTCGCTTGGCAGCATAGCGATAGTCGCGGCTGATTGTGAGGACGTCGACGTAACTTTGAAATCGTCGCTTGGTACTAGATACGATGCCAATTGCAATCGAAATTAAAGGCACGCGTCTGCGAATTCCGCCCCGACCCGTCGAAATCAAATAGCCGCGTTCGATGTCTCCACGAGGATAGAAGCGTTGGCTTATTTGGTCGAACTGATCACAAACTTTTTGTGCTTTCTTTTCTAAATGTTCCCCGTGACTGACCATCAAGAAATCATCAGCCTCAATGTGACCGACAAAGTCGTCGTCATCCGCCACATGAGCGAGAATGGCTCCCAGAGCCTTAATTAATTGGTCTCCAGCTAAGTCGCCGTAGGTTTCGTTGTAGACGCGAATTTTGTTTAGATCGCAGGACATCGCTGTCCAGGGACGATCCGAAACTAAGCTCTGCTCGAGCATGCGGCGGATCAAGTTTGGTCCAGGCAGCTGTGTAAGCGGATTGAGGAACTCTTCTTGTCTTCGACGCAGGTGGGCAAGAACCCGAATCGCCAATTCATTCTTATCAATGGGGTCGCCTAGAACGTCGTCTGCTCCATAACGAAAGGCACTGATTCTTTCGTTGACATCAGTCGACTCATGCAACAGAACCAGCACCGGACGCGGATGCACAAGCGTGGCGCGAATTTGCTGGCAGTACAAGCGACCATCACCCTCAGGCATGTTGGCGGCCAAAATTATCAAATCCGGATGAAGAAAGGAAAGCAACTCGTTTGCTTCCTCGAAAGAAGTGACGGCGCTAACCCGTGCTCCGGTCTTTTCCAAAACCGAGGCGTAATCAGCGGCCTGACGAGGTTGGTGAATGACTAAAATCTGAGGAGTAGGCAACATCATTAGTCGCGACCTCTAGCTGCTTGTTCTTCCAAAGTGGCGGCGGGCAGCTGCACCGTGAAAACAGTGCCGGCAGCAGAGCTGGTCACTTTTATCTGACCTCCCAGGGCAAGCACAAGCGAGCGGGTAATATACAGACCCAAGCCAGTACCTTCAGTCTGTCGCACCAACGGATTGTCCAAACGACTGAATTTAGTGAATATCTGGGGCAAATGTTCTTGTGGAATGCCCACTCCTTGATCGCTGACTGAAAATTCCACTTTCTCAGAATTGTCACGGGCTGAGACAGTGACAGTCGTTTTAGGTGGTGAATATTTGATCGCGTTATCAACCAGATTGGTCAAAATCTGCTCCAGTCGATCGGCATCAGCCCAGACTGGTGGCAAACCAGCAGGCACATTGATGATGATCCGATGGTCTTTGGCTTTGTCGGAAAGATTGCGATGAACGCGCTGAATTGCCCCATTCAGATCAATTGCCCTGATCGTCAGCTGCATGCGTTTTGATTCCAGTCTCGACACGGCCAGCAGATCTTCAACAAGACGCGTCAAGCGGTCTGCTTGATCTTTGATGATGCCGACGTAGCGGCGTTGCTGGCTTAAATCCAAACGGTCACCAGCGCGCAAGATTGTATCTGCAAAACCTTTGATGCTGGTTAGAGGAGTTCTCAGCTCGTGACTGACAGTGCTGACAAACTCAGTTTGTGCTTGCTGAACTGTATTAGCTTGGATAATGTAGACGATAGTGAGCGTACTTTGAGTGCTGCTGTCACCGGACTTGATGGGAATATGGCTCACCGGTAGCGTCAAATTACCGGCACGGCAAACTATGGTTTGAATGTGCGGTGCGAATTGATCGGTCTCTACTTTTGTTGCACCAGATGCAGTATCAATGGGGTGATGATGTCCGTCAGGGCGTTCGGCGTTTTCGTCGATAATGGATTTCAGCTTCCGACCGATGATTTCACTATCCGACCGGCCAAGCAGTTTTACAAAGGCAGGATTGCAGGCGGTGATAATTCCACTTGAGTCACTGACGACCATGCCATCTGCGGAATGCTCCACGAGGCAGCTGTAAATGTCTTCCGACTTTATGCCTAAAGCTTGCAATGGTTCACTTAGATGCCCGACGGGAAACGGCGGAGAGACTTCTCCTAAGCCTAACTTAGCACTAGAACTTGGCAGGAAATGACATCAGCAACCTATCCTTAAGGATCTGGCTGTCAAAAGCGTAATTCTGGTTAATTTTGAGGCTCGGCCGTTATTTGCAATATTTCTTTCAGGCGAGTCAAATCGGTCAAGTATAAGTAGCCTAGAAGCGCTTCAAAAGCCGTTGCATGCCGATATGATGTCTGATCGACCTTGCGGAACCCTGTCGCCTTCAGATTCCTTGCACGTCTGACCAAATCTAACTCCGCTAAAGTCAGGAAGGGCATCAACGACTGCAGCAATTCTGCCTGCTGTGTCGCTTTGACCCGCGCCCGCTTATGCATCTGGCTGGCCGAGCTAGTGCGGGTTACTTCACGCTCTCGTTCGTAAAGATGGAAGACGGCGTCGCCTAAATGGGCAAGCGAACGTAGCGAAACATCCTTTGCTTGAGCTGTTTCGATGGGCTGGCCCAAGAGCCAGAGCGCAACTTGATCTATTTGTCCTTCGATCTTTCTTTCGATTTGTCGTGGGGTTTAGCTTGTCGTCCAGAGCGCACCTTGTCGCCGTGCTTCTTTTCAGAAAGCTTGTTTTGCGCCAATTCCTGTAGGACCTGCGCTGCAAATGAAGGCAATGCCGCACTCATGCGCTTAAACCGCCATGGTTCAGCCATGAGACGATAGAACCATTCCATATGCATTTTCCGGAACGCTGCCGGCGCTCTTTTCACGTTACCGGCCCAGACGTCGAAACTGCCGCCCACGCCAATCATCACAGTGTGCGGAAAGGCATGATTCCAGCGGTCGATAAAATATTCCTGTTTGGGCACTCCGAGCGCAATCAGCACCAGGTCAGGCTTTGCTTCGGCGATCGCCTCTACCAGTTGATCTTCGTGATCGAGCGAAAAGTATCCATTATGGCTGGCGACGATGTTCAAGCCGGGATACAGAGTCGGTAAAGTCGACTGGATTTTTTCAAGAACTTCAGTTTTTCCGCCAAGAAGGGCTACTCGAGCGCCAGTACGAGCTGCTAAGCCGAGTGCTGCACCAGCCAGCTCAATTCCAGGCAGACGATTAACGCCGTGCCCTGCAAGTCTTAGGGCCCAAACGACTCCGGATCCGTCAGGAACAATCAGATGAGCATGGCGGATGATCCGGTCTAGAGCTTGGTCTTGTTGCGAGGCCACGACCATTTCTGCATTAAGAGTGACCACGTGCAGTCCACGCTTTGCAGTCCAAGCTTCTTCAATGATCTCGAGCGCAAGTGTCTCGTCGACCGTATCGACGGGATAACCAAGAACTTTTTGACGTTGTTTATATGTGGCTGACAATGTAGACATTATATGCGGTGCCGCAGGGAATGTGAACTTCTCCAAGCTTACACTGCTTCTAGAAGATCACTTTGCATGTACTAGAATTCTAGCTAAAATCTCGAAGTTCTGGCAAGCCAATTTTTTCGCACTTTCCGCCTCTTCGCGGGCTCGCGTTGACAATTCATCTAGAGTGAGAATTGCACTATGCATGGTGGGAAGCCATTCTGCCAGTTCATTTGAGCCGTCACTGTCCTTGGTTAGATTTAAGATTGGCTGCCCAAATTGAGTAAGGACGTGGCGCACTTTGGGGTCGTAAGCAATTCCAACTACGGGTATGCCACTTTTTAAAGCCATGATCAATGCGTGCAGGCGCATGCCAACCAGCAAGTCTAGTTGCGAAAGTATTGCCAGCCATTGACTCGGTCTTTCAATTCCTTCAGTCTGCAGAAATTCGACGGAGCGTCCCTTCTGGCGCCAGAGAGCGGCGAATTTAGTCAGAGGCTCAAGGTCTTGATTGTTTTGTAGTGGCAACAGGATCAAACCGGTCTGAGGTGGCAATTCTTGATCCATCGTCGAGAACAAGCTCTGCAGCTGCTGATCATTAAAATTGGCTGCCGTGCGCAGCGATAACCCCACTGTCAAGCCGGGTCTGGCTTTCAGCGAATTGATTTGCTCTTGTGCCGCTTCGGGCACGGCTGTCTGCTCAAGACACCAAACTGGGTCAGCTGTCAGAGCACTGTCGATAGCCCATTTGGACAACAGATTGTGAGAGTCTTTATCGCGGACAGTCGTGAAAGTCGCTTGTGACAAACTGATGCGAGCCAATGCTTGCGCGGCGCCGCTGCGCAAAGGACCGACGCCTTGTGCGTAAATATAGATTTTGCTGCCCAAAAATTTGGCCAGCAAAATTTGACAACCGTAAAAAACTGTCGATTTAATGCCTGTCGCATCTTGAAAAAGACCACCACCGCCACTTATGAAAAGGGCTGTGCGCGGCAGAAGAGAGAGGAGGTCCAGAGGCTTCCACCTATTCAGCGACTCTACTCCAAATGATTTCTTGGTCTGTTCTGGATCGTTTGAAAGAACGATAATCTGACTTGGAGAAACTAGTTTTTTCAGCTCGTTTGTCAGTTCTTCAAGAATGGCTTCATCGCCCAGGTTGCCAAAGCCGTAGTATCCTGAAACGAGAACAAGGGGTTGACTGTTTTTTTTATCTGACAAGTGCAGCCGATCTCAAGTGAAACGATTCAATGCATAGAATACCCTCAAGCTTACCGCAGCAAGCTGTCAGTATTAGTCTCTTTAATGAGTGAATCATAGAATGCAATCAGGATCAGTGGGTTTGTCCCAAAAATTGTCCAGACCGATAGATGGTGCTTCTGTGGTGGCAACCTCGGCGCCAGGCAGCCTCGGTAAATGGACTCAGATCTCTGTACTCAATAAAGAGGGTCTTGCTGCCGTTGTCAATGAATGCGTCGCTGCCGGAGCGGCTATTTTGACTGGTCCTTATCGAGCTTTGCCGCGCGCTGCAAATGACGAGCGCGAATTTGTCTTTATCGACATGACTGGGGCCAAGCAAATTCTCGATCACGAACCACAAGATCAAGTCATATCTGTGCAAACCGGCGTCACTCTGAAAGAGTTAAACGCTTATTTGCTGCCGTTTGGTCAGTGGTTTCCTGTGAGCGCGCCGGGCAACTGTACTTTGCTCGATCTGATCAATCGCGGCGATGGTGGACTACTCGAGCATGGATTTGGTGCCGTCCGTGATCTTATTCTTGGTCTCGAGTTAGTCACCGGCAGCGGTGCCGCCATCAAATCTGGTGGCAAAGTAGTTAAGAATGTTACTGGATATGATACGACGAAACTTTTCGTCGGATCGCATGCAACGCTGGCCATAGCGCACGCCGCGCATCTCCGCTTATTTGCGCAGCCTGAGGGAAGTGTCAATGTGATTTTCAACGGTCCAAATCCGCAAGATCTTCTCTTGCTGGCCAATGACCTGATTGGCACGGATCTGTCGCTTACTTGCGTTGAATTGATTGATTTTGGTGCGATCACATTAAGTCCCCGATTGTCCGAAAGTACACTAAAGTTTGTGCAACGCTTGAAACCTTACGGTTTGCTAGTGCGCGTCTCAGGGCATGAGGACCTGCTCAAGGAAATTCTTCCGCAATTGCGCAGCTTCAAAAGAGAGAGCACTGTCAACGCTGAAATCCCGATTGCCAATGCGGACAATTTGATCGAAATATGTTCGCTTCCACGCTATCCTTCATTGGAACTTTCAGCCAGCACATCCGAAATGACCTCCATCTTTAGCGAGTGGTGGTTTGGTGTTGGTTCGCCATTTTTTCAATATCGCCCCGCCACCGGACGGGCTTTTTTCTATCCCCGTGATTTGAACCTATATATTGAATTGACTGAATCTCTTCGGTCCTACTTAGTTAAAAAAGGCGCACCGAATACAGTGGCATTTGCGGCAACTGAATATGAGTATGAAATCGAATATTTGGCAGCGGACATAAAGGAGATTGGACAGATCAAAGCGGCCATTAAAGAGCGCTTCGACCCTTCTTTTTGTCTCAATCCACTCGCTGCTCTATAAGGACCTAGGTGGACCTAGGTGCGTCACGCCTTCGTTTATTCGGGGGCGGAACTGCAGTCGACAAAGCCTTAGAAAAAATTCTGAGCGTGGGAGCCTCGGGCATTCAAAGCGAGAGAGCGCTTATAATAACAAGATGTCCGAAATTTCAAGCCAAGTAAATCCACCAACAGGCGTAATTGACAAGCAACTGCTTGACGCGTGTATTCATTGCGGCTTGTGCTTGCCTGCTTGTCCAACCTATCTTGCTACTGGGCGCGAGATGGAATCGCCGCGCGGACGCATCTACTTGCTCTCGCAGTGGAATGAAGGAACTCTCCCACTCGATGCACGCTTGGCCGAGCATATTGATTCTTGCCTCGGCTGTTTTGGTTGTCAGACTGCATGTCCGTCCGGCGTTGACTACGCAAACATCCTGGACCAAGCCCGTCCTCACATAACCGCAAGAAAGCCTGGATATCAGCGTTTTTTGATGCGCTTCGGCTTTAAGAATCTGCTGCCAGATTATCCAAGGCTACACATGCTCGCCAGTCTCATGCGCAAATGGCAGAGTTTCAACGGCAGCGAAATGTTGCGAAAGCTCGCCGGCGTAGCTCCAAATCAACCGATTGCTGGTAGTCCCCCGCTCTCTCCAAATCCGCTTCGCAAGCTCTTCTACCGACTCTGGCAATGTGATGCATTGTTGCCGAAAATTCCATCATTTAAACCACTGCCGAAAAAATCTTGGAAGTCCGGCGAAAAGAAAGGTACCGTTCAGCTATTTGCTGGATGTGTGATGGATGTCTTTTATAACTCTGTCAATCACGCCTCTATTGATTTGCTTAAGGCTCAAGGTCAAGTTGTTGAGGTTCCTGAGCAAACCTGTTGTGGTGCGCTAGCTGCCCATGCCGGTGAGACAGACATCATGTTGGCGCTGGCCAAGCGAAATATCCGCTCGCTTGAACCAACTCAAGGACCAATCGTTGTGACGTCCGCCGGTTGCGGCGCAATGATGAAACAATATGGCGAACATTTTCACAATGATCAAGAGTGGAGCGCTCGTGCCGCAGCAATTTCGAACCGCATCGTCGATATCACCGAAGAATTAGCGAAGCGTGAATTTGAGCGCAAGGATAGCGCGGAGAATATTCCGGCGCTAAAGATCGCTTACCATGCTGCTTGCCATCTGGTTCACGCTCAAAATATTCGAGAAGCGCCGCAGAAGCTGCTGATGGATTTCGCCGTCGATGTGAACGCGACGAGTTCGACTGCCAATAAGATTGAACTTATTCCCTTGCGGGAAGCCGAACATTGCTGCGGCAGCGCCGGTATATACAATTTGCTCCACACTGAACTGAGCATGGAAGTGCTGAATCGAAAGATGGATTTCATCGCCGAGAGTGGTGCTGACACAGTCGTTACGACCAATCCCGGCTGCATGTTGCAGATTATGGCGGGCGTCAAGCAACGTCGCTTGCCCGTGCAGGTACTTCATCTCTGTGAGCTTTTGCGGGATGCGTACTGCGTCAAGGACAACTAGGTTGCCAATTACTATTCCTTGTTTAAGGTCGCTTTATAACTCGAAATGAGCCATCAGGGCGCGTTCGCAAACGACTATAATTGACAAAACGCACATGCAGCGAACCTTTATTCCTGAATATCAGGAACGTATAGGTTGGTTTCAGTTGAATCAAGGAGACGAAACTTGTCTACAGAGGTGGTGTTGAAGAATCGTAAGCCAGAGCTATTCGAGCGCGATTTACCCGAAGAAAGGCTCAATCATTATTTGACCAAGCAGTGCATTGCCGTCGACACCGAAACACGTGGCTTGATCGTGCCAAGAGACCGATTGTGTTTGGTGCAAATTTGTGATGAGGAAGGTCTGGTAACGTTTGTGCGCTTCCAACATTTGAGCGACCTACCGCGCGACAATTCAAACTTAAAGAAATTGATGGAGGCGCCTCAGGTGATGAAGCTGTTTCACTTCGCTCGCTTTGACGTTGCCGTTATGAAGCATTATTTGAATGCCACGGTCAATCCAATTTGGTGCACCAAAATCGCCTCAAAACTTGTGCGCACATATACCGACCGGCACAGCCTGAAAGACTTGACTCGTGAATTGTTGCAGCTTGAGATGGATAAAAGTGACCAGTCGAGTGATTGGGCTAAACCGGATTTAACCGATTCACAGTTGGAATATGCCGCAAATGATGTTCGTAATCTACACGCGCTGCAGACGAAACTGCGCTATTTGCTGGAACGTGAGGATCGCATGCATCTGGCTGAGCGCTTGTTTCAAGCACTGCCGATAATTTGTGAAATGGATCTGCGCGGCTGGAAAGATATTTTTGAGCACTAGAATTTGGTCATCGTTAGTGGACGTCGAACTGGAGCATTGAGATGGAAAAACTGATCTACGAGAAATCCCGCAAAGGAAGAACGAGCACTATTCTTCCTCAATCCGGAGTTCCCGAAAAGCAACTGGCGGACTTCTTACCAGCCAAGTTCATCCGCAAAGTTCCGGCAGCCTTGCCTGAAGTTAGCGAGCTCGAAAACATGCGGCACTTTGTTCGCCTCTCGCACTTGAATCATTGCATTGAGAGTGGCTTCTATCCACTTGGCTCTTGCACTATGAAGTACAACCCCAAAGTCAACGATGCCATGGCTGCGCTGGAAGGATTTCGCGAGTTGCATCCATATCAACCTGAAGATCAAATTCAAGGTGCACTCGAACTGATTTGGGAATTGCAAGAAAAGATTGCTGCCATTGTCGGACTGCCATCCGTTACGTTGCAACCGGCAGCCGGAGCTCATGGCGAGATGACCGGGCTTCTGCTGATCAAAGCTTACTTTGAAGCGCAAGGAGATCACAAGCGTCGTAAGGTAATCGTACCTGACACCGCTCATGGTACTAATCCAGCAACCGCTGCTATGGCTGGATTTGAAGTTGTCGAAATCAAGTCTAACGATCGGGGACTAGTGGATATTGAGGCGCTCAAGGCTGTGCTGGGACCTGATACAGCAGCGATTATGCTCACCAATCCGAACACTCTCGGCTTGTTCGAAGAAGAAATTCAGACTGTTCAAAAACTTGTGCACGAGGCCGGCGGCTTACTGTATTACGACGGCGCTAACCTCAACGCGATCATGGGGCTGGTTCGCCCAGGCGATATGGGTTTCGACGTCTGCCATTTGAATCTGCATAAGACCTTCTCCACCCCGCACGGTGGCGGTGGTCCCGGTGGCTGCGCAGTCGCCGCACGACAAAAGTTGGAGCCGTTTATGCCCAAGCCAACGGTGCGTCGTGAGGAAAATCGTTTTACACTCGATTGGAATCGACCTCAATCGATCGGCAAGGTAAAAGGTTTCTATGGCAACTTTGGCATTCTCGTTCGTGCCTATACTTACATTATGGCGCACGGAAGAGACGGTCTGTGCCAAGTTTCACGCGATGCCATTCTCAGCGCTAACTACCTAAAGGAACGCTTAAAGCGAAACTTTGTTGTCGCCTACGGACAGCCTTGCATGCATGAATTTGTTCTTTCAGGCAGCTTGCAAAAGGAACGAGGTGTGGCCACGACTAATATCGCCAAGCGCATGCTCGACTATGGAATCCACGCGCCTACAGTCTACTTCCCGCTTGTCGTGCCGGAAGCGATGATGATCGAGCCGACTGAAACTGAATCGAAAGAAACCTTAGATGAGTTCGTAGAGATCATGCTGGCCATCGACGAAGAGACCAAGACCAAACCGGAGTTTGTCCGCGCCGCACCACATACGACACCAGTTGGCAGATTGGATGAAGCTCTGGCGGCACGCAAACCGAACTTGCGCTGGGAACCGACGGCTAAGGACTAAGGCTAGGACTAAGGCTAGGACTAAGGCTAGGACTAAGGCTAGGACTAAGGACTACTCGAAAATTTAGCGCGCGCATCCTCCGTGCTTATAACGACACGGCGAAGTCGCGTTCCAATTCTACGTTGGCGGACGACTTACAGCTCGAACTCTAAAATACGTTGCGATATTCGATTTGGAACTTCACGTACGTCAGTTTTTCTTTCAATCTGGCAATCTCTCGCTTCGTTCCTTTGATCGGTGCCAGGCATGCCAGAGCAACCGCGTTTATAAACAGAAGTGGTGTCAGAGACATCAGTAGTTTTGTCATCTCATCGCCTATGTAGCCGTTGTAGGCGCGCATGGCGATGTAGAATCCGAAAAGGTTGGCGCTTAAAAATATGCCGCAATGAATGTATAGAAAAATTCGTTCTCGTGCCAGCAGAACAATTAACTTGGCTAGCTCTTCTTTGAGCTCCTGAGGCACATCTGTCTTAGGCTTGACAAAACTTGGTGCCTTTTGCGCTGCTCTCTGCAGGACCTGAGTCTTCACGCCATTGGCATGATCTGCTGATTGCAACATCGGCCCCGGGCTTCGATGCGCCGCGAACGATTGGGCAAAATTGCGGTTCTCTGGAGCTTGGTGCCCTGCGTGGCGGGACTTGCCTGGAGCTCCACATTCACCGCAGAATCTGGCGGTGATTTCGAGCGCTGTCGAGCAGTGAACGCAAGTATCTACAGAGTGTCCGGCGAAATTGTGGTTTGAGGATAAGCTAAGCGCCATACTTGGTGTCGTTACCTGAGCGTGTGGAATGGTTGACGTGTCGACCGTGATCCCTTCAGTAACCTATAGAGCCCGCTGAATAAGGCTTAGAACAATGATATGCCTGATTCCCAAAAACTCAAGTTGAATTAATCGCTCAACGCCGTCTTTAGTGGTGCTTTCACCATGGAGAGACGCCGGAATTCCTTACTTAACGCTCTGGAATTATTACATCAGTATGAAGAACACGCAAGCATCTGCAACTGTGTGCAACGAAAACTTGGATAAGTATTCGATCACTTATCCCAAGATTCACTGACCGTGCTCGCACTGAGACATATCAGCAGCGCTAATTGACGTGACTAGACCATGTTGGAAAGTTTGGCGGCTGCTTTGAAAAGGTTGATCGCCGCATGAGGATTGAATCTACCGTCTGTGAATACTTCTTTCAGGATAGCGTTGCTGATGATGGCGTTGTTTTTGAGCAGAAGTCTCTGCGCATACGGCATTGAGGCGTCGATGAAGTTGAACTGAGGATTGATTGAGAGAGCCACTCCTTCAAGAGTGAGCAAAGCCCTCATCACGTAGGTAAAGTCCGTCGGCAAGCGGAAAGGATAGCGGTAGCAAACTTCTGAGAAGTCGAAAAGCATTTTGCGGAAGCGTACCTTGTTCATGCCCTCGGCAAAACGAGTGTCGATTATTGGTGACAGGTCGTTAAACAATGCGTCTCGATCAACATCGCCGTTCAAGAAACCCATGCCGACAAAATCGTCTACCAGACTCCTGTAATCCCTTTGGATCACGTGCACGAGGGCATTTACGAGATGTTGTTTGAGCTCAGGCGTCAATCTGCCGACCATGCCAAAATCAAATATGCCGATCCGTCCGTCAGGCATCAAGCGCATGTTGCCTGGATGCGGATCAGCGTGAAAGAAACCGTCTTCGAGGAGCTGCCGCAGATAGAAGTCGGCGCCGATGCGGGTAACTTCATCAGGCGTCATACCGAGTTCGCGAATGGCGTCTACGTCCGTGATTCGGGTGCCTGGTATATATTCGATGGTCAGGACACGCCTGCCTGTGAGCCGCCAGACGATACGGGGAATGCAGATGCGATCTAGGTTGCGGAAGTTATGGCGGAAACGATCCGCGTTTCTACCTTCCCTGATGTAATCAATCTCTTCGAAAATCGTGCGGGCAAATTCATCCACAACTCCCGGCCAGTCTGTGTGCCGACACAAGTTTGGATAGTTCATTACTTCGTCGGCGACGGCGGCCAGTATTTGCACGTCTGCCGCAATGATTAGAGGCAGACCCGGTCTTTGTACCTTCACGACGACATCCCGACCGTCTTTCAAAACCGCTCGATAGGCTTGCGACAAGCTTGCTGCCGCGATCGGCATGGAATCAAAGGAGGCATAAAGCTCTTCCGGCACTCCACCTAATTCCCGGGCAATCGTTTCTCGCGCCGTAGCAGTGGGAAAAGGGTCGACGTTTTCTTGCAGAACCGCCAGCTCGAGCATCGCCGGTAGCGGCATTAAGTCTGCCCGCGTCGAAAGTGTCTGTCCGATTTTTATAAAGGTAGGTCCAAGGTCATGCAGTTGTTTGCACAAACGACGTCCCAAGAGCCGCAACTCATCATATTGCGCGCTAGTCAGCGCCACTTCTTCCGAATCGCTCGCCGCTGAATCTTTGGAGAGTCTGTCGAACTCTTGTGTGTGATGACGGGAAAAGCCGCGGACGGACCAAATAATCATCCAAACAATAGGAAAGACGCGCAGAGCAGCCTTGTAGCCCTGGATCCGCTGGATACGCCAAAACACGCGCCACCAGGAAACCACCAATCTACTGACTGTTACGTCGCTGAACGCTTCACTGATTGGATTGAATCCAGCACTATCCATGTTTGATGTTGCCAACGCCTTCGCTTTCGAACCCGCTCTTGACCTCTAGTTTAAGCCTATCGCAATCGTTGTCAGAAGCGTGGAACATAAATTTTAGTTTCTATTGCTGATCCTGCGCTATCGCTGTCGCTGTAACTCATACGAGCGGCTCGATCCCGAGTGAAAATGCTAATTGTTGGTCGGCTAAATTGACCGCAATTTTAAGTTACGCAGACAAAGCGGTGACTTCTGTTTACAAGCCTAACTCGAGCATGGCTTGCACAGTCCAGATTCTGTACACAGCCAAATTGTCCGGCGCTTAAAATCCGCCGAGCTTAACGCTGCTTCAAAGCTGCATTTTGCATAGCGATGATTTCTTTAATGCCTTTATCGGCAAGGGCCATCAGTTCGGGCACCTTGGTGTTATCGAAAGGTTTGGTTTCGGCTGTGATTTGAAGCTCAAGCACCTTGCCTGATTCGGTCAGGACAATGTTGCTGTCCATCTCGGCTTGGGAATCTTCATGGTAATTGGGATCTAAGAGGATCTGGTCTTTTACCTGGCAAATGCTCACCGCAGCCATATGCTCAAGCAACGGCAGATCGTCCCAGACACCGGATTTTCGCAACTTTAGTAAGGCATCATAAAGAGCGAGGAAGCCACCGCTTATCGCAGCCACTCTGGTGCCGCCATCAGCTTGGAGCACGTCGCAGTCGATCGTGATCGTCCGTTCTCCTAGCGCTCTGCGGTCCACAACCGCTCGCAGACATCGTCCGATCAATCTTTGGATTTCGCTTGTCCGACCTGATGGTTGCCCACGCGTTACTTCGCGCGTTGAACGCACGAGGGTCGAGCCTGGCAAAAGTGAGTATTCAGCTGTGATCCAGCCTTCGCCCTTGCCAATTAAAAAAGCGGGAACGCGCTCTTCAATCTTTGCTGTAATGAATAATTTTGTGTCACCAAACTCGACTAGAACTGAGCCGTCGGCGTTTTTGGTGAAGTGTCTTGTGAACTTTATCGGTCTGAGTTGATCCCACTGCCGATTGTCTCGCCGCCGGAACATTCACACTCGCTTTCTACTAGAATCGATACCAGACTCAAATATAACCGCCCAACATCCCTAAAGTATACGGTTGGGAATTATTCGGCTGCTGCAATTTGTTGACCAAACCGCAGCCGACTGATCTTGGCGGTGCCCTTGAGACTGAACTGTTTGCCTGGCACGACCTTCAAATCGGTGAAGCTGAATTGAATATCATCAGACCTGCCTCCCCAACTTGCCAAGCCATTCATTTTTTTCACAAGCATCTCAGACAATGAGGCTGAGATCTCGCTGCCGTTTGTGTTCAGATGCGTGTCACTGACTGCAATCCAACCATTTTCCAGTCCAAGTTTTGCGTTCAACTCCAGAGGCAATGGCATGCCCATTCCACCCATGCCAATGTTGGCTTGGCTGGTGATTGAGATCCTGTTTTGTTTGAGCAGGGATACAGCAGCACCGTTCAAGGTGATACCAAAGTTGGAGGCACTAGCTCCCAACAGACTAGCCAGCATGGCTACTTTTTTGTTGGCCGTTACGGATAACCGCTCGAGCGTCTGCGGTGAACTCAAAAATGTGTTCAGGCTTTGTTGACTGACTACAGCAGAGACTTCAGCATCCACAGGCGTTTTGAACTGAAGGACTTTGTCGTTTTTCATCAATAATGGGTCGAAGGCCATGTCGCCTTGTGCGTTCAAATTTAGTTGGTCGAAAACAAACATTGGAAAGTGGCCACCGTTGACATTGATGCCCAGGGACTTGACCGTGCCACCTTTCATATCCAATTCCCCGGCCGTGACGTGCAACTTATCTATTGTTGAACCCTTCAGGCGCGCATCATCGATCTCTAGATTGACTCTACCGAAAGACCCGTTGCTGATATCAAGAAATGAGAATGGTGGCGCTGGTGGCTGGGATGGTGCGACCGCCTGTGGTTGCACTAACGTCTCAGGTTGAGCAGGTTCAACAGGTACGACTTGGTTTTGTTCAATGGAGCCAGGCACTATTGCCGCCGGCGTTTGAGCCAGCCCGTCTAAGTTGATTGAGATTGCGATTGCAAAAGAGAGGGATAACGCCAACCTGACTGTATTGCTGAGAATTCTCTGCTTAACATCGCCTTTTCGGGCTCGAGGTGTGCAGTCTTTGTTGCCAATCATTTATTAGTATCCTGAAGAATGATGTAAGTGCTTGGAATTATATGTGCAAAGCCACTCTCTGGACAATCCAAAGAGTGGCTAGGAAACCCGATTTATTCAGATTACCAGTGATATACAAAAACTACGGGGTAGTTGTTGTGCTCGTGGTTGTTGCACCAGTTGTTGTGGTCGCAGGGGCACCAGTGGTGGTGGTAGTGGTGGTTGTTGTTGCAGTAGCGTCAGGCGTTGCTGTTGTTGTGCCTGTCGTTGTAGTCGTGCTATCGGAAGTACCGCCGCAAGCTGTTAAGGAAGCTACGAGTGCGAAGCTAGCCGCAGCAAGGGCGATGGTTTGAAATTTCGAAGTCATAAAGTCTGATCGTCTCCTTCTTTGCCTAATGAGATTGTTCTGTGTAATCGAAAGGCAAACTAGTAACTTTTTGCCAACCTGGAACGGCCGCAATTATACAAGTAAATGCACGCGAGTCAAACTACTTGGAATGTTCGACTGAAGCTAGGTTAAGGCTGTGTGTAGGATTCATGCGCCCGAAGGATATCGACAAGATTGCTTACAAATACACTTAAGCGGCTCTAACCCAGGCTCTCGAGCTCTGGATCAGTTCAAAACGGCGGTTGCAAAGCGAAGACGGGGCGCCCGTTTGCCAAACTGGCGCTGCTCAATTGACGTGTTCCCGCCGAATTATCTTTTGAAAAGGGAAATTCCTGTCATTTGTCGCGGCGTTTCCATTCCCATGAGGGTGAGGATCGTCGGGGCAACATCAGCGAGACCACCATCTTTCAATTTGGTGCCGCTTTTCAAGCCGAGATTGTCATTGGTTTGAAAGTCTGCCACCACAAGTGGTACCGGGTTGGTGGTATGGGCGGTATGGGGCTCACCGGTTCTCAGATCGATCATTTGTTCGCAGTTGCCATGATCCGCTGTCACTACAAGTGAACCTTGGGCCTCGCTGACCGCTTGCAGCAATTTGCCAAAGGCTTCATCCACTGATTCCACCGCAGTCACCGCAGCGTCCAGCATGCCTGTGTGTCCAACCATGTCCGGATTGGCAAAATTCAAAACTATAAAAGGATACTTTCCTGATTTAATGGATTGGCAGGCGATCTCGCAAACCTGCGGCGTTCGCATTTGCGGCTGCAGGTCATAAGTGGCAATCTTCAAGGAAGGGACTAATTGTCTTTCCTCAAGAGCACACGGCTCCTCTTTGCCACCGTTGAGAAAATAAGTGACATGAGCATATTTTTCAGTTTCAGCCGTGTGGAATTGCGCCATATGGTGGCACGAAATCCATTCTGGCAATGAATTGTCGATATCTTGCGCTGGCAGTTCAGACGGATTGAAGGCCACAGGCAAGTGCAGAGAAGAGTCGTACTCAGTCATGCAGCCGTAATAAATTGACGGTGAGATTGGGCGCTCAAACGCTTCGAACGTTTCCTGGGTGAGGGCGCGGCTAATTTGCCTGACCCGATCAGGACGGAAGTTGAAACAAATTACTGCGTCGCCATCTTGGATCGAGCGCGGCGTCACCATACGGGGCAAAACGAATTCATCACCGATGTCGTTTGCATAAGATTCTTCTACAGCCGCAGTGGCTGTCTTTGCAGGCAGCGCGTCGCCCAAGACAAGAGCACGCCAGTATTTCTCGACGCGCTCCCAACGATTATCCCTATCCATCGCATAGTAGCGCCCGCAGACTACGCCAATCTTGCCTATGCCTACCAATTTTTCTTGCAACTCTCTCATGAAGCGCAGCGCCGACCTTGGCGGCGTATCGCGACCATCTAAGATTGGATGAACAATAAGTTCGTTCACTCCATAACGTTTAGCTAATTCAATCAATGCATCTAAATGATCCGGGCTGGAATGCACGCAACCGTCGCTGACCAAGCCGATGATATGCAAGGCTTTGCCTGGTTGCTTGGCGGTTTCGGCTGCCTGCGCCAAGACTGGATTTCTAAAAAAAGTGCCATCGAGAATTGTGTTGCTGATCAAAGTCAGCTTTTGAATGACGATGCGTCCTGCACCAATCGTCAAATGTCCGACTTCTGAATTGCCCATCAGTCCTGGCGGCAAACCCACGTAGACGCCGGATGCCTGCAGGAGGCTGTTGGGGAATTTCTCCAACATATTATTGTAGTGCGGTGTCTTGGCCGCCCTGATTGAGTTTCCCCGCTTCTCTTCGGTAAAACCCCAGCCGTCTAAAATCAGCAAAGTAAGAGGTGCCAAATTGAGTCTCCTAATCGAGGCGGACATTTGATTGCTGGGATTGTATCCTGCCCAATCTCTTTATATCCTTGCCGTCAAGAAGCATTGCCGGCAAACTAAGTGCTCAAGGCTTTTATCAGCGACATCAGGTACTATTAGCACGCTAGGTCAGTCTTGGACTGGATATGCGTAATAAGCCGCCCAACGAAGCTTCCAAAAAATCTAAACGTCTCGAAACACCTGCTGTAGAGCAGTCTACGCAAGCACGGGTGGATTCGCCCGCGGCATCTGCTGGAGAAGCCCCGCCTGCGGCCAAGCTCGAACCAGTTCGAGATGCAGATTGGATCGCCGAAGCTTCACATGAGTTGCGCTTGCCAATTGCCAATTTGAAGTTGTTGATTGAAACGCTTTTGGATGGCGGAGCGCTGGAAGATGAAGCAACTGCTCGGCGGATGTTGTCTCGAGCAAAAACTGAAATAGATAGACTGCAGAGTTTGGTCGTCAATCTTTTATCTGTTGAGCAAACAGCGTCGCGACGGGAGGTTGTAAAAGTTTGGGTGCCTCTTGAGGCGCGGGCGACCTATGCTATCGAGAGTACCAAAAAGCAAGCGGCGGAGAAAAAGATACGCGTTGATACGCAGATCGAGGGTGGTTTCTATATCTACGCCAACCCCGAGCAATTGGATCAGGTCATTTTGAACCTGGTTGAAAATGCCATAAAATTCACACCAGAGGGTGGACTTGTGACGATTAAATCGGGTGCCGCGCCTGGAATGTTCTCAGTCGAGGACACTGGCATCGGCATGGCCACTCTAGAGATCCCCAAGATATTTCAACGCTTCTATCGCATCGACCGAGCTGCATCGCGAGGAAGCACCGGCCTTGGATTATCGATTGTAAAACATATTGCCGATCTGCACGGTGCTAAGATAAATGTGATTTCCGAAGAAGGGCACGGCTCTGTCTTTCAGTTAGAATTTCCGGCGCCGCGAAGCGTTGGTTGAAGAATCATCGAGAGTAAGCGAATGACCACCACTGCGCAAAAAGTAATGCTTGTCGACGACGATGAAACAATCATCGACACTCTCGAATTCAATTTAAAACGACATGGATTCGCTGTCACTTCCTTCAATAGCGGTGCAGTCGCCCTGGCGAAATTCGATGAAACGGCACCGTCACTTGTTATTTTGGACTGGATGTTGCCAGACATGATCGGTCCAGAGATCTGCAAATTGATTCGTTCGCGATCATCAGATGTTCCGATTCTCATGCTCACAGGCAGATCCAGCCCCGCGGATGTAGCGACTGGCCTGAGTGCCGGTGCTGATGATTACCTCTCCAAACCGTTCAGCGCAATTGAGCTTCTGGCTCGCGTGCAAGCGCTTCTTCGCCGAGCTGGTAAGCCGAGTACTAAGAACGCTCGCATTCAACTTGGTGACCTTGTCTTGGATAACGATGCCAAAATGGTTCTCTGGCACGGCGCTCAAGTCGACTTGTCTCCAAAGGAATTTAGTTTATTGAGAGCATTGATGCAAAATGCCAACAAAACTCTGTCCACGGAAACCTTGCTCAATCAAGTTTGGGGTGCGGATTTTGCCGGTGACGTTAAAACAGTAGCTGTGCACATTCGTTGGTTAAGGCAAAAGCTGGAAGCCGATCCGAAAAATCCGCAATTGCTGGAAACCGTTCATAGATCTGGATATAGGTTGAATCCTCCAGGCGAAAATCAAACCAAGTAAAATATTAAGATAGGAGAGGTGATGTGAAAGCTGAAGCGATTATGCTCTTCAAAGAAGATGTCCTGACTTTAGGTCAAATGGTGGATCGCACCGTGGAAGAGATGCTTCGCATGCTCAAAATGGATCCGTCTGCTGATCTTGTCTTTATCGAGCAGCAGGAGATTTCCATCAATCGCACTTTCACCGAGATTGAAGAGAAATGTCTGGATCTCTTGCTTGAAAAAGAGATGCTGGAAAAGAAAGACATTCGCACATTATTCGTCAGTGCCACGATCGCCTCGAAATTCGAACGAATGGCTGACCATGCTAATCGTGTTGCGAGGATTGGCTCTTGGGCTCGTGAAGACAAGCTTGAAGTGCCTTCTGAATTGACGGAAATGGCCGGCGTGGTGCACAAAATGGTGCAAGAAGTTTTGCTTTGCTACATTACTGACTCTCCGCAAAAGGCACAGGAAATTCTCAAACGTGACAGCGAAGTTGATTACCTTGATGATGTGCTTTCGAAAAAACTTTTGTCTGACCTGGGCTCTCAAGATTCAGCACGGGCCCAGATGCGAGCCCAATTTCTTTTCGGTGGGCGTTTTCTTGAACGCATGGGAGACTTGTGCGGTTCGATTGCCAAACGCAGTTACTTCATCGCTACAGGCGAGCGATTAAAACCGGAACCAACCGGTATCGCATAGAGGTGTTGAGTTGCCAGTTCTGATTATCGCCGGTGACGAAGAGTTTGAACTTTCCAGACGGGTTCAGGAGTTGCGACATTCTCTTGTCGATCCCAATTGGGCGTCGATTAATTTTCTGCGCTTGGACAATCCACCATTGCAAGAGATCATCGATGTGTCAGGAACGCTTCCATTTGGACCTGGCAACAAAGTTGTACTTATAGATCGCTGTGAACTGTTCACCAAAAAGCGCACAAAGGGCGGCGACGATGGGGCGAAAGCAGACACCGACAGCAAAGGCAAAGACAAGCTTTTGGATGAATTGGAAAAGTGTTTGACCAATGTCGCCCCGAATACTCACCTAATTTTTGCTTGTCCGTTCAATTTAGATTCATCGCTGAAGACTACCAAAGCGTTGCAAAAACATGCGGTGCTTGAAAGATTCGAAAAGCAAAAATTCTATGTTGGTAGCCCGAATCCTCTTTTGAGCACCTGGTGCCGCAAAGAAGCACATAAATTTGGCGCCACCATGGAAGATCAAGCGATCACTTATTTGTTAGACGGCACGGAAGCTAACCTTCGCCAAATTGCCTCGGAGATTGAAAAGGCGGCCGTTCACGTCTTGCCGAACACTCACATCACGTACAACGTTGTGGTTCAGCTCAGTCCCTATCATTCGCACGTCTTTGCCTTGGCTGATTACTGGTTGAGCGGCAAAGGCAAGGAAGCTTTGGCCAGCGCCGAAGAACTGATGACTCGTCAAAGTGCGATGCCGATTATTGCTACTTTGCAGACAATGATCTCGAAATGGATTTTGATGAAAGCCTTGTGTGAAAAGTTCAATCACGATTTGCCCACTCCTCCCGGTGTCAATCGCCGTGAGCTGCCAATGCAAGATTTGGTGCGACGTGTGGCAGGCGAACTTAAGGCAAAGGAGTTTATGATAGAAAAAGATCTCAAGAGAATATCCAAATTTCCGTTGGCAAGGCTAATCGAAAAGCGAATCGATCTGACCAGACTGGAAGATTCGATTAAAACGGGGATGATACCTGAGAATCACGCATTGCAAGTTTTTCTTGCCGGTTAATAGAATCATCAAGTTGAGTCAAGGAAGGAAGTATGACGGACACCCAATTCGTCTTGGAAGAGATGACCGCACGCGATACGTGGCGGATTTTCAGAATTATGGCCGAGCTTGTTGAGGGTTTCGATGAATTGTCCAAGATTGGACCGGCAGTGTCCATGTTCGGTTCTGCGCGATGCTCGCCGGACTCCGAAGAGTACAAGCTGGCCGAGGTGATCGCTCGCAAATTAGCTGAACGCGGATTTGCCGTTATCACAGGTGGCGGTCCTGGGATCATGGAAGCCGGTAATAAAGGGGCTCTCGCTGCCGGCGGCACGTCGATCGGCTTGAACATTCAACTGCCCCGCGAGCAGCAGGGCAATCGCCATCAAACTGTTTCAGTCGATTTCAAATACTTCTTTGTGCGCAAGCTGATGTTTGTGAAGTATGCGATGGCATTCATCATTATGCCTGGTGGGTTTGGCTCTTTGGACGAGCTGTTTGAGGCGCTTACCCTGATTCAAACCAGGCGGATCAAGCACTTTCCGCTTTTTCTTGTCGACTCAAAATTCTGGCAGCCCCTGCTCGATTGGTTGCGTAAGGATGTTGTGGCGAGGGGCTTTCTTACTGAACTTGAACTTGACCTGATCACTGTTGTTGACGACCCTGACGAGTTGGTTGAACAAATTGCCTGGTGTGACCAGGAGAAATGCTATCTCTCGGATCAGGGTTTGCTCAGCTATCCGAAACGGAACGGTGGCGGCGTGATCATCGAAGCCGGACCTAACAACAACAGTAGGGACGAGCTCCTTTAATCGCGAAATGGACGCACCGTGGGTTTTCCTTTAACTCCGAAATGGAGCGCGGGTTTCCAACCCGCCCCGAAATGCGGACTCTGCGTTGCTGCCCTTTACTACTGCAGTGCATTCCCTAATTAAGGAATGTGGTAAAAAACCTGCTTTCTGGCTTCTTCTATCTATAATTCATTGCGTGAATTGCTGGAGGTAAGTCCTTGAAGATTGCTGTGTGTGTAAAAGCCGTGCCTGACACGGAAGCGAAAATCGTCGTCGCTGCCGACAAGACGAATATCGACCTAGCTGGTGTGCGTTTTATCACAAGCCCTTACGATGAGTTTGCTGTCGAAGAGGCGCTTAGAATCAAAGAGAAGCATGGTGGCGAAACCGTGGTTATCTCCATGGGTGGTGACGAGTGCACAGACGTGATTCGAGATTCGCTAGCTCGTGGAATCGATTCAGCAATACATTTGAAAGATGATGACTTCAAAGGTCTAGATCCGCTCAGCACCGGCAAAGTTTTAGCTGCAGCCATCAAGGATGGTGGCTACGATGTCGTTCTTTGCGGACAGCAAGGAGTTGGTGGCGACAACAATCAAGTGCCGTCGATTCTTGCAGAACTTTTGGACATGCCACAGGCAACTGTGCTCATGAAGCTTGAGATCGATGGTGGCAAGTTCAAGGCAGAACGCGAAGTTGAAGGCGCTCATGACATTGTAGAAGGTACATT
Source organism: Candidatus Melainabacteria bacterium (assembly GCA_003151275.1). The sequence goes on from PLXC01000065.1 coordinate 23,965, forward strand.
GCCTGCCGTGTTTAGCGCTCAGAAGGGACTGAATGAGCCTCGTTACTCTTCGATCAAAGGTGTGATGGCTGCCCGTAAAAAAGAAATCACCGTCAAGGATGCTACTGCCCTTGGAATCAAGGGACAAGTCGGTGGAGACTTGCGTAAAGTCAAATTGAAAGAGATGCTCATGCCGCCTGATCGTCCTTCTGGCAAGAAAATTGAAGGCGACGCTGATACGCAAGCGAAAACGCTTGTTCGGCTTTTGCGCAGCGAAGCACGAGTCATTTAAATCGCTAATTAGGAGAAAGAAATGTCACAAGGTATTCTGGTTTTCATCGAACAGCGAAATGGACATGTTCGCAAAGCTAGCATTGAGGCTTTGTCCGAAGCGATTCGCCAAGCGACCAAAATGAATGAGGCTGTTAGCGCTGTAATCATTGGTGAAGGCGCCAAGTCCGTTACTGCTGAAGTAAGCAAATACAAGCCGAGCAAAATTTACACTGTTGAAGGTGCTGATTTCGCATCATATTCAACTGAAGGATACGCTGCTGCGATTGCCGATGCCGTCAAGAAAGCTGACCCGAAATTTGTCTTCGCGGCAGTCACTTCACTTTCCAAAGATCTAATGCCGAGAGCAGCCGCTAAACTTGATGCTCCCTGCATATCCGACGTCAGCGAATTGAGATCCACTGGTACCGGCTTCGAAGCTGTTAAGCCAATGTATTCAAGTAAAACTTTGGGTGTGTTTGAATTCAATTCACCGCTTGGTTTTGTTACTCTCAGACCCAATGTCTTCCCTTCAAATGAACCAGACGCAAGTCATCAAAGCACCGTAGAAGAACTAGCGGTTAAGCCAGAAAAGATTCGCGCCAAGGTTGTTGAAACCCACGCGGCAGAAGGTCAGAAAGTTGAGCTGAGTGAAGCGGCAATCATCGTATCTGGTGGCAGAGGTATTAAGGGTCCAGAGAATTGGCCAATGCTCCAGAGTTTGTGCGACGTTCTCGGCGCTGCTCTGGGAGCGAGCCGAGCCGTCGTCGATGCTGGCTGGATCGACCATGGGCACCAAGTTGGACAGACCGGAAAGACTGTCAGTCCACAGCTCTACATAGCTGTCGGGATCTCAGGCGCAATCCAACATCTAGCAGGAATGTCATCCTCGAAAGTAATTGTTGCAATCAACAAGGATCCGGACGCACCCATCTTTAAGTTCGCTAACTATGGTGTCGTCGGTGATGTCTTCGAAGTGGTGCCTAAGATCACCGAAGAAGTGCGCAAACTTCACGAAAACAACTAAACTATAACTTCTTGCTGTATCGAACTGCAGACGCTTTCCAGGCTCCTAAGCTCACGCGAGTATCCGCGTATTGTTTTCACAGAGCGGAAAAATATGGACTCTCAAGATATTTTTGGTCTGCTGATGGAATAATGGATTCACAGGCGTCTCCAGGCTTCCCTCTCGTCCAAGCAAAAAGTGAAGAGATCCCATGGTTTCAACCCGTAAGTTGGCACCACTTATAGCGGCAGCAATTACTGTATCAGTCATCGTTTCGAGCTGCTCCAATATGCTTTCGCAGCTTTCTTCAACTGCAGTCCCTGCTGTCGTGAAGTCCAAACCAGACACTAGTGTTTCGGCTCGTGAGCCAGCGCCCCCGCTGCAGTCGAAGGACTTTCACAACGAACAGCCGACCCTGAAGGCCAGGCAGATCCAAACACTCCCCTCAGGACGTCCAGACGCAGCTGTACCTGACGAGCGGCGTGATTTTGGTGAAGCATTATTGTTGAAAATGTCCGGTTCAAATGCTGACTACGATAAGTCAGTAACAAGTGGTCATGAGGCATTCAAAGGACACAACGAAAGCGCGTATGATCTCAATGGACGTAAGCTAACCTTCTCAGAATGGAATATTCTGAGTGAGCAACACTCAATCAAAAGGCTTCGGCTGAGCCGCACAAATCTGACTGACGAACGCTTCACGCACCTGAATAAGTTGCAGGATCTAACAGAGCTTGATCTCTCAAAGACGAAGCTCACAGATAAAGGCATCAGTGTTCTCAAATCATTTCCTAAGCTTGAAACACTGTCGCTGGAGGGTATCTACCTTTCCGATTCTTCCGCTCAAGTGCTGTCGACACTGAGCAACCTTAGGGATCTCGATATATCGGACACGTCGATCTCGGATAAGGGCATGAGTGGTCTGACCAAACTCACAAAACTTGAGCGCCTCGGAGCAAAGCAATTGAATCTTTCAAACTCGGGGTGCGGCGCAATCGCTCAAATGACGCAATTAAAAAAGTTGGACCTCTACAGAACGGATCTCAACAATAAGTTGGCAATCTTTCTACCCTTGACTAACTTGATAGATTTGCGGCTGCACGAGTCATCGATAAACGATGCCGCGCTCGACACCGTGGCGCACTTCCAGTTTGTCCGAGACCTGGATTTGAACGGCAACCAAGCCATCCACGATGAAGGCATCCGCAAACTGCGCGGTTTGAAGCACCTGCGCTGGATTGGACTAGGTGGAACCGCTGTAACCAGTAAAACCCTTGACGTGATTGCCAACTACTCCACTTTGGAAGATCTGGGCATCAGAAATACACTTGTAGACGACAGCAATTTGATTGCTCTGACGGCGCTTAAAAACCTCAAATACTTGCACCTACAAGGCAGTAGGGTGACGGCGAAGGGAAGAAGGGAACTGCAAATGCGCATGCCACACTTGGAAATAATTTATTAGTGGCTGGACCCCAGCACGCGGGCGGCTGGGTGCTCGTAATCCCACCATTGAAAGCGGGGGTGCCTCGCACTATCCTCTGAGAACTTCTTCGGCAAGACGACATAATGGAACAAGCAGATCACCGAAAACTTTCGGCACCTGTAGAAACCGATCACAGCGGTGAAAGCAGCACCTGGCTGGACAAAGCTCAACGCGAGTGGCAAGTGTTTGGCGTCGGAACGGCTGATGGCCTAATAAAGCACGGCGTCTCCACCTATGTGGAGCATCCCGAAAACGCTGCCAGAGATGCCGCCATGGTCATCGCCTTGCAGGCTGCAACCAAAGGTCCCGCCTGGATGCGGATGCCGGCATATGCGATCGGCGCGGTCAGTGGACTCCATTTTCTAAGCAGTGCCGTGCCAACGCTGGCTGAAGCAGTGCCACGTTTTCAACAAACCGCTTCGGACCCCACTTCTTTAGACACGAACAAGAGATGGGCTGCGCAAAATCTTGGACCTTTAGGTTTTGAAGTTGGAACTATGGCAATAACCGGCGCAGCTCTGCATGCCGGCGGCAAGTTTGCAAGCGCCTTGAAAGCAAACAGGTCTGGAGAAGCCGCTTTGGTCTCCAATGCAAATGATTCAGCATTGTCGACAAATCAGCCAGTCGTTGCGGATTTGCAGCCAATCCCTGGAGTGACTTCAAATAAACAATTCGAAGCGACTCCAGGTTACCTGCCGTTATCAATCGAACGATCGCCTAACTTGCTTGGCGAAAAACAACCTGAGATTGCTATAAAGCCCGACAAATCAGTCGAATCTGAGCGAATTAGAGCATTTATTACCGACAAAACAGACTATGAGTTTGTCGGTAAGATGGAGCGCGGCACTCACGGTGCTTACCTCGTCCGCACCGCAGATGGTGCGCCGCATATTTTCAAATTGGTCTCCAAGGATGACGTTACAAATCAAATAAGTCGATCCGCTTTATCTGCAGAGGCAGTGAATTCTTTAGCTACTCGCACACCGCAATACGAGCGCGTAGAATTTACAGATAAGTTCGGAAGTTGGTATGTGCAGGAACATCTGCCTGGCAGACCGGCTCCTGTTCCCAGTGCCACGCTGATTGGTCAACTCGTTAAAATGAACGATCGCCAAGCTGGAAAAGCGCTGAACAACGAAAATAACTGGAGCGATAGAGTAATGTCGGTACTGCACAAAGATTCACTAGGTTGGCAGCGTAATATTGCTGCTTCCGGACCCGAAGGCGCGGCGTTAGTTAAAGCCGTTCGTGCGGCGACTGAGAAGGACCCTTCCTTCATTCCGCGTAGCAATGACATCGTCCATGGTGACTTCCAACACTTTAATGCGCTGGTAACCGGCAAGGATAAATTGTCAGGCTACATAGATTGGGAAGGCGCAGGAAATGGCGACCGCTCCATTGATCTCTCGCGATTGCTGTATGACGCATACGTTTCAGAAGCAGAAATTGGCTATCGCGCTGATCCGTTTACTTTAGCTATGCTACGCAAGAAAATTGAAATCACATCTGGGTCGACTGCGCTGAACAATTACATGAATTATTGGATTCTTCAAGTGGCCGATTTTGGTGTCAAACGTGGTCCGAATGAAGCGAAGATGTTCATTGGTGTCGGACAGCGTATCCTCAATGATTTGAACATGGATAAAGTATCGAACGCCGCGTAGTCCGCCATTAACGAATTTATGTAGTCTGAAATGTATGGTGGAACGTAGAACGTACGATCTAGTAGACTTATGCTGATGTTTCCAGCCCTAATACTGAGGAAGTCGATGTGCAGCGATCACTAATTGGTTCTCTCTTGACACTCTTTTTATTGCTAGTATTTTGTCGTCCTGCTCTCTGCGACAGGGGAATCATACCGGCCTTCCTGATAAATCCAAATCAAAGCACTAACGAAGTTAATTCCAACACTCCCGTCAAATATTTTGAACCCAATCAGAATGCGTTGATCGCTTGTGACGGTGTTGAGGAAATTTTGTATTTGACCACAGATTTGAGTGCTGACCGCCCTTCCAAAGTATTGGAAGTTTTGCCGCTTCCGTCTGAACCTAAAGTGACAAAAGGCGATTTCAAGACTTTGCGCAGTGCAGTCGAGGTTTTAAATTCCAAAGTGCAGTCGTTGAGCTACGGTGGCACTTCTGGAGGTTTTGGTGGAAAAGGATTTCATCCTTCAGCGGTTGAGCCACCAGCTGCGGTGATAGTGACACGTGAACACTTGGGTGTGCACGAGATAAGCGTCGTCAAAGTTCTGAACCCAGCGAAGTTTGTTGCGTGGACCGAGGAAAATTTGAAAAAACTCGGCAGTACGTCCCCATCAGTGCCTGAGTGGATGAAAGAAAAAATCCAAAAATATACTGACAGCGGCTTCAATTGGTTCGCTTTTGATGTTGTCGAATTGCAGCCTAAACTCAAATCTATCGAACCTATACGTTATAGATTTGCGACAAAACACCTTTTTTACCCGTTGCAGATTACTAAAGTAAGCGGTCCTAGTGCAGTGAAATTGATCGTGATGAGCACGCGACCTATTAAGGCGATTAATCCAATAGACGGCGCTAAAATCATCCGGTCGACCAAAGCATTTCCTTTGCATAAAGAAGACTTAGAGAAGATAGATACGGAGATGAGCAAACTTGTCGATAAGTCTCCGTCCTTTGATCGACCCGTCATTCAGATGTTGGAGTTGCGCAATCCAAATGGTATGGATTACGCAAATGATCTCGTCGCTGGGTTCAAATAAGAAGACTGGCGAGATGATAGATGTATCAGTTTCTTACTTAATTGATGCGGGGATGGCGTATCTGTTTTTGACGTATGATTCGAGCATCTTAATGAATTCTGGCACTATCCCTGCGCCACTAAGGGTGGTGACGTGTTGTCCATCTACGAACACAGGCGCTTTAGGATCCTCGCCGGTGCCGGGAAGCGAGATGCCGATGTTTGCGTGCTTTGATTCACCTGGACCGTTAACTATGCAGCCCATGACAGCGACTTTGAGTTCTTCTGAACCGGGATAGATCTTTTGCCAATTCGGTCGTTGTTCGACAAGATAAGCTTGAATATCTTGCGCCATTTCCTGGAAAAGAGTACTCGTAGTCCGACCACAACCTGGACAGGCTGTCACTTGCGCCGTGAATGAGCGCAGCCCGATGGATTGAAGTATCTGTTGGCAAATTTCAACTTCTTCATTACGACTTGCACCCGGTCGCGGTGTCAAGCTGACGCGAATGGTGTCGCCGATGCCGTCCATCAGTAGTACCGAAAGTGCAGCGGCGGAGGCTACAGTGCCTTTCATGCCCATTCCCGCCTCAGTGAGACCAAGATGCAATGCGTGATCGCATCGCGAAGCGAGTCGTCGATACACTTCGATTAAATCCGGAACTTCAGATACTTTTGCGCTGAGGATTATTTGGTCTCGCCCTAGTCCATACTCTTCTGCCATCTTGGCGGATTGAACGGCGCTCTCAACGATTGCTTCTATTAATACTTCGTGCGAATCAACAGGTTCAGCAGATTTGGCATTCTCGTCCATCATTTTGGCGAGCAAATCTTGATCCAGCGATCCCCAGTTAACTCCGATGCGCACGGGCTTCTGCCACTTCAAGGCTGCATCGATCATGCGTTGAAAGTTTTCGTCGTGACGCTCGCCTCGACCCACATTACCTGGATTGATCCTATATTTCGCGAGCAATTTTGCGCAATCAGGATATTCAGTTAAGAGCAGGTGCCCGTTGTAATGGAAGTCGCCAACAATTGGGATGTCGAGGTTTTGTCTTTCTAATTCGCTAACAATTTTTGGCAGGGCAATCGCAGCATCGCGAGTATTAACCGTGATGCGAACAATTTCAGAACCAGCTTCTGCAAGTTCGCGAATTTGATTGGCGGTCGCTAGATAATCTTCTGTAGGTGTATTGGTCATGGACTGGACTAGCACGGGCGCGTGCCCACCTATGACAGTGTTGCCTACTTTGACTGGAACAGATTCACGTCTCTTGACCACGATGAAAACTCCTTATCCACAAGTAGATTCTAAAGGATTGTGGAGTGGCATTTTCCGTTTGTAATAAAGGTTTCGACTGAATCTGACCGGTTCTTAACGAACCAGTTCTTGCCTCAGCTCCGCAAATACACGGGCACTGAGCGGCACTCTGACGCATAGCCGAGCAATACATAGTTGTTATGAACAGCTACACTTTTGTTGCTTCCAAAGGTGTGGCAAGTTCTCTCTAAGACTGTAGACATCGTCTTCTTGAGTGGGACTGACGATCAAATGGTCAACAACGGCAATGCCCATTAAGTTGCCGGCGCTGAGTAGTTGCCTGGTCGTGTCTACATCCTCTTTGCTGGGTGTGATAGATGATCCGGACGGGTGGTTATGACAAACAATGATGGCGTAACTGTTCGCCATTATCGCGGCTTTGAATACTTCTCTGGGATGAACAAGGCTGGACGATAGAGTGCCGTGAGAGACCTCATGGATGCCAATCACTTCATTTTTTGCATTGAGATGTAGGCTGACGAAATGCTCTTCGGATGCGTGTTTGAGTGGCGAGAGAAGCCGCCCTGCGTCTAGCGGTGACTGAATTGCAAATGGTTCACGCGCCACCGCGTGTTCATTCACGAGACACAATCGGATTTTAGGGACTCCGTAGTTGAGTTTGTCTACAAGGCTGCTTTTTCGCGCCATGGCTTTCTCCTTATTAAATGGGCAGCACGCGTCGTCTTCGAGTGTTTTGAATGAACACTTACATAAACGTATACGTTGCTTTGAGTCAAAAGGTTCAAATTGCTGTCGCTCTCGAAAAATATTTCTGAAAAGTAGGAGGTATCCCTTCCAGGAAGTGTTGATTTAATTTGTTAAGCAAAAAACGCGGCTTTTCGGAAATCTCAAAAGCCCCAAACTGCGCAAGTTTCAAGCACTCCGAAAGTCTGGAAACGCTGATGTAATATTGCTTTACCTGAAATGGGATAGGTCAAAAAAAGGAGAGGGTACCCTTTCTAATGTTTGACAAAATGCTGCGCTCCAACAATCGAACTTTCGATCGTTCATTCTGGAGACAAATTTTTTGTTGGATAAGTGCAGGCTGCAAGCCGGTGCTCCCAGGATGGAGATGCCCGCTGGGAGCTGGATTCAGGATTAGACTTTTTGGGTTTTCCAGACTCCGGATTTAAAGCGCCATATGGCGACCAGTCCAATCATTACTGCCGTAGAAGACATAGCGACCCATGTGCCGCTTGGACCCCAGTTGAGCGTGACGGTGAGGAAATAAGCCAATGGTAATCTGACCACTGTCAAAAAGAAGCAGCTTGCCCACATAGGCCAGTTAGTGTAACCAGCACCCTGCATTGCACCAAATAACGTGATCCAGGCTGCCACAAACGGTTCGCAGATGCCGATGATTTGCAAGTATTGCGCTGTATAACGCACCACATTTTCATCCGTACTCATCATTCTCGCTATTGGTTCTGCAAAACAGAACATCAAAACTCCGCACAAAAAATTGAATCCACAGCCGATCGCAGCGACTTGCCAGCCCGCTCTTTCAGCTCGTTCAGGTTGTTTGGCGCCAAGATTTTGGCCAACGATTGTTGCCACCGCCATGCTTAACGCATGAATCGGCAAGCCCGCCACCATCTCTTCAAGACGGAGTCCGACAGCCCATGCGGCTTGACATGATGTTGGATCTTTTGTTTGAGCGAACACCAGAAAGAGAACGAAGTTTCCTCCCACCCAGGCAACATCCTGCACGCAAGCGGGAATGCCGATCTTCAAGAGTCGCAGGATCCATTCTTTGTCGAATCCGGTGCGCAGAATATCTCTCGGATTTAAACATGCTCCGATGTCTGATCTGCTCAAGATGTACAGTGCAACAGACGTTCCAATCGTCCCCGCGATCAACCAGGACATGCCGAATCCTGCGATGCCGAAATGGAATGGACCCAGACAAAAAACGAAGTCTAAGGCGATAACCATTGTCACCATCAAAATCCAAATGCACATTGGCGTGCGGGCATTGCCTTTCGCCCGAAAAATTGAGTTTGTGATCCACAACATGGTGAACGGAATTTGCGACCAGATATCCCAGCGCAAATAATCCCAGCCAAGTTGTTCGACTCTTGGTGAGGCTCCCAAAAGATGGAAGAAAGGCTTAGCGAGGAGATATCCGAGCGTTGCAGAGCCGACCCCAAAAATGAAGCCGAAAACCAATGATTGTCGCGCCGCTTCGGTAGCGCCGGCGATGTCTTTAGCTCCCCAATAACGACTGACGATCGCGGTGGCGCCGGCAGAAAGAGCTACGGCCAGCATGATCATGAAGAACCAGATCTGCCCACCGACGCCGATAGCGGCTTGGATTTCACTGCCTAACTTGCCAGCCACCCAAACATCGGTGAAACTTGCAGCAGCGATGGTCAACATTTGCACGAGCGAAGGCCAGGACATATGCCAGATGGCTGCCCAAGTCGACCCAGAGACGATAACGCTGTCGTGATCATCCTGCGCACGAATATCTTCAAGCTCTTGAAGTGCAACCATACATAAAGCCCGCACGAAATAATTTGGATCTCTAGCGTAACTAATTAGATGACAATAGGAAAGGGGAAATCACGAAAAATTGTCATTAAGCGTGTGATGGTACTATCTATAGTCTCAAAACCTGGGCGTGCGCGTCCTCTTACTAATTCGGCAGAAGTACACATTTGAAAACTTCAGGTGACAGACCAGACCTCGAAATAACCGGATTAGCTGCCCCTTCGGCGGAAGATTTTTGGTCGATGTTGCAGAAATATCTCTCTTTTGATGAGCCTTCGAGTCGCTGCGCCCGCCTCAAAAAAGCTGTCGCAAAGCAGTTGAAAGCACCGCCATCCAAAGACATCGATCTGAATTCGACTTCGCAGTATCAGCAAGATTGTTTGTTCGATGCAGTCTTTGGGGGGCGTCCAAGTGACAATGCCAGTCGCCTTTTGAGTGTTCTGTTGGGGCTTGAGGAGATTGCCCGTTTTGATGAAATCGCATTCGCCAGTTGGGCTAATGAAATTGGACCTGAGGAGTCGAACGGCAATCAATCTTCGGATTTTTGGCAAGGACTGAGACAATGGTTTGAAGGGGCCAATCTTTCGGCTAGTCAAACTCGCTGGCTGATGCACTGCGCCTTGACCACGCCTGCCTGGATTCAGCTGACCTCTGCGGGCCCCTGGAGCGATGATCCGATCAAGATTTTTTTATTGAATGCTCTCGAACAAGTAAAAATTCTTGTCAGCACTAGAGCGCCTGACACTTTCGACCCGAAAGTATTTGCTCGAGCACATGCGCAATTCACAAAACTGCTCGCTGAATTGCGCGCGCAGTTGCCTGGCGACTTTTTGCCTCAGGTGATTGTCATTGTGGAAGGACCAACTGAGGCTGTGCTTTTACCTCGCTTTGCCGCATCGATGGGAATCGATCTGCAAGCCAATGCAATCATGATTATTCCCGCCGGTGGTGCCAAACAAGTTTCACGTCGCTATCTTTTTTTGCGAGATTTAGTTGCTCTGCCGATCGTTTGCATTCTGGATCGCGACGCAGAGGAACAAGCTGGTGTGATCAACGATACGATTCGTGATTGCGACAAACTCTTTGTATTGGAAGCTGGCGAAATTGAGGATACATTTGAGATCGGAACATTTGTTAGACAGTTGAATTTGTATCTGGAGTCGTTTCATGGCTCTGTTCAGCCGCTTTCGACAAGCGACTTTCCATCGAAAGTAAGCAGAAAAATCATCCTAAATAAGTTATGGAAAGCTCGCAAATTAGGTGACTTCGATAAAATCGCTTTTGCTGAATCGATCGCTCGTAATCTTAATGACGAAGCCGATGTGCCGCGAGAAGTCGTGATCATACTTAAATTTTTGGCAGAGGTCGCTGCAGAGCATGTCTGAGGCAGGCGAGACGGTAAAGAAGAAAAAGACTGGTGCCGCCAAAATAGCGGCGATAGTCTCCACCGTTCTCTGGATATTAGGTTTCGCTCTGGCATTTGTGGTGCCTGCCGGCTCGCCTTTTGGATGGGTGCCCGATGGTATGTTGTTAGTTGGATTCTGGCCGTTGCTGTATGCCTGGAGACCGGGCTGGCCGTGGCTTGTTTTCGGCATCTTGAATGTGATCATTGGTTTTCTATTGCTGGTGGCCGCATATATCCCAGTCACTAATTTCACACCAGAGATGATCATAGTTCGCAAACATCTTGCCGAACAGCACTCACCATTTACCTGGATGACAATTGGCATAGTGTCCACCATATTTGGTGTCACTCGGATGACCACGCACCTGATTGTGTGGCTGAGATCCCGAACAAAAAAGGCGGCCAAGGAGTGACAGATCTTCTTTCTCTAGATGGCATGGACAACGCATCATTGGCTAGGGGCCGCTAATCCAGTCCATTCCATTCAAGCCAGTGCAATGCCACAATCCAACTGTCTTTTTTTTTAATCGGTTTTTGCTGCTGTCTTGCTATTCGCGACTCGTTGCGAGTTACCTTCAGGCACCAAAACTCGCGATAGAAAACGATCCTCAGTTTCCCACATACGAGGACGTTGCCCAGTCAAACTCGATAAATGCTTTGTGCCCTGCATCTTTTGATCCATGTAATCAGCTTTCTTAGCGATATAGAGCCATTGCTTAACTACAAGATTGTGCAGTTGCGGGTCCTGCGTTTTTTGACGCATCAACTTCTTTTCCAGTGCTTCTGCGTACAAAATGCGACCATCCATATCCGCCGGCGACATTTCTACAGACTTTCCTAGCACTAGCACGGCGCGATCTATGTTGTTGAAACGCATGGATTGTTCCCCTTCGAGTCGCAGAGCGCTCGAAGTGGAGGTGCCAATATCGAGCAACTGATCGGAACTAACCAATGCCTGCTCGCTATGAGCAATCGGAGTCGTGTCTTGAGAGAAATCGCTGTCTCTTGAAAGCACAGGCTGGGAGATTGTCACCACCCCTAGAATCGCCAGCATGAGTTGCTTCTTTATATTTAGCGGCACGAAATTACTTGGCATTAATAGCTCCCTTTTTCTCCCGCTAGCTCTTGCTGATTAATAGCTGCGATCGATTGTGATTGGGTCGAGTGGAGATCGGCAATTGCTTTGTTGATGTCGCTTGCCCCGTAAATTGCGTTGCCGGCTACGAGCACATCTGCGCCCACCTCAACGACTGTTCTGCCGGTGGTTGGGTTGATGCCACCATCCACGGAGACATGCACCTCTGGATGACCGGCGTTGTCCAACATGGATCGAACTGTTTTAATTTTTGGCACTACTGCGTTGATAAATTTTTGTCCGCCAAAACCAGGGTTCACTGACATGATTAGCACAAGGTCGATGTCGTCCAAAACATATCTTATCGTTTCTGGAGATGTTGCGGGATTAAGTGCTACACCAGCTTTTTTACCAAGCTTGCGTATATGCGATAGGGTCCTTTGCAGATGGGTGCAAGCTTCCACGTGCACTGTAATGTAGTCAGAGCCTGCATCGGCAAACTCTTCCAAAAATCTATCCGGGTCCACGATCATCAAGTGAACATCTAGCGCTAACGTAGTCTGTTTTCTGATTGCCCGCACCACAGGTAGTCCTATGGTCAGATTTGGTACGAACTGGCCGTCCATTACATCTACGTGGATCCAGTCTGCACCGGCGCTCTCAACCCGTTTGATCTCCTCGCCCAGTTTGGCGAAATCCGCCGACAAGATTGAAGGTGCTACTAGTACAGCCATTGGTGAAAATACTCTGAAAATTACGACGCGATCCGATGACGACCCGTTCGTTTAGCGAATCTCGATTATCATGACTACCTCGGAAGTTTCGGTCAAGTGGAACTAAATGGGATTGGCGCTTTTGAGATGAAGATCTTTTTAGATGTTTGGAGCCGCCTCAGACTGCCTAGTTCCAGGTGGTTCTCCAATAAACTGTTTGGGCAGGAATGAATGCGCAATGTAACGCGCGAGGAAAAGAGATTATGCCGGATTTAGCACTTACCGATGAACAACAAGAGTTTCAAAAACTTGCCAGAGAGTTTGCTCAAAACGAATTGGTGCCCAAGGCTTACGAATGCGATCAGAAATCTACGGCACCGAAAGAGATTTTGAAGCAAGCCTGGGAAATCGGGTTGGTCACCGCCTCTGTCCCTGATGAGCTGGGTGGACTGGGTCTCTCCCTGCTCGAATGCTGCGTGATTGCCGAGGAATTGGCGAGTGGATGCAGTGGCATTTATGGTGCTATTGAGGCGACGACGCTTGCTCAATTAGTCTTGGTTGCCGTGGCATCTGAACATCAGAAGAAAAAGTATTTGCAGCCGCTGACCGAATCTCCTAGTTTTGCCGGGCTCGACGCAGAGCTCTTCTCGCCTTTTGAATCGAAGCTTGAATGCTCTCGTGACAAGGATGATTTTGTTCTCAATGGAGAGGTTGTGGTGGCCAATGGCGCGAGCGCAGATTGGTTTTTGGTGTCAGCACGCGGTTCAGCGCGACGGATCTTCATAGTATCCAGGCAAGCGAAGGGCGTTGAAGCCGGAATGCCTGTTTTTTCTATCGGCAGAAAAGCAATGGATCTTACTAACGTAAAGTTGACGAAGGTGCAAATTGACTCCAGTAACACCCTGGAATTGGATCAAAACGCCTGGCAGTTGTTAAAGGATCAAGCCGCTTGTGTGTTGGCCGCGGGCTCAGTGGGTATTGCTCGCAGTGCAATGCAAAATGCCATTCAATATTCCAAAGAGAGAAAAACTTTTGGTGTCGCAATTTCGCAGCATCAAGCAGTTGGCTTCATGCTAGCGGATATGGCCAAAGATATAGAAGCGGCGCGCTTGTTGATTTGGCAAGCTTGCTTGATTGCCGGATCCGCTCAAACCGGGTTGGTATCAGCAGCAGTGGCACGTACATTTGCCCAGGACATGGCGATGAGAGTGGCCACTGACGCCGTGCAAGTTTACGGTGGATATGGTTATTCAAAGGAATATCCAGTCGAAAAGCTAATGCGCGACGCCAAGGCATACCAGGTTTATCAAGGCACCAGCGCTGACTCTCGAGTGGAGATCGGTCGCCAGTTAGTTCATCAATAGACAATTGACAGACGAACTCAAAAAAGGTCAATTACTGCTCGTCAAGGCACCGCCTTATTACGAGAAGGAATATTTCTACGAAGTAACTGGAGCCGGTGAAAAACAAATCAGAGCAGCGCTCTACCACTCCCCAAAAGTCAAAAAAGTTTGGAGCGTCGAGGAATTCAAGCTACTAATTGAAATGGGCGTCGTTCGCTTGGCTAAGGACGATGAGCGCCCTAAAAGCTGATCCCACTCTTTTCTCTAGTGTGCGTTGTGCCGTCTGCCGCGCCGATGCTTCTTCGGTTGATTCTTGCTTGTCGCAGCCGCTTTGGCCTTTGCGTCAGCTGCAGCTTTTGCTTCAGTCGCCGCTTTTTGTTCATCGGTCGGCGCATCGGGATCTTCTAGCTCTGTAGCTGGTGTTCCTGTCAGGGTTTGCTCAACTACAGCCGCATTTTTGCCTAAGATTGGCGCCAGCACAGTGTGTATTTTATGCGGGAACCAAGTTTGGATGGTAAACCGAATGGCGCAAAAGAACAGCGCTACGCCAATGAAAATATAGACCAAATGCTCAGATAAGCTCTTAACGTGTTTGCGTAATTTCGTCGGTTTACGGGTGCGTTCAAAGTCATTGGACGACAAATTATCGTCGAGCCGACGCGTCATGTCCTGCTGCTTGATTCCGCTCTTTAGCCCACCGCCCATTTTGCTCATTTCACTAGCCGAAGTATGCCTGCCGCATACAACGCAAAATTTAAGTCCGAAATTAAGAGTGGCGCCACAGTAGGGACAAGAGGCTGGCATCTGTTATTCGATCAATCCCCGACAATTCCAAGCATAACTAACTACAACGTTAGGTCCACTATAGCACCTTGTAATACAGAGTTATGCCGGTTGCATGACTTAGCCAAACACGGTAAGAAGCGGCTTCCATCTCTGGGCGATAGTAAAAATGTGGAGATCTAAAAATCGGACTGGGCAGCACCGGCATCAGTGGCACAGTATCTATTAAACATCTCTGATATTGATTCTCGGTCGTGCGCTAGTGTCTGTTGTTTACCATTCAGTTGAACGATACGCTCTTTTAATTCCTGAATCTGTTGTTGAATCACATTGACTTCTTCAGTGATCTCAGACTCAGTCAGAGTAAGCGCTTCGGCAAGCGTACCAAATGCTTTTTCTAGCTCGCTCTCAGCCATGCGAGATTCCTTTCTCCGAAAAGTTGATGGGGTATTAAGATCCTTGCGCTGACTCTCTTTAGATCTGCGCCAGCATCGACAGCACTATATTACCCACAAACGCGGTCGTGTGCGTCACTTGATTACGGTTCAGATCGGCTAAATTCCAGCTCCGTGCAAGAAAACGTCAACTGGATCGGTGGATGTGGGGGAAGTGGGCTCGACTTCTTCTTCGTTTACAGGTGCCATCGGAGTCGTTGGTTGCAAAGATTGGATGCAGGCACTGACTGATAGTAATTGCTTTTCCAACTTGTGAATTCGATCCTTCAGGCTTTTGATCGCTTCGGCTTCTATGTCTGGCACTTCGTCTTTGACCTTTTGACCGTCCCGATAGATGACCCGACCCGGAACGCCGACGACAACAGAGTTGTCAGGCACGTCTTTCAGCAGAATGGACCCTGAAGCGATGCGCACATTGTCTCCGACTGTTATGTCACCCTGGATCTCGGCGCCGCTGCCGACTATCACCCCGTTGCCCAGGGTCGGATGGCGTTTCATCCCTCTCGTCGCTGAGCCCATGCGCGCCGCCGCTCCAGCACCCAGCGTGACACCCTGGTAGATAACCACATCGTCCCCAATCACCGTAGTCTCGCCAATCACCACTCCCATGCCGTGGTCGATGAAGACTCTACGCCCGAGGATTGCCCCGGGGTGAATTTCAATCCCCGTCGTGACGCGACTGAGGTGGGAAATAAAGCGAGCCAACGTATATAGTCCACTGGTCCAAAGCGAGTGTGAGAGCTGATGAACAGTTACTGCATGGAAGCCTGGATAGCAAAGAACTACCTCCAGACGAGATCTCGCCGCCGGGTCCTGATCGTAAATGGCGTCAATGTTCTCTTTTATGCGGCTTAGGGTCATGCCAATTGCTCCAGATTCGGATTAGTATTGCCTCTTGACAAGGTTGAACGGGTTTAAGAACACACATAAAAAGGGAATCTATGTAATTGAAGAGAAGTTTTTACATTAATAATGTTAGGTGACCGGGCGTCAGGATCGACCAAATGCGTACTTTCCCCATACTTACGGGCCCTTTAAGGATTATTCTGGGTTAAAAGTTATCACCTAAGTGTCGAAAGTGTCAGGTATTCGGATACAAGCCAGGATGTCAGGAGACCAATTGAACTGACCGAAAGACCCCTAAAAAGCTCATAAAAGGCAACCTACCAAGGTTTTAGCGTTTTTGTTATGACAAGTAGCTGGAACAATTTCTCAATAGGCAAACTGGATCCCAAAGAATCCACGACCCCTGCTGCGCCTGTTCTCGGCACTACGCTCAACCTGGCCAGCCTCGCTCCTCACGATTCGACCCCGGTAGCGCCTAAGCCTGCCAACGGCGGGGGCAACATTCTGGACGCCGGATCTGGATTTGTAACTGGTTTTGGCAAGCAGGCAGTCGGCACATTAGACGCTGTTTTCGGCGTTGATAACGTTCTTTTGAAAAAAAATATTGCCGCGGGAGGCAGTGGCAGCACTGCTGAAGGTATGGGTTGGATGCCGGCAGCCGGCAAACTTATTCATGGCGTCAGTTCAACCGTTTCATTGGCTTACAACAATCCTGATGCGATTCTGAAGATTCCTGGTCAACTCGCCAATACCTGGAACAACGGAGATTGGGCGACGAAAGGTGACATGGCTGGTCAGGCTACTTTCATCATTGGTTCTTTATTTGTTGGCGGCACGGGCGCAGCCAAAGCTTCCAGGGTCGCTGGAGACTTGCGCGAAGCCTCAGTAGTGACAAAAGGCGTCAGCACCTTAGGCGAAACCGGAACCACGGCACGTGCCCTCGAGACTACAGTTAATGGACTCAAAGCTGGCACGAATGTATTGGGTGACGTCGGCACACTCGGCAGAACGACCACCGCTTTGACTGACGGCGCCAATCTAGCCAAAGATGCCAATCTCATTGCCAGAACTGGTGCAGTCGACCAAACAGTGGCCGCTAATTTGATCAAAACCGGCAGCTTTAGCGAGCGAGTTTTGCCACTGGCTAGTGAAGGGTCTACAAAATTCCTTATCCAGGGTGAAACGGCGGGTAGTGTGGGACTCGGCGAAATTTCCTTGCCGAACCGTCTTTTGGGATTGCAGAGCACTGAAGGCGGAGCTGGCGTCGTCAGCAAATTCTTAAGCCGGTTCAAACCAGCAACTGAGTTTGAACCAACCTTAGCGACTACCGTTAAAGGCGTCATACCAAAACTTGGTGAAACCGGCACTGCTGAACTGATTACTGGTAAAGTCGCCGGCGCTACAAATGATCTAACCGGAGCTGGCAGAATTGCCGAAACGCTGACTGGCAGAACCGCGACTGAAGCAGAGAGATTGACCGGGTTAGGCAGAGTCACAGAAACTGTGGCACCGGGCGTCGGCAAAGTGACAGAATCAGTGGCACCGCAAGTTCTCAGAACTGAGCACGCCGTGCAGACGGTTGACACTCTTGCCCCGCATATCGATCAATTTGCCCAACAAGCAAACATCCTCAAAACTACCGGCAATGTCGCTCACACCGAGACCTTCGCTGAACTCGAAACTGGCTTAGCTAAATTCAAAGCCGCCGGCACCACAGCTGACCGCCTCGAAAACCTGGGACAGTTGAACAGAACAGTTAGTGTACTTGAGCAGCAAGGCGTGGACGCAGCGGCGTTGCGCGGCAGCCTGACCAGATTACAAGCTGAAACTCAAACAGCTGAGCGTCTCTCACAGATGCGCACTGTAACTGCAGATATCGCGGAGCATTCAACATCTTTGACTTCACAGACGGCTGAACTGACCGCGAAGTTCGGTACTAAGCCATCAATTCAAGAACTGGAATTGGCCACCAAACAGCTCACTCAAGCAACAACAGCAGCAGAGAAAGCACAAGCCTTCACCGCTGTTGAAAGGGCGTCTGCGAAAGTAATCGCCGATATTCCAGCTGAGTCAGGCGCGGCACTGCGTACCTCAGTTGAAGCGCTCAGAGCGCCTGTGCAGACAGCCACCAAAATTGAAACTGCCGCACAAATTGCTGATCACACCGCTACGCTTTCAACACAGACGGCTGAACTGACTGCCAAGTTCGGCACTAAGCCATCAATTCAAGAACTTGAGTTAGCGACCAAACAGCTCACTCAAGCAACAACAGCCGCAGAGAAAGCACAGGCCTTCACTGCAGTGGAACGGGCATCAGCGAAAGTCATCGCCGATATCCCAGCTGAGTCGGGCGCTGCATTGCGTACGTCAGTTGAAGCTCTCAAAGCACCTGTGCAGACAGCCGTCAAAATTGAAACTGCCGCACAAATTGCTGATCGCACCGCTACACTTTCCACTCAGACGGCTGAATTGACTGCCACGTTTGGCACTAGACCTGCGGTTCAAGAATTAGGCGCTGCCACCAAACAACTGACCGAGGCAACCACAGCTGCAGAAAGAGCACAAGCGTTCTCGGCAGTGGAAAAAGCATCTGCAAAAGTGATTGCTGATCTTCCTGCTGAATCTGGTGCGGCATTGCGCACCACCGTCGAGTCGCTTAGAGCACCTGTACAAATTGCTGCCAAATCCGAAGCAGCAGACCTGGTGGTTACTCAAATTGCAGATCGCTCAGCCGCTCTCACCAAGCAAGTAACTGAATTGACGACTAGCAGTGCAACCCCTGCAGTTCGCGAGTTGAATGCTGCGACAAAACAATTGACTGAAGCAACCACTGCTACAGAGAGAGCTCAGGCTTTTGCGGCAGTGGAAAAAGCATCCGCAAAAGTAATGACCGAAGTTCCTGCCGAAACAGGAGCTGCATTGCGCACTACTGTTGATGCGTTGAGAACGCCTATACAAGCTGCTGCACGAAGCGAAGTCGCTGACCTTGCGGCAACACAAATCGCCGATCGTGCTTCAACACTCACTTCTCAAACCGCTGAATTGGCGACTAAGTATGGCACTAACGCTTCAGTTCAAGAACTGACCACAGCTACTAAACAGTTGACGGAAGCGACAACGGCTGCCGAGAAAGCTCAAGCTTTCGCAGCAGTAGATAGAGCAGCCGCCAAAGTTGCCACTGATATTCCTGAAGCAGGAGCTGCGATTCGCCAGACAGTCGAGAGCTTGAGAGTTCCAGTACAGACTGCAGTGAAGGTTGAAGCCAGTGAAGTTGTGGCCACTCAAATCGCCCAACGTTCAACCCAACTTGTTTCCGAAACGACCCAACTTGCAGCCAAGTTCTCTGATAACGTCGCTGTTCAAGAGCTAAATACAGCGACCAGAGAATTCTCGCAAGCTTCAAGTGCAGTGGAAAAAGCTGACGCTTACGCTAGGGTCGAGAAAGCCGCTGCAGCTGTTAAGGATCTATCGCCGGAAGGCGCGCAGGTTGCACGCACCGTTGAATCACTGAGCGCGCCAGTTGAAACTGCTGCTCGTGCTCAAAGACTGGAAACTGCAGTTGTTCAAATCGATGAACGCGCTAGTAGCCTCACTGTCCAAACCAGGTCACTGGTTCAAGATCTAACCGTTGAGGGCAAAGTCCCAGCTACAGTTCGAGAGTTGGATAATGCCGCCGCACGCATGTCTGAAGCGACAAACGCCACCGAAAAAACCCAAGCTTTCCAAGCTTTGCAGAAATCCGCTACTGAAGTTGCTGCCGAATTTCCTGGTCAGACCACTCAGATCTCTAGGACTGTAGAGTCAATGGCCCCACACGTTGAGACGGCAGAACGACTGACGCAAGTTGAAAACGTCACTTCTAGAGTGGCCTATCAAGCCGATGATGTCGCGCAACAAGCTGCACTTCTGAAATCGAGCGCTGCTCTGAAAACAGAAACTGCGCTGACAGAATTGCAGACTAGCGCCAGTATGTTTAAGGCTGCCACAAGCACAGAGCGTGCAGAACAGTTGGCGCAGATGAACAAGAATTTGCGCTTAGTCGAAGCCGAAGTTGGTGAAGCTAAAGTGGCTGGATTACGCACTAGCGTTGCAAGATTGGAAAACGAAGCCGGCACGTTGGATCGCATTGCCGCTGTTGATAAATCCACTGTGCAAGTGACGCAGCAATCGCAAGTCGTGTTGAAACAGGCTGCAGAACTTCAAGCAGGAACAACCAACGTTACCGTTCAAACGGCATTAAAGAACATTCAACTAGGTGCCACCGAAACTGGTACCATCAACGCGATCAATCGCACCGAGCAGCTATCGCTGCGAGCCAACGATATCGCTGTCGTCGAACGCGAATTGGGTACTGTCGCCGCCGGTAAGATCCGGACCGCCATCGCTGATCTCGACCGTTCCACTGCTGCAGCCAGAACCAATGCAGTCGAGCTGCTCGATTATCAAGGCGCCAAGATTACTCAACAAGTTGGTTATTTGCAAGAAGGTGGCAGACTTGGCACCAATACTCAAGCTCTGCGCATAGACCAACTGCAGCATGATGTTGCAGTAATGAAGTCAATCGTACCTGCTGACTCCGTTGTTACTTCGCACCTTCTGAGATTGGAGCAACAAGTAAACGGTGTTGACTCGATCGCCAACATTCTTGCTCATCCTGAAGTGGCTCGGGCCCCAGGTAGAGAGCTTCTCAAACTAGCTCAAAGTTCTGATGCAGCAACTGCAACCGCCGCCGCCGATCGACTGATTCTTAAAGGTAATGTTGAAAAGCTTGCTGGAACACCTGTTGCTGGATTGATTTCAGAACGTCAACAATTCTGGAATACTCAAAAGCAGCTGTCCCAGCTAGAAGGTACTGTTAAGGCACAACTGTTCGAGTCAGGCAAACTGTTCGGATTGCCTTCGAGCGAACCGATCTTCAGAAAAACACTCAGTGACATCGCCTGGGCTACGGGCGGATTGCTTACCCTTGACGGAAGCATGGCTTACAACCTGAACAAGATAAGTGCCATGGCTCGAGACAATGTTCTAAGCGCAGAGGCTGCGGCGAAGGCTCGCGACCAAGATCAGCAACCAAAGAAAGATGCTGAGAGCAAACCTGTTGAGAGCAAATCAGAAACCAATAATTCCCAGACACAAGCTGCACAATCGTCACAGCCAGCGGCTGCCGGTCAGAACAGCAACGCGATTGCTAACGTTCAAGCGAAAGCAAGTGATGCACAAAGCGGCGACAACAACTATGTGCGCACAGCACAGCAAGCCACTTTCAAGAACGATGCTACAGAGGTGAAGATGTCGCCGGTGGCAGCAGTCTATGGAACTCCTAAATTCCTTGCTTCCGAAGAGACGAACAATATCCCAGCAGGCAGCTTCCCTACAGCTGGTGCAAGCTGGTGGTGGAAACAACAACATGGTGGCAGTCCGTGGGGCTTCCAGCGTGGACCTGGTGTGGTCGCGGCCCAAGAGGTTGTGAAGCAAAACGTGCAAATCACTCCTCGCGCTCGTGGCATTGCTGCAACTCCTGAAGCAGATTTGACCAAGATTGCCCAAGTGCGCTTCCCAATCCCGCGCGTCATGGACATCTCCAACCAAGCGATGCTGCTCAACAGTCCTAACCAATTCTCTTCTCGTGCAGGCCGAAATGGTTCTGGTATCGGCAGTGGTGGACCAGGAGCAAGAAGCTGGACGACAGTTGATTGGAGTCAAATTGGCGCGCACCGCCTGTCATCATCGGAAGGCGGCAAGGCTGCCCATGACTTGAGCAAACTGGAGAAGGATGAAGAGTCGGGCATGGATGCACCTGGCAATGGTGCTGTGACAGCACAAAATATGCTTGGTGGACCAAATGGCACCCACGATCCAAGCAATGTTGATCCAAGCAACGATCCAAACGTGGTGGTTGCTACCAACAACAAGCAAAAGCAACAAGGTCAAGACGACGAGAGTTTAGTCGCTCGAATTTAGTGGAGCGTCAATTTATGAAATGGAGCGCGGCTATTTTAGCCGCCCATAGCGATCTCGCTGCGATTTTAGGGCGGGACTGCAGTCCCGCGCTCCATCTCCATGAAGACGATATTTATGCGACGTAGCGCTTCATTGCTAATACGGTGTTGTGTCCACCGAATCCTAGAGCTTCAACAAGTGCGTGATCGACTTTGGCATCTCTGTAGACATTTGGAATGTAGTCCAGATCGCATTTTGGATCGGGGCTATCCAAGTTAATTGTTGGATGCAGGCGCTGGTGATAGAGCGAAAGCGCTGTGGCAGCCGCTCCGATTGCTCCGGCGCCGCCTAGCAAATGACCAACCATAGACTTCGTGCTTGAGATTGCCAATTTGTAAGCGTGGTCGCCGAACACTGTTTTGATTGCCAGCGTCTCACGCTCGTCATTGAGCGGCGTCGAGGTGCCATGAGCATTTATATAGTCAATGTCAGTGGGACTTATTTGAGCATCGCGCAGAGCCTCTCTGA
The DNA here is from genome assembly GCA_003151275.1 of Candidatus Melainabacteria bacterium. The sequence goes on from PLXC01000065.1 coordinate 46,326, forward strand.
TCGCTCTGGCAGCGCCATCACCTGTCTCTTCCGGAGCGACGATGTGTGTTGCATCGCAGGTCGCTCCACCACCAATAATTTCTGCGTAAATAGGAGCGTTTCGTCTGAGAGCGTGCTCAAGTTCTTCGAGGATCAGGATCACCGAACCTTCTCCGATTACAAATCCATCTCTGTCCCGGGAAAACGGGCGGCTGGCTTGTTGAGGAGAGTCATTTCGACGCGACAGAGCCATCATGTTGTTGAATGACGCTACTGTGAATCCGTTCAGACAGGCCTCGCTGCCACCTGAAATCATTACATCTGCGCGATTATCTTTTATGTACATAAAAGCGTCGAACAATGAGTCCAAGCCACTCGCGCAAGCAGTAGCATCGCTCTTAGCGCGGCCTTTGGCACCATGGGCGATGGCAACTTGGCCTGATGGAGCGTTTGGCATCAACTTGATAATGGAACGAATGCCGATCTTTTTAGGACCACCTTGCATCAATTTGATGTGCTCTTCGGTAGTCGTAATCAGCCCGCCAACGCCTGTGCCGATAAACGTGCCGACTCTTTCTGCATTCGTGTCTCGAATGTTCAAGTTCGCATCTTCCAAAGCGAGTTTGGCGGCGGCCATACTGAACAGAGTTACTCTGTCCATCTCTTTGAGCATTGACCCCACTTTTCGAGCGTCGGAGTAATAGTCTTGAACGTTGAAACCTTTGACTTCGGCGGCAATTCTAACCGTCAAGCCGATGGCATCAGCATCGAAATGCGTTATGTAGGAGACTCCACTGTCGCCTCGAAGCAACGCTTTCCACAAATCTTCTCGACCCGATCCGATAGGAGTCACAGCTCCTATGCCGGTCACGACAACTCTTCGGCTGCTAGTCATTTAAAATCTCACATGGGCGAACAGTAAATTGCCTGCTTGGAAAAGCCGCCCCATTTTTCCTTTCAAGGCAGCGCCTCGAAAGCAATGGACATTCTAACCTGTTATCACTATCAATAATCAGCATGAAAACGCCAAGGTGATAATAAATCAATCGGACTCATCGCTAAAGACTTAGTCCGCATATGCCTTTTCGCGATTCAAAGAGCGTTCGTGATGACACGGATCTTCTGTTTACAATTGTGCGCCATAGGTTACAACCTTGTCTGTTTGGGGATGATACGGTCGCGAATCGGGAATTATTGCGACCAGTCGCAATATTATTGCCTCAATACTCGTCAGTTTCTGAGCCACCATTAATGGTGCCAGGCGCCGATTCGTCCCATAAACTAAATTCGTCTTCCATGCATTCGTAGCTCTCATCAGCGTCTTCATCTGTTGAGAATTCCGTATCGTCAGTGCTGAGCAGCAACGATTTGACCGTTTTTTGATTCATTAATCGAGCGCCTAAAATCTTTGCCGAGTCCTCTAACCGCCCACTGATTGGGTTTTTTAACAACTCATTGACTCGTTTTTGCTGGTCTTCCTGAACATTTTTTCTGAACGCTAACTCGAGCGACCGGCCGACTTGGCGGTAGTTGGGTTCAAATCGCTCGATATGGGCCCAAAAGTTTTTATTGTGACTGTGTTCTTTGACATGCGCTAGCTCGTGGAGAACGAGATACCGTCTACCTCTCTCCGGGACATCCTCGACCGCAAAGCGAGAGAAAGTAATTATTCGACTGCGTAAGTTTATCTGAGCCAATCGACTATATTTTGCCGAGCCGATTCTGACTCCACCTATGGTGACCCCAAACGTGGCATCGTTTAGGCGTTTCACATATCCAACCATAAATGCTTGGTACATCTCGAGCACAGCTCTGTCACTAATTACTGTATGTTGATCGCTGCTGAAATCGACTTGTTTGATGCTCTTTTTTGACATATTCTGAATTAAAAAGGCTCTCGGCTCATCCAATAGGATAGGCTGTTCATGTAGCTTAAGCAAGGTTCTGGGGTGATAAAAAATTGTCTACTGTGTTTCCAATCGGCGATGTCAAGAATTTAACGCTCATCACAGGCGGTGCTCGTTCGGGAAAGTCTGCCTTTGCAGAATCTCTAGCAAATCGCATCGGTGGGCAGGTTCTGTACATAGCGACGATGGAAGAAATTGTTGACGACAAAGAAGCTGTCGAAAGAATTAAGAGGCACCGTGAGCGTCGCCCGCTCTCTTGGAAAACTGTTGAAGTGCCGTTTGACGTCCATGAGGAAATCTTGAAAATACCCAAAGGCACCACAGTCTGTTTAGTCGACTGTCTTTCTTTATATGTATCGAATATGCTTTTGGCGTTGAACGAAAAATCAGAGTCGGCAGAAGATCTAGAGGATCCAATTCAAGATGCCGCAGCCAAGTTACTCGCCGCGATCAAACATCACACAGAAATCAATTTTATCGTGGTCACCAACGAAGTGGGCTGGGGGATCGTGCCTGAACATCAGCTCGCTCGCTCTTATCGCGATTTACTCGGTGTTGTGAATCAACAGTTCGCTCAATCCGCAAATGAGGTCTGGCTTAGCTGTGCTGGCTTGCAGATCAAGTTGAAGCCGCAATCTTAAAGATTTTTGAACCATCAGTGGGAGTGCCACGGACCATTGGCGAATATGGTCGTTATGAGAGGATCTTTTATATCGCTTGCGGGTGGTTTACCCATGGCAATCTGCTCGTACAACTGCTTTCGATCCGACTCGTTCGCTGACAACCACATCACCTTAAACTTCGACCAGGACAAGGAAAAGTTTGACATCGCTTTCTTGTCCTTTTCTGTTGGTGCTTCAGTGTATTTTCGAGCAATAACCGAAGCAAACACAGTGCGGTTGTCGACCGCGTCTACTGATTTGCCGGGGTGAGCTTGTTCGTACATGAAGCAGGCCATATCTCCATACGCATCTACCGAATCTTCAGTCAGCGGAGGATCGCCTGGCACGGCTATTCTCTCTGGGCCCAGGAGTTCACTTAAGATAGTCGAGTCGTCTTCAGTGACGATTTTTGATTTGGTGACGAAGCGCAGAAGTGCCCTGAAGAATGCGGCGAATGCTGCCTTCTGATCTTCATTTGTTTTGATTCGACCTCGTACTTCCGGCCAGAATTCACTAATTTGCGAGACCTCAGCGCCTCTGGGAGTGGTCAGTTTGTGTGTCAAAGCCACTTTGTAGCGCTCTTTTTGGTCCGCAGTCACTTGCTCCTTGGAGACTAATTCGTACAGTTCAATCCAATCTTCAACAGCCGGAGTGCCTTTGCCTGAGCCGGCAGCAGGCTTAGATTTCGCCGTGGATGGGGAGTGAGCAGTGGCCTTTGTTTGAGGATGAGAAGAAGGTGCTGCCTTTGTTAGCGAACGAGCGGGAGGTGCTACAGCTGCCGTGGCTGGGGCGGTCTGTGGCGAGGGAGTGCGCGCAAATGGATTGGCCGGATTTCCTGTTCTTGGTTGCAATGATTTCGCCGGTGATGCTTTTAATTCCGCTGGTTTTTTGCTGTCGTCGTATCCCCAATCGGCTGCCAACGAACTCGTCGGCATTATTGTCACTAGTGCAGCCAACAGCGAGGATAGTTTCGTCTTGAAGTCCAAAATCAAAATCTCTTCCCGCTGACGAACAGACCTGCCCTTATCCATTACGTTTCTTACCACCAAATTTTTGCAAAATTGCGCAACAAACCGTGACGCTCGTTATTGAGTACCAGCCATCATTCTACCCTCCCAACGCTTTGCCGCGCCCAACCATTAGACCGACGGGCGTGAAATCTTGGCAAGTCTATGGTAATATCGGCGAAGAAGCTCATGATATCTAGCTTCTTGGGCGCCAAAGGAGGAATTCGACAGATGGCCAAAATGCAGCTGAGATACTTTCCAGATGAGATTCTCAAACAAAAGGCCAAGAAGATCAGCATCTTCGATTCGTCCACCCGCAAGCTAGCCCAGGACATGTTGGATACGATGTATGACAACGATGGTGTGGGCTTAGCAGCACCGCAAGTGGGCGTGTCCAAGCGTTTGATGGTAATAGATGTCGCCGGTGAAGACGATCCGCGCAAGCCAATCGTCTTTATCAATCCAGTCATCGTCCACAAAGAGGGTGACCTTGTGGGGTTGGAAGGCTGCTTGAGTTTTCCTGGCGTTTATTTCGAAGTGAAACGGGCTAATAAAATTGTCGTTCGATATCAGAACGTTCAGGGACGTGATCAAAAACTGGAGGCTGAGGGAAACCTGCTATGTAGAGCCATCCAGCACGAGATCGACCATCTCGATGGTGAGTTGTTTATCGACAAAGCGGTCAATAAATTAGTCGTTGACCTTGAGATGACCAAGCACGGATTTGCCGATGGTGACGTTGCCGATTTGCAAGATAAAGTCGCTGCAAGCACTGTGCACACGCTGTCTACTAAACAATCGCAACAACCAGTAATCGGGTAGGGCCGTGAGCAGCGAGAAAAGTCGAAAAGCCTTCATGCCATTTCCCTACAATGGAGGTGACACAGCTTCTGGTCTGGCGCACATGGCTCTCGGACTGCAGCGCAAAATTCAAAATCAAGACCGAATGTTGCATGCCACGCCTTATCTTAGTCAGGGATGGCATGGAGTGTCGGTGTCGGAAGTGCCGGAAAGATCCTGTCATGTCTGTGGCTTTGCGCTTATCAGCCTGACCTTTCCGAATGGATGGGTGCTTGAGACATGTTCCGCTCATGAGATTGAGGCTGCCATTAAAAACGGCAGTCTGGTTAACTTTATGAGCGATTTAGGCAACCAACACTCGTATAATCGAAATGATTAACGTTCTAAAGCGATAAATTTGCAACAGCCTACCGATTGAACTTATACTGCCACAATGCCTTCTAAATCAACAAAGCAATTGGAAAGTCGATCATCTTCCTCTGACAGCGAGAAAGGAGAAGATCTGCAAATTATCATCACCTCGTTTGGTTACAAACAAGGTCCACCCCCGCTCGCTAACATTGTTTTTGATGTTCGCTTTCTCAAGAATCCATATTGGGTTGAAGAGCTCCGCCCGCTTACGGGTCTTGATGATCCCGTACAGCAATATGTTTTGGAGCAAGAATTAGCTCAAGATTTTCTTGAGACTCTGAAAATTCTGCTCGCCAAAGTCTTACCAAAGATGGCAGAGCTAAAGGTTGGAAAGTTTGTCATCGCCTTTGGTTGCACTGGTGGACAGCATCGGTCTGCAACACTCGTTGAAAAGCTTGCTGATGAACTGGCTGAGGCTTATCCGACCTATAACATTGTTAAACAACATCGTGAGTTGGATAAATCAGCTGAAGGCGAAGATCGTGCTGACACCGCATGTGATGCGGGAGAGAGCAAATGAAAAATTCGTTGAACAGAAGAATTAAGGCCTTAATGCTTCCAGGTCTGAAGCGTTGGATCGTCTTCATCATGTTTGGCGTCGGCATCATTATCTTCGGTGTGGCTTTGCTTCTCGGCTACCACCCGATCTTCAACAGCGTCAACTTCGTTGAAGATGTATTTGGCTATGTGACGAAAATTTTGCCGTACCGAATAAGCGGCGTGATCGTGATCGTTGCCGGTGGACTTTTTCTCTTCTGGGCAATTTCCAAAATGACACTTTCTGTTCTTGGTGCCTATTTGCCTGATGACCGAGAGTCGATTCCCGATGTTCTCTACAGGAGGCGTCATCTCGCTCGTGGCCCGCGTGTAGTTGTGATCGGTGGCGGCACTGGATTGGCTAATCTGCTTAAAGGATTGAAGGGATTCACCAACAACATCACAGCCATTGTCACCGTCGGTGATGACGGCGGCAGTTCTGGTCGATTGCGCGAAGAGCTAGGAGTTTTGCCACCGGGAGACATCCGAAACTGCATTACGGCGCTGGCTGATGAAGAAAAGTTGGTTACAGAACTCTTTCGCTATCGCTTTGAAGCAGGTGAGGGGCTTGAGGGTCATAGCTTCGGCAACTTGTTCTTGACGGCGCTGTGCGCCATTACCAAGGGCGACATGCTCGAAGCCGTGAGAGTTGCCAGTCGAGTTCTAAATAGTTGCGGTCAAGTCTTGCCATCAACACTGAGCAGTATGACCTTGGTTGCAGATCTGGCGGATGGACAGCAGATTCGAGGAGAGTCGCGAATTCCTCAAGCGAATGGACGCATCCTCAGAGTTCGTTGCGAACCCGAAAGTCCAGATGCTACCCCTGAAGCCATTGAAGCCATTCTAAGCGCAGAATTGATCGTGCTGGGACCAGGAAGTTTATACACTTCCGTGATTCCGAATTTTTTGATCCGCGGTATTCCTGAGGCTGTTCGCGACTCACAAGCCCGCAAGATCTACGTTTGCAATGTCATGACACAGCAAGGCGAGACAACAAATTATTCAGTGGCTGATCACGTTGAAGCCTTACTGAAGCATGCCGGAGCACCGCCGCGGTCTGGTTGGCGCTACATCAACGCTGTGCTCGTGAATGATGAAATGCCTAATGGGCAAGTAAATGATGGACACTATGGTGCCTCGATACCGGTTAAGTTTGATCCGGATAGACTGCGCGAGTTGAATGTGATTCCAGTCAGAAGGGCTTTACTTAGCCCAACCTTGAGTGGTCATCACGATCCAAACAAGCTGGCAAGGGTAATCATGCTTTGGTTCCATCGGAAAAAGCGTCGCAAGCCGCTGGAAAAAAAAGATCCTAAAATGGCGCGTAGACCCGAAGCTCCTGCGCCCGGTCAGCGGGTTGAAGTGAGACCATTAACTAAAGCATCGGCCCAGATTGGCGACAGCGACCAATTGAAGCACTGAAGTCCCAAGTGCGCCTACCGCTTGCTGGCGAGAGCTTGCTGCCTAAGCGCTGCTCGGATACACTACTGAATCCAACATCCTAATTTGACGGTGAGACAATGACTTCTGTGCTGAGTGAAGAAACACGTAAAGAAAATATCGGGCGCGCAATTGGGCGCATCGCCAGTGGCGTCTACATAGTCACGATAAAGCATGATGCTACTCCTGACGGGATGCTAACCACTTGGATCGCGCAGTCGGGCTTCGAACCGCCGATGGTTTCAATTGCCGTCAAAAATGACCGACCTATTCTGGAGAGCTTGAAGAAGGGAAGTCAGTTCGTTGTAAATGTCTTATCGAAAAAGAATATGGACATCTTTAAAAGCTTTGCCAAGCCTTACACAGAGGGTATGAATCGTTTCGAGGGACTGGAAGTAGATTCATCGATTGCATCGGCACCAGTGTTCACCGGTTCGATCGCTTACATGTCCTGTAAGGTGCACGAGGTTGTCGCTGCTGGCGACCACCACTTAGTTTTAGGCGAAATCTTGGATGGTGCTGCCTTGAATGCAGACGACGAAGCGATGGTGCACTTCCGTAAAAACGGCTTCCAGTACTAAGATTGCGTCGTGTGGTTATGAGCACTCAAGATGAGTGCGCGGTCGGACTTTAGCAGGCTTTGGCTTCTTTTATATCAGCTGGATAATCAACCAGTTGCTCGAGTGCTTCTTCGTAGCCTTGTTTGATCAGTTTTTTTGATCGCTCCGGATCGATTTCCAGCAGCGTCGTATTCACAGCTCTTCTTGGTTGAAAAACTCGAATGTTGACATTTTTGCGTCCTTGAGACTCGGGCGAACCTGCCGCAATCAGTCGGTTGTACAATTCTGCAGATTGGATTTCGCGCCGAGCTGAAGCATCCAAGACAATATCCAAACAGCGCACCAAGACTTCGAACATATTGGTTGGGCAGACGTTGATTTTTTCAGGATGCAAAAGCACCATGAAAATTTCATCAGCACCCATGTGGATCGCCGTTTCCATTGGAGTGTTGCGGACCAGCCCGCCATCCACCCACAGACCGGTTCCATGAATGTGTCTCGGCGGAAAAGCCATTGGAATTGCAGACGTCGCCATAAGAATGTCGATCAGTTCGTTCGTTGACGCGATATCGTCGATGGTGACTAATCTTGTTTCCAAGCTACAAAGATCCGTGGTGCAAAGTCCAACTTTGGTCGAGCTTGCTTTCAATTTTTGCAAATTGATCTCTCGGCGCATGATCTCTTCAAGGGGGGATGTATCCAACAATCCCAACTTGTGACCCAGTACAAGTCGACCGATTAGGCCAGCTGAGGGAAGATGAAAGATATCGCGCGCTCTTATCGAGCCCCATAATTCTTCGAGTCTGATAATTGCACCCTGGGCAATCAAGGTCGCATTGATGCCACCAATACTTGTGCCATAGGCGAAATCAAATTCAATTCCTTTTTCTAACAGCGCTTTTGCAACTCCCACCTGGTAGGCTCCACGCCCGCCTCCACCTGGCAGCACTAGCGCACGTTTTGGTCGATCCACCGGGGCGCTTGCTTGGTTACTCGCTAATCTGTCAGTCATGAATGTTTCCTGAAAGCTCTTGGTCGACTTGGCAGCTGGCTCATCAATTAATCAACTGTCTATGTTCAGTCTATCGTAAATTTTGCGGTTATTAGAACTTTAATCAGCGTGAAGCAAGCGCTTTTTTCTTCTTGCTTGTCGACATTGCTCCTAATTGAATATGTTTGCATTGTCGTCTTCCTAATCCAGTTGCCGGTTCAGCACTATATTCGGTGGCAGACTGTTTTGTCTCGAACTCGCCTTCTGGTTGCATTTGAACTTGTTGCCGCTAGCAGATTGAACCCTCTGAAATAGTTGAAAGTGCCACCATTCGGTTAACGGAAATTGAAGGTAGTTTTGATACTGAATGCAGTGCCAGCGCCGATGTCGCTCTCGACTGGGATCGACCAAGCGTACTTTCTTCGAGCGAGCGCGCTCAGGTCGCCGGGGCTGATGCATTCTTGTCCAAGCCATTGGAAAACATTGAAGCAAGATCCAAAAACACGTCGAGAGCTAACGTGCACCAAGGCACGAGGATCCGCGCAGAATCTGGCAACTCATGAATTCCACATCGCCCAAGATGGGCTGCACATTACTTACACTCGTTATGCCCGAGCCAGTGTTTTGCGCGCTTCGGCTACCTTCTGTGCCACTTCATTTGGTGTCTTAGCGACCTTGACGCCGGCTGCTTCAAAAGCTTCAACTTTTGATTGAGCGGTGCCCTTGCCACCAGATACGATAGCACCAGCGTGTCCCATTCTTTTTCCAGGAGGCGCAGTCTGTCCAGCAATGTAGGCAATTACCGGTTTCTTGATGTTCTTCTTGATGAACACTGCCGCTTCTTCTTCGGCGTTGCCACCAATTTCACCGATCAGCACAATCACTTCTGTTTGTGGATCATTTTCGAACAATGTCAAAACTTCCGGATATTCCAAACCTTTGATCGGGTCGCCGCCGACGCCGACGCAGGTTGACTGACCTTGACCGGCATCGCTGAGCGCTAAGCCGATTTCGTAGGTGAGGGTTCCGCTCTTGCTGACCATTCCGATTGGTCCGGATTTAAAGATTGAACCAGGCAAAATGCCAATCAAACTTTCTCCCGGAGTGATGATGCCAGGGCAGTTTGGTCCAATTAGTCTGGCACCTTTGGCCTTAACTGCGGCAACCAATTTTGCCGTGTCTTGAGGTGGCATACCTTCAGTAATCAGCACCAACAATGTGATACCACCGTTGAGTGCTTCGTAGCCGGCGTCCAATGCCAGGTAAGGTGGAACGAAGATTACAGAGCAGGTAGCACCAGTTTTTTGCACAGCTTCGGCAACTGTGTCGAATACTGGAACGCCGTGAATATTTCCACCGCCACGGCCAGGCGTGACACCACCAACGATTTTCGTGCCGTACTCGATCATTCGTTTCGTATGCGCTGAACCCATCTTGCCGGTTGCGCCTTGAACGATTACTTTCGTATCTTTATTTACCAGAATCACAGTATTTCTCCTTGGATGATTGAAGGCTGGGCGTTGTGCCGGATAGCTTGTGCAGTTGCCGTTTTCGGATTGCCGAGCGCGCTGCAGAAGCTATCCTAGGATTACGCTTTAGCGCCGACTGCCTGTTTTACTTTTGACTTTGCAACTGCTTCGTTGACAGCTTCTTCCAAGTCTTGAAATAGCTTTATTCCAGATTTGGCGAGCATCTGCTCAGCTTTGTCCTGGTTGTGTCCACGCAGTCTAACTACCATCGTTCGCTCGGGATGTTTTGCCATGAACTCAACGAGAGCTCCAGCAACCTCATCACAGGCGGTGATGCCACCGAGAATGTTCAAGAGTATTACTTGCACTTTTGGATTTTCATTGACGATTTCGAGAGCGGTGAGCGTTTTCTTTTGATCGCCGCCGCCGCCTACATCGAGGAAGTTTCCGGGTTCGCCACCGAATGCTTTTACCATGTCCATCGTTGCCATTGTCAAGCCGGCGCCGTTGCAGAGGATGCCGATGTTGCCGTCTAATTCGACAAGGTTGAGGTCAGCGAGTTTGGCTCGTTGCTCAAGGTGACTCAAATCGCTAAGGTGCTTTTCTTGCCAGCCGTGGAAATACTTTTGGCGATTGATTGAGTCGTCGTTGACAATCACTTTGCCGTCAAGAGCGACGACGTCTTCGCCCTCAGTGATCACTAAAGGGTTGATCTCGGCCAAGTCTAAGTCTTTGCTTTCAAAGAGTTGATAAAGCTTGTTGGCGATGTCGGCGACCTTGGTCAGCAAGCTCCCGGAAAGTCCGAGTTTTTTCGCTAATTCTCTGCCAACAAAGGGATGGAATGGATACGGAATCGGCATTGTCACAACATTGTGTGAGGATTCGATTTCGATACCGCCCTCGGCGCTGGCGATGAAGATGGCGCAACCCGCTGCTCGATCCAAAGTGACGGCGAGGTACAGCTCTCTTGCGATGCTCATCCGCGGTTCAACAAGCAAGCTTTCGGTTTTCGAGCCGCCGATAGTCAATTGGAGCAGGTCTTTGGCTACTGCTTCAGCTTCCTTCAAATCCTTCGGGAATTTAATGCCGCCTGCTTTACCTCTGCCGCCAGCTAGAACTTGGCACTTCAACGTGAGCGGAAAGCCCAAGTGAACCTTTCTGATCTCTTCTGGTTTTGTAATGCGAACCGAAGGTGGAACCGGAATTCCGTGGTCTTGGAAAATTCGCTTTGCTTCGTACTCATATAAGTTCAATGTCCAGTCCTCCCGACGTTCTGCTAACGTCCATTCTGCCCCGAAGCTCATTGCCCCGGCGAGCCGTGCAACTTCATGCCCAGCAATTAATCACCCCATAACTGTAGTGGAACATCTATGCGCACCCGGCGGATATTTTGGAAGCTTTAATTTAGTCGCATTAGATCATGTCAAAAAGCTTTACGTCACAGAGCTTTAGTCCTGCTCGCGATCCGCCATATACTTAGACATCCACGGCGGGGCATCTTGGCTTCTTGTCTTCAAGTAGCTCCCGGGCAGCGACTACCGATTGCGCTCAAATTTGAGCCAGGCGATCCAGCACGAGGCAGACATAAATGAGAATGGGAATACTGACGGGAGGCGGTGATTGCCCGGGGTTAAACGCGGTCATCCGCGCTGTAGTGCGACACGGCATGAAGGAGCATAACAGCGAAGTAGTCGGCTTTCTTGAGGGATGGAGAGGACCATTGCAAAACATGGTCATGCCCCTGACTCTTAAATCTACCGACGGTTTGATTCAGCGTGGCGGCACAATATTGCGCACATCGCGCATCGATCCATTCGAGCTTGATCGAGGTCCTGAGCTTATTGTTGAGTCGATGAAGAAGAATAATCTGAATGGATTGATTGTTGTTGGCGGACAAGAAACTTGCAGCATCGCACTGCGAATGTTTCAAGAACACAAGCTCAATGTTGTTTGCATCCCAAAAACAATCGACAACGATTTAAGCGCCACCGATTTTACGTTCGGCTTCGACACAGCAGTCAACATTGTTTCAGAAGCTTTGGACCGGCTTCACACCACAGCGGAATCACACAATCGCGTCCTGGTTTGCGAAGTTATGGGACGACACGCTGGTTGGATCGCCTGTTACGGCGGTATTGCTGGTGGTGCCGATTTCATTCTGGTGCCCGAGAAGGCGATCGCATTGCATGACGTTACTGAAGCAATAAAGAAGCGACACGCCCGCGGCAAAGACCATTCAATCATCGTTGTGGCTGAAGGCGCCAGACTTGAGGGCGACACGGCGTCGGACAATAATGTTGAAAGCCATCATATACTTGGCGGCATTGGCCATCGACTGGCCAAGCTGATTGAAACTGAGACTGGTTTTGAGACGCGCGCCATCGTCCTTGGTCATATCCAACGTGGAGGTTCGCCGACAGCTTTTGACCGGGTGCTTGCGACGCGGTTCGGAGTCGCCGCAGTCGATCTCGTCAATGAGAATAAATTTGGAAGAATGGTGGCCCTGCAAAATAATCGAATCGTCGACGTGTCCCTGGAAGAGGCAACCAGTTCAATGAAAACTTTGGATATGGAGTTGTACAAAGTGGCATCAGTATTTTTCGGCTAATTGAAGAATGAACCAAGACGCCGACTGTAGTGAACTAGATCGTCAGCGCATGCGCATCTGTTTGGAATTGGCGCAAGAAGCCGAAGGGCGAACTGCACCCAATCCAATGGTCGGCGCGATTGTTGTCGGTGTGGATGGGCAAATTGTCGGCAGAGGATTTCATAAGAGAAGCGGCACAGCCCACGCTGAAGTGATTGCTCTTGATGAAGCCGGAGAGCTAGCCCGCGGTGGAGTTCTTTATGTCACCCTCGAACCTTGCTGTCACTTCGGCAAGATGCCTCCTTGTAGCGACTATGTCACCAGGAGTGGTGTCAGCCGCGTGGTGGCAGCAATGGCTGATCCAAATCCAAAAGTGGCTGGAAGGGGATTTAAGCAGATCGAAGATGCAGGTATTTCACTCTCGATCGGAATTCTTGAAGCTGAGGCCGAATGGTTGAATCGCGGCTTTCTTAAGAGAATTAGAAAAGGGCTGCCATGGCTGTGCCTAAAGATCGCTCTTACTCTGGATGGTCGTATCGCAGATCGCACTGGCAGCAGTCGTTGGGTTACTGGTCCCGAGTCAAGATTGAAGGTTCATGAGCTTCGCAATAAGTTTGACGCGGTTTTGGTCGGGGCCAATACCCTAAGAATGGACGATCCTGAGTTAACTGTGCGCGACATCGCCGATTCGCGCAACCCCGTTCGGGTCGCTCTCGACGCCCGTTTGCAAACGGATCCCAGTTCACGTTTCTGTATTACCAAACCGAATGCGCGTACTATTCTATTTGCTTCTCAAAACTCAATTAACGAAAAGTCCAACGTATATCCCGGGCACATCGAATTGTTTGCGGCACCATCTGAAGACGGGCACATTGACTTAACCTTTGCCTTATCGACACTGGCCGAGCAGGGTGTTAACTCTGTGCTCTGCGAAGGTGGTGGCAAACTTGCAGGAAGCCTGCTGCAACAAGGCTTAATTGATGAAATTTACTGGGTCATGGCCCCCAAGTTGCTTGGCGACGAGCGCGCCATTCCCGCACTACAAGTCGGAACCACTGTGCCTTTGGCGCAAGCTTGGACAGTGCACACAATGACGACAGAAAAGATCGGCAGCGATATTTGGATTCACGGAGTCCTCTAACCCATCGACGCTTGAACTTTTATACAACAGCGCTGAATCTTTATGCAGCTCACTAATTTCAAGCCCCGACCATGGCCCGACCTTCCCAAGTTGTGTCACGCTGAATAACAGGTCGGTCCTGAGAAAGCTAAGTGAGCACTTCCAGTCCGTGTTTTTTAGCAACGCATAGCAGCTTCAGAGCTGCGCCATATGGACGCGTTGCTCCCGATTCCCATTTTTCTACTGTACTCTCGCTGGTGTTTAAATATCGTGCAAAAACCGGTTGGCTCACATGATAGCTTTCGCGCAATGCTTTTATTTGCTGAGGTCCTAATTCCTCAGGCATAGCAAGACAGCTTTCGTCAAAATGACGCATGGTTTCTTTACTTACAGTGTCAGCTTTATGCATGCCAGCCACTGCACTATGGATCGCTTCGAAAGCATCGCTTTTAAATTTCTTCGCCATGGCAAATCTCCACTGATACCTTGATCGCTAACTCTGTTTTGAAATCGTCGTCTGTTTTGTTTGCGTACAAGTCTGCTAATTCTCGGAAGCCATGAAGTCTTTGCTATCGATATTTTCGTGGTCTCTTTTTGCAACAAAAAAGCATAAACCCAGTATTTACCGCCTTTTGCAACAACTATGCTGCGGTGCATATTTTCATTCAGGCGCTTCTTAAATACCTCTTCACCCATCGGCCAAGCGAGCCATTAGAGAGTCAATGGCACAGCTATGTCTACTTCATCCCAGGGGACCATTAGCTTTTGTTCGTCATCTTTCTGAATCAGCTCTAGGTGTGTCAGTTGTTTTACATCTTCGTGAACATTGGCATAAGCCCGGTTTAGAGAGGAGGCTAGTTTTCTGCAACTCAAGGGGCCGCTTTTTTTGAGGAATTTTAGAAGCTCCATACGCTTAGGAGACAGCGTGCTGAACAAGTCTTCCTCACTTGTGAAATAAACACGGTGGATAGGATCTTCGGCGGCTTCGCCAGCCTCAGCACGCTTAAAGCTAGTACGAACGGACTTCTTGAAGTCGTCGAGACTACAAATCGAAATCAAAATTTTGCGGTTATTCATTTTCGGTCTTCTCCAAAATTTCGTCTACATCGCGCCAGAAGTCATCCAGAAGCTTGTCTATATCTTGAAATTTGTACGATTCTTCGGTGCCATTTGAAAAGTGTTTGTGATCTCCTTTGCCTTTTTCTCATTGTCATATCTAACTGACGTGGCACCACTGGCAGTGCAGTAATTAAGTCTGTATTTAAATCCATGTGGGCGCTCTGCGGAAGGCTCGGGTACAAGCCAGATCACAACGGATACGAGCGAACCATCAGGAAGCTTGATTTTTTGGTTCGCGTATTCGATCGCTTTCATATAGCTTATTGTACTATATAGTCCGCAATGCTATCAAGTTAAACCCTTCCCTGATGGAAGTTGCTTTGCGCCTGGACCTGGACGGTAACCACATTCAGCGCAAAAGGACGCCTCTGCAGTTCTAAAATTCTTGCCACAGCGAGGGCATGTAGGACCGAATAACCACACGCAATGTCTGTAGAACTCGCCGTGCCCAACAGTCACATCACCGCCCCGCTGTGCATAAAACCGATATACTGGTGCAAAGAACTCTTTCACTGGAGTGTCTTTCAGAGCCGCTCCAGTGTCTTCGCGATATCTCTTGACTCGTCCAAGACTCTCCGAGTACAGCTCGTCAAACTCGTGCCGGTCAGTATCTTCGATGACGACGACAAAATCCTTACATCGCCAGCAGTAAGCGCGCTTCATACCCAGAGCCCAGAGCAGAAATAATACATAACGACATTCGCTTTAGTTTAGTGTAAGAACCAATTCAGACATTCCGTCAGTTACACCATATTTGGTGCAGGATTCGAAGTTGAAAGACGTCTCTCACGCTGCTGAGCTTGGCATGTCAAGCGTTTCGAGCTGTCTCATTTTCGATTACAATTAGCTAACTTTTATGGTCATTATTGGCTGACAAGCGTAAGCTAGTAATTAAATTGCCAAGATTCCCCAAACACAGCAATGGTGCCTTATGACGGTTCACAATCTAGCTCGAAACCTAGATCTGACAATTGAAACAGACCGCCACGGTGAACACTTCATTGTCTTCCCTGGTCGCTATGAAAATCTTGTGCCACCGCAACTGCACGAAGAAAAGATGGACTGGATCCGCAGTTCATACGACACCTTCCTTGAGCATGTGCGCGAATTTGATGCACTTAAAAAGCGCGCTGACTACAACTAACATCAACCTTATAGTATGCTGACTCATTGAGGGGAGCGCCGCAGAGCGTCTTTCGCCTTGTTTGTCTGGAGCGACGTTATTGAGCGCTACAAATACTGCTTTGCCTGTTGAAAAAGCGACTGAAAGAAAGTCGGTTTACATTGAGACGTTCGGCTGTCAGATGAACAAGTCTGATTCTGAGCACATGCTCGGATTACTTGATGAGATCGGTTATGGACAGATCGATGACATCAGAGAAGCAGATCTGATGATTTTGAATACTTGTGCAATTCGCGAGAACGCCGAAGACAAGGTTTATAGCTACCTGGGCGCTTGGCGAAAGATAAAAAACAAACGACCAGGATCGATGATCGCTGTCGGCGGTTGCGTTGCGCAAGATGCCGGCGCGGATATGATCAAACGAGTGCCGTACGTTGATGTTGTGTTTGGTACACACAACCTTCATCGCCTTCCCGATCTCGTTCTCAAAGCAAGATACACAGGCGAGCCCGTGTGCGAAGTATTTCAAGAATTGCCAGAAGACCTGCCAGAGATTCCTGTTATCCGTCAAAGCGATATCAGCGCCTGGGTTTCAATTATTTATGGTTGTGATTACAACTGCACTTATTGCATCGTTCCCTACGTGCGGGGCCGAGAGAAGAGTCGAGAGCCAGACGTTATCTACAAAGAGATCGAAGAGCTTGGCTCAGGCGGATACAGAGAAGTTACCTTGCTTGGGCAGAATGTCACAGCCTACGGACACGATCTCGATCCGAAAATCCATCTTGGTAATTTGATTGAACGGATCGGCACTATCGATCAGATTAAGAGGATCCGCTTTCTGACGGGGCATCCACGCGATCTAAATTCTGAAATTATCGAAGCTGTTTATCAAGTTGAAAGCGCTTGCGAGTATTTCCATGTTCCAATTCAGTCCGGTGATAATCGTACTCTTCGCCGCATGGCTAGGGGTTATACCGTCGACTTTTATAAACGAGTGATTGACCAGATTCGCAGCAAAATGCCTGACGCTTCAATCACCACCGATTTGATTGTAGGCTTCCCCGGTGAGACGGAGCAGGAATTTATGAATTCCGTAAACCTGGTTGAGGAGCTGCAATTCGACGCTGCCAACACAGCAGCATATTCGCCGCGACAACATACTCCCGCTTCGGACTGGGAGGGGCAAATTACTCACGAAGAAAAATACGAGCGGTTGAGATTTCTCAACTCAGTGGTCACTGACGTCTCTCACAAAATCAATAAACGATATGTCGACAAGCGCGTAGAGATTCTTGTCGAAGGACGAAGTGACAGACACCCAGAGCGGTTTATGGGTCGCACGCGCACCAACAAAATCGTCAACTTCGAAGGGCATGAATCGATGATTGGCCAGTTGGTTGAAGTCGATATTCAAACAGCGAATCCGTGGGCTCTTAGAGGCACTTTGCCTGAGCAAGTGCTTCGCACCACATGCGATACTATCCGTTAAACTGAATTTTGTCGAAATATTCTTTTATATCGAGATACTCCATCTGTTTCTGGCTTGACCTCTTCGATATAAGCCTTCTTAATGTCGTCCAGGCGATAGAGTATGAAAGTGTTGAGGAGTTTTGCAACTCTCTGCGCGGAAGGTTTTATCGCAAGCATCCGCCTTATACTTTTGCTGAGGCAAAAATATGAAGGACGATAGAAACATCATAGAACAAGCTGTTCATTTGCTCCAGAGCGGTGAGTTGGTTGCGTTTCCAACTGAGACGGTTTACGGATTAGGGGCGGATGCCTCAAATCCCGCTGCCGTCGCCAAGTTATATGCCGCCAAAGGGCGACCGGAAAATCATCCGGTGATTGTGCACCTTGCAGAATTAAGCCAATTATCTTTCTGGGTCAGTCAAATTCCTGACGATGCTCTACGACTTGCCGAAAAGTTTTGGCCAGGACCGCTCACGCTTATTTTGCCAAAAGCGCCTCATGTGTTGGATGCGATCACCGGTGGACAAAAAAGTGTCGGCATAAGAGTGCCATCTCATCCACTTGCGCTTGATCTATTGAAAGCGTTTGGTGGTGGCGTTGTCGCTCCTTCTGCAAACAAGTTTGGACGATTGAGTCCTACAAGGGCAGAGGATGTGCGCAAGGAGTTCCAAGATCAAGTCGCTATGGTTCTGGATGGAGGTGCTTGTGCAGTTGGCATTGAGTCGACGATAGTTGATCTCACCGGTTCGCAACCGATGATCTTGCGACCAGGAATGATCGAACAAGCAGAAATAGAATCTGTGATTGGAGCAGTGCGCTTAGCAGCGCGAATTGTTGACGACGAATCAATCACTAGAGCTCCAGGTGGCTTGCCGAGCCATTATGCTCCGACAACACCTTTGAAGCTAGTCCACGCCGATGAATTGCGGCGAATCACCGACAATTTACCGCAAGGCAATGTTCGAATTGCTGTGATGGCTTTTTCTGCGGCACCGCTGGAAATGAATTGGATCATAGCTAATTCAGATCCGCATGCATTTGCGCGAGACCTTTACAGTAATTTGCGGCAGCTAGACAAGCTGAAACTCGATCAGATTATTGTCGAAGCGCCCCCTGAAGATTCACACTGGGACGGCATCCGGGACAGACTGGTTAGGGCCGCTGCGGATAAGTAATTGGTATAGACATCGCTACCACTTGGTTTATAATTGATGAGTTAATTACGAACTGAGATCACAATAGGTGGAAAATGACCTCGAGTAACAGCACTCCGGACTCAGCGACACCGCCGGCATTTTTCTCCGTTTGGAAGTCTAATTTTCCAATCGTGATCAATTCGGTGAAAGCTCACCCTCTGTTAGCTGGCACGCTTGTGATAAGCAGCATTGTGCACTCGATATTGCCGATGATTGGTTTTATACCCAGTCTTGCTGCCATGGTTTCGATGATATTTATCCAGTACACGATTATGCAAGCAGTTTGGTCCAATATAAATGAAGGAGCGCCTCGATACTCGATAACTGATAATGCTGTGCAGTGGAAAATGGTTTCGGTAGCTATCCTTGTTAACGTTATCGCATTTCTCTTGGCAATAGTTTTTTTCCTGCCAGGAATTTGGTTCGCGATCAAATCTAGCTTCTCCATTATGATGGTCTGCCTCGAGAACAGAGCGCCAAGGGCCGCGATTTCGAGAAGTCATCAGTTAACCAAAGGATATTTCTGGGTTACGCTGTGGTTTCACGCGCTTGCGCCAATGCTCATAACTTTGGTGCTCTTTATTGGTTTATTCCTTGCGGCACTGGTTCTTGGGCTTGCTGTGGGTCTTGTATCTAAGGACTTAGCAGGCTTGCTGCGCTTTCCTTTGATAGCTGTCTTTATGGTCATCCTGTATGCTTCGTTTTTGACGATGTCACCACCACTGGTGCATTTGTATGCATTCTTGAGCCGCCAAACCACGTCTACTTCGGCTGACGATCTTTCCTCAGTTCAGCAAGCTCGACAATAGTTCGTCTGCAATTGTCGCTGCTGAAAACGCTGGATCAGCTAAGCATTAGCTCAAACGGCTTTGCCCGATTTTCTCGTGTTTTGAGATGCGGGTTTATTTCAAGAGCGCGATTTAGGTCTTTCATCGCACCTTCTCTATCGTTCATCGACTCACGCAGCAGACTGCGATTGTAATAAACTCTGGGATTCGTTGAGTCAATTTCGATTGCTTTGTTGTAATCAGATAGAGAGCCAGTCTTATCCCCCTTTTCTTGGCGAATCACGGCACGATTGTAATAGGCATGAGCATAGGCCTTGTTCAGTTCGATGGCCTTGGATAATTCGTCCAGGGCTTTATCCAAATAACCGAAATGATAATGTGCATTTGCCAACGTAAGATGGTCCTCCGAGTCGCTGGCATTGAGCTTAATCAACTTTTCGTATTCGGCGCGAGCTCTCTTCTTATCTATGATTAGACATAAGTGATTGAACCGGGCAAGCAGGTTACCTGAGTCCAGTACGATAGCTTTTTCGAAATCAGCCAGAGCCGCTATTGTGTCACTTAACTCGCGTCGAACAATACCGCGCCCTGTGTATGCTAAAGAATCTTTCTTGTTCCACTTTAGAGCCTCCGTGTAGTCAACTAGTGCGCCGTTAAGGTCTTGGTTCTCTGCTTTGAAACCTGCCCGGGCGCACAATGCATTTGAGTCAATCTGATTGAATTCGAGAGCGTGATTTATGTCGTCAAACGCCCCTTTCCGATCACCTGAGTCAAAGCGAAGAATTGCTCGGTCAATAAATGCAATTGGATCGCGCGGATCTAGAAGAATGGCTTTTGAATAATCTGCCAAAGCGCCTGCTTTGTCGCCGACTTTCGCGCGAGCAACCCCTCTGTTCACGTAATCGATGTCCTTTCCTAGGGTCTGATTAGCATAAGCCACGTATGCCACTACACTTAGTACTAGACTGATTGATTGCTTCATGCTGTTTATTTTGTCTTGTGCAATTGAAGATCAATTTCATGATCTAAGTGCGACGTCATTTTTCCGTTCACCATGTGGGCTGGAACTCCTAGCAGATGCCCGTGTTCGTAGTGCGCTTCGGCGAGACCATTGTAATAGTTCTTCTTTCCCTTTTCAGCAGGGACGTCCAGCACTTGATTGAACCTAGCGCCCTCCCGATATACAGAAGCGGGTATTTTAGCGGAGAAGTTTTCGCTAGGTTTGTAACCGTCATTTGTATCTGAAGCGGGGATTGTAGTTTGTCCGGTCAGGTACTCGGTTTTGGGCTTGTGAGTGTGTATGTGATTGTCATGTTCGGTTGTATCTCCGTGCAACAGTCCACTATGCTGCACCGACTTTTGCGGCTTCAGCTGTGAATAAACGCTTTCATACTGGAACTTTTGAGGCTGTCTTGAACTAGCATAACCTTTCAACTGTTGATGGCTGCTGTCCACCAATTCGAGGTTTCCAAATTCGCCTGGCACCTGCGAACTGGGTAGGGACGTATCCAGAGTTGGCCTCATTGCTTGCGGAGTCCAGGGCTGCGAAAACTGATGGCTACTGCCCGAGTCACTCGAATTGTCTATACGACCGATTAGCTTGTCGCTCATTTGTCATCAACCTCTGGAACCAACGATTTGATGTTAGGGACAAGATTTGGCAAAATCTTGGCTGCGACTTGAAAGGAGATT